>JAJZDZ010000017.1 GCA_021851325.1 Pseudomonadota bacterium | reverse complement strand
ACGCAGATGCTCTGTGTCATCACCGACGACAACAGCGATTTTAAGCTTGAGGCCAAGCAGGACGTGCCCATTGGCCATAAAATCGCGCTGCGCGATCTCAGCCCGGGCGACACCGTGATCAAATACGGTGAGGACATCGGCCGCATCGTTGAACGCGTTGGCAAGGGAGAGCACGTTCATGTCCACAATCTGAAGACAAAGCGCTGGTAGGTGAGACCATGGACCTGTCAAAACATAAAATCTGGGGTTACCGCCGCGAAAATGGACGCGTTGGCGTCCGCAATTATGTGGCGATCCTGCCACTTGACGATATTTCCAATGCGGCCTGTGAGGCGGTGGCGAGCCACATTCAAGGTACGATTGCGTTACCCCACGCCTATGGGCGGTTGCAGTTCGGCGAAGACCTCGATCTGCACTTTCGTGTGATGATCGGGACGGGCTCCAATCCCAATGTCGCTGCCTGCATCGTGATTGGCATTGAAGAGCACTGGACCATGAAGGTGGTGGAAGGCATCGCCAAAACGGGAAAGCCGGTAGCTGGCTTCTGGATCGAAGGTAGTGGCGACATCGCAACTGTAGCTGCAGCATCCCGCAAGGCTAAGGAGTTCGTCCATCTCACCTCTGGAATCCTGCGTACCGAATGTCCGCTGACAGATGTTTGGGTTGCCGCGAAGTGTGGCGAGTCCGATACAACGACCGGCCTTGCCTCGTGTCCGACGGTCGGCAACATGTATGACAAGCTGATACCCTTGGGACTTTATGGCTGCTTCGGAGAGACGTCCGAGCTGACTGGCGCCGAGCATTTGGCCGCGGCGCGGGCGGCAACGCCCGAGATCGGCGAGAAGTTCATGAAGGTGTTTTCCGCTTATCAGGCTGAAGTGATCGAGGCGCATAAAACTTCTGACCTGTCCGACAGTCAGCCAACCAAGGGCAACATTGCTGGTGGCCTCACAACAATCGAAGAGAAGGCACTCGGCAATCTCGAGAAGATCGGAAAGAAGACGCGTTTCATTGATGTCCTGAAGCCGGCGGAGGCGCCGGAAAGTGGTCCTGGACTATACTTTATGGATACCTCCTCAGCGGCGGCGGAATGCTGCACGCTGCAGGCTGCGGCCGGCTATGTCGTGCATATTTTCCCGACCGGGCAGGGCAATGTGATTGGCAATCCGATAATGCCGGTGATTAAGGTCTCCGGAAATCCGCGCACGGTCCGCACGATGAGTGAGCATATCGATCTGGACGTGTCGGGCATTGTCCGTCGTGACATGGTACTGGATCAAGCCGGTGACAGGCTGATTGATATGATCGAGCGCACAGCCAATGGACGGCTGACCTCTGCAGAGGCGTTGGGTCACAGGGAATTCGTAATGACCAAGCTGTACAGGAGCGCATGACAACTGTTGTTCTGACGATTTCAGAGGCGGAAGCGCTGGCGACGCGTGCGTTGATGGCGTCGGGCGCGTCACTGACAAGCGCTACCTCGACCGCGGTGGCTCTCGTCGCGGCCGAAGTAGATGGACAGTCTGGGCACGGGCTGTCGCGTCTGCCGGGCTACGCACTCCAACTCCGCGTCGGAAAGGTCAATGGCAAGGCTGAGCCCCGCGCGCAGATGGGTGGCCCGGCGAGCGTTCGTATTGATGCTGGGGCTGGCTTTGCCTATCCCGCCATCGATGTTGCCGTCGAGCGCCTTGCAGATCTGATACCCCAGATGGGTGTAGCCGCTGCGGGCATCTTTGCCTCCCATCATTTTGGTCAGGCTGGACGCCACGTCGAGCGACTTGCCGAAAGGGGGTTCGTCGCGCTTGCTTTTGCCAACTCGCCCAGCGCAATGGCCTTTCATGGTGGGCGTAAAGCCATGACCGGCACCAATCCCATTGCCTTCGCGGCGCCAGTCCAGGGGCGGGCACCTCTCGTAATCGATCTGTCCCTGTCAGTCGCAGCCCGCGGCAAGATTGTCGCGGCAAGCAAGGCTGGCAAGCCGATTCCAGGAGACTGGGCCATTGACGCGGAAGGTCGGCCGACGACCGATGCGTCGGCGGCCCTTTCGGGTACGTTGCTGCCGGTTGGTGGTGTAAAGGGGGCGGCGCTGGCACTCATGATCGAGGTGCTGTGTGGGGCACTTGTGGGTGGTCGCTTTGGCTGGGAGGCAAGCTCACTGCTAAATGCAGAGGGTGGGCCTCCGTTGCTCGGGCAGTTGCTCGTAGGTTTTAATCCGCTTGCGTTTGTGGGCGAGGGCTTTACGGACCGCATGCGCCTCCTCGTGGAGGCAGTGGAAGCGGAGTATCCGGCGCGTCTGCCGGGTAACCGCAGACTGGAAATGCGGTCTCGCGCTGCGGCTGAAGGTCTAGCAATATCGGCTGCCCTACACGAAGAGATTATAGCCCTAACACGCGATGCGGAGCCGGCATGAGTGAAATTGTCATATCCGAGTTCATGTCCGAAGCGGCCATCGCCAGCGCGCTTGACGGGTTCGATGTCCTCTATGATCCGTCGCTTGTTGACCGGCCCGATATGCTCGCTGCAGCGCTGGGGGACTGTCGTGGGCTCATTGTGCGTAATCGAACCCAGGTGAACGAGGCGCTTTTGAAGGTCGCCCCACAGTTGAAAGTTGTGGGGCGTCTTGGTGTGGGGCTTGACAATATCAACACTGAGGCCTGTGCCGCCCGTAAAGTCACGGTGTTTCCGGCTACCGGCGCCAATGATTTGTCTGTCGCTGAATATGTCATTACCGCGACGCTGGTGCTTTTGCGCCGGGCGTGGTTTGCCAGTACGGATGTCGCAGCAGGCTCATGGCCACGAATGCAGCTAATTGGTAGTGAGGCCGAAGGGCGGCGACTTGGCCTTGTTGGCTTCGGCGCTATTGCCCAACTGACCGCAAGGAAGGCCCGTGCGCTGGGTCTCTCCGTTTGTGCTTTTGATCCCTTTGTGGCGTCAGATGATCCCAGATGGGCTGGGGTTGAACAGATGAATTTTGGCGATCTTCTGGCTACGTCCGACATTGTTAGCCTTCACGTGCCGCTTACCACCAATACCCGCGGCATGATTGGTGCCGATGCTATAGCGCAGATGAAAAAAGGTGCCATCCTGATCAACGCCGCGCGCGGTGGAGTTGTGGATGAAGTCGCGCTGGTAGAAGCGCTCAAAGCTGGACAGCTAGGTGGAGCTGCACTGGACGTTTTCGCCGCTGAACCAGTTAGTGCGCAAAGCGGCGCAGTTTTCAACGAAGTTCCAAATCTGATTCTAACGCCACACATAGCCGGTGTGACCACGCAGTCAAATGAGCGCGTCAGCCTTGTGACCGCCAAGGCCGTTGCGCGCGCCTTACGCGGTTGAGGTAAGCTCGCATTCGTCAATTTGGAGCTGGACCGTTATACTGCGTGCAAGCACGGTGTGGATAGTACGCAGATGAGAAAGATATGACGAAATCGCGACCGCTTAGAAGTGCCCGCTGGTATGCGTCCGAGGACATGCGTGGGTTTGCCCATCGCCAGCGCACACAGCAGATGGGCTTGCGCCGCGAAGAATTCATGGGCCGGCCGGTCATTGCCATCATCAACACCTGGAGCGAGATGAGCCCTTGTCACATTCATCTGCGGGGGGTCGCAGATGCGGTGAAGCGTGGGGTGCTTCTTGCCGGTGGCTATCCAGTTGAACTGCCCGCGCTGTCCGTGGGCGAAGTTATGGTGAAGCCATCCACCATGCTTTATCGAAATTTTTTGGCGATGGAAACTGAAGAGCTGTTGCGGTCCCATCCTATCGATGGAGCAGTCTTGCTTGGAGGTTGCGATAAATCGACGCCAGGCCTGCTCATGGGCGCGATCAGCATGGATCTTCCAGCAATTTTCGTTCCAGCCGGGCCGATGTCAAACGGACGTTGGCGTGGTGTCAAAACCGGGGCTGGTACGCATACCCGTAAATATTGGGATGAGCTGCGTGCAGGCGCAATAACCCCGCAGGACTGGGTAGATCTTGAATCGCGGATGACAAGATCGATAGGGACCTGCAACACGATGGGAACCGCATCAACGATGACCAGTATCGTCGATGCGATGGGGCTCACCCTGCCTGGCGCGTCCAGCATTCCCGCTGCCGATTCTGGCCATCGGCGTATGGCGTCGCAGTGTGGGGAGCGGATTGTCAGCATGGTGGCTGAAGATCTGCGTCCATCGGCATTGCTTACACGTGCCTCATTTCTAAATGGAGCCGCGGCCTATATGGCACTTGGCGGTTCGACGAATGCAGCCATACACCTCGTAGCTCTTGCTGGTCGGGCGGGAATAAAGCTGACCCTCGAAGACCTTGCAGAGGCGGCGAACCGAATTCCGGTGTGTGCCAATCTTTTTCCCTCCGGAAATGCGTTGATGGAGGATTTTTTCTTTGCCGGCGGTCTTCTGGCGCTGCTTGCAAAGCTAGGCGATCACCTGGATCTCAGCTGTCGGACGGTCAATGGTCGAAGCTTGGGTGAAAACATCGCGCAGGCTGCGTGCTATGACAGCGACGTGATCCGTGAGCTGGACAATCCTGTTGTTCCATTGTCACGTGGACGCACGCTGGCGCTGCTCCGTGGAAATCTTTGTCCGGATGGCGCGGTCATGAAGACGAGTGCGGCCGATCCGCGCTTCTTCAATCATACCGGTCCTGCGCTGGTGTTTGAGAATAACGCACAGATGCTTTCGGCGATTGACGACCCTAACCTGGATGTCACTGCCGACCACGTACTCATCCTCAGAAATGCCGGTCCTGTAGGGGCTCCAGGCATGCCTGAATGGGGTAATCTTCCTATACCAAAGAAACTTCTTGCTGCGGGAGTGCGGGACATGCTGCGCATTTCTGACGCACGCATGTCTGGTACTCACTATGGTGCTTGTGTTGTCCACGTAGCACCTGAGTCTGCCATCGGCGGGCCGCTTTCTCTGGTACGCACGGGCGATCCTATCCGCATCGACGTACACGCTGGAACGCTCGACATGTTGGTGAGTGACGAAGAACTTGCTCGCCGGCGGGCTAACTGGCAGCGGCCGGCTTCCGCCTATGAACGGTCTTATGCAGCCCTCTACCAGGCTCATGTGGGGCAGGCGCCGGAGGGATGCGACTTTGACTTTCTCAGTGGCACCAGCCGCGTCCCAGAACCGTCCATCTATTGAGGGTAAGCTGATGATCTACAATCGCTTCAAGTCCCGTCTGACAGATGGCAGTGCGCCTCAGCTTGGCACCTGGCTCATGTCTGCTGCGCCTTCTACCGCGGAAGCGATGGGCTTCTGCGGCTTTGATTTTCTCGTCGTCGACATGGAGCATGTAGCGATCGAAGTAGCCGATATGGCATCCCTTCTTCGCGCAGTTTCCGGTACGCCAGCGGATGCCGTGGTACGTATTGCCTGGAACGATCAGGTTCTTATCAAGCGCGTCCTTGATGGAGGTGCCAAAAGCATAATGGTTCCTTTCGTACAAAACGCGGATGAAGCCCGTGCTGCCGTGTCGTTTACACGCTATCCTCCAGAGGGGGTTCGGGGCGTCGCTGCCATTCATCGTGGCTCAAGGTATGGCAGAATGGAGGGCTATTTCGCCCGTGCCAACCAGGACGTCGCCGTGATTGTTCAAATCGAGACGGCAGCCGCGGTAGAACGAATTGCGGAGATCGCTGCAGTACCTGGGGTCGACGCGCTTTTTCTGGGGCCTGGCGATCTTGCTGCCAGTCTCGGTCATATCGGCAATATTGCTCAGCCCGATGTGCAGGAACTGATAGCACTGGCCGCTCGCAGTGCTGAGAAAGCTGGAAAGCCCATAGGCATTGTGGGACCTAATCCAGAAATGGTGCGCAGGTTTCTCGGCTACGGTTACAAGTTTGCTGCAGTTTCGTCTGACATGGCCATGATGACCGGGCGTGCGACGGAGTGGCTGCTTGCGTTGCGTGGTGTGCAGGAGGCTGGATCCGTGCCGCCGGGGCCTGAGGCGGCATATTGAGCCCCGTCGTTACGCTTTCGCGAGGGCCTATGGAGGCTCGTATAGCTCCCGAGATTGGCGGCGCCTTGCTGTCGCTACGATATGGCGGGCGGTCGTTGATGCGCGAGACGCCGAACGACGTGATTGCTGCAGAAAATGTGCGACTTACGGCGGGCTTTCCGCTTGTGCCCTATGTTAACCGGATTGCAGATGGTTGCTTTGAGTTTTCGGATCACAGGTACCGGTTGGCGACCAACTTTCCCGGAAGTGCCCATCCGCTGCATGGCATAGGCTGGCAGCGCAGCTGGCGGGTCGTGAGCGAGACGGCAGACAGCTGCGTCCTGTCCTATGAGAGCGGCGTCGCGGATGCGGGCGATTGGCCCTTCCGTTTCCGCACGGAGCTGCACTATCGACTTCGGCCTGATGGTCTTGATGTGTCGCTCTACATAACAAATGACGAGAAGTTTCCGACGCCTGCGGGGCTGGGCTTTCACCCCTTTTTCCTGATAGGCGAGCAGACCCGCGTTCAGTTTTCGGCAAAGGCGTTATGGACAAATGATCCTGCATTTTTGCCGCTAAAACCAATGGCGGAAGAGGTGCAGCGTTTTGCGTCGGGATGGCAAGCCGCTGCGGGAAACTTCGATAACGATATCGAGGGGTGGGATAGGCGCCTTTCCATCACAGCTATGCCTGAGAATTTGGCTCTCACCATGACGGTCGAGCCTGTGTTTAGCTGGCTGCGTATCTTCAACCCGCCCGCGGGCAATAGCATTGGTGTTGAACCGATGACGCATGCAACAAATGCCATCAATCGAAGTGATGTGCCGCCAATGACTGTTCTGAGTGCAGGTGAACGTTTGGGCGGGACAATTTCTATCAACGTGTCGTAATGGCCATGACAGAATTTCGGCCCGTACTCGATGCCGGTACCATATTGGGTGAAAGTCCGGTTTGGTCAGATCGTTCGCAGGCATTATTTTTTGTCGATATCTCTGGTAGGAAATTGCACCGCTATGATCCGGTGATGGGCGGGCATGATGTTGTTCTGATAGACGAAGATATTGGTTGTGTGGCGCCAGCTTCCGATGGTGCCTTCGTCGCAGGCCTGCGCTCGGGCATTTGGCGTCTGGATAGCGCAGGACGCAAGTTGCAAAAACTTGCCTCCAATCCCGAAAACACGCAGACGAGTCGATTTAATGATGGTCGGGTTGATCCCAGAGGGCGCTTTCTCGCCGGCACGATTGATGAACCGAAGGCGAGTGCAGCTGCATGCCTTTATCGACTTGACGGCACAACGCTGTCTGTACTCGCCAAAGGCTTAATGACTTCGAATGGCCTAGCGTTCTCTCCCGACGGCTGCACGCTCTATCACTCGGATACGCCTCGCTTCGTGATTTATAGGTATGACTATGATGTAACGACAGGGGAGGTAGAAAACAGACGGGTGTTCGCGGAGCTTGAACCTACGGTTATGGACCGAGGGCGTCCTGATGGTGCGGCCGTTGATGTCGATGGCTGTTACTGGACTGCGCTCTATGAAGGTGCGCGTGTGCGCCGATACGATCCCTGTGGCCGCATCATGGCTGACTATCCTGTACCGGCGCGGTATCCGACCATGGTAGCATTTGGGGGTGCTGATCGACGGACCTTATTTCTGACAACGGCGAACGGTGAGGGGGGCGGGGTGCTGTATGCGGCCGATGTAGGCGTCCGCGGCCTTGTCCCGCCGGAGTTTGCGAGCGAGGACGTTCCAAGATGAATGAAGCTTATGAGCATGTGCGTTACAAATCGCTGCACGATCGCTGTGTGGTCATCACAGGTGGAGCCTCGGGTATTGGCGCCTCACTGGTAGAAGCTTTCGTATCCCAAGGCGCGCGAGTCCATTTCCTCGACATTGACAATGATGGCGGAGCGCGCATGGCAAAAGCGACCGGAGCACAGTTCCATTATTGTGATCTGCGGGACATTGGTTCGCTACGTAAAATTCTGGCGCGGATTGAGGAGGACGCCCAAGGTATTGGCGTGCTGGTCAACAACGCTGGAAAGGATGATCGTCAGGAGTTGATGTCAATCGAGCCGGAGGCCTGGCGACAGATGCTTAGCTTCAACCTTGATCATCAATTTTTTGCCTCCCAGGCGGTTGCCCGCGGCATGATGGAGCGCGGCGAGGGTTCGATCGTCATGCTTGGGTCGGTCTCGTGGATGCGGGGGCGTGCGGGTATGGCCGGGTACACGACTTCGAAGGCGGCCATTAATGGGTTAACGCGTACGCTTGCACGCGAATTTGGTCCTGGAGGAGTGCGGGTAAACTGCATCGTTCCGGGAGCCATTTTGACAGAACGGCAACGCGCCCTGTGGCTTACGCCAGAACTCGATCGCCAGTTCATTGAATTACAAGCGTTGAAGTTTCGCCTTATACCCGAGCATGTTGCGCGCGTAGCACTGTTTCTTGGGTCGGACGAGAGCGCTGGCTGCACCGGCGCGAATTTCATGGTCGACGCCGGATTGACCCAGAACTAGTGCGACCGGATTAGCTCAGAGTTACAGCGTAAGCCAGATTTGGCGCGTATATTCTGCTCAGCCGCCACTCCACTTTACGATCCTGGAGTGTTTTGGCTATGCGATCAATGCACTGGATCGGGGCGCCCAGCGGCGCCCCCAGCATTTTGTGGTCTTCCTTGTTGGCAATATCCGGGCGCAACTGTTCTTCAGTTGAAATTATGTTGATTCCAAAATCCGTCTGATAAAGCGAGTAAAGCGTGTTCGGCAGAGGGCGGCGTGTTTCGATGCCTTGAAACAGCGATGCCGACAAAATGATAGTCTCCAGGATCGCGGGGCGTCCTTCGAGCAGCCTGGTTCGGGTAATTTCTATCACCCGCTGCTTCTTTGGAAGGTCAAGCCGCTTTTGTTCCATGGCGCGCGCCGCGCGGACGACTACGCTTTCTTCGCCACGAGCAGGGGTAACGCGTTCGCCGTCTGGCGTCACCATACGAAAGAAGCGGAACAATGAGCGTTCCTGTGTATTGGAGGCGACAAATGTACCTTTGCCCTGATGACGCTCCAGAAGGTTTTCTGCTGTCATGGCGTCCAGCACTTTGCGCATCGTGCCTTGGCTTACACCAAGCTCGCGGGCTAATGCCTGCTCGCTCGGCAGGGCTTCACCGGCACGCCACACACCCTGGGCGACTTTCTCGACCATAATGTCGTATACTTGACGATAGAGCGGGCGGTATCCTGGAAATTCCATGAGGTGACAATTCCTTGTATGACGAAGCCTAGCCAAGCTGATCATCGAGGCAGGCGTCAGGCATGCAAATCACATAAAGAGTATAAGACAAAACATGACGGCATCATATCTCGTCAGGGGTTCGCACCTCGAAACCCGCAAGCAGTGATGCAGGCGCCTAATGTGGCGCAAGCCGGGGATAGCCTGTTGGCATATATCAAGGCGACCCGGGTCCGTCCCGGTCCCGACAGACCCCGGGCAAGCAACGCGCGGTAGCACATTGATCAGCTTCCCAAATCCTCTGTAGGTGGCGGCCTTTCATAGAGGGAGCGCGCTCCCGTATGGACTTGTGAACGCAGCGCGCAGGAGTTGAGGTTTGGTGAGTGGGCAGGCCTGCCCCGTCGTCCAGATGTCTACGTGATAGGGGGACGCATCAGGGCACGCGCCCCGCGCGGGCGGAAGACGACACTGAATGATGATACTGTCAACGCACTTTAGCTGTAGCAATAGATATCAGATAGATGACCAAAGAGTTCGAACGCACGGGCGCGCGTCATCGCGCTGCTGTCTGACCAGATAAACAACTGATTTAATTACACAATATTGGGGGCGGATCGCGCCGCGATACTGTAGGCTGGTGACGGCCATGCGGGATCGCACCAACCGAGGGCGCCGCCGGTAGGCGTGCCGTCCCTACGGATTGCGGCGTGCGAATAACTTTGAGGGCTGATCCATCGCTCGTCCGGGAAATGGCCCACAGCTGCCAATATCGTGGCAGATCGCTCGACCAGAGTTCGCGTGACCAGCGACGTGAAGGTCCCGAAGGGGGCGCAGAAACGTCAAACTGGGCCCGTCCGGCAGGTGCAGCACAGGCCGAATAGGTTGGTACGACGGGAATGCGACGAACGGGGTAATTGGCTGGGATGATAGCTGGGTTGAGAGATCCCAGCGGCAATATAAGCCCCAAGCCTCTTGGATACTTTCGGCCCGAAATTATGATTTTTGTGGTGTACAAAATTTCGCGACGCTGGCGCTGCCGTTCGCGCCACTTCATCTTGGAGGTCGATGCAAAACACCGCCGGACTCTTCGTGCCAGGGCAAGCTGGAGTGGGCATATTTGACATGCACCAATCTCTAAAGATCTGTACAGTATGAACACTTAGGACGGTTTAGCCCGTTTGGATATATGCGCCCGATCTTCTTTTTGGCGCGCGAACCGGGGATTTCGCCGCTTTCACACCATCTCTTCATCAATCTCATGGAGGCGGGCTTTCAAGCGACATCCGAGTCCGATGTGTACGCCCATCCAGTCGCAATTCGTGCCGCTCTCTGGCAATAGCGGGACCTTTAAGCGATGATCATCCCGAAAACCTCGCCAGCTGTGGTGAAGGGCAAAGCAGATAGGGTTCCACAAGTACGCTCAGCTTGCATATGTCCCCAACGACTGAGAGTTTTATTGATTCTCAGGAACAGTGATCAAAGCCGGAAGCGCAGCTATGTATGAAATCTCAGAGCAGGAAAGGCGGTCTGGAAGGATTTCTCCAGATACGCTCGAGTCCATTATCAGAGACGTTCAGAGAGAAGGTTATGCTGTTGTAAAAAATGTGGTCCCGCGCGAAACCTGCTCCTTTCTAAATGAAAGTATCCTCGAGGATGTTGCGCGGGTACGCGCGTTCGGACGCGTGACCCAGCATGAAATGAATACGGCCCTTGGGCATCTGCAACTCGGAATTCGTCGCTATGCTCCATACGTTAAGCCGGAACTTGTTGCGAACCCCTTGGTTGAATGTGTTGTTGCCGGCGTATTAGGCCGGGGCGCATGGCTCGGCTTCTACAGTGGTAACATAAATTGTCCGGGCAGCGCGAGCCAGCCACTCCATTTTGACAGGCCCTTTTCATGGAAAACGCCTGCTGACGCTTCTCGCGATGGCAAGAGTTGGCCTCCGCCCACAACCACGTTGAGCTGTTCAGTAGCACTTCAGGATATCACCGAGGCTAACGGGGCGACGGAAATCTATCCAGGAACACATCGCGAAACAGAAGTGGCCCAATGGTCCAGTAACCGGATCGCTGATCGCCCCGATCTGATCCGAAAATGGGCTCCATCGTTACGGATGGAAATCCCTGCTGGTGGCGTTTGCTTTCGCGACCCGAGGATGTGGCACCGTGGTGTTCCAAATCAGGCCACCACAGCGCGTGCCATGATCGCAGTGACCTATCATTCTGGAAGGTGCAAACACTGGCGAGGGTTGTATTTAAGGAATCTCGAACCGGAAATTGTCAAAAGATGTGTGGAAGATCCGGCAGTGCGAGTAATGGATGACGGCACACTGGCTGACGGCCGTCTGTTCTTTCAGTCGGATGTGCGTGAGGTGTTTGACGCTTCTCCTAACCTTTATGGCATTTACAGGAATGCCCGTTTCGTCGAAGAACCAGAGCGCGTCAATCACTTCTTGGACGCGCATACCGTCGGGGGCGCGCGTGTTGTTAGGGGTGATGTTTCACCAGGCGAGGGTTGAACGTGCGGATACTGTACGTTGGTGGGACTGGAGAAATTTCCTCTGCGTGTGTGAAGGAATCCAAAAGGGCGGGGCATGACGTTACGATATATAATCGCGGTAAGACCGTAGGTATAAGTCCGCGTGGTGTCGAACATGTGATTGGTGAGCTGGAAAACGATCAGATTTACGGAGCGCTGGCGGAACGCAACTTCGATGTTGTGTGTCAGTTTTTGGCATTCGAGCAAGAAACCGTCGAAAGAGACATTGAATTTTTCTCTAATCATTGCGGGCACTATATCTTTATCTCGAGCGCGTCGGTTTATCGAAAGCCATCTCCTGCGCCCCTGGTCAGCGAAGATCTGCCGTTAGGCAATCCTTTCTGGAGTTATAGTCGTAAAAAGGCAGCCTGCGAAAAGCGGCTGTTAGACGCCCATCAGGCTCATAATTTTCCCGTGACGATTGTCCGTCCGAGTCACACCTATAGGGAGCGTTTACCCAGTGTGGTTGTACATGGCGATCATCTGGCATGGCGTGTGCTGAACGGAAAGGCGGTGATTGTACCGGGAGACGGCGAGTCGGTTTGGACACTTACCCATGCAGAAGACTTCGCAAAAGCGTTTGTTCAGATATCTGGGAAAAGCGAAGCTTTTGGCGAGTGCGTACATATTACTGACAAGGTCGGGTACACATGGAACATGATTATGCGTACGATTTCGAGCGAAATTGGTGCGGATGTTCGTATGTGCAATGTTCTGTCGCAAACATTGGTGCGATATGAACCGTCTTGGACAGGACCGCTGTTGGGAGATAAGTCGAACTCAATGATTTTCGATACCCGAAAGATTACGCGGTTGACAGACAACTGGCATTGTCGAATCTCCCTGCAAGAGGGAATCAGGCGAACCTGGCCTTTTGTCACTGAGCGATTGAAACGGGGTTATCGACCTGATGATGCTCTCGATCGTCTCATTGACCGTATCATAGAAGACCATGCTGCATTGCGGGTTGAGATTTGATCACCGGTTACTCAATCGCAGCGACCTTGCCGTAACCTGGGACCGAGCCCTCGCAATTTGATTGTTCGTGTGTCGATCGTCACACGCGACCTTCCTTCTCCGTGGCCCATTTTCCGGCGCGTGTCGCGCTCGCGGCTTTATGGGCCATGTCAGCTCCATCTCTTCAGTCATGATCGGGCAGGGGAGGTACGACGTTCCTGACGTGACTATTTGAGCGATGATTGGGGGAGGCCAGTCGAAGCACCGGTCGTCGCCAAGGTTCATGGGCAAGAGGCGATAAAAGGCGTTTGTGCGCTAATTGAGCGGCAGTGCGCCTTGTCACTTTGGGGGACAATCTCTCGAATAGTGTGCTGTGGGCACCGGCCAGCTCATCAAGCTGACATATCCCTTGTTAAGCTCGCCTTGTTCGCTGTAAGCGATTGCGCGACAGTAGGACAAAATATCGGGGAGATTTTGCATTGACCGAATCTGAGGGTGTGGGGCCACGCGCAATTGAAGAGGTAATTGAGCTCTGGCCCGAAGGACCGCCTCGGACGATTCCTGATGTAGGGCCCGAAGCGGTTTTCCGTGTCCGTCCGGCGGCGGGGGGCAAGGAAACCAACATGCTCCGCAATGTTTCGGTACCGTCTGTGACGGTATTTCGGCCGGACCCTGTGAAGGCCAATGGCATTGGTGTGATCATCGCACCCGGTGGCGGCTGGCGATTTCTTGCCTGGGAACATGAGGGCGTTGACGTTGCTGCCTGGCTTATTGAGCGGGGTTATACAGCTTTCCTGCTGAAATATCGCGTGATGGGAACGCCCGTTGACCCTGCTGCCTTCATGGAGACAAGGCAGGCGCCGTCCGTTTGGGGACCGGACACGCCGGCGGCGAAGGCACCAAGGATGCTGAGCGATTTGGTCCGCGGCGATAGCGGGGCGCGGCAGTACGCACGCGAAATCGCTGCCGATGACGGCTTGCGTGCTCTTGAACTTGTGCGTGTCCGGGCTGCCCAGTGGGGTATCAGGCCCGACCGTATCGGCATGATTGGATTTTCCGCAGGCGCTTTCCTGGCGGTTGATGTGGCGATGGCCGATGGTGCGAATCTTGCCTTTGTAGCTCCGATATATGGTGGCGAAACGAGCGGCAGGCCGGTGGCACCAGATGCGCCGCCGCTGTTTACGACCATTGCAGAGGATGACCGCATGCTGTTCAAGGTCGTCGAGGGGCTTTACGCAGACTGGTCCAACGCCGATCGGGCCGCAGAACTTCATATCTTCGCACGGGGCGGTCACGGCTTTGGAATGGTACGCCGTGGCCTGCCGGTTGACCGCTGGATAGAGCTTTTTGGTGACTGGCTTGTTGATCAGGGCTTGGCCTAGACGTGCGTGTCTGGATCCACCACGGCACCGCGAGTGCGTGTGTGTAAATATTCACGGATGCAGAGGAATATAGTAGTGTTTTAAGCAAGTGGCAGATCGCAGATGTACTCCATCTGTGTCTATAAAAGCAGTTAGCTTTACACACGGAGGGTACGGTGAAGCTATGGGCAGGGCTTTAGAACCTTCCTGGATATTCTGCTTTCGGCCTTTCCAATCTTGGATGGTAACTGCGTCTCATCTGGCTTGATCTCCTCGGAGCCTGAACAGCTTACCTCACGGCATTTGCTGGCGCGGATTGGCGCGCTGGCTGCATCCGAAATGCACGCATTCTTTGAGGTTTTGGGGCCGGAATGGGGGCTGGTGCCAGCCCCTGCTGGCGCAAGGCGTTGCTTTGCAGGTGCCTGTATCAAGTGTTCGGCGGCGGCAAGAATCCGGACGTCGGGAGCGCGGAAAATTTCCTCAACCTGTTGCCATCTTACAACTCTTTTATAAGACAAATGGGTTGAAGTTCTAAGACGGTTCTAATACAAACTCCATATCGGACTGTAGACGGACGCCGTGTCCCTGGTCTCATCCGGTAGTGCGCCATTGGCGCGACGTTGCGGCGGGGCGCTATGCGAGAAACCCTGCCGTTGGTCGCGGACGGGGCGCCAAAACGATAACGAGGGGGAGGGGCCGTGATCTTCGAAACACACCTGGTTCGCCGTTCTGCCGCGAAAGCTGGCCGCAGCTTTGCGGTAACGCTTCTTGCGAGTTCGAGTCTGTTCTGCGCGTCGTCCGCGTTTGCTCAGTCGGGGACAACGACGTCTCAGTCTGCTGCACCCAAGATCGAAGAAGTGGTCGTGAGTGCACAGAAGCGGCACCAGGACGTGCAGAAGGTGCCAGTCGCGGTCAACGTCATAAGCGGATCGCTCGCCAATTCCGAAAACCGCCACGACATTTCGGCTCTCACCGCAATTGTCCCGACGGTTGAGTTCAGGGCTCAACCATCAAATAAGGACATGGATATCCTTATTCGCGGCTTGGGTACGATCACGACATCGCCAGGTGTGGAGCCAACAGTGTCCACCGTGGTAGACGGTGTTGTTCTGGCTCGCCCCGGGCAGATGGTCTCGGACTTCTTCGACGTTAATCGAATTGAGGTGCTGAACGGCCCCCAGGGAACATTGTTTGGCAAGAATGCGTCCGCCGGTGTGATCAACATCGTCACCAATAACCCTTCCCGGCAGACCGGTGGTTATCTGGATGCGAGCTACTACCAGGGGCATGAATACCGCTTGGCTGGAGCCTTCACTGGTCCGATCAACGATGTTTTGGCCGGCAGAATTGCCGTGGTGACCGCGTCATATGCCGGCAACGGAAGAAACTTGTATGGTGGGGCCAAGATCAATGGTTATCATACGGATGGTCTTCGGGCGAAGCTGCTATACACGCCAACCAACAATTTGAGCGTTCTGCTTAGCTACGACATTATGTCGTCCGACAACACCAACGCCCTCCCATATGTAGCCACCTATAATATCTCATATCCTTTTGGGGTGAAGACCTACAGCGCGAATCTTCAGCAGGTCCTAACTACAGAGGGGATTACGCCGTCATTCAGTAACACGAATGTGTCGATCAATACGCCAGGTAGGGACGTTGATCTTAGTACGGGGGCGTCTGCTCAGGTAGATTATAGGTTCCACGGCTACCATCTCACTTCGATCACCGGTTACAGATTCTGGCGGAATGTCCAGACGCAGGATATTGACGGGTATTCGGCATTGACGCCGCAAACCCCGTACCAATTGGCCGACTTGGGACATGTAAGACTGAATCAGTACTCCGAAGAGTTGCGAGTGGCTTCGCCGCTTGGTGGGTTTATCGACTATGTCGCGGGCCTGTATTTCTTTCATGCGCCGGACTATGAAACCTATCAGCGCACCACCACGCATCTGTCGAATGGTGTGTTGACTGTAAACAGCGGCTTGAACACGTACGGCGCGACCTCAACGGACTACGCGGTGTTTGGCCAGGCCAATCTGAACTTCACCAGCTATTTCCGCGGTATTGTCGGGCTAAGACTGATTCACGATGATCTGAGCTTTTACACAAACCGTGTCTCGACTAGCCCAACGCCGGTACCGGGAATCAATCCGTCGTTTGTCGCCAATGGCTCAACTCACCACGACGACTATTCCACGAAATTGGGATTGCAGTACGATCTGTCGAGTTCGATCCATACCTACGTCACCTATTCGCGCGGGTATAAGGGGCCGGCATATAACGTTTTCTTTAATATGAACCCGCTCGATACCCTTCCGTTGGCTCCTGAAACCTCGAATGATTACGAATTAGGTTTCAAGTCGACGTTGTTCAACGACAGTGTCCTTTTCAATGTTGGCGCATGGCTTGATAATGTTTCCGGCTATCAGGCAAATGAGCCCGATCTTGTTGCTGGCACCGTTGTCACGCGTTTGATAAACGCAGGTCAGGTCAGGACGAGTGGCGTGCAACTCGATGCCATGTATCTGGCGAGTGATGATCTTACCTTCTCGGGAACCTTTGCCTATACCGATGCGAAGATCGTCAAATTCAACTGTCCGCCGCAGGCTGCGGTCAGCTGCGATGTCAATGGCAAGCCGCTTCCCTTCGCGCCCAAGACAAAGTTTGACATCCAGGCGGACTACTTGGCGTATTCGACCGATACCTATGATGTCGGCCTGCGGACAGACTACTCGTATCAATCATCCCAGCAGGACAGCATCTCCCAGACCCCCGATACGATCCAGCCTGGATATGGCATTTGGAATGGATCGGTGTCACTCAAGAACAAGCCGTCCGGCTGGAATGTGCGCTTTGTTGTGAATAACATTCTCGACCAGCACTACTATACAGCCCTGATTGAAACCAATGGCGGGCTGATTGGCCAAGTGCCGCGGGACTTCAGGCGCTACGTTGGCATACAGTTCCACAAGAGCTTCGACTGATGCGTTGACGGAATGGGTGATGGGCGGATGCCCCCTTGCAAGCAGGGGGGGATCCGCTCGCGCCGCTCAAGAGGGGTGACTACGATTCCAGAAGTGTGCCATTGGTCGGGATGCCGGCATGGCTTCTACTGGTACAAGGCTTAACGATTTGCGGTTCAGTGATCGTGAAGAGCGACTCAATGCTGCGGCAGATTTAAGCCGATGAGGTAGATCGCAGCGCACATCTTTCCAGGATGGATCACTTTTGGCGAGCCGGCGGCAAGAAATGTAATGCTGCCGGAGGCATGTGGGGGCGTGCCAGGGAGTGCTGGATCAGTAGTGACGCGCGGTGGTTCCAGTCGCGTGCTGCTTGGGCTACTAAGGCAAGGTATTCGAAACCTCTGGACACTTGAAGCCGCCGATGTGGAGCAACCGCAACAAGTTAATCGTGATTATGCTGCTCGGCAGCAATATGCTGAACTATGCCGACCGGCAGATCATTGCGTTACTGAAGCCCATGCTTCAGCATCAACTGCACTGGACGGATGTCGACTACGGACAACTGACGGCGTTGTTCCAACTGGCTTCGGCCGTAGCTTTTCTCGGATCTGGCTGGGTTGTGGATCGGATTGGCTGGAGGCGAGCCAACCCCTTCTCGGTAGGGACTTGGAGCGTCGTGGCAATGACGCAGGCCTTTGCCCGCACACTCAGTCAATTCTCCGTGGCCCGGATTTTCCTTGGCTCCACAGAAGCGTTTTGTACGCCCACAACGATCAAAACCATCGCCGCAGTGTTCCGAAACGAGGATCGCTCGCTTGCGCTGGGGTTCATGAATGCAGCCGGCGCGCCTGCGGCCTTTGTGACCCCCATAGTGATTCCTTGGCTGGCGATACGGATTGGCTGGGAAAATTCGTTTTTGGTAACCGGAGGTGTCGGCCTTATTTGGGTTGCCGTCTGGTATATGTGCTCTTTGGGGAAAGTTCCCGAGGAAGCCCGTCATCAGGTACCTGCGAAGCGTCATGAGGTGCGCTGGAGCGAGGTGTTACGCGACAAGCGTACATGGACGGTCGCGGGCGCAAAGGTGTTATCGGATCAGATCTTTTGGCTGTTTATGTTTTGGACACCGGATTTGTTTCATACCGTCTTTCACCTCAGCATGTCTGAATACGGAACCCCGATCGGTATTATTTCGGCGGTCATGGCAGTTGGCGGATTGGTTGGTGGATGGGTGCCAAGGCACCTGATGCAGCGTGGCGTTAGCCTCAATGCCGCGCGCAAGGGCAGTCTTCTTGGGGCTGCGCTTCTGGTGACGCCGGTCTGGATGGTACTGGTCGTGCACAATTACTGGATCGCTACGGCGCTGCTGTGTGTGATGATGGCGGCCCATCAGGCCTTTTCGGTCAACGTCTTTGCCCTGGCCGCAGACATATCACCTGTATCCACAGTGGCAACGGTGATCGGTATTTGTGCCTTCTGCGGAAATCTTGCGGGTGCAGCACTTCTGCAAATTGCGGGCTGGGAGTTGGGCGCAGGCTACGGCTATGCTCCGCTTCTGGCTTTGGCATCCGTGTCCTATTTGCTCGGAGTGGCCTGGGTACAGGTGATGTTGCCCCGGCTTGTCGCGGTGGCTCCCGAAGAAGGGGAAGAACTCGCCTAGTTGGCGGATGAGAGTTCATAGGCCGCGTGGTGTCTGGTTTTGTGTCGATCTGGCGATCGGGCCGCGCGGAGCGATGACGTCCAGATTATGCAAATGTTTTGTACCCCGATGGTTCAACCGGCGATGAGGAAACGGAGATAACTCCGTTTGGTGACAGGATAACCTGATCGTTGTGCCCCTGCCAGAAAGACGCCTTGCGGAAGAGCTTCAATCGGGTCTGGAGTAACGGCGAATAACATTGGCATGGTGCGCGTGACATTAGACGGATGACGGCTGGAATGAAAAGTCGCAGACGACGGTCAGCTTGGGAGGAATGGTCATGGTAGTTGTGCAATCGGGTACTGGATTCACATTTTCGCTCGACGGGAAAAAAATTCTTCAGCATTCCCCGGAGACGCCATTCCTATTTGTCGGTGTCGGTAAGCCGCATATCGCGATGCAGAAGGGACACTTTGACATCTCTGATTATATAGTGGAACGGGTTGCTCTGCGCCACGCCGAATGTGTTGTGCAGGGTGCCGAGACTGTGGTGCGACTGTCACCAGTTCCCGGGCTGGCGCCGCTCGTGGAGCTCTCTTTTGTGGCAGATGGTTCCAATGCCCGCATTTGCTTCAAGCCTCTGGATCAGGGGATTAACCGAATCTGGCTTCGGGTCACGTCGGAAGCGAACGAACATGTATGGGGCGGAGGAGAGCAACTCTCCTATTTTGACCTGTCCCGACGGAAATTTCCGCTTTGGACGTCTGAACCCGGAAATGGACGAGACAAGTCCACGTTGCTGACCTGGCGTGCTGATCAGCACAACAAAAGTGGCGGTGACTATTATCAGACCTATTATCCCCAGCCGACCTTCATAAGTTCACGTCGATATGCGCTGCACATTGATACTCTGGCGTATTCCGCTTTTGATTTCACGCGCGAAGGCTTTCACGAGATCGAGGTGTGGGAAGTACCAAATGCGGTGGAATTCTGGTCGCGGCCGCATTTTTCCGATCTGGTGACGGCGTTATCGGATCGATTTGGCCGTCAGCCTCTGTTGCCGGATTGGGTCTACAATGGCGCGATCATGGGCTTGAAAGAGGGGGAGGCCAGTCTTACGCGGCTTGATGCGATCATGAACTCGGGTGCTCGCATCGGCGGCCTCTGGATCGAGGATTGGGTGGGCGTGCGCCAGACCGCTTTCGGTCGCCGCCTGTTCTGGGACTGGAAATGGAACCGCACACGTTATCCGGATCTGGATCGGCAGGTGGCGGCTTTGGCTGCCCGAGGCGTCAAGGTACTTGGCTACGTCAATCCCTATCTCTGCGTTGATGGAACGCTCTTTCCCGAGGCCAAGAAGCGCGGCTTTCTGGGCAAACGCCCCGACAGTGACGAGGTTTACACGGTGGATTTTGGTGAATTCGACTGTGGTTTTGTCGATTTTACCAACCCCGAAGCCAAGGCTTGGTTCGAAGAGGATGTCATTGGGCGCAATATGATCGATTTTGGTCTGTCTGGCTGGATGGCCGATTTTGGCGAATATCTGCCCACGGATATTCGTCTTGCCTCCGGGGAAACTGGCATGACGATGCACAACGCCTGGCCAGTATTATGGGCAGAGGTAAATGCGAAGGCCGTAGAGCACCGAGGTAAAACCGGAGAGATCGTATTTTTCATGCGCTCGGGCTATAGCGGCTCGCAACGCTATTGTCCGCTGTTGTGGGCCGGAGACCAATCAGTTGACTTTACGCGTCATGACGGTATCGGAACAGTGATATGCGCGGCGCTTTCGTCTGGCTTGCTCGGCAACGCCTATCATCACAGTGACATCGGTGGATATACAAGCCTGTTCGACAATGTGCGAACAGCTGAACTCTTGATGCGGTGGGCTGAAATGGCCGCTTTTACTCCTGTTATGCGCAGCCATGAAGGCAATCGGCCCGCGCAAAATCTTCAGATCGATCAGGATCCGGAGGTTCTGGCTCATTTCGGGCGGATGACGCGCATCTACGTTCATCTTGCACCTTACCTGCGCAGCCTATCTCAGGAGGCGTTCAGAACCGGCCTGCCGGTTCAGCGACCCCTCTTCTTGCATTTTGAGGATGACCCAAAGACCTATGATATTCAGACCGCCTATCTCTACGGACCTGACCTGCTTGTAGCGCCGGTCATCGAAGAAGGGCGGACAAACTGGTCAACCTATCTGCCGGCCGGTGCCAATTGGGTTCACGTCTGGAGTGGCGAAACCCATGCGGGTGGCCAGGCCGTCAGCGTTGCTGCGCCCTTTGGTCAGCCGCCCGTCTTTTATCGGGCAGGTTCGGAGCATGCCGCGCTCTTTTCGGCGCTTCAAAGCCTTTCCTGAGCGGAGCTTGAGCGCACCGACCAACACGTCGGGTCTTTTGGTTTGGTACATTTTTCTATCCCAGCTGGCGCGGAGCAGCGCCAGCTGGGCTCACCTGCACCCGTGGGCGAGAGTGGCGGCGGCGTGGACGCCATTTCGGCTTAGATGACATGCTGGAGCGCTTCGCTCCTCGAACAAAGGGGGCTGCCGCGCTCCTTTTTGCCAAGGATCCTGCGGGAACTGAATGCGAAACGGCGTGGCCGCGGCCCGGTGGTGGCAGCAGGCTCTTCAGAGGGCACGGTGGTGGGATCGGCCGGTGCCCAGGACACGACGCGTGCTTGGCGCGGGGCTTTGCAGCCCCTGAGCGTTGTTGACGCGATCCCGATTGATGATATTTTGATGATTGGCATTTGATTTGGGACCGCAGAGCCCCCATCTGAGCAGGATCAAGCAGGGTGTGGCCAAAACAGCCCTCCCGTCCAGGTAAGGAGCCGCAGAATGACCAGGTTTGGGGTCGGGGTTGGCGAGGATTTTCCCATGGACGACCGTCTGCCACCGGGCGCGGGACCAGAAGGACCAGAACCAGGAAACTTCTACAGGGATTGGGGCTGGTACGCCCGGGAATGGTACGCCTTCAAGGCCGCGCATCGTGCCGCGAAGGCGCGCTGGCGTGCGGCGCGGGCTCAGTTTCGGGCTGAGCGCAGGGCCCGGCAGGCCCAATACTGGTCCGAACAGGCAAGGGGTTTTGGCTATTATGGCGCAGGCCCTGGTGTGCCGCCTTATGATCTGCCGCCCACGGGCCCTCAAGGTTACGCTGGCGGGCGTATCGGCTATGGCGGTTTTGGTCTGGTACGGCCCTATCTCATTTTGGGCATCGTGGTCGTGCTGGCGCTCAGCGGGTTCATCCGGCTTCTTGCGGCGCTGCCTGTGGTCTTCTTTGGGCTAATCGTGGCCGCAGTCCTGTGGATCGCACACCAACGCCGTGGCCAGGCGCGCTATTATCCGCCACCCTCACCGCCCAGCCGGTTCTAAGCCGAGGTCTGATGCAGTCCCGCCGCAAACGTTATCAAACCGCAGCGGACGCCATGCGTGCAGCGGCGGATGCCATTGATGGCAGCCATACCGAACGTGCGACGACGCGCGTTCAGCTTGAAATGCCACCCCAGGCAATGGATCGGTTGCAGCGTTTGAAGGAACGCACCGAAGCTGCGTCCTATGCCGAAGTTATTCGCAATGCCCTGCGTCTGTTCGAGGCCCTGGTCGATGAGCACGAAAAGGGCGCCGAGTTCTCGCTCAAGCGCGCCAATGGCGAGATCGTCGCCTACAAAATCTTTGTCTGAGAGCACGGGCACATGCACATTGTCGAGCGCCCCTCACCCAACCAGGACGAGCGAGCAGGTGGTCGTAGCCCCGATCTTCTGGTGCTCCATTATACCGGAATGCAGACTGCGGCCGAGGCGCTGGCACGTCTGTGCGATCCTGTCGCGAAGGTTAGTGCCCACTACACGATCGATGAGGATGGCACCATCTACGCCCATGTACCGGAGGAGCGCAGGGCCTGGCATGCCGGCATCTCCTTCTGGGCCGGAGACCACAACGTCAATGGCTGCTCGCTCGGTATTGAACTCGTCAATCCCGGACACGAATTCGGCTATCGCCCATTTGCCGATGCGCAGATCGAAGCGCTGATCGATCTGGTTGCAGATATCCGTACCCGGCATCCGATCCAGGCACACCGCGTGGTCGGGCATAGTGATGTCGCTCCGGCGCGCAAGCAGGATCCGGGCGAGCTCTTCCCCTGGAAACACCTCGCCGATTACGGCATCGGGCTGTGGCCTGAGACCTCCAGCCGTCATCTGCGCGGAGCCGTCGATGCGGCGCTCGCACGCTTCGGTTATGGCATCCCGCCCTTTGTTGACTGGCCACTCGAAAAGACCATTGCTGCATTCCAGCGTCGGTTTCGTCCCGCGCAGGTAACTGGGCTTTGGGATCATGAATGTGGTCGCCTGCTTGAAAGCCTACTGGCGCTCGTGGACAGTGATACGAGCAGGATGGCGAAGGTGAGGGATTAGGCGATCGTGCCTGCGATCATCTCTCAGCCCGGTTCAAAGCGCTCTACCTTGACTTTTAGGGCGGCGACGGCGCCGCATCAGAGGGGAAATTCGAGCAGCGGAAGCATGCGGTCGGGCACCGCATCGGATGGCGCATCGCCAATGCGTGTTGCTCCCATCTGCTTGTAGAAGGCTTCGGCATAGGGATCAGACAAGATCGACAGCACGGTGCCACCGAGGGCTCGAGCCAGCTCGCAGGCCGCTCCGAACAGGCGCCGTCCAATGCCATGGTCAATCTCGTCGGGTTCGACGAAGAGATGCTGCAGATCAATGGTACCGTCGCCCAAAGGCTTGAGATTGGCGACTGCGACTGCACGCCCTGCGTGTTCGGCCACGAGCACGTGTCCGGCGGCGATCTGGGCCGGCTGAATGGTCAAGGATGCATCGGAAAGAGCCATGAATCCGGCATCATAACCCCAATGCGCTTTGGAGCGTTTGCACAGCTCGCTCAGTGTATGGGCCTCGTCCGGGCGCGCGGGTCTGATGGTAAGGGTCATGGGGGGTCGCTGTTATTCAAGGGCTGGCAGAAAAGCTTTATTGCCCATAGCTCGTCAATGGCGTAATTCTGAAACGCGTCAGATGGCCGGATGGCTGCTCGCACGGCTTTGCGGCAGGTGCGGGAGGAAAGTCCGGGCTCCACGGAAACACGGTGACGGATAACATCCGCCGGGGGTAACCCCAGGGATAGCGCCACAGAAAACAAACCGCCTTCGTCCTTCGGGCGTGGCAAGGGTGAAAAGGTGCGGTAAGAGCGCACCGCGCGAGCGGTAACGCAAGCGGCATGGCAAGCCCCACCGGGAGCAAGACCAAATAGGGACGGCACAGGATCGGTTTTCCGGATCGCCGTCCGGGTCGGTCGCGTGAGGCGCCCGGTAACGGGCGTCCCAGAGGAATAGCCATCCGTTCGCCGCAAGGCGAATGACAGAACCCGGCTTACAGGCCGTCTGACGCCTATCCTGTGACCACCGGCAAGGTCTTGAGGCCGCGGAAGAAGGGCAGGGTACGCCACTGCGGCTTGGCCTCGGGGTTCGCCAGACGCAAACCCGGAAAGTGCGCAAACAAGCTCGGGATTGCCAGCTGGGCCTCGAGCCTGGCCAGGGGCGAGCCGATGCACAGATGGGCGCCGCCGCCAAAGGCGACATGGGGGGCGTCTTTGCGCGTGATGTCGAAGCGGTGAGGCTCGGCAAAAATCTCGGGGTCACGATTGGCGCCGCGCAGGGACAAGGTCATGGCCTGCGTGGTGTGGATGGGGCAGCCGTTGACTTCAAGCTCCCGCGACGCAATGCGGGCGGTGACGTCGACTGGCGATTCAAAACGCAGGACTTCTTCAACCGCATTGTTGATGAGGCTGGGATCTGCCTTGAGCTGCGCGAGCTGATCGGGATGGGTAAGAAGGAGCCACACCGCGTTACCGATAAGATCGGTGGTGGTGAGGTTACCACCGATGAGAAGCCCCTGCAGATTGTTGGACAGTTCGCCGTCGCTGAGGGGGGCACCGTCGGCCTGCAACTGCACCATGTCACTGATCAGATCATCCTGTGCCGCCACCCGCCGCTCTGCCATCAGCTGCCGGAAATAGGCCGAGATGGCGTTGACCGACGCGATCATGCGCTCGGTTTCCTCGGGAGTACGAAACGGATTGAGGCTGAGGATGGCGCCTTCCGACCAGGCACGGAATTCACTGAGCCGGCTGTTGTCGACGCCCAGAATGCGGGCGATGACGTCGATCGGAACCAGAAGGGCAAAATCATCCATGGCATCAAACGCGGCGCGCCCGTGCAGGGCATCCAGCTTTTCGTCAATCAGCTGCTGGATCTGGGCCCGGCTGCGCGAGACACGCCGATAAAGCGCCTTGGCGAGCGGGGTGCGAATGCGCGCGTGATCCGGATCATCGAGGAAGAGAATGGATTTGTCGGCTTCGTCCTCGGCGTGGATGCCATCAACCATTTCGCGTCGTGACATGGTTGCGGCAGGCTCGGCATTGGACGGATGGCGCCACATGCGCGTATCCGAAAGCACGGAGCGCACGTCGCCATAACGGGTGAGGATGAAGGTGCCCGCCATCTCGTCGCGATGGACGGGACAGGTGCTGCGCAACCGGTCGAGGAAGCGGTGCGGGTTGTCGTTGAAATCCGGATTGATCGGGGTCAGATCGATCATATTGGGCAGGGGCTGGTCGGCCATAACAGTCTCCCGCGATTGCGTCTCACGCTAACATGTCTGACATTTTGTCAGCAATAACAAGGGGTTTATTGCGACCCACCTCGGAACAAATCAGGTACATTTATCCAAGGGTGCTGACAGTCATCATCGGACGTCCAAACAAATGTTTTTGTTTTGTTCCTGATCAGCCGATCGACGGGGTAAGGACTGGCGCTGAAAACATAGTCCAAGCCCCCAATTTTGCTTGGTTATTATTGACCGCCCAGCAAATCCCATGATATCCCATACTGTCCCACGGTTACCCAGGCGGGTTCGACGTCAGTGCGTCGGAAGGGGTGACCGGGCCAGGGTCGGGACCACGGGGGTAAACAGCGCGCATGAAGGGGCAACTCTTCATCTCGACATTTTCCGGGACGCTCGACGGTAAGGGTCGGGTCTGCATCCCTGCGAGCTTTCGTGAAATTCTGAGCGCACAGGAAACCCTCGGTGTCTATCTGCGGCCGGTGATCGGCGAGGCCATGCTCGAAGGCTTCGGCGAGCAGCTGATGGCGGAATATCATGCCAAGCTCCAGACCCTCGACCCCTTTGATGCCGCCGATCTCGACGACAATGAGCACTTTGCACTGTCGCTGACACAGCTTCTGCCGCGCGATGAAAATGGTCGCGTCCGGCTTCCCGACGAGTTCATTGCCCATGCCGGACTCAAGGATCGCGTGGTGTTCGTCGGCCAGGGCGCACGCTTCCAGATCTGGGAGCCCGAGGCGCACACCGCCATGCTGGCCGAGCGCAAGGCCCGTTACGAAGCCAAGCGGGCAGCGGCCAAAGCGGCGCGGAGCGGACCATGAGCGAGGGCCATGTCCCGGTCCTTCTGGGTGAGGTGCTGGAACTGATCCGGCCCCGCACCGGCGGCCAGTATGTCGACGGAACGTTCGGGGGAGGCGGTTATTCCCAAGCCATTCTCGAGGCCGCCGACTGCCGGGTGTTTGGCATCGATCGCGATCCTGAGGCCATTGCCCGGGGCCAAAGGCTGGTGGCGCACTATGGCGGGCGGCTGACGCTGATGGAAGGCCGCTTTTCGCAGATGCAGGCTCTGCTTGCCGGAGTTGCCGCAGGCGCAGTCGACGGTGTGGTCCTCGATGTCGGGGTTTCCTCCTTTCAGTTGGACACACCCCAGCGCGGCTTTTCCTTCCGTGACGATGGCCCGCTCGATATGCGTATGAGCCGTGAGGGCCTCAGCGCTGCCGACGTCGTCAACGACAGTGACGAAAGGGAGCTTGCCGACATTATTTTCCAGTATGGCGAGGAGCGTCATTCGCGGCGCATCGCCCATGCCATCGTCGCGGCCCGCCCGATTGCCCGCACCGCTGAACTCGCCCAGATCGTATTTCGTGCCTACGGTCCCAAGGCTGCCAGTCAGCCCATTCATCCGGCCACCCGGACCTTTCAGGCGCTGCGCATCTACGTCAATGACGAGCTTGGAGAACTGGAACGCGGTCTGGCGGCAGCCGAGACGGTGCTGCGCGCCGGCGGACGGCTTGCCGTCGTCGCCTTTCATTCGCTGGAAGATCGCATCGTCAAACGCTTCTTCAGCGTCGCCAGCGGTGCCGAGCCGCAAAGTTCCCGCCACTTGCCGCAGCGCACCCGTGCTGCCGCGTCATTCCGTACGCTGACCCGCCGCCCGGTGGTGCCCAGTGCCCATGAAATCTCCCTCAATCCGCGTGCGCGTTCCGCACGCCTTCGCGCAGGAGAACGTCTTGGCTAGGTCCTTCAGTCGTGGAACCGTGCTGACGGTTGTAAACTTTGCCTTCGTCGCGCTCAGCGGCATGGTCTGTCTTGGTCTTTATCATGTCGCCGAGCAGACCCGCGTTGCCAAAGACCAACTGCACCACATCAATCACCAGATTGCCCGGGAGCAGAACGAGATGACGGTCCTGCAGGCCGAATGGGCGCGGGTTGCCGATCCGGCACGGATCCAGAGGCTCGCACAGGCCTATCTGGGGCTCACCAACAAGCCGACGGTTGAACTGTCTTCCTTGACCTTGCTGCCGAAGCGCGATAGCGGCGAGGGACCGGGCGGCGCCAAACTGCGTACGGCCAGCGCCCGCGAGAACAGCGCAACTGCAAATTCGAACTTCCGCCTCGCCTCGGTGCGCATGCGGAACTGATGTGACTATGGATGTGTCAGCGCCGCCCACGATCATTCAACGACGTATCGCCATCGCCGCGCTGATCTGTGTGATGGCGTTTGCCGTAATCGGCTTCCGCCTTTTTGACATCATGATTCTTTCGGGGGGCTATGTGCGCCGCAACTATGTTGCCCCGCCCATCACCACCCGCGCCGACATGCTCGACCGCAATGGCGAATTGCTGGCCCGTGATCTTCCCGTTCATGATCTTTATGCTCAGCCACGCTTTCTCGCCCACAAGCGGCGTGCCGCGCGCGAGTTGGCCAAGGCCACCGGGGCAGGGGTCAAGCGCCTTGACCGTATCTTTGCCAGCCATCATCGTTATGTTCTCGTCGAACGCCAGATTTCTCCGGATGCGCAGGCCAGGGTCATGTCCCTTGGTCTGCCTGGGCTCGAGTTCCAGCCGTCTTACAAGCGCTATTATCCCAAGGGGGGCTCGACCCAGATTGTCCTCGGCTACACCGACGGCAATGGTCACGGCATTTCCGGACTGGAACTCGGACTGAACAAGATGCTCGAAGGGGGCATTCCCGGCAAGGACGGGGTGCGGCTGTCACTCGACATGCGGGTGCAATATGCCCTCGCCCAGGAGATTGAAGCGGCGCGCAAAGAATTCACCGCCCGCGCTGCTGGCGGCATTGTCATCAATGTCGACACCGGCGAAGTCCTTGCCCTCGTCAATCTGCCCGACGGGGCGCCGGGTGTGCCCAATGATGGCGCCAATCCCTATCGAGACCGCATGGCCGACAGCGATTACGAGCTGGGATCGGTGTTCAAGATCTTTTCCTTCGCGATGGCGCTCTCTGAGCACACCATCACTCCTGATACGAAGTTTCCGATTCCCAAGGCCTTCAGGATCGGCCGCTACTACATCCACGATGCCGACCCCATGCCTCCGGTGATGACCGCGCGCGATATCCTCGCCCAGTCCTCGAATGTTGGCACCTCGCAGATCGTGCTGCGCTCCGGTGGTGTCAAACAAAAAGCATTCCTGACCAAGCTCGGACTTCTCAGTGCGCTCAAGTCTCAGCTGCCCGAGACCGCCCGACCGCTCTATCCCACGGATTGGGGACAGATCGAGACGGCCACCATCGGTTTTGGCCAGGGGATCTCGATCACCCCCATGTCTTACGCCCGTGCTGCGGCCGAAGTCGTCAATGGCGGGCGCGCCCTTAACCTCACCTTCCTGCGCCACCCAGAGGATGCGCGCGGCAAACAGCTCATCCCGCGCTCGGTCAGCCTCGAAATGCGCTCACTCCTGCGCAATGTCGTGGTCAACGGCACCGGCAAGTCGGCCAATATTCCGGGCTATGATGTCGGTGGCAAGACCGGATCGGCCCAGGTTGCAGGTCCGGACGGCCGCTACCTGCACGGCCCGCTCAGGACCTCGTTCTGCGGTATCTTTCCGATCGATCATCCACGCTATCTGCTCTTCGTCCTGCTCGATCAGCCTCACGGTACCAAAAAGACCTTTGGGCTGAACCTTTCGGATTTCACCGCGGTGCCGATGGCCGGACGCATTATTGCCCGGATCGCCCCCTTGCTTGGACTGGTTCCCAAACTGCCACCCGCGCCAGACGCGGTTGAGACCACCGCCCAGGGCGCGCAGGGGAATCCATAATGGCAACATATTCCGGCGTCACAAACAGCGCGATGATGAGAGCAGAAAGCGCCATGGCGTCTGGTACAGCCTGGAGCGGGCTGACGAGTGACAGCCGCCTGGTCAAGCCCGGCTATCTTTTTGCCGCCCTGAGCGGCGCCCATACCGACGGTGCCCGCTTCATCGCCGATGCGGTGGCGCGCGGCGCTACCACCGTTCTTGGTCTGCCCGCACTTGCTCCCGTGGTTGAAGCTCTGGGTGTGCGCTTTATCGCTGACGAGCAGCCGCGCCGTCGTCTTGCCGAACTGGCGGCCGACTATTTTCGCGCCCAGCCTGAAGTGATTGCGGCCGTGACCGGTACCAATGGCAAGACTTCGGTCAGCGTCTTCCTGCGCCAGATCTGGCAGCGCCAAGGGCACAAGGCCGCCAGCCTCGGCACCATCGGTCTTGTCAGTCCTTTTGGCGTGCAGCAGCTCGCCCATACCACCCCAGATCCCGTTGAACTGCATGGACTGCTGGCCGAACTTGCCGGCAAGGGCGTGCAGCATCTGGCACTGGAAGCCTCAAGCCACGGCCTGGACCAGTATCGTCTTGACGGGGTGCGTCTGGCGGCGGCGGCCTTTACCAATATCAGCCGTGACCATCTCGACTATCATCCCGATTTTGCCCATTACCTGGCGGCCAAATGCCGGCTCTTCCGTGACCTGACACCGCCGGCAGCGCCGGCGGTCATCTATGCCGATGTGCCCTATGCCGAGATCGTGCAGGCCGAAGCGCGGGCACAGAACCTGCGCCTCATCAGCATCGGCAGTGGCAACAACAACGAAATTCAGATCTGCGAGGCGCAAAGCACGCCCTGGGGACAACATCTTCGCGTCAAGGCCATGGGCCGACAGTTCGCGGTGCGGCTGCCGCTCGTGGGCGCCTTCCAGGCGGCAAATGCGCTGGTCGCTGCCGGTCTTGCTATTGGCTTGGGCGAGAATGAAGACGCGGTGTTCGCGGCGCTCGCCGAACTTCACGGCGCCCCCGGACGGCTCGAGAAAGTTGCCCTCGCCCCAAATGGTGCTCCCATCTTTGTCGACTACGCCCATACCCCTGATGCACTCGAAAATGTCCTGCGGGCCATGCGCCCCCATGTTGCGGGCCGGATCATTGTCGTCTTTGGCTGTGGCGGTGATCGCGACCGTGGCAAGCGCAGCGTGATGGGCGCGGTCGCAGCCAGCCTTGGCGATGTCGTGATCGTCACCGATGACAATCCGCGCAGCGAGGATGCGGCAAAGATCCGACAGGAGGTGCGCGCAGGCTGTCCTGCGGCGCTGGAGATCGGCGATCGTGCTGAGGCCATCGCCGCCGCGATCGCCCTCATAAAGCCAGAGGATGTTCTCATCATTGCCGGCAAGGGCCATGAAACCGGACAGCTTGTGGGTGGCGAGGTCCGTCCCTTCAGCGATCACGAGGTTGCGCGCACCAGTGCCCTTAAGGCCGGTGGCAGCGCCGTCGGGACGGAGGCGCCATGAGCGAGCTCTGGCATTGGCAGGAGGCGGAGCGGGCCTGTCTGGGAGCAGCGAGCACGGCGTTTTCCGCGACCGGCGTGTCGATCGACACCCGCAGCCTGAAGGCTGGAGATCTCTTCGTGGCCCTCACCGGGGAAGCCCGCGACGGCCATGACTTTGTTGGCGCGGCCTTTGCCGCCGGGGCGGCGGCAGCGCTGGTCTCGCGCAAGATCGATGGAACCGGGCCGATCCTGGAAGTCGGTCATACCTTGCGCGCGCTGGAAGATCTCGGCGATGCCGCCAGGGCACGCATGGTCGGGCAGGTCATCGCGGTTACCGGCAGCGCCGGCAAGACCACCACCAAGGAGATGCTGCGTCTGGCCTGCTCTGCCCTCGGACGGGTTCATGCCTCTGCTGCCTCCTACAACAATCATTGGGGTGTACCGCTCACGCTCGCGCAGATGCCGCGCGACAGCGAATATGCCGTGATCGAAATCGGCATGAATCACTTCAACGAGATCCGCAGCCTGGTACGGCTGGTTCGCCCCCATGTTGCGCTGATCACCACCATCGCCCCTGCGCATATCGAGTTCTTCGGAACCCTGGAGGGTATTGCCGATGCCAAGGCCGAGATTTTCGAGGCCGTGGTGCCCGGTGGCTGTGCCATCCTTCCTCATGACAACCCGCTTTACCCCCGCCTTTGCGAGCGGGCGCGGCGCGCTGGCCTTGCCCGCCCCCTCAGCTTTGGCCGCCATAAAGGTGCGGATGCGCGCCTCGTGGAGAGTATGGAGGCTGGCGACGGCCAGCACATCGTGGCCGATATTGCGGGCCAACCCGTGCGTCTGCAGCTCGGCGCCAAAGGTGAGCACATCGCCATCAATGCCGTAGCGGCACTGCTTTGTATTGCACAGCTGGGTGGGGATGTGCTCAATGCCGCCGCTTCGCTCAGCAGCTTTACCGCCCTCAAAGGTCGCGGCGCCCGGCGCGCTCTGCCGCTTAAGGGTGGAAAGATCGAACTGATCGATGAAAGTTACAATGCCAATCCGGCCTCGATGCGCGCAGCACTGACCATGCTGGGTGCGGCCACGGTGAAGGGACGGCGGATCGCGGTTTTGGGTGACATGCTCGAGATGGGGGAGAGCGCCGCGCACTATCACCGGGCCCTGGCTGATGACATTGAAGCGCAGGGAATTGACCTTGTCTTTGCCTGCGGCGCGGCGATGCAGGCGCTGTGGCAGGTGCTGCCGCAGGCCCGTCGCGGTGGCTATGGACATTCCTCGCAGGAGCTCGTGCCGCAGCTTGTGGCGGCGCTGGCACCGGGCGACATGGTTCTGATCAAAGGCTCCCTGGGGAGCAGGATGGCGGTCATCCTCGATGCACTGACCGCAGCATCAGGGTAGAAGAATGCTTTATTATCTGGCCACATTGTCGCTGGAATTCAGCGCGCTGAACGTCTTCCGCTACATTACCTTCCGCTCGTTTGGAGCGACCCTCACGGCGCTGATTCTGGCCTTCTTGCTTGGCCCGCGCACGATTTCCTGGCTACGCGTGCGTCAGGGCAAGGGCCAGCCCATCCGCAGTGACGGTCCCCAGCGCCATATCGTCGAAAAGCAGGGGACCCCGACCATGGGCGGCCTGCTGATCCTCGTGCCGGCCATTCTGGCCACGCTTCTGTGGGCTGACCTGTCCAATCCCTATGTCTGGATCGTGCTCGGCGTGACGATGAGCTTTGGCGCGCTGGGCTTCATCGACGACTATAAAAAAGTCACCAAGCGCTCGAGCGCCGGAATCAGTGGGCGCACCAAGCTCATCGTGCAATGCCTCGTCGCCATCGCTGCCACCTATGGGACCATGCATCTTGAGGATCCCAGCCTGTCTGGAACCATTGCCGTTCCCTTCTTCAAAACTGTGCTGATCTTCTTGGGCTGGGGCTTCCTGATTTTTGGTGGACTGGTGATTGTCGGCGCTTCCAACGCGGTCAACCTCACCGACGGACTTGATGGCCTTGCCATCGTGCCGGTGATGATTGCCGCCACCGCGTTTTCCCTGATCGCCTATCTGGTCGGCAACATCAAATTCGCCAATTACCTGCAACTGCATTATGTCGCGGGCACCGGCGAGCTTGCCGTCTTCCTCGCCTCGTTGATTGGCGGCGGACTTGGCTTTCTGTGGTACAACGCACCACCAGCGATGATCTTCATGGGCGATACCGGGTCTCTGGCGCTTGGTGGAGCGCTGGGTACGGTTGCGGTGGCCACCAAGCACGAAATCGTCCTTGCCATTGTCGGCGGCCTTTTCGTGATGGAAGCGGTTTCAGTCATCGTCCAGGTCGCGTCCTTCAAGATGACGGGACGACGTGTCTTCAAGATGGCACCCATCCACCACCATTTCGAGCAGCTGGGCTGGAAGGAACCCACCATCGTGATCCGTTTCTGGATCATCGCGGTGGTGCTCGCGCTGTGTGGCCTTTCGACGTTGAAGCTGAGGTGAAGCGATGATAGCGGCACGCGGTTTTGCGGGACAGACGGTCGGAGTATTCGGGCTGGCACGTTCAGGTATGGCGGCAGTACGGGCCCTCCTGGCGGGTGGCGCGACGGTGATTGCCTGGGACGACGTGCCAGCGCGACGTGAGGAGGCTGGCCGCAGCGGGGCGAGGCTCCTGCACGATGGCGCGTGGGATTTTTCTGGCCTGGCCGCGCTCGTCCTCAGCCCGGGCATACCTTTGACTCACCCCGAGCCCCACAGGGCGGTCGTTGCCGCAAGAAAGGCTGGCGTCGCGATCATCGGCGACATCGAGCTTTTTGCCCGGCAGATCCGCCCTGAGCCGGATGCCCCCGCACGGGCGCCGGTGATTGCGGTGACCGGGACCAATGGCAAGTCCACCACCACGGCGCTCATTGGCCACATCCTTGCAAACAACGGGTTTGATGCCCAGATCGGCGGCAATATCGGCAAGCCGGTGCTCGAGCTTGCGCCGCCGACGGCGCGCACAGTCTATGTCCTCGAGGTGTCGTCCTACCAGATCGAACTGGCGCCTTCACTGTCTGCCGATGTCAGCGTCCTCACCAACATCACGCCTGATCATCTTGACCGTCATGGCACACTTGAACGTTATGCGGGGATCAAGGAACGCCTGCTGCTACAAGGGCCTCGCGATGGGCTGCGCTGTGTCGGCGTCGATGACAGCCTGACGGCTGCCATTCATACCCGCCTGGCCGGTTCCGCTACGGCGGCCGTATCGGTGGGAAAGATTCTCGGGCGCGGAATCTTCGTACTGGAGGGCAAGCTCTATGATGCACAGTCCGGCACCGCGCGCGAAGTCATGGATCTGCGTCAGGTAACCTCACTCACCGGCGCGCATAATTGGCAAAATGCAGCACTGGCCTATGCCGCGGTCAAACCCTTCGTCGCGGATACCCGCGCGTTCGCCCAGTCGATCCGCAGTTTTCCAGGTCTTGCCCATCGAATGGAAGTGGTGGCGCAATGGGGCGGATTGCGCATCGTCAATGATTCCAAGGCCACCAATGCCGATGCGGCGGCCCGTGCGCTCGCCTGTTACGACAACATCCTCTGGATCGCCGGGGGGCGGGCCAAGGCTGGTGGCATTACCACGTTGGCTCCGTTGTTTGGGCGTATCCGCAAAGCCTATCTCATCGGTGAGGCGGCGGCGAGCTTTGCCGCTACGCTTGAGGGCCATGTGGCCTATGAACTCTGTGGTGACCTCGAGGCCGCAGTGACGGCGGCCCTGCGCGATGCCACCCATATCGACGCGCCGGTCGTGCTCCTGTCGCCAGCCTGCGCGAGCTTTGACCAGTTCCGCGACTTCGAACAGCGTGGCGATGCCTTCCGTGCGCTGATCGAAGCCCGCGCCATTCGTGCGGCGTCTTGACCCTCGTAAGCACAGCGAGGGGCAGACGCCAATGTGAGGAAAGAGTTCTTGAAGTTCGTTGATGTCATGGTGGCAAGTAGCAACAGGCCTTCCGCGGCCAGGCGCGGGCGTGCCCCCCATTGGCGCCCTATAGAGCTGTTGCCTGCTGCCAGGACTGTCGGCAGCAGCTCCCGCTCCGGCACAAATCATGGCGCGGAGGTGATTGGATGAGTCTGTCGCGCGCCGATCGCAGCGGCCTTGCCGCATGGTGGTGGACCATCGACCGCGTTGCGGTCTCCATCATGCTTGCGATCCTCGCCATCGGCATCATGCTGGCGTTTGCCGCCAGTCCGGCGGCAACCGGCGGCCTCCTCAGTGCGGGCAATTTTCTCTATGCCTGGCATCAGAGCTTCTATGCGGTGATCGCACTTTTCATATTGTGGTTCACCTCGACCTTGTCGCTGCGCTCGGTCAAGCTCACCGCCGCGGTGGTGTTTGCGCTCGCCTTGATCGGATCCATGCTTGCCATACTCCTCGGCAGCCGGGTACTCGGCGCGCGCCGCTGGATCGATCTTGGTTTCATGACGGTGCAGCCGAGCGAATTTCTCAAACCCGGATTTGCCGTGCTGGCGGCCTCCATCCTTGCCGACAAGGCCAAGATGATCCTGCCCAAGCCGGTGATCACGCTGCTGCTGATCGCCCCGGCCGTGATCATCCTGCTGTTGCAGCCGGATGTCGGACAGACGGCGCTGATGCTGAGCCTGTGGGGAGCCCTGCTGTTTGTCTATGGTGTGTCGGCACTGTGGATCAGCGGGCTGGCCGGTTCGGTGATGATGCTTGTGGTCGGTGCGTATTTCACCTTCGGCTACGTCCACCACCGGGTCCAGCAATTCCTCGGCAGCGGTGGCTTTCAGACCCAGCTGTCCCTGGAGGCCTTTGCCCGCGGCGGTCTGTTTGGCGTGGGACCGGGTGCAGGGACCATCAAATATCGTCTGCCCGATGCCAATTCCGACTTCATATTTGCCGTCGCCGGTGAAGAGTTCGGTCTGGTTCTATGCGGATTGATTGCCGTACTGTTCTGCGTCCTCGCCGTGCGCCTGCTGATGCGTTCGGCGCAGGCGCGCGATCCCTTCTCACAGATCGCCGGGGCTGGGCTTGCCATTGTTGTGGCGCTGCAGGCCTTCATCAATATGGGGGTTGCGATCTCGCTGCTGCCAGCGAAGGGCATGACGCTGCCCTTTATCTCGTATGGCGGATCGTCTCTCTTTGCCATCGCCCTCAGTTTCGGCTTTGCCCTGGCCGTCACCCGCCAGCGGCCCAAGATCGGCCATGAAGATCATGACGTCTTCACCTTCCTGCGCGAGACGCCGCCATGAGCACGATCGTGTTGTCAGCCGGCGGTACCGGCGGCCATCTGTTCCCAGCCCAGGCCCTCGCCGCGGAACTGGCGCGCCGTGGCCATGCCATCGTCGTCATGACCGATGCCCGGTTCAAGAATTACGACACGGCATTTCCGGCGGCACAGATCACCACGGTTCCTTCGGCCGCGTTCTCGGATCGCTCGGCGCTGCGCCTTGCGCTGGCGCCCTTTGAGATTTTGGCCGGACTGTCCCTGTCGCTGCTCAAGCTCGGTCGCCTCAAGCCCCGTGTTGTGGTCGGATTTGGTGGCTACCCGTCGGTGCCGGTGATGCTGGCCGCCTGTCTGAAGCGCATTCCCACCGTCATTCTGACGCCGGATGCGCTTTTGGGTCGTGCCAATCGGCTTTTGGCCAATCACGTTGAGCGCATCGCAGCCAATCTGCCTCTCGTCCGCTTCCTGCCCAAGGACATGAGCAAGGTCATCTATACCGGCAATCCGTTGCGTGCCGAGGTGATGGCGCGCGCCTTTGCGCCTTTTCCCGAACTCGCCGCGCAGGGACGGATCGAGCTTCTCGTCTTCGGTGGCAGCCAGGGCGCGCATGTCTTCAGCGAGATCGTTCCGGCCGCACTCGCACGTCTGCCCGCTGATCTGCGTCAGCGTCTGCATCTGATCCAGCAATGCCGGCCCGAAGATCTTGATGATGTCGGCCGCGCCTATGCGCAGATGGAGATCGACGCCGAACTTGCGCCATTCTTCGCGGATCTGCCGCAGCGCATGGCTGCGGCGCATCTGGTGGTTGCCCGCGCTGGTGCGGGGACAGTCAGTGAGTTGGCCCTGATCGGCAGACCGGCTATTCTGGTGCCCCTCCCGCATGCCCTGGATGACAACCAGATGCCAAACGCCGAGGCCTTCGCCACTGCGGGCGCAGGTTGGGCGGTGCGCCAGAGTGAGTTTTCGGCCGAGCGGTTGGCCAGTCTCCTCACCGAGGCCTTTGCGGCTCCCGACAGTCTGGCTCAGAAGGCGCAAGCCGCCCGCAAGCTTGCCTATCCGAACGCGGCCGAACACCTCGCCGACCTGGTCGAAGAACTGGGGAGGTCGTCGTGATTGCCACCCGCGCGCCTGCACCGACACGCGTGCCCCTGGAGACGGGGCGGATCCACTTTATCGGCATCGGTGGTATCGGTATGAGCGGTATCGCCGAGATCATGCATAATCTCGGCTATCACGTCTCCGGCTCGGATCTGGCCGAAAGCGATGTCGTTCGCCGACTGCGGTCGCTGGGTGTCACGATTACCATCGGGCACAGCGCCGAAAACCTACAGGGCGCGCACGTCGTCGTTTACTCCTCTGCCGTCAAGGTCGGAAATCCGGAGTTTGATGCCGCCCGTCTGCGCGGCCTGCCCTTGGTGCGCCGGGCCGAGATGCTGGCCGAGATCATGCGTCTGAAATGGTGTGTGGCGGTGGCCGGTACCAATGGCAAGACAACGACGACCACGCTTGTTGCCGCGCTGCTGGATGCCGGCGGTCTTGATCCCACTGTGGTCAATGGCGGCATCATCAACGCCTATGGCACCAATGCCCGCCTGGGAGCTGGCGACTGGGCGGTGGTCGAAGCCGACGAAAGCGATGGCACCTTTCTGCGGCTGCCGGCCACGGTCTCGGTGGTGACCAACATCGATCCCGATCATCTGGATTTTTACGGCAGCTTTGACACCTTGCGGGCCGCCTTTCTCAGTTTCGTGGAGAACGTCCCGTTCTATGGCTTTGCCGTGATGTGCCTCGACCATCCGGAGGTACAGGCCATGGTGGCGCAGATCCGCGATCGCCGTGTCCTTACTTATGGTCTGTCACCTCAGGCAGATTTCCGCGCCGTCAATCTGCGCTACGAGAACGGCACCTCCTATTTCAGTGTCATCGCCACCGACCGGCCGACGCAGACCAAGACCCTGATCGCCAATCTCAGTCTGCCCATGCCTGGCGAGCACAATGTCCAGAACGCGCTCGCGGCGCTTGCGGTGGCCCGCGAACTTGGTATCAGCGACGATACGATCCGCACGGCGCTCGCCGGCTTTGGCGGCGTGGGGCGACGCTTCACCCGCGTCGGGGCCTGGAATGGCATGGCGATCATCGATGATTATGGCCACAACCCGTTCAAGATCGCAGCGGCCCTGCGTGCAGCCCGTCAAGCCTATAGCGGGCCCATCATCGCGGTGGTCCAGCCGCATCGTTTTACCCGTCTGCGCGATACCTTCGAACAGTTCTCGAGCTGCCTCAATGACGCCGATGTGGCCGTCATTGCACCCGTTTATGCCGCAGGCGAGGCGCCGATTGCGGGGATCGACCGCGATACCTATGCCCAGTCGCTGCGGGCGCATGGTCATCATCACGTGCTGACCATCGAGGGCGAAAGCGACCTCGCTGCGACGCTTCGTCCTCTCGTCAAGCCAGGTGGTGCCATCGTCTGCCTCGGAGCGGGATCGATCACCCACTGGGCGCGGGGGCTCGCTGCGGCACTGGAGACTGAGGAGGCGCGCCGATGACGATGATCACAACGGTGCATCTTCCCGAGATCCGCGGCAGCTACCAGCACGAGGCTCCGCTCAAGGAGTTGGTGTGGTTTCGCGCCGGTGGCCCGGCCGAGGTGCTGTTCCGTCCGCAGGATGTCAAGGATCTGGCAGCATTTCTGGCGGCCCGTCCGTCCGGCCTTCCGCTCACGGTAATCGGTGTAGGCTCCAACCTCCTGGTCCGCGATGGTGGCATCAAGGGGGTGGTGATCCGCCTTCCTGCTGCCGCCTTTGGCAAGATCCGCAGCGAAGGCACCCGCCTCACGGTCGGCGCGGCAGCGCTTGATAGTGCGGTGGCGCGCGCGGCGGCAGATGCGGGCATTGGCGGCCTTGAATTTCTGCGTGGTGTACCTGGAACCATTGGCGGGGCGCTGCGCATGAACGCGGGCTGCTACGGACGCGAGATCAAGGATGTGTTCGTTGCTGCCACGGCGCTGGATGGGCAGGGGCGGCAGCTCAGCCTTGGCCCGGACGACATGGGCTTTGGCTATCGCCGCAGTGCGCTGCCGGAGGATGTGGTGTTTGTCGAGGCCGTGCTGGAGGGCCACCGCGAGGACCCCGACAGCGTGCGTGCCACCATGCAGAAATTACTGTCCGAACGCGAAGCGGCGCAGCCGGTGCGGGCGAAGACCGGCGGCTCCACCTTCAAGAATCCGCCGGGTCAGAAAGCCTGGTCGCTCATCGACGGTGCGGGTTGCCGTGGACTGCGCCGGGGCGATGCGATGGTCTCGGACAAGCATTGCAACTTTCTCATCAATCTGGGTGAGGCCCGTGCCGCCGATCTCGAAGCTCTGGGCGAAGAGGTTCGGGCCAAGGTAGAGGCCCGGTTCGGCATCATCCTTGAGTGGGAAATCAAAAGGGTGGGCCAAGCATGACCCCGTTACCGCGATTTCATAAAATCGCAGTGCTGCTCGGTGGAGTTTCCGCCGAGCGGGAGGTGAGCCTCAACAGCGGTCGCTTCTGCGCGGCGGCGTTGCGCGAGGAAGGCTACGAGGTCGTCGAGATCGATCCCAAAACCTCCGACCTCGCAGCCCAGCTCAACCGGGTGAAGCCCGATGCAGTCTTCAATGCACTGCACGGACGCTGGGGAGAAGATGGCTGCGTGCAGGGGCTGCTGGAGGTTTTGGGACTTGCCTATACCCATTCGGGTGTTCTGGCCTCGGCGCTGGCGATGCACAAGCAGCGGGCCAAGGATGTATTCCGGGCTGCCGGACTTCCCGTGGTTAATTCGATCGTCGTTGATCGCCGTCAGGCCGCGCAAACCCATCTGATGGCGCCGCCCTATGTGATCAAGCCGGTCAATGAAGGATCTTCGGTCGGGGTCTTCATTGTTCGTGAAGGCGACAATCGTCCCCCCGAAAGCCTCGGACGGGATGACTGGACGCTGTCCGACGAGATGATGGTTGAAGAATATGTGCCCGGCCGTGAGCTCAGCATCGGGGTGATGGGCGGACGGGCGCTGGCGGTTACCGAAATCACCACCAGCCACAGCTTCTATGATTACGAGGCCAAATATTCGGAAGGCGGATCCAAGCATGTGATCCCGGCGCCGATCCCCCAGACGGTCATGGAGCGGGCCATGGCCCTGGCGGAACAGGCTCATGCTGCGCTTGGCTGTCGCGGGGTGACGCGGACCGATCTGCGTTACGACGACAGCACTGATGCGCATCGGCTCATTCTGCTCGAGGTCAATACCCAGCCCGGCATGACCAAAACCTCACTGGTGCCCGAGCAGGCAGCCTTTGCCGGCTTCAGCTATGGCGCACTCTGTCGCTGGATTGTGGAGGACGCGTCATGCGGGCGCTGAAGGGACAAAGACGGCAACCGGCGCGGGCCGCCAGCCAGCGTCGCAGCGGGCGCAGTGACAAGCGTCCGGCTGCGGCCTCAAGCGCGCCTCACCGCCAGACGCGGCGGTCGAGCGCGCCGGCGCGCACCTCTGGAAGTAATGGGATGCTTGGCGCGCTTCTCCAGCGTCTTGGTTTGCGCCGACCACGCCTCGCGCTGAGCGGGGCAGGTCTGGCGCTTGGTCTTGTCGCTGTGCTCCTCATCGCCGGTTATGTGGGGGCTGCTGCGAAAAAAATCGACTCTTTGGCAGCGGCAATGTCGAATTATGCCGGCTTTGGTATTTCCAAGCTGACTCTGAGAGGAGAGAATCACACGTCGCCGCAGATGATTCTCGCTGTGCTGAATCTGAAACCTGGTCAATCTATTTTTGACGTGAACCTGGGAGCTGCTCGAGCCCGCCTGCTCGGCTTGCCCTGGGTGAAGAGTGCCCAGGTGACCCGGCGCTATCCGGACTCGATCCGTGTCGACATCACCGAGAAGACCCCCTTCGCCCTGTGGCAGTCGGCCAAGGGGCTCTATGTCATCACCCGTTCTGGGGCGCCGATCGTCGCGGCTACGCCACAGCAGTTCCCGAAGCTGCCCGTCTTTGTCGGTGGTCGTCCGGTCGGTGGCGCGACCCTGGTTGCGGCGATCAAGGCCTATCCTGGGATCCAGGCCAGGCTGACCGCGATGCAGCGCGTTTCGCAGCGGCGCTGGAACCTGATCCTCAATACCGGGGTTGTCGCCCTCTTGCCCGAAACCGGCTGGCGCAAGCAGCTCGGGGTTCTGGAGCGGCTGATTGTCAATGATGGTGTGCTCAATCGCAGTATCTCGCAGATTGATCTGCGCTCACCTGAAGATCTGTATTTCACGCTGCGTAGCCAGAAGGCGGCGCAGCCCCAGGCCCGGGAGAACAAAGCCTGATGGGCGAAACGATGCGCATGAAAACGGCCAATGCCCAGCCCGCCGCCTATCGCACCGCCTTGGTGGCGGCGCTCGATATCGGCTCGTCGAAGGTTGCCTGTGTCATTGGACGGTCCGAGCCCGGCTCCCTCAAGGTGGTAGGCGCAGCGCTGCGCGAATCCAATGGGGTGCGCGCAGGAACCATCACCAATATCGATGAAGCGGTGGACGCGATCGGCGAAGCGGTGGCCGCAGCTGAGAACCATGCTGACACCCGCATTCAGAATGTCATTGTGTCGGTGGCGTGCGGCGGACCGACCTCGGTGACCTCCCGGGCGGCGATGGCGCTGGATGGCGAACTGGTCTCCGACGATCATCTGCATCAGCTCCTGTCCGAGGGCCATCGACGCTGTCAGCGCGAGGGTGAGGAGGTCATCCAGTCGGCGCCGATTTCCTATGTGGTCGATGAGGCCCGTGGCGTGCGTGACCCCCGCGGAATGTTCTGCCAGCGTATCGGGGTAAGCATGCATGCGGTGGCGGTCAAGCCGGCGCCGCTACAAAATCTCAAGCTGGCCGTGGAACGTTGCCATCTCTCGGTCGCCGGTACGCTCTTCACGGGTTATGCCAGTGCGATTTCCACGCTCACTCCCGATGAGCTGCAACTGGGGGCGACGGTCATCGACATGGGCGGTGGGGTCACCACCATCGCGGTCTTCATCGAGGGCCAGCTCGTCTTTGCCGATGCGGTGCCGATCGGTGGCGGTCATGTCACCGCCGATCTTGCCCGCATGCTGGTGGCACCGGTCTCCGCTGCCGAGCGCATCAAAACGCTTTATGCTGCTGCGCTCGGCGACATCGAAACCGGAACCGATATGGTGGCGGTGCCGCAGATGGGCGAGGAGGGCGACCAATATGCCGCGCGGGTTCCGCGCTCGACGCTGACCCGCATCGTCCAGCCGCGACTGGAAGAGATCTTCGGCCAGGTGCAGAACAAGCTGCGCGAAAGTGGCTTCGACGTCGCCGCCGGACGACGTGCAGTTCTGACCGGCGGAGCAAGTCAACTCGCCGGTACTCGCGAGCTGGCGCAGCGCGTGCTGAACAAGCAGGTGCGCATCGGCCGACCGCAAACCTTCGCGGGTTTGCCGGCAGCCTCAGCAGGTCCCGACTATGCGTGTGCGCTCGGCTTGCTCATGGCCGGCGCCACCATGCCACCGGAGGCGCTCAACCCGGAACTGCAAACCGCACCGCGCGAGCGCGAACGATCCTTTTTAAGCAAACTCACCGGTGGCTTGTTCGGATGAGCGAACACGTTTAGCAACAATAACAAGCGTTGGGCGTCCCTTGGGGATACACGGCAAGGAGAGTGAAAGATGAGTATCAAATTCAGGGCGCCCGAAGTGGCTGAGCTGCGCCCGCGTATCACTGTGCTCGGCGTCGGCGGTGCTGGTGGCAACGCCGTCAACAACATGATCGCGTCGCGCCTGGAAGGCGTGGATTTCGTAGTTGCCAATACCGATGCGCAGGCTCTTAGCCAGTCCAAGGCAGAACGGCGCATCCAGATCGGCGCCCGTGTCACCGAAGGGCTGGGGGCTGGGGCCCGTCCTGAGGTCGGCAAGGCCGGAGCCGAAGAATCGCTCGATGAAATCCTGCAGCAGATCGAAGGCTCGCATATGGTCTTCATCACTGCCGGCATGGGCGGTGGTACTGGTACCGGTGCTGCCCCGGTGATCGCCCGCGCCGTGCGGGAAATGGGTATTCTGACGGTCGGCGTCGTGACCAAGCCCTTCGCCTTTGAAGGTGACCGGCGTATGCGCATCGCCGAACGCGGCATCGAAGAGCTTCAAGCCTATGTCGACACCCTGATCATCATTCCCAACCAGAACCTGTTCCGCATTGCCAATGATCGCACCACCTTTGCCCAGGCCTTCGCCATGGCCGACGATGTGCTGCATTCGGGCGTGCGTGGGGTCACCGATCTCATCGTGATGCCTGGCCTAATCAATCTTGACTTCGCCGATATCAAGACGGTGATGAGCGAGATGGGCAAGGCCATGATGGGGACCGGCGAAGCCGATGGCGAGGATCGTTCCATCAAGGCGGCCGAGGCGGCGATTTCCAATCCGCTGCTCGACGATGTCTCGATGAAGGGGGCGCGTGGCGTACTCATCAATATCACCGGCGGTCCCGACATGATGCTGTTCGAGGTTGACCAGGCCGCCAACCGCATCCGCGCCGAAGTCGATCCCGATGCCAACATCATCTTTGGCGGCACCATCCTTGAGAACATGGAAGGACGCATCCGCGTCAGCGTGGTGGCAACCGGCATCGAAGCCGAGCAGATGGCGGCCATGCCTCCCAATGTCGAGCCCCTGCGTCCGCGTGCCGGTGCACGCATGGCTGCGCCAGCCCAGGCGGCCGCCGCGAGCGAGGCGCGGGTCGCAGCCGGCGTCAATCCGGTGCTACGCCAGGTCGAAGCCATCAGCGAGGAGTTGCGCAGTCCGGTAACCCGGGCGGAAAACGTGGCCAGCGTGTCGCCAGCCCTGGAAGACATGATCGAACGGCCGATGCGTCCGAGCCCGAGTGAGCCGCTTCAGCCCGTGCGGGAGGCTCGTAGCGAGCCCCCACTGCGCGCGGAGGCCGCGCCATTGCGGGCCGAAGCACGTACCGAGGCTCCCGCTCGCCAGGCCAAGCAGGCCTCAAAGTGGCGTCTGTTTGGGCGCGGTCATGACGGCAAGGCCGAACGGCGTGTCGAACCGGCACCCAACCGTGCGGAGGTGCAGCGTACCCCGTCGCAGCCGGCGCCGCGTAGCGAACAGCGCCCGCAACCCGCTGACGATCTGTTCGCCGATCAGAAGATCGAGGATCAGTTCCAGATCCCAGCCTTCCTGCGTCGTCAGAGCAACTAGCACTGGCGAGGTCCATACTCTCCTTCAATTGAGGGCGCCCGGCTTTGCCGGGCGCCCTTGCCGTATCGGCGCCCGCCCCGGGACAGTCATTTGCCGGCGGGTCCTTTGCTTGGCACCCCTTCCCGTGGCATCAAGCGCCATGAACCGACGAACGCTTGGACGGCCCCTCAAGGCCCATGGAGTAGGTCTTCACAGCGGGGCCGAGATCAGCATGGAGCTGCAGCCGGCGGCTGCCGGCAGTGGCATTACCTTCTATCGCCGGGATCTCAGGATCGAGCTCCCCGCCTTCTACGCGCTGGTGGGTGAGACCCGTCTTGGTACCGTCCTGGAACGCGATGGCGCCCGCGTGGGCGTGATCGAACATCTGATGGCAGCCTTCAGCGGTGCCGGCATTGATGATGCCCGCATCGAGCTCGATGGACCGGAGCCTCCGATCCTCGATGGTGATGCGCTTTGCTATCTGGAGCTGATCGATGCCGCGGGCGTGCGCCTGCAGGAGGGCCAGCGCGGCGCCATCCATGTGCGCAAGACGGTCGAGGTCAGAAGCGCTGAGGCGAGCGTCCGTCTCACCCCCCATGACGGGCGACAGTTCGCGTTCACGATTGATTTTGCGAGCAAGCTCATCGGGCACCAGCACTTCAGTTTTGCCTTCACCGAGGCAGGTTTTCGCAGTGAAATCGCACCCGCCCGCACCTTTGGCTTTCTCTCCGATCTTGATGCCCTCCTGAAGATGGGACTGAGCCGGGGGGCCAGCCTGTCCAATACCTTGGCCATTGATGGCGACCGACTTGCCAATCCGCAGCTGTTGCGGTTTGCCGACGAGTTCGTGCGCCACAAGATCCTCGATGCCATAGGCGACCTCGCCCTGGCCGGGGCGCCGATCTATGGCCGCTTCGAGGGCCATCGCTCCAGCCATGCTCTCAACAACCAGCTCTTGCGGGCCCTCTTTGCCGATCCGGACAATTATGTCCGCGCTGATTAGCCACGCGCGCCTGGCCCCGGTGAATGCCCATTTTCCGCGGTTACCCCCGCCTGGCGGCGCCAAATGGCCTTGCTCCCCAAGACGGGGGCACCCGGGGCTCCCGGAAGCCGTCTACCGTGCGCGCTTCCCGGTCCGCGCCTGGGAGCCCAGGGCTGGGTGTTCCAGGGCCGCAAAATCGTCCGCTTTTGCAGCTCGGAACGCCGTCGGCGGCAAGCCCGCGCGTGCCGGCAATTTGCGGGCTGGCCAAGCTGCGTGCACTCCAGTATCGATGGAGCACGGGGGCCAGCCCTGTCGTAACCGGAAGAACTGATGCACCAAGACACTATCGCCCGCGCCCAACGCCGTTGCGTTCGTTATCTGCTTGCCCTCTCCGTGGCTGGCGCCCTCGTTGTCCTCGCCGGATGCTCGAGCCTTTTGGGCTCGGACAACAAGGAAGCGGCCTATGTCGCCCGCCCGGTACAGGTGATCTACGCCGATGCCTGGCGCAAGATCCGCGACGGCTCCTGGCTCTCGGCCGCCAAGCAGTTTGACGAAGTTGAACGCCAGCATCCTTATTCAGTGTGGGCGCGGCGGGCGATGCTGATGGCGGCCTACTGCTACTACCAGGCCAATCATGCCGAAGATGCCATCAACACCGCCGAGCAATATATCGAGCTGCATCCCGGCAGTAAGGAAGTGGCCTACGCCTTCTATCTGAAGGCAATCGCGCTTTATGACCGCATCACCGATGTCGGGCGGGACCAGACCGACACCCAGCGCGCGCTCGCCGCGCTGGAGGACGTGATCCAGCGCTTTCCCAATACCGCCTATGCCCGCGATGCCAGTCTCAAGGTTGATCTCGCCCTCGATCATCTGGCCGGCAAGGATATGGCCATCGGCCGCTATTATCTGTTCCAGCAGGACTATGTTGCGGCCATCAATCGCTTTCGCGTGGTGGTCGAACGCTATCAGCGTACCGCGCAGGTTGCCGAAGCGCTCGAGCGTTTGACCGAGGCCTATTATGCTCTGGGACTGGATCGCCAGGCGCAGACCGCAGCCGCGGTGCTCGGGGCCAACTATCCGGGCAGCCGCTGGTATCGCGATGCCTACAATCTCCTCAAGAAGCATCACGAGCGCGCGGTGATCGACAAGAAGTCCTGGATTGCCAAGGCATTCGCAAAAGTGTTCTAGGACGGGGCCATGCTGGCGAGCCTTAAGGTGCGCGACTTGGTGCTCATCGAAGATGTGGCACTGGAGTTCGCCGATGGCCTCAATGTCCTGACCGGCGAGACCGGCGCCGGCAAATCCATTCTGCTCGATGCTCTCGGGCTGGCCGCCGGACAGCGCGCCGGTCTGCGCGCGAGCATTCGCGCCGGCGCCGCGCAAGGATCGGCAGCTGCCGTGTTCGAGCTCGCCGCCGGCCATCCGGTTGATGATGTTCTCACAAACAATGGTGTTGCCGCAGCCAACCCTGTCATTCTGCGCCGGGTGGTCAGTGGCGATGGCCGCACCCGTGGCTTTATCAATGACGAGCCGGTGGGTATGGCGCTCCTGCGTGATGTCGGCGGACTGCTCGTGGAAATTCACGGCCAGAGTGATGACCGGGGTCTTTACGACAGCCTGACCCATCGCCGCCTGCTCGATGCCTACGGCGCCTATCCCGAACTTCTCGCTGACACCCGCGCCTGTTTTGAAGTCTGGACGGAGGCACGCGCGGCGCGCGTGGCGCTGAGCGAAGCGGCCGCGAGCGCCGCCCGGGATATCGATTTCCTCCGTCACGCCGCGAGTGAACTCGCCGCGCTCGCCCCGGTCAGTGGCGAAGAGGCCCGCCTCGCCGAAGAGCGCGCCCTGCTCATCAATGCCGCGCGTATCGGCGAAGAGATCAGTGGTGCCATTGATGGCATCAGTGCCGAGCGCGGAGCCGAAGCCTCACTTGCCGCCGCGCTGAAGCGCCTCAACCGGCTGCCGCAGGAGGCCCGCGCTGCGGTTGCCACCGCTGAAGCCCAGCTCGAGCAGGCCTTTGTACTCAGCCAGGAGGCGCGCCTTGAACTCCAGAGTATCCTTTCTCGCCTTGAACTCGACAGCGCCGATCTTGAACGCAAGGAAGAGCGTCTCTTTGCCTTGCGGGATGCGGCGCGCAAATATGCCATCAGCGCCGATGACCTCGACAGCTATCTGCAAACCGTGAACGCCCGCCTCGACAGCATTGAGGATGGTGGCGCGGCGCTGACGGCGGCACAGCGGCAGGAAGCCCTGTGCAAGGCGCGCTATGATGCTGCGGCCGAGCGCCTCTTTGAAGCCCGCAAGGCGGCGGCTTTACGTCTGGCTACGGCGGTACACAAGGAGCTTGAGCCGCTCAAGCTTGGCCATGCAAGATTTCGCTGTGCCTTTGAGCGCCTCGCGGAGCCAGCCGCGGACGGGCTCGAGCGCGTCAGCTTCGAAATCGCGACCGTGGCAGGGGCGCCGTTCGGCGCATTGACCAAAATCGCGTCGGGTGGAGAACTGGCGCGCATTTCGCTGGCACTAAAGGTGGCGCTAGCCGAGGCCAGTCCGCCGGCCGTGCTCATCTTTGATGAAATCGACCGCGGCGTCGGTGGCGCCGTGGCCGACGCGGTCGGTGAACGCCTGCAGCGATTGGCTGGTTCCACCCAGGTGCTGCTCGTGACCCATTCCCCTCAGGTTGCTGCCCGTGCCAGTCGGCATTTTCGTATCAGCCGCAGTGGTGACCGCACCCGCGTTGACTGCCTTGATGATGGCGCCCGCGAAGAGGAGATCGCGCGCATGCTCGCCGGCGCAGAGATTACGGCGGAGGCTCGCGCGGCGGCCCGTCGCCTGCTCAAGGAAGCCGCGCCCAAGAGGCGACGCAAGTCATGAAAGACGTGGCAGAGCTTTCAGCCAAGGAGGCAGCTCTTGAACTGGCGCGGTTGGCCCGCGAGATCGCTGCGCATGACCGGCACTACTATCAGGATGACGCGCCGGTGATTTCAGATGCCGACTATGACCGGCTGCGGCAGCGCAACAGTGCCATCGAAGCACGCTTTCCTGACCTTGTGCGCGGCGACAGCCCATCGCTGCGGGTTGGCGCCGCGCCGGCCGAGAAGTTTGGCAAGGTGGTGCACGGCGTGCCTATGCTCTCGCTCGACAACATCTTCAGTGCTGCCGAAGTCCACGAATTCTGCCAGCGTGTGCGACGCTTTCTCGGTTTTGCCGAGGACGACACACTCAGTTTCACCGCTGAGCCCAAGATCGACGGCCTGTCAGCGAGCCTGCGCTATGAGAACGGTCTTCTGGTCCAGGGCGCAACGCGTGGTGATGGCAGCGAGGGTGAGGACATCACCGCCAATCTGCGCACCATTCGCGATATTCCTCTACAACTGCAAGGCGACGTGCCGAAGCTCTTCGAGGTGCGCGGTGAGGTCTACATGACCCATCAGAGCTTTGAGGCACTCAACCGGCGCCAGGAAGAGGCCGGACGCGATGCCTTTGCCAATCCGCGCAATGCTGCCGCCGGATCCGTCCGCCAGCTCGATCCCAAGATCACGGCCGCGCGCAGCCTGCACTTCTTCGCTTATGCCTGGGGCGCGGCAAGTGAATTGCCCGCGCAGAGCCAGTGGCAGATGCTGGAGCTCTTCCGCAACTGGGGATTTGTGGTCAATCCTCTGATCCGCCGCTGCGACAGTCCCGAGGCCCTGATCGCTTTCTACGAGGATATCGCGCACCAAAGGGCCAGCCTGCCCTACGATATCGATGGGGTTGTCTACAAAGTTGATCGCCTTGATCTGCAGGAGCGTCTGGGTTTTGTCTCGCGCAGCCCGCGCTGGGCGGTGGCGCACAAATTTCCTGCCGAGCAGGCCGAAACCGTGCTTGAGGATATCGCCATCTTTGTGGGCCGTACGGGCGTTCTTACCCCTGTCGCGCAGCTGAAACCGGTGACGGTGGGCGGTGTCGTTGTCCGCAATGCGACCCTGCACAATGAGGATTATATCGCCGAGAAGGACATCCGCGTGGGCGATACTGTGGTGGTGCAGCGCGCCGGCGATGTCATCCCCCAGATCGTGCGCGTGGTACCCGAGCACCGTCCCCGCCATACCCATGTCTATCATATGCCTGAGCTGTGCCCGGCCTGTGGCAGTCACGCGGTGCGCGAAACCGATGAGCGGACCGGCAAAAAGGAGGCGGCACGGCGCTGCACCGGCGGGCTCATCTGTCCGGCCCAGGCGGTGGAGCGGCTCAAGCATTTTGTCGGCCGTGAGGCCTTTGACATCGAAGGCTTGGGGGAGAAGGCGATCGAGGCCTTCTTTGCCGATGGCATGCTCAAAGAGCCGGCAGACATCTTCGCCCTCAAGGCGCGGTTTTCGGAAGGGCCGCAGGCGATTGCCACGCGCGAGGGCTGGGGTGCCAAGAGTGCCGCCAACCTGTTTGCGGCCATCGAGCGGCGGCGCAAGATCGCGCTTGAGCGGCTGATCAATGCCTTGGGCATCCGCCATGTCGGGGAGACCACAGCGCGGCTCTTGGCGCGCAGCTTTCACACCGCTCCGGCGTTCTTTGCCGCGATGCAGGAGGCTGATGCGGCACGCAGCCTTGAAGGCATCAGTGGCATCGGTCCCATCGTTGGTGAAGCGATCTGTGATTTCTTCGCAGAGCCGCATAATCTGGCGGCACTGCACCGTCTGCTCGCTGAGATCGAGGTCCTGCCGGCAGCCGAGCCCCGCGCCGCGGTGCAATCTGCCGTCTATGGCAAGACCGTGGTCTTTACCGGCACGCTCGAGAAGATGACCCGCGCCGAAGCCAAGGCGCGGGCTCAGAGTCTGGGCGCGAAGGTGGCGGGTTCGGTGTCGAAAAAGACCGATCTTGTGGTCGTCGGACCAGGCGCGGGATCCAAACGCGCCGAGGCCGAAAAGCTTGGTGTTGCCATCGTCGACGAAGAGGGCTGGCTCAGGCTGATCGGCGACAGTGAAAAATGAGCCAGATGGCTCTTTGCGGTTGAGCCTTTACTCGCGTCTGAAACCGGTGAGCAGATGTTCGGCGCAGTGCCAGTTGGTGGTGTCGCCGATCGACTGACACCAGGTCCAACGCAATTGCGGGAAGGTTGGAATGTAATGATAGGCCAGCGAGCCGTTGCGCGGGTCATAGGTCAGGCGCGGGACCTTGGGCAGGGCGCGCAGATAGGCTGGAACGAGCGCCGCCAGCTGTGCCGGATAGGTACCGGTGCGGGCGTGGTAGTCCTGGACCGCGAACAGGATCTGGTTGGCATGTTGGCGCCACCTGATGCCATCGGGGTCCTGGTTAACCGGCCAGATGGCGCAGCCAGTCAGAAGCGGCAGAAGTGCGGCACACAATGCCACGCCGCGTTTGGCCCCCATCGTCGTTCCCCTTCTAGTTTGTCAGTGCCTTGGCCAGGAGCGGCAGGCTTTCATCCATGCGGTAATCTACGCTGGAGTGGTCGTCGGCAAACTCCTGATAGATGTGCGTCACCCCGGCGGCACTAAGCGCGCGGTGCATGCGCCGCGCGCCGTAAACCAGATTATACTGATCGATGCTGCCGCAATCGATGTAGAGTGCCTTTAATGTCTTCAAACCTTGGGCGCGGGTTTTGACGAGTTCGAGCGGATCCCACGCCATGAAGTTCGCCCAGCGTTCCGGAATGAGCTCGCAGGTGTCAAGGCTCACCGGCAGACGAATTCCGGACGGCTCCTCGGGGGCGGGATCGTAGCTCGCACACATGGCAAGGGTCATGAGGTCGTGCAGGTCATTGTTATTGAGCTTGGCCGCAGCATGAAAATCATCGATCCACGCCTTGATGTCGAAGTTCTTCTTGGCGAGTGTGCGCAGCAGACGCGGAAATTCGGGCAGGTAGCAGAGCTCAAAGGCCATATCTCCGGAATGGCAGGCTGAAGCTGCCCAGAACTCCGGATAAAGCAGCGCATGCGTGATGGCGCCGTAGCCACCCGAACTTTTGCCGAAGACACCGCGCCGACCCGGGCCGCCACAGCCAAAGTGGCTCTCGATGAAGGGCACGATCTCCATGCGCAGCACGTCGGCCCACGGCCCCATTACCGTGGAGTTGATGTACTGGTTACCACCCAGCCGGGTATAGCAGTCGGGAAAGGCAACAACGCAGGGCGCCATCGCTCCGGTTGCGATCAGGCGGTCAAGACGCTCCGGCACGTTCTCGCCGAAGTTCTTCCAGTTGGTATGGGCCGGACCGCCAGCGGTGAAGCCGACGAGATCAACCAGGAGGCTGAGTCCTTCTCCAGTGTGACCGTGCGGAAGGTAGACGTCGATAGCGCGCAAGCTCTCGTCGCCGAGAAAATTGCCATGGAGCCCACGGCAATCAAGAGTGAGACGATGGAGTGTGCCGCTCAGGGCAGTTCTGTCCTTGCGCATCTACTGCTCTCCTTGTCCGCTCGTGACACACCTGTCCGCGGTGTGCTGGCTCTTTTGACGCGACCTTCGAGCCACGCAACGCAAGGATGGGTGGCCCCGAAGATGTCCTGCCGCACTGCCGTCAGATCGGCCTGGTTGCGGTCTTGAGCCAGCTTTGCGTGTCGGCATCGACAAGCTCAAACAGGCTTTCGCGCACCCTGGCATGATAGGCGTTGAGCCAAGCCTTCTCGTCGGCATTGAGCAGGCTCACCTCAACCAGTTCCAGGTCGATGGGGGCGAGGGTGATGGTCTCGAATTCCATCACCTTGCGATCGCCACCAATATCCTTGGCTTCGCTGATGACGACAAGGTTTTCGATGCGGATGCCGTAGGCGCCCGCCTTGTAGAATCCCGGTTCGTTGGAACAGATCATGCCCGGCTTCAGCACCTGGGCGATGGGCTTCTTCGAGATGCTGTGTGGGCCTTCATGCACCGAAAGATAGGAGCCGACGCCGTGGCCGGTACCATGATCATAATCGCAGCCGGCATCCCAGAGTGGCCGGCGCGCCAGCGTATCGAGCTGGGCTCCGGTGGTGCCTTCGGGAAACCGCGCGGTAGCCAGGCTGATATGTCCCTTCAGCACGCGCGTGAAGCGGTCCTTCATCTCGGCCGAGGGTGTGCCGATGATCATGGTACGGGTGACATCGGTGGTGCCATCAGGATATTGGCCACCGGAATCGATAAGGTAGATTTCGCCGGCACGGATCGCTCGGTTGCTGCTGCGTGTCACCCGATAATGTGGCAGCGCCGCGTGCTCGCCGGCTGCGGAAATTGAATCAAAACTGAGATCGGTGAGGGCGCCATTGTCACGACGATAACCTTCGAGAATTTGCGCTGCCTCGATCTCGCTCAGCGTACCCTTGGCGGCTTCGCGCGCCATGAAGGCGAGGAAGCGCGACAGTGCGGCGCCATCGCGCAGATGGGCCTTGCGCGCTCCTGCGATTTCGACCGGGTTCTTGCAGGCCTTGGGCAGTTGGCAGGGATCGGCCGCGCGGTGCAGTTGCGCACCGGCCTTTTCCAGCCGGTCAAAGATCGCTGCCGCGGTATTGGTGGGATCGACCAGAACGAGCTTGCCGGTCAGGCGGTCGAGGGCCAGGGAAAATTCCTCGGGCGGATGAATCCGCACGGCATTGCCCAGATGCTGATCGAGCTCGGCCGAACGCTTGGCCGGATCGATGAACAGATCGGCCGAACCATCTGCATGTTGCAGGGCAAAGGCGAGCGAGAACGGGGTGTGAGGGACATCTGCACCCCGGATGTTGAAGAGCCAGGCGATCGAATCCCCAAGGGTGATGACGGCGCTGTCGATGCCCTTGGTCTTGAGCTCCTCGGCAATGCGGGTGCGCTTGGACTGGGCGCTTTCGCCGGCCAGATTAAGGGCGTGGGGCCTAGCCTTGGCGCTCGGGGCTTTCGGGCGATCCTGCCACACCGCATCGATGGGATTGCCCAGGGTAGCAATGAGCAGGACGCCAGCTTTTTCCGCCGCCGCCTTGAGCCGCTCGCGCTCAGCCTGGGGGTGTAGCCAGGGATCATAGCCAAGCTTGGTCTTGGCGCGAACCTGGTTTTCGATGAAGCCGGCGAGCCCCTCGCTGACCAGATCGCGGGGCTCAAACAGTTTGGTATCGGTCTGCTGGCGAACCTGCAGCGTGTAGCGGCCATCGACGAAGACCGCCGCCCGCTCTGCCAGCACGATGGCGGCGCCGGCTGACCCGGTAAAGGCGGTCAGCCAGGCCAGGCGCTCGGCGGACGGGGGCAGATACTCGCCCTGGAATTCGTCGGCATGGGGAACCACAAAGCCGTCCAGTCCGCGGCGGGCAAGCTCGTGGCGCAATGCGGCCAGCCGCGGCGCCACGGTTGCGGCATCGGACTGGTCTTCGAAACGCTGCAGGGATTGGTTGTCCATCACGAAGGTCCTGAACGGGGTTGTCATCAAGGCGGCAGCGGGCGCGCAGCTTCCCTATGTGCCGCTGCCGCAAGGTATTGCGGGGCAAGCCTAGCTCCCTGGGTTGCGCAGCACCAGCGCCGACCAGCTGCCGTCACGATAAATCTGCGTGAGCACGAGCCCCTGCTCCCGGTAGTAGCTGAGCACCAGATTCTCCTGCCAGCGTAAGAGGCCGGAGAGTACGACGACACCGTTGGGTGCCATGACCGAAGTGATCTGGGGGGCCAGACGGGTCAGCGGACCGGCAAGGATGTTGGCGAGAATGAGATCAAAAGGTGCAGCCTGTCGCAGGTCCGGATTCATCAGTCCATCGGCACAGCGCGCGCGCAGCAAGGGTTCGACTCCATTGGCGCGGGCATTGTCCCGTGCGATCGCGACGGCTACCGGATCAATATCGCTCGCGAGCACCCTGCGACGCCAGAGTTTGGCCGCGCCGATGCCAAGCAGGCCAGTGCCACAGCCCAGATCAAGGACGTTGTGGAAGGCGCGCTGCTGCGCCAGGCGGCTGAGGGTGGCAAGGCACAGGGCCGTAGTCTCATGATGGCCAGTGCCAAAGGCCATGCCTGCTTCGATGCGGATGGGAATGACCCCAAAGGGTACGGTGCCGGCATCATGGGCGCCAAAGACGAAGAAGCGGCCGGCGCGGACCGGAGGCAGACCTTCCTGTGACAGCTTGATCCAGTCGACATCGGGTAGGAGCTGAACGGTGATCGGACGGCCGATCAGGGCGGACAGAAAGGTGCCATCGGGCCTGTCGTTATAGAGCGCTTCCACCTGGGCCCAGTCACGAAAGGGATCTTCGTTGACCAGGACCGCTTGCGGCCGCGGCAATGCCAGCTCCAGCAGGGCTGAGACATTGGCCGCATCGGCTTTGCCAAGCTCTACCGAGGCCTTCCATAAGGGGGGGGATATCATGTGACAGGGCTCCAAAGACATAACCGGCAGACACAGGCCAAGGCGGCGGCCCCGCGTCAGGCCTTGGTGACAAAACTGTCGATCACCCGCTTTTCGCCGGCTTTGTCAAACGCGACCGTGAGCTTGTTGCCTTCAACGAAGCGGACCTCGCCATAACCGAATTTCTGGTGAAACACCCTCTCGCCGCGTCCGTAATGCGACTGGCTGGGATCGCTCGTCTGCAGCGTGTGCGCCTGGGCTTCGATGGTCGGTGGCCGGCTGCGCCCACTGCCATAATTGGCGCGATTGGCCTGCGCACGCTTCCACCCCGGACTTTCATAGCCGCTGGTGAAACTCTCCGCCGGATCATTGTCACGAAATCCGGAGAAGCCACCGTAAAAGCCTTCATTGACCACGGCATCGAGTTGGTCCTGCGGCAGTTCGGAGAGAAAGCGCGAGGGGAGCGAACTCTGCCAGGACCCGTGCACCCGCCGGTTGGCGGCAAAGGAAATGCGCACCCGCGCGCGCGCGCGGGTCAGTCCAACATAGGCGAGGCGACGTTCCTCCTCGAGCCCGGCCAGGCCGTTTTCGTCCATGGTGCGCTGACTGGGAAATAGACCTTCCTCCCATCCGGGCAGGAACACGGTATCGAATTCGAGTCCCTTGGCGGCGTGCAGCGTCATGATGCTGAGGCGATCCTCACTGTCGCTCTGGGCGGTCTCCATCACCAGACTGACATGCTCGAGAAAGCCGCCCAGGGTTTCGAACTCTTCCATCGAGCGGACCAGTTCCTTGAGGTTGTCGAGCCGTCCCGGTGCATCCGGTGACTTGTCGGCCTTCAGCATGTCGGTGTAGCCGCTCTCATCAAGGACGATCTCGGCAAGTTCGGTGTGGGGCAGTTGCCGTGCCTGTTCGCTCCAGCGCGCGAACATGAGGGCAAGTTCGCTGAGCGCCCGTCGCGCCTTGGGGGTAATGGCCTCGCTGTCCGCTATCTCGTGGGCGGCGGCGAGCAAGGGTAATCCCCGCTCGCGGGCGAATTGGGTCAGCGTGGCAAGGCTGGCATCACCGATGCCACGCTTGGGGCGATTGACGATGCGCTCGAAGGCCAGGTCATCGTCGCCCTGGGCGATGAGACGCAGATAGGCAAGCGCGTCACGGATTTCGGCGCGCTCATAGAAGCGCGGGCCGCCGATCACGCGATAGGGCAGCGCAAGACTGAGGAAACGGTCCTCGAATTCGCGCATCTGGAAGGAGGCGCGCACCAGCACCGCCATCCCGGCGTAAGGGTGACCGGCACGATGCAGATCCTCGGCTTCGGCGGCGACCGTCCGGGCTTCTTCTTCGGCATCCCAGACCCCGAAGACGCGGATCTTTTCGCCGCTGTCGCCTTCGGTCCACAGCGTCTTGCCCAGGCGGTCACGGTTGGCCGCGATGAGACCGGAGGCCGCCGCCAGTATGGTGCCGGTGGAGCGGTAGTTACGCTCCAGACGGATCACTCTGGCGCCGGGAAAGTCCTGTTCGAAGCGCAGGATGTTCTCGACTTCGGCGCCGCGCCAGCCATAGATCGACTGGTCATCGTCGCCGACCACGCAGAGATTGCCGCGCGTGCCGGCCAGCAGCTTCAGCCACAAATACTGGACGACATTGGTGTCCTGATATTCGTCGACCAGCATGTAGTGAAAACGATCACGATACTGCGCGAGCACGTCCGGATGGGTCCGCAGGATGGTGAGGGTTTCAAGCAGAAGATCGCCGAAGTCGGCGGCGTTGAGCTCCTTGAGCCGGCGCTGGTAGGCAGCATAGAGCTTCTTGCCCCGGCCCATGGCAAAGCCCTGGCCGTCATCTTCGGAGAGATCCTCCGGCCGCAGCCCGCGATTTTTCCAGCTGTCGATCAGGCCGGCGAGGGTTCGGGCCGGCCAGCGCTTCTCGTCGAGATTCTCCGCCGCTATGACCTGTTTGATGAGGCGCAGCTGGTCATCGGTGTCCAGAATGGTGAAAGTGGGCTTGAGGCCAGCGAGTTCAGCATGCTGGCGCAGCATGCGTGCGGCAATAGAGTGGAAGGTGCCGAGCCATTGCATGCCTTCGACCACCCCGCCGATCAGCATGCCGATCCGCTCTTTCATTTCGCGGGCGGCCTTGTTGGTAAAGGTGACGGCGAGGATCTGGCCGGGCCAGGCCCGCCGCGTGGCCAGGATGTGGGCGAGGCGGGTGGTCAGAACCCGGGTTTTTCCGGTTCCCGCACCGGAGAGCACCAGCACGGGACCATCAACGGCGAGCACGGCCTGGCGCTGCTCGGGATTGAGCCCGCGAAGATAAGCGGGCTCCTGGCGGGCCTCGTCTTCGAAGACAACATCAAGCGGATCGTGGTAGCGGGGCAGGCCATCGGAATCTGAGATCATGCGGTCAAAATAGTCATCGGCCGCGACGCTGTCATCCATTCCGGCAGGCGCTGTTCGCGCCCGCATGCCGCAGCATCCGCCGGCTCCGGTGATGGCCCCGGACCGCCTCGGATCTGAGGGCGGGCGGGGGCCCCGCGGCCTCGGAGCCGTGCCCCGGCCTCTGCCGTGTTCCCAGGCCCGCTCACCCCCTAAGGGGTCGTCGCGTCCGTCGCGGCGCAAGAGGCCTTTGCCGCGCGCTAGAGCGAATAGCCCAGCCGCAGCCACAGCATGCGCGCATTGAGCAGATAGAAGGACTGACTGCCGAATTCGCTGGCGCTGACCGGAGGCCGCTGATTGGTCAGATTGGTTCCTTCGAGGGCGAGGTCATAGCGGCCAAAGCGATATCCCACGCTTGCAGAAAGGGTGGTGAAGGCCGGCACGGGGGCGGTGTTCTCTTCGTCGAGATAACGACGTCCAACATAATTGACGACGAGGCTTCCATTGAGCCCCTTGGGCGGGCTGTAGAGAATGCCCAGCGAGGCCAGGTAATGCGGCGAGAGCGTGAGCTGGCGTCCAGCGACATCGACGCTGCTCACGCCGTTGAAGAACATGTAATGGCCGAAGCGGTCATCGTGATAGGCGAGGGAGGCGGAGAGCGCGAGATCCGGCATCAGCTGGTAACGGGCCTGGGCATCAACGCCCTTGAGCTGCTCATGGGCGGCATTGGTGAGAAGGCCGGAGGGCAAGGGAACAACGAGGTTCTGGAAGTCTTCGAGGAAGCCCTCCAGGTCATAGGTGAGGGCCGATCCGGCAAGGGCACCCTTGATGCCGAGTTCATAGCTCTGCGCGGTTTCGGGCAGCAGCACGGCGGGCTGGAAATCCGGCCCGAAATCCTGTGCCGCCGGCTTGAAGGCATTGCGATAGTCGGCATAGAGCACAGCTTCATCACCACCCTTGCGCCAGGCGCGATAGCTCGTGCCAATCATGACCGACGGCCGTACATCCTGGCGATTGGCGTGGATGCCGGTGAAAGATGGCGGCGGGGTCAGGAGGCGGTCGGTGGAGTATTTGTTCTCGAAGGTTTCGTTCAGGCGTACGCCGGCCAGAACATCCCAATAATGGTCGGGCTTCCAGTCTGCCTGGACATACTGGCCGAGAAACCAGCGCGTATCATTGACGCTGCCGATTTCGTTGGCCGGAAGCAGGGTCGTCGGTGGCGGCAGGACCGAGCCGTTGAGCGGCACGGTATAGGCGCTGTTGTCATTATAGGTGTACTGGCTGCCATGTCCGTAAAGCGCGTCCATGCCCGCAATCAGCGTCAGGTTCTTGATCGACTGATTGGTGATATGGGTGTCGAAATAGACATCGTCGATGGAGCGCGGCTGGTCCTGGGTATCGACGGTGCCGCTCAAATCCGGGTGCAGGAAGCCTGCAATGTAGCGGACGTCGGAGTGCGAATAGGAAAACAGCGTACTCCAGCTGCCGAGAGCCACAGGCTGCGTCCAACCGATATCACCATCATATTTGTTCTCGGCGATTTCGGCATTGGCTGGATTGAAATTGGCATTGACCGGAATAAGCGGCGTCAATCCTGTGCCGATGCGCAGGATGGGGCTCGGCGGGGTGTCATGCACAAACGACAGATTGACATCGAAGCGCAGCTTGCCGCGGCCAATGGCATCGCTGGCGCGATAGAGCAGGTGTCCGTCGGCGACGCTTTCGCGCTTGTCGGCAAAGCCGAGACTCTGCCCGTCGAGGGCCAGAGATTCGTGAAAGTCCGTGGTTCCCGGTAACACCAGCGATAGATCACCGCGGGCCGAACCATAGCTGCCGAGAGCAATGTCCATGCGGTTTGCGGCCTGCCCGGCGGGATAATGCAGCACTTGAACGACGCCGACGAACGAGGTGGCGCCGTACATCACCGGAGCCGAGCCCTTCAGAACCTCGATGCGCTCGACGTCATTCAGGTCAATCGTCGAGATCGCAGGATTAAAGGCACCGCCCCAGGGAACACCATCTTCCACGAGCAGGAAGGCGTCGAATTCGTGCAGCCCCCAGAAGGAGGGCACGGAACTGGAAGGTCCGGCATCGCCGCCGGCAGGTGCTTCGACGCCGGAAACAAGACTGAGTGCGGTCTGCAGGTCCCAGGCATCGCGCAGCCTCAGATCCTTGCCCGTCACCACCGAGGTTGAGGCCGGTATGCGGTCATTGGCTTCCGGGACGCGGGTGGCCGTGACCACGACCTCTTCAATGCGTGATGTGGTCTTGGCGAGGGCTCCGCTTGCAGCCAGACAGGCGCCGACGGTGGCGAAGAGAAGAATGGAGCGGCGCATCTGTGTCCCCTGTGGCACGACTTTGCGGGCGCGCCCGCCGGACGCGCGTCTGCTCTTGGTTTGAGGAAAATGCCGGGGGGGGCAAACCACGCTTTCGTGAGCTGCCCTGCAAAATTGTAAGAGATTATCTTTTGGCGCCGGTGTTGCCGGCGACCGCAGCCAAAAGTTGTGGCCACCTGCGGCCTCTAGAGGTGCGAAACCTCCTCTGCCGGCGGGGGTGCCCGCACCTGCGATGTCTCTGGGGACGCCGGTGGGGGCCCCTTTTCTCCCCTGCTGGGCCTTTGCGTGGCGTCTGTGGTTTTAATGCCCGCCCTGCACTGCGGCGGTCTGACTGGTCAAGGGACGCCACTCAGATTTCAGGACGGACATGATGGTCATGTCGACAAAGGCACCGTTCAGGTAGTTCGCCTGTCGCAATACGCCTTCGGTGATAAAGCCGGCCCGCTCATAGGCGGTGATGGCGCGCGGATTGTCGGTGCGTACACTCAGGCTCAGGCGGTTGAGATTGAGGGTATCGAAGACATAATCCGTCATCAGGCGCAGGGCACTTGTACCATAGCCCTTGCCACGATCGGC
>JAJZDZ010000003.1 GCA_021851325.1 Pseudomonadota bacterium | reverse complement strand
TCTGTTCAAAGCCGCCAGCATCGCCATGCCGCCCCGTGCCCGGCACGCCAAGCCACCACCGCCGCCAAAATCCGCCCCCAAGCGACGTGGCCGCCCTCGGCGTAGTGCCACGTTGGCGTGAATTTCGACAAAATAGACGTTAATTCAAAAGCTTACCAATTTTAGGTGTTGAAGTGGGGTTAGGGGTGACGCGCTACGCTTGGGAACTGTCATGCGGAGAGTTCTGTGCCCTGTTGGCGTTCTACCAGGCGAGATGGCAGAAGGGGGTACGCTGCCATCGGGGGAGGGAGGCGTGCCTCACGGGACTCCTGAGAGGCGGATTGGAGCCTTAGGATCCGCTAACCCCGTCCCTGCCCAGCTGCAACTGTTGCCCCCTCAACCGGCTGCGGCCCTCCGCACACTGGCGTAACGTGGCGACGCACTGCTCGATGCCATTCTCTGTGATGAGGTTAGCTTGCCAATGATGGCACGCTTGCCCCTTGGAGCTTCTCTGGTGGCTATCGACCAGGGCCATTTTTCTCTGTTAGCCAACGCTACTGCGCCAAGACGCTCGGTAACTTTAGTCAGCCCCCCTGGTGACGGGGGAAGACGGGCGCCAAGGATGGCTTTTGTCTACAATTCAGCGCGTGGCGATCGCAGTGAAGCAGCTCTGACCGCGTTCTGTTAGCCGCTCACACACTCTTCGTGCCTGTCGCTCCGCGTACAGGCCAAAGCGAGCTCGGAACATGGTCCGTCCATCAGCCTCCTTGAAGGAATCAACGATCCGCTGAGCACGGCCCAAAATATCTCTAGACTTTCGCGCATAGGTTGCGAGTTCACGTCGGGCGATAACCGGGCTATTGTAAGCTCCGATCTGTACCGTCCAATCGCGACGGTTGCTTTGGGCAGATTGGGTGGAAACCCCTGTTCTCCCTGGTACAATATTAACGGCCATCCGCTGCCGACTATAATTGGCCAGTCTTACGTCTGGCCGGGGGCTGGGGGCGGCGATACCAGTGCGCAGTCTGGGAGCCCCGGCCACGTGTGGGCGAGGGGCCGGAGTAGCCTGAGGGATGGGTAGTTCAAAGCCTGCGATCATCGTTTGCGGTGCTGCTTCGTAGGCCTTCCATGGAGGCGTCATATGAGCAACCAGCGTCGGGTTTCTCTTAATCCGGGCAAACTGCTCATTCAGCAGTTTCTCCATCTCGATGTCACGCAAATGAGCAGTGCGTCCACCCATAACTACCCCGATCAGATGGACATTGCCACGTGTAACCGAGGTGACGAGGTTAAAGCCGGACCAGTCCGTGAAGCCCGTCTTCATTCCATCAGCCCCTGGGTAGGAGCCTATTAAATGGTCGAAGCTGTAGTAAGTGTGACCTCGCCACGTGAACGAGTGGGTCGTGAAAAAATGAAAGTATTGGGGGAACGCGTAGCTGATTTTTCTTGCCAAAATCGCCAGATCGCCCGCCGTAGTTAGCTGGCCACGATTGGGGAGGCCTGACGCATCAGCATAGTGCGTGTGCATCATTCCCAATTTGTGGGCTTCGGTGGTCATCATTCGGGCAAAGCGAGCCTCGGTGCCTCCCAATTCTTCGGCAACCACTACTGCAATGTCATTGGCCGAAAGCACGATTATTGCCTTGATCGCCTGCTCTACGGTAACGGTGTCAATACCGGGGCGAAGATATAGCTTAACTGGCGCCTGTCCTGCGGCGTGCGCAGATACCGGCATCGGGGTTTGCAGTGTCACGGTGCCCTTTTTTAGGGCGTCGAATAGCAGGTAGAGGACCATCAATTTGGTCAACGACGCGGGGTAGCGTAACGCTTCGGCGTGCCTTGCATAGAGGATATGGCCAGTTTCCCCATCCACGATCAGTGCCGCATCCTCAGATGGATAGGTGTAGCGGTAAAGCGGATGATCCGGATGCCAATAATGCTCGTAATGAGGGCTTGCTGCTACGGGCGAGGAGAAAGCCAGAGTTGCTGCGAGGAGTGCGGCGCCGAACAAAAAAAGCTTTTGTGCGATCGCGCCGCAGCCGACGCGCGGTCGAAACGTCATTCGATACCCCTTAGGCACTACCAGGAATCAGTTTTCCGATCAGACCAAATTTAGTCGCAATTTTCAAGGAGATAGCTAAAAAAAGCTGACATTTTCGGCATTTACCACTTGTTAGGAATTGTGGCGATTTGGTGGGCTGATGCCGCTTTTTAGGGAACATTTTTGCGTAAGAAGCGGCGCAGGCACTCTGGACGCGCTCTATGGTGCGATGCAGCAAAAAATGCTTGACACCGGCAACAGTTGCTCTCATATAGGCCATGTTGCACTGCAACAGACCGGATCCCCCGGGTCGGATGCTGTTACCAAAGCGCGCAGTGCTCCATGAAACCTCTTCGATAAAGGAGCGATGGACATGGCGACGAAGAACAAATCTGGTGAACAATTCGACGATAATGCCGAGACGGTGCGTACGGCTGTAACCGCCGGTGCAGAAGCTTTCAAAAACGGTTTTGAAAAGGCTGCCAAAGGATACGACCAACTTTTCTCTTACGGTAAGCAGACGATGGAGGCCTACCTCAAGGCAGCCAATGCTGCCGGCAAGGGAGTTGAAAGCTTTCATTCTGAAATCTTCAATTTTTCGAAGCAGGCTATTGAAGACAATATGGCGGCAGCCAAGGCGCTGATGGCGTCCAAATCAGCCCACGAAGCCTTTGAGCTCCAGACGGATTTTGCCAAGCAGGCATTTGATGCCTATGTCGGTGAAGCCACCAAGTTGGGAGAGATTGTGGCCGCTACGACCAAGGATGCGATCGAGCCGCTTCAGGCCCGCATGCAGGCCTGGATGGACATCGTCAACACCTCCCGCGCGGCCTAACTTCCGGCGAGTGCTAGACTTCAAGCCCGGGTGGCACTGCCGCCCGGGTTTTTCGCTTTTCCCCGTCGGTCTTGCCCCGGGCTGCGCATTTCCCCTTCACGCGGCGCTCCAAAAGAGACAAGATTTAGGGCACGCCGTAAGTTGGGCGGCGAAGATGGATAGTTTGAGTACATGGCGGCTAAACGACCAACGCGTGGCACCACGGGCCCTGCCGGCGATACCGAAAGCGGGATCGCAACAAAGCCGCGCCCAAAGACTAAAAAGCCGAGTTTATACAAGGTCTTGCTGTTAAACGACGACTACACCCCAATGGAGTTTGTAGTGCTCATCCTTGAGCGCTTTTTCAACAAAACCCGGGATGAGGCGGTGCAGATCATGCTGCATGTCCATCGTCATGGTGTGGGGATTTGCGGCGTCTTTACCTACGAAGTCGCCGAAACAAAAGTCGCACAGGTCATTGAATTCTCCCGCCGTCATCAACATCCTCTACAATGCACCATGGAGAAGGAATAGCCCGTTGCCCTCACTGTCGCGCAGCCTGGAACAAGCGTTGCATCGCGCAATCAAGCTCGCCAGCGACCGTCATCATGAGTACGCGACGCTCGAGCATCTTTTGTTGGCGCTGCTCGAGGACACTGACGCTGCGCAGGTAATGAAAGCCTGCAATGTCGATGTGGACGCACTGCGTCAGGCGTTACTTCGTTATGTCGATCAGGAGTTGCTCACGCTCGTTATTGAGGATGGGGAGGATGCCAAACCGACCACGGGATTTCAGCGGGTAATCCAACGAGCCGTATTGCATGTCCAGAATTCGGGGCGTGAGGAGGTTACCGGTGCGAACGTCCTCGTTGCCCTGTTCTCGGAACGCGAAAGTCATGCAGTATACTTTCTGCAGGAACAGAATATGACACGACTAGATGCGGTGTCATATATCAGTCATGGCATCGCTAAGCGTCCTGGTATGACGCAGCAAAAGTCAGTGCGTGGTGCCGATGAAGAAGAGGAGGGGGAGAAATCCTCAAAGCACGGAACCGAGGCTTTGGAGGCCTACTGCGTAAACCTCAATGAAAAGGCTCGAGCCGGGCGGGTTGATCCTCTCATCGGACGGGAACGTGAGGTAGAACGCACCATCCAAATTCTATGTCGACGCTCAAAGAATAATCCTCTGTTTGTTGGGGATCCTGGGGTGGGAAAGACCGCTATTGCTGAAGGCCTGGCTCGCAAAATCGTTGACCACGAAGTGCCAGAGGTTCTGGCAAATGCAACCATATATGCTCTTGATATGGGAGCGCTTATAGCTGGCACCCGCTATCGTGGCGACTTCGAAGAGCGCCTCAAGTCAGTAGTCAAGGAACTCGAAGCTATTCCGGGCGCAGTTCTCTTTATTGACGAGATCCACACTGTGATTGGAGCGGGGGCGACCAGTGGTGGCGCGATGGACGCATCCAATTTGCTAAAGCCTGCATTACAGGCAGGATCCCTGCGCTGCATGGGATCGACGACCTACAAGGAATATCGCCAGTATTTCGAGAAAGATCGGGCCCTCGTTCGCCGCTTCCAGAAGATAGATATAGCGGAACCAACCATCCCCGACACCATTAAAATTCTTAAGGGACTTAAGCCATATTTTGAAGAGTATCACAAGGTTCGTTATACCGCTGACGCTATAAAGACCGCTGTTGAGCTTGCGGCAAAATACATAAATGATCGTAAGCTTCCAGATAAGGCAATCGACGTTATTGATGAGGTTGGTGCAGCGCAAATGTTGCTCCCAGAGTCAAGGCGGCGCAAAGTGATTGGGGTTGAGCAGGTGGAAGATGTCGTGGCCAAGATGGCTCGAATTCCTCCGAAGTCAGTCTCTAAATCAGATACGGAGCTTCTCCGTAACCTGGAAGGTGATCTGCAGCGGGTCGTATTTGGGCAAGATGATGCTATTCACCAGCTTGCCGCGGCCATCAAGTTGGCACGCGCAGGCCTGCGCCAGAGCGAGAAGCCCATTGGTTGTTATCTTTTCTCTGGGCCAACTGGGGTTGGTAAAACCGAAGTCGCCAGGCAGCTTGCTTCAATTCTTGGCGTTGAGCTACTTCGCTTTGACATGAGTGAATATATGGAACGCCACACGGTTAGTCGCCTGATCGGTGCGCCTCCTGGTTATGTCGGATTTGATCAAGGGGGGCTTCTTACCGATGGTATAGACCAGCATCCGCATAGCGTGCTGCTCCTCGATGAGATCGAAAAAGCTCATGGTGACCTCTTCAATATTCTTTTGCAGGTCATGGATCACGGAAAACTGACCGATCACAATGGCAAGAAGATCGATTTCCGCAATGTCATCTTGATCATGACGACCAATGCAGGAGCGTCTGATGCGGCTAAGGACGCAATTGGATTTGGGCGGGGTAAACGCGAAGGTGAGGATGAAGAAGCAATAAAGAAGCTATTTACGCCGGAATTCCGTAATCGCTTGGATGCAGTTATCGGGTTTTCTCCGCTTTCGCGCGCTACAATCGATCGAGTGGTTGAGAAGTTCGTGCTCGAGCTGGAAGCGCAGCTGGCAGACCGTGACGTTACTTTTGATCTGACTGCGGAAGCGACTCGTTGGCTCGGCGAGAAGGGGTATGACGATGCATTTGGTGCGCGTCCGCTGGCACGGGTAATTCAGGAACACATCAAAAAGCCACTTGCGGACGAGATCCTGTTCGGCAAGTTGAAGAATGGCGGCACTGTTCGCGTTCTGCTGGATCGCGACAATGACAAGCTTGCCTTTGAATTTATTACGCAAGAGAATTTCAGCCCAAAGGCCCTTCCTCCTCCGAAGCCCGAGAAGGTTGGCTGATTTCCTCTTCCATCTGGTATGTAGGCTGGTTTAGGGCTTGTTCGCTCTCGTGAGCTGGCCGCAATCGGCATAGTTTGTATGTGTCAGCCTTGGTTTGTTGCGACCTACTGTCAGCCTTCAGAAACCTCAAAATTCTTTCCGCGTGAATTCAATGTGGGGCGCGGCTTGGGAATCAATGCGAGTATCACGATGCTTGCCAATGATAACAGCAGAAGCAGATGAAATGTGTCTGCGTATGAAGTTACTATGGCACCGCGTGTTACCAACGCGTTTAGTGCGGTGCGACCCGTTGGCAGTCTCATATTAAAAAGCAGGCTCTGCGCATTGATAGACAGGGCGCGATCGAAAGGTGTCAGCTCGCTCGCCAGTGTTGCGTGAACTATTTGTGCGTTTGTAGCGAGGACTGTCTGGGAAATCGAAATCCCAATACTGCCTCCAAGATTGCGGAGCAGGTTGAAAACCGACGCACCGTCCGTGCGCAATTCTCCGGGAAGCGTTGCAAACGCCATGATGTTTGCTGAGATAAAAATCATCCCGCCTCCAATGCCCCTCACGACCGTATTGAGGATGAGTTCCGAGACTGACACGGATGGCGTCCAATGCGACATTTGCCATAGTGACCAACAAATCATCGCTGATCCCACGGCCATAGGTATTCGGGCATCCATACGCATCACGAGCCTGCCCACAAAAAGCATAGAAATCATGACCCCGATGCCACGCGGAGCCATCAGTATGCCAACATCCAGAACGGGTCGTCCGCCCAGTTCTTCGAGATAGGGGGGAAGTAGTGCTGAATTGGCAAAATTCGTCATAGAAATAATAAAAGTCATGATGAGCGCGGAGGTGAAATTGCGGTCTCTGAACACGGCGCGCTTTATAAATGTTTCATTTTTGGTGAAGAGCTGGACCAGAAAGAGGTACGCTCCAACGCCAGCCAGGGTGGCCTCTATGATAATTTCAGAGGACGAAAACCAGTCCTTGGTGGTTCCGCGGTCCAGCATGAACTGGAGGGCGCCAATAGCTACGGCGAAGAAGCCGAAGCCAGATAGGTCAAAGCGCGCCTGTTCTTTTTTACTGTCGCTAGGCAAAAGTACGAACAGGCCAAGCGCAGCAATGATGCCGAATGGGACATTGAGATAGAATACCCAGCGCCAGCTATAATTCTCTGTTAGAAATCCGCCTAGCGTCGGCCCAAGAATGGGGCCAATCATAACCACCATCCCCCAGATCGACATAATGGTTCCGCGCTGTTCGACTGGATAAAAGTCAAGCATGAGTGATTGTGAGAGTGGAGACAGCATTGCTCCAGATGCACCCTGGAGAATACGAAATAGAACGATCTGATCTAAAGTTTGTGCAGCACCAGCAAGTGCGGAGGCCGTTGTAAATCCGAGAAGCGCAATGACGAACAGCCGCTTTCTTCCGAATCGTCCTGCTAGCCAACCCACCGGAGCCGTCATGATCGCGGCAGAGACCATGTAGGATGTCAGGACCCAGGTTACCTCACCCAAGGTGGCCTGAAACGAGCCTTGCATATAGGGCATGGCCACATTGGTAATGGTGGAATCGAGGACCTGCATAAAGCTGGCAAGCATTGCGCAGATCGTAGCAGCGTAGAGCGCTAGGGATCCTGGCGGGAGAGTCCCACTCCTAGGACTTGATGCTGCAGACTCTGCCATTGCTTCACGTTGCCCTTGGTGCTCAAACGCTGCCAGCCGATAATATTAATATTCTTAAATTCGTCACAAAAATTTATGGAATAGATCGGGCCGTCCTTCAACCCTGATGCAACTTTCTAATCGGGCAGGTGGGGGCAATGCTGCAGAAACCTGGGATTTCAGGTTGCCGGGAAACGGGGCCAGGGCAGGCCCGCCAAAGCGGTGAAATGTTGGCGGGGCTAGAGAGTCAGGAGGCCGTCCGTCGAGGGGAAAACCGCAGTTTCAGCTTCTTGATCCTGGCCAATAGTCATGCGTCAATCCCTCGCGGGGGATGTGCAGAATTTATTTGGGAGCCAGCCGCGCAGAATGCTGCGGGCGTTGCTTGGACGAACCCCGGAAAGTGAAGGACGGATCATGTCAGAAAACGAGAAGGCTATTGTTGCGGCGCAAAAGGTACTCGATGAGTTCATGGAGGCTTTCAATGCCCGCGACGTAGAGGCATTTGAAGCGACTTTTAATTTCCCGAGTGTGCGCCTCGCCTCGGGTAAGCTTATATTAATAGACAAGGGTTTCCACACGCCGTCCATGTTCACTACCGGTGCGCTGGCAGATTGGGATCATTCAGCCTGGGAAAGACGCAACGTGCTTCATGTAGGTCCGGACAAGGTGCATATCGATACCCGCTTCTCTCGCTATCGCAAGGACGGAAGCGTTATTGGCGGCTTTGATTCTATCTATGTCGTGACGTCCGAAAATGGCCATTGGGGAGTAAAGATACGGTCTAGCTTTGCTCCGTAATCATCGCCGTAAGGCGCTTGCGATCATTCTCGCACGCCGATCTTCATGCATTCCGTGGATAACCAGTATCGCATGGACGAATGCGATCAACCACAGAATGAAGCCTGCATGGTAGAGTATGATTGTAAGTTCAAGGACGATTGCAAGCAGCCATAATGTCAAATTAGCCAATGCCTGAAAGGGCTTGCCTGAAAATAGGACTGCAAGCGGCGAGCAGATTATGGCGAGTAGGTAAAGCATCATTCGACCCAATGGCTGCACTTTTCCAAATATGGGGAATCTGGCTGCTTCCGCCAAGCCTTTAGGTACAGAAATCCCGCGCCTATCTGAGGCTACAAAGCTGCCCGGATCCTGGCTGCTATTGGTTCCAGTACCTTCGGATCGACCATCTGCCGGGCGTGAAGCTTCATGTCTATGCCTTCGTGGCGTGGAAGAACGTGAAAATGAATGTGCGGGACGGTTTGCCCCGCAGCGGCTCCATTAAGCTGCATCACCATGATGCCAGGTGGCTTGAGTGCAGATTTGATTGCACGCGCGATACGCTGAGTTGCCACAATGAGCCGACTAGCTGATGCAGAAGATAAATCCAGTATATCGCATGCTGCCTCTTTGGGAATCACCAAAGAGTGGCCTTCAACTTGTGGCATTATATCGAGAAATGATAGTACGTCTTCGTCCTCATAGATCTTAACGCATGGAAGCTCCTTCCGCAGGATCCTGGCGAATATGTTGTTTGGATCGTAGGCCATGGCGTCGTCTCCGTTGTACTTGTACAAGTCGTCAAGCATTATAGTTTGAACAGCATTACGGTGGCCCGGAATGGCGATTGGTGTATTGCCTCAGTCCGTCTTCTTATAAGGACCAAACTCCGAAAGTTGCTCTATACTGGCATTTACCGCTGCCCGCTCCTCGCGCAGGAATGCCGACACGGCCTTTCGCAGACCAGGATGAGCGATGAAGTGCGCACTGTAGGTGGCGACCGGCATATAACCTCGTAAAAGCTTGTGTTCGCCCTGCGCACCAGCTTCAACTCGCGCGAATTTATGCGCAATCGCAAACTCTACTGCTTGATAATAACATGTTTCAAAATGCAGAAAGGGAATGGACTCGACGGTGCCCCAGTTTCGGCCGAAGAGCACATTTTCGCCAAATAGGTTGAGGGCTCCGGCGATCCAGCGCTGTCCCCGACGAGCCATGACGAGCAGAATCTGATTTCGTAGGCGGTCACCCAGTACGCTAAAGAATTCACGCGTCAGATAGGGGGTCCCCCATTTGCGACTGCCAGTGTCCATGTAAAAAGCGAAGAAATGGTCCCACGCGTCTTCCGTCAGATCGCGCCCGGTAAGCCAGTCAAATTCGATGCCACTTGCTTTGACCGCCGCACGCTCTTTGCGGAGATTTTTGCGTTTGGATGATGACAGCTGCCCTAGAAAGTCCTCGAATGATGCGTAACCTCGGTTTTGCCAGTGGAACTGCTGGTCATTGCGCTGCAAAAAACCCAGATGGCCGGCAAGTTGCCACTCCCGCTCCGCCATAAAGGTCACATGCAGCGACGAGCAGCCGAGTTGGTCAACTGCACCAGCGGCCGCCTCAAGCAGACGTTCCGCGCTATCTTTGGGCGCATTTGCACCAACCAATAACCGGTGGCCGGTAACTGGAGTGAACGGGACTGCCGCTTGCAGCTTAGGGTAATAGACGCCCCCTGCACGTTCGAAAGCATCAGCCCAGCCCCAGTCAAATACGTATTCCCCGTGAGAGTGATTTTTGGCGTATAGCGGCATCACTGCGACGATTGCAGTGCCGTCCGTCAGTACTAGGTGAACGGGTTGCCATCCACTGCGAATACTCGCGCAGCCGGTATCTTCCAGGGCCGAAAAGAACTCGTAGGTCGTGAAGGGATGCGGCTCGGTGAGAGCATTAGGGTTGGCACAGGCGTTCCAGACTTCACGCCCAATCGCGTCAACACCACCGACGATGCGCGCCGAAACCCCGCTCACTTGATTTCAAACACCGCTTCTACTTCCACGGCTACGTTTCTGGGCAGCGAACCGGCACCTACCGCGGCGCGCGCATGACGGCCATTATCGCCAAAAACCTCAAGCATCAGATCAGAGGCTCCATTGGCGATCTCCGGGTGCTGACCAAAGCCCGGGATGGCATTGACGAAGACACCGAGGCGGACGCAGCGTTGGACCCGGTCCAGATTACCACCGCATGCCACTTTCAACTGAGCGATGAGATTGATCCCGCACATCCGGGCTGCCGCCTTACCGTCATCCAGGCTCATATCCTTTCCTACCGTGCCCGCGTAGCGAACCTGACCGTTTTCCAGCGGGATCTGACCCGAGATGAAAACCAGGTTGCCGGTTGTCACATAGGGTACATAGGACGCAACGGGGGCTGGCGGCTGCGGCAATACTATACCAAGCTCGCTCAGGCGCCGGTCGATGGTGCCGGTCATAGAATCCTCCTTTGTGGACGCAAGCGGAAGCTAATCCGCCACGGCCGGCGATGCGAGCGGAAAGAAGGGCTCCCGCGACGCGCAATCTGCCGCTATAGAGGGTGGTGGAGGGCCCATGACGCGACGCCTCGACGCAGACGACCCATGTCCCGTTCGCGATGGCTATTGGATGCCGGCGGAGTGGACTGCGCACGCGCGTACCTGGATGTGCTGGCCCTGTCGCACGGAGGCGTGGGGGGGACCGGATGGTCTGCTGCGTGCCAAGCAGGCGGTGGCACGTATAGCCCGGGCTATCTCGACATTTGAACCGGTCGTTATGGCCGTCCGGCCATCTGATGCCCCGGAGGTAAAGCTCGCGTGTGCGGGTAAAGCGGAGATTTTCGAGTGTCCGCTGGATGATTCATGGGCCCGGGATATCGGCCCGACCTTTGTAATCGGCCAGGGCGCCTTGCCTGCCGCGGTGCAGTGGCAATTCAATGCCTGGGGTGGCAAATATGCCCCCTATGTAGAAGACGCCCAGTTTGCAACCCGCGTGGGGCAACGCCTCCAGACACCGGTCTACCTTGCGCCGCTTGTTTGTGAAGGGGGGGCGATCCATGTAGATGGTCAGGGTACCCTGCTAACCACTGAGCAGTGTCTCCTTAATTCCAACCGTAATCCGGAACTAACACAGCAACAAGTCGAGGAGCGGCTAGCCCTGTTTACCGGAGCCCGGCGAATTATCTGGCTGGGCGATGGGTTTTGCGATGAGGAGACCGATGGCCACATTGACAATATTGCCTGTTTTGCGGCCCCTGGCCTTGTCATCGTTGGTGTGCCGCAAGATAAGTCGCATCCCGATTACGGGCCGGCACGTGAAGCGATCCGCCGACTGAAGGCAACCCGTGACGCTGAGGGCCGGGTTCTTAAGGTCGCTGAAATTGTCCAGCCCGCTGTGAGCCGACTGGACTGGAGGGGGCGCCCGCTTGCTGCAAGCTACGTCAATTTTTATCTTACCAATGGCGGTGTGGTGATGCCGGCATTTGAAGATGCCAATGATGAGGCTGCACGCGCCGTCATTGCGGATTGCTTTCCGGGACGAGATATCCTGCAGATTGACGCACAGGACGTGGTCATGGGGGGCGGCGGAATTCATTGCATCACCCAACAGGAACCTTTGGGGCGCTGAGTATTGCCATGAGATCCGTCAGCTTCGCCGCCGTCCAGTTCTCCTGCACATGGGATCGTGACGAAAATTTGAGGAAAGCCAAGGAACTGGTGCGGGCTGCAGCCGCGCAGGGGGCTAACGTTGTCCTTCTACAGGAATTATTCGAAACCCCTTACTTCTGTCAGGATCAGTCAGCAGATTTTTTTGCGTTGGCCCGCCCGTTTGTGGACAATCCGCTCGTTCGTGAAATGGCGGAACTCGCCCGAACTCTAGCTGTGGTCTTGCCTGTAAGCTTCTTTGAGCGCGCCGGCACCGCTTACTTCAATGCATTGGCCATGATTGACGCCGATGGCACAGTGCTCGGACGGTACCGCAAGGCACATATTCCTGATGGACCAGGTTATCAGGAAAAGTACTATTTTACCCCTGGAGATTCCGGTTTTCGGGTGTGGCAAACGCGCGCCGGCGCACTGGGATGTGCAATTTGCTGGGACCAGTGGTTTCCAGAGGCCGCACGTGCGATGGCGTTGATGGGCGCGGAAGCCCTTCTATATCCGACTGCTATCGGCTCGGAACCACCTCCAGCTTTTCCCATCGATTCGCGCGATCACTGGCGTCGAACAATGCAGGGACATGCTGCTGCCAATCTGATGCCTGTGATTGCCGCCAATAGGGTAGGAGTCGAAAAAGGTCTGCATTCGGAGCTGACATTTTATGGTTCTTCTTTTATCGCCGGGCCCGCAGGAGAAATCGTGGCCGAACTCGATCGCGAGGACGAGGGTATAATTACTGCCCATTTTGACCTTGACCTGCTGACCAAGATGCGCGCGAGCTGGGGTGTGTTTCGCGATCGGCGTCCAGATCTCTATGGGATTCTGACGCGCCACCATGACGATGCCTAACGGCGGGTCAAAGATCGTCCTTTGGCAACAACATCGCGGCCAAATTTGGCGCGGACCTTATCGATAGCACGTTCGGCGGCCGCCTGACGGCCGCCTCCTAGAAGATCGGGAGGGTCACAATCGCCGGCTGGAGCAAGATGGGACAGGCCAACCCCGATGAGACGGAACGCAGTTCCGTCTGCCTCGCGCGCAAGCAGCGGACGAGCGACTTCAAAAATGCGATGCGCAAGCTGGGTCGGTGCATCGAGTGACGCGGCACGGGACCGAGTCTGAAAACGTGAAGTCTTCAGCTTCAAGGTAATTGTTCGGCCGCCTATTTGTGCTGCCTTGGCCCGGGCGGAAACCCGTTCTGCCTGATCCCACAGGAGTTGGGACAGCATTTCAAGGTCAACGATATCCTCGGCAAAGGTCGTCTCACCAGAGATGCTCTTCATTTCGGTATCCGGATCAACAGGCCTTTTGTCTTCGGCTCGCGCCATATTTGCTAGCCACCACCCTGTCTTGCCATAACGCTTGGCCAAATCGTCGGGCGCCATGTCCTGAAGCTGGGCGATACGGGTGATCCCATCGCGTGCCAGTCTGGCTGCGGTGGCGTCGCCGACCCCACGGATAAACGAAATTGGCTTGGAACGGAGGAAGTCAATCGCTTCGGCGTGACCGACCACTGCGAAACCCCGGGGCTTGTCGAGATCGGACGCTACCTTGGCCAGGAACTTATTGAACGATAGGCCAATCGAGACAGTAATTCCAATCTCTTGCTCGATGCGCCTGGCCAGCTTGGCCATGGTCCGGGCCGGCGAGGTTCCATGCAGTCGTTCGGTTCCCGTCAGATCCAGATAAGCCTCGTCAAGCGAAACAGGTTCCACCAGCGGCGTCAGCGCCCGCATAGCTGTACGGACCGCGCGGGCAACTTCGGTATATTTCTTGATATTTGGGGAGATGACGACTGCCTCAGGGCATAGCTTCAGGGCCTGGAACATGGGCATCGCCGAGCGCACCCCAAAAATCCGTGCAATATAGCAGGCGGTCGAAACGACCCCGCGTTTGCCACCGCCAATAATCACCGGCTTGTCGAGCAGGGAAGGATCATCACGCTTTTCGATCGCAGCGTAAAATGCGTCGCAGTCCAGGTGGGCGAGGCTGAGGCTGTTTAGTTCGTCATGAGCAAGCACCCGCCGGCTGCCGCAGGCATGGCAACGCTGTCCTACGTTTTCGGTAAGACAATCGCGGCAGAAACTGTTCATGGCCAAAGCCATGCGGCGCCCCGTACTCCCGAGGAATCGCCGTGGCGGTTACGGTGGATTCGCGGCGGGGCCTCCGGTGTAAACGCGTAAGCCATCACCCGTTCACGCAGACCCGAATAAAGGCTCTCAAGGTTTGATAGACCGCCTCCAAGCACAATGCAGTCCGGATCAAGCAGATTGACGACCGTACCAAGTGCCCGCGCAAGACGGTCCTGATGCTGAGCAAGAACCGCCAGCGCCAAGGTTTCGCCCTCGCTCGCGCGCCGGGCAATGTCAGTGGCCGCCCATGGCTTCCCGCCTTGCCGCACGTAGGAGGCCTCGAGCGCCGGGCCGCTGAGAAAGGTTTCGATGCAGCCCCGTCGACCACAGTAGCAAGCCGGGCCGGGGAGCTCCTCGCCATGGGCCTGCGGCAAGGGGTTATGCCCCCACTCGCCCGCAATTCCATGGGCGCCAGGGATCACCTGTCCTCTGATCACTAGACCACCACCGACGCCGGTGCCCAATATGACCCCGAATACTACATTGGCTCCAGCCGCCGCCCCGTCAGTTGCCTCGGAGAGTGCGAAACAGTTGGCGTCATTGGCGAGGCGCACGGGGCGTCCCAGCGCTGTCTCAAGGTCAGTACCGAGCTGGCGGCCATTGAGCCAGGTCGAATTGGCGTTCTTCACCGTCCCGCTTAAAGAACTGAGTGTGCCGGGGATGGCAACGCCAACACTTCCCGATGCGCAGAGCTGAGCCTCCGCAGAGGTGACGAGGCCGACTATACTGCTTACGGTGGCAGCATAATCCAGCCTGGGAGTCGGGGTTCGCTCCCGCAAGACTATGTTGCTGCTTGCATCCAGTGCCGCGATTTCGATTTTGGTGCCGCCAAGGTCAATACCGAAGCGATAGCGCAGCGAAGCCATGGAACCAAGGGAATGAGTACCGTGGCAAGTTTAGGACAGGTGTTGGTACGCTGCCAGCCCAGGACGCCGCTTTCATGCCAGCTCTAACCGGAGTGAGGCGGTGTGAGCCTTGGGAATGTTCTGGCGCTGTATTACCTGAGACCGCTCGTTATTAGGGTGTGCTCGACTGCGTCTTGCGGGTAATGATCGGGTTCAGCCAATGAGCCGGGCGCGGATGAAGGTACTGACTTCGCGCCAGTCTTCAGCCCGCAAATGGGCGTCAGGTGCTGGCGGCAGAAGCGGCTTTAACCGGTCATCACCAACCAGGTGAATGCGAATCACGGCCGGGGCGTTGGCGGCGGCAGAGTGCAGATGCTGGCCGATATCGTCGACGAAAAATGCCGTTGGAGCCGCCCGTCGAGCCAGAACTGCAACCGCGGGCCCTTTGGGCCCGGCATTACATAGCAATGGCAGGTGCCACCCCAGCCGCTGGAGGTTGCGAAGCCGAGCCGGGGCCTGATGTGGGCTCACATTCGAAAGCACCACGATCTGCAGTAGCGGGCTCAGTTCCGCTAGGGCAGCATCGGCATGCTCCACCGCCTCAAGATCATCAAGATCTGACCTAAATTCCTCAAGAAGGGCGGTGACCTCAACATCAAGAAGTGGTTCGCCGGTCGCGCGCACCCGCACGTTACCGTGTAGGCGGTAGCTCGTCAGATCAAGAACGAGCCCTTTGGGGTCGAGAAACGCCTCCAGCCCGGCAACGAAGCGTAGCAAGACTTCGTCGGCGTCGACGATCAGAAGAGGGCGGTTGGCATCAATCGGTACCGTGTCGGCTGTAATATAGAGGTCGCTCATGCACCCGGTAGCCCCCTGCGAGCGCGGTGAAGGGCTTCGGCGCTGAGCGAGCGCGTCGTGCAGAATTCTCGTGCCAGGTCCTCATGGTTCAGCAGGAAGTCCATTACCGCGGCCAGAAATTCCGGTGCGCTGGCCCGGGTTCGCAGTTCGCCAATCGTGATCCCGCTTTCTGCGACAAAACGGTCGAGGGGCGCCTGAGATTCTGCGAGAAATTCCAAGATTTCGAGGGCTAGAACCTCGGCCGAGGGGGTAGGGGGAGGGGTCATTGTCAATAGAGCGTTAATGGTTTGGGAGGATAGTGAGGTTCCGTTGGGGTGCTGGCCGGCTCTGGGCTGCCAGCGAAAGGATTGACGCGTGTCGGCCTCGGAGAGTCAAGTCATGGACGTTGCAGCGAAAACTGTTCTCATCGTGGAAGACAACGAGCTCAATATGAAGCTCTTTCACGACCTGCTTGACGCGCATGGGTATAATATCCTGCAGACCAAGGATGGCATGGAGGCGCTGGATATTGCCCGGGAGCACCACCCGGATCTGATTTTGATGGACATCCAGCTTCCTGAGGTTTCCGGGCTCGAGGTCACCAAGTGGCTCAAGGAAGATGACAATCTGAAGGCCATTCCTGTGGTCGCGGTAACAGCGTTCGCAATGAAGGGCGATGAGGAAGTAATTCGTCAGGGTGGCTGTGAAGCCTATATCTCCAAACCCATCTCCGTGACGAGCTTTCTGGCCACGGTGAAGCAGTTCATCGGGTGAGGTCATGACCGCCCGCGTTCTTGTCGTCGATGATATTCTCTCCAATGTAAAGCTTCTCGAAGCCAAACTGTCGGCAGAATATTTCGAGGTTGTGACCGCCTATAACGGTGTAGACGCGCTGCGACTAATTGAAGAGCATGAGCCTGACATCGTTCTGCTCGACGTGATGATGCCAGGCATGGACGGCTTTGAAGTATGCCGCCGCATTCGGGAAAATCCGCGTACCGCACACGTTCCCGTGGTAATGGTGACGGCTCTTGACCAGCCAGCAGATCGAATTGCTGGTCTTGACGCTGGGGCCGATGATTTTCTGACCAAACCTGTTGACGACGCTGCCCTGTTTGCCCGGGTCAGAAGTCTCGTACGTCTGAAGATGATGATGGACGAGATGCGCATGCGCGAGAAAACCGGCGAAACCATAGGCTTGATCGATCCGGCCGGTGCCATGATTGATGTCCAGCAGGGGGGGCGTATCCTTATAGTAGAAGACCGGCTTGAATCTGTTGCCTGGTTTGAGCAATCCCTGGTACCGGCAAATGAGCTTGCGGCCGTCGATACTTTCGAGGAGGCGATCGTACGTGTGCGCGGCGGAGACTACGATCTGATCATAGTCAGCCTTGGGTTGCGCGGATTTGATGGGCTGCGATTATGCTCGCAACTTCGTTCACTGCCAGAAGTTCGCAATGTGCCAATACTTGTCGTCGTCAGCGATGGTGAGCGACGCAAACTTACCCAGGCACTTGAAATGGGTGTGAATGATTACCTGTCGCGCCCTGTCGACCGCAACGAACTGGTGGCGAGAGTCCGGACCCAGCTACGAAAGAAGCGGTACGCTGACCGCTTGCGGCAGAATGTTCAGCTCTCCCTTGAGATGGCAATCACCGATCAGTTGACGGGCTTGCATAATCGCCGCTACATGGCACGTCACCTCGATACCCTGATTGCCAATGCCCAAAAGTCAGGTAAGCCCTTAGCCTTCTTGATCCTCGATATCGATCACTTCAAGTCAATCAATGATGGGCATGGGCATGATGTCGGCGACGAAGTTTTGCGTCAGTTCGCAAGTAGGATCAGTGCCAATGTCCGTGGTATTGACCTGGCCTGCCGCTACGGTGGTGAGGAGTTTGTTGTCGTCATGCCCGATACGGACGTGGCATTTGCGACTGCAGTGGCCGAGCGCCTGCGTAAGCACGTGGAAGCCGAACCATTCAAGATTAGTTCTGCCCCCGGACATCTTCATGTAACTATCAGCATTGGTATCGCTGCCTCTCAGAGGCAGGACGATACGGCGGACGCTTTGCTCCGTCGCGCTGACCAGGCGCTCTATCGCGCCAAGCGGGAAGGACGCAACCGGGTTATAGCGACCGCGGCCTAAGCACCTGTCGCAGCAGCCGCCTCATTCAGTAGCCGATCAATAACCTGTAGCAACACTTCGGGTTCGTGTGCGCCGGAGGTTGCGTAACGGTTGGCGAATATGAAGGTCGGAACTCCGGAGATTCCCATCTGATGGGCTAGAGCATCTTCGCGTTCGATCAACTCAACATCAGCCTCAGAGGCGAGCAAGCGCGAAACCAGCTCCCGGTCCATCCCTGCCGTATCCGCAATATCGCAGAGAACTGATGCTGAACCAATATCGCGTCCTTCTTCAAAATAAGCCTTAAAGAGACATTCAACGACCTTGTCCTGGACACCGGCACTGGCAGCCCAGCGAATGAGGCGATGGGAATCGAGCGTGTTAGGTGTCCGCGCGATGCGTTCATAGGCAAATTGGATACCCTCCGTTGCCCCTGCGTCACGGATGGCATCGCCCATCCGACGTATACGATCGTCGTCGCCGAAGCGCGCTTTCAGATAGGCTTTGCGCTCAAGACCTTGGCGTGGAACAGTGGGATCAAGCCGATAGGCCCGCCAACGCACGGCGAAGCTTATCTCTGGCCTGCTCGCCAGGGCCTTGCCCAATCGTCTTTTGCCAATGAAACACCACGGACATACCGTGTCGGAAACGACATCGATAGCGATGTTGAAAGAAGATAGGTTTGTCATGGTCGGGAGTTTAGATGATTTGTCGGTTGCATTCAAAATGCCAACTGCGCATCGTCTGTGTCCTTTCCAAGGGATTATATCATGCCGTTCAATCTGACAGGAAAGACTGCACTGATAACAGGCGCGAGCAGCGGGCTCGGACGGCATTTTGCGCATGTTCTTGCCCGCTCCGGCTGTGCTGTCGCGATTGCCGGCCGCCGGCGCGAACGTCTGGAGGCGGTGCAGGGCGAAGTACTGGCTCTGGGACAGAGGTGCATCCCGGTTACCCTAGATGTCACTTTGGCGACGACGTTGGCCAAAGCTGTGGACGAGGCCGAGGCCAGTTTGGGGCCGATCCACATTCTTGTGAACAATGCAGGTATGAATATTCAGGGGCGCGCCATTGACCTCGATCCATCTAGCTTGGACCAGATCATGAGTACCAATCTGCGTGCTCCGTTCCTGCTCGCAACAGAACTGGCCCGGCGAATGATTTCCCGGGGTGAGGGCGGACGGATCATCAATATTGCGTCGATCGGGGCATTTCGGGTGCTGGCGGGGCTTTCTGCCTACTGCATGTCCAAGGCCGGGGTCGCCATGATGACCCAGTGTCTGGCCCGCGAGTGGGCGAGATATGGCATTAATGTCAATGCGATCTGCCCCGGCTATATTGCGACGGAGCTCAACCAAGACTGGTTTGAGAGCGAGGCTGGCAAAGCACAGATCAAGGGCTTTCCCCGACGTCAATTGATGCGGGAAGAGGATCTTGATGAGATACTTCTCTTGCTTGCCTCTGATAGTTCGGCCGCTGTAACCGGCGCACTCTTTAGCGTGGACGATGGTCAGTCCCTTTGAGCGTCGGCGTTTACGAGTGGATTTTAGCTCGGTAACCTTGGATAGAAGATCATTGGGATTAGACGAATGGGACCGCTCAGTGGGATCAAGATAGTGGAGTTTGCCGGCATCGGGCCAGGACCCTTTGCGGCCATGCTGTTGTCAGATATGGGGGCGGACATCATCCGCATCGACCGCAAAGGCGGACGCTCGCCTAGTCGGGGTGAGATAACCTATCGTGGGCGGTCAGCCGTGGCTTTCGACATGAAGAAGCCGGAAGCCGTCGAAGCGGCCTTAAAACTGATAGATGCTGCTGATGGCCTAATTGAAGGGTTTCGTCCCGGGGTTATGGAACGATTGGGTGTAGGGCCACAGATTTGCTTGGAGCGGAACCCGAAGCTGGTCTATGGACGGATGACGGGGTGGGGACAAACGGGCTCACTGGCTCATGCCGCAGGGCATGACATCAACTACATCGCACTCAGTGGCGCGCTGCATGGTATCGGTCTGCGTGGTGGCAAACCGGTTCCGCCGTTGAATCTGGTGGGGGACTTTGGCGGCGGCGCTCTTTATCTCGTAATGGGCATGCTAGCGGCGCTGCTCGAGGCTCAACGCTCGGGCAAGGGGCAGGTTGTAGACGCTGCAATGACCGACGGGGCGGCGTCGCTGATGGCTATGTTTTACGGCATGAAATCCATGGGTATGTGGTCAGATGCTCGCGGCGAGAACCTTCTCGATTCGGGAGCCCATTTCTATGACACCTACGAAACCAAGGATGGCAAGTTTGTTGCCATTGGATCGATCGAACCGCAATTCTACCAGGAACTTCTCCGCCGCTGTGGTATCGCTGATCCTGCCTTCGCAGCCCAAATGGACCGAGCTTCCTGGGGAATGTTGAAGGACAAGCTTGCCGCGGTTTTCAAAACCAAGAGCCGCGATGAATGGGATGCGATTATGCTTGGCAGCGATGTCTGCTATGCCCCCGTGCTCAATCTCTCTGAAGCTCCAAATCATCCCCATAACCGAGCGCGCGAAACTTTCGTTGAGGTAGACGGAGTAACCCAGCCGGGTCCTGCGCCGCGTTTTTCGCGCACACCGGGGGCAGTTCAGGGACCACCCCAGGCTGCAAACAATCGCTCCAGTCTGGGACGTTGGGGTTTTGGGGATAATGATATTGAGGCTCTCGAGCGCAGTGGTGCCATTTAGGACAAACGGTGCTCTGGTTTCGTTATGCCCTTGGGTCAGGGGCTGACAGCATTTGCTCCGAAGCGGGCAGGTTAGGGAGAACTTGTCATGCATAGGCTGCCCGGCACTACCGGCCGACGCCGCATCTATCTCATGCGGCACGGTCATGTGGACTATCTCGCTCCGGCGGTGATCGCCAGCGGCGGGATTCATGCGGTGCCTCTGACCAGCAGGGGGCGTCTGGAGGCCCAGGCTGCCGGACGGGCTCTAGCCGGAGTTGCGTTCGATCGGGTCATCTGCTCGGGATTGCCGCGCACCCGCGAAACCGCGGAGATCGTACAGACGTTCCTTGATCCGGCCCCGGCATTAGAGGTGGAAGGCGATCTGGTCGAAATTCGCGGGGGAGTACCCACGACGCCGCTTTCCAACCGAAAAGACCTGATCGCGGTTATGTCGTTCGAATTTGCGCGTGCTGCGGAAGAGGGGGCGACCATGATGCGAGGCGGCGAAGCCTTTGCTGCCGCTCAGGCGCGCAGCACGGGCGCCCTCTGGCGTCTTCTCTGCCGGCCAGACTGGCGGCAGATCCTGATTGTTGCTCATGAAGGGATCAATCGCCTCATTCTTAGCTGGGCGGCAGGTACCGGCTTGCACGCAACCGCGGCATTCGAGCAGGACACAGGCTGCATCAATGTACTGGATTTCGACATGGTACCTGCCGAAGACGATGGACAGGAACCTAAGATTGAGCGGGTTCTGATCAAGGCTTTGAACCTGACACCCTACAATTATCTCAAGCATGGCATGAATTTGACCAGTCTTGAGGCGATCTTCGATAGAGATTTTGCCGAAGAAAGGATCTGAGTGGCTGAGCCTGCCACTGTATGGTCAGAGATCCCAAAGTCTCAGGCAATAGTGCTCCAAACCGTGAAGCTCCGCTCCGTATCCCCAGAATGCCTGCTTGGGCCCATGGATAAGGGAAATCCCTCTGGCGACAAGTTGACGAAATTTGGCCTCGACATCCTCGATCCGAATGCTGAAGGCTATGTCCGGGCGTGGCTGTACGCTTACCTCACAAAGGAACATAGTCACGTCATTGCTGCCCCGCAGGGCTGCGGTCTTGCGGTCCGTTAGCTCGAATTCGAGCACAAAATTCAGACTTTGCGCTATCAATCACGTGCCAGCTCTCAATTTTTGATGGGTAGCACGATGTGGCCGCGGCTTGGCATAACCCGGCTCCTACAAGTTGAGTTCGCACCACACAGGAACGTGGTCCGAGGGCTTTTCCCCGGCCCGTACTTTCTTGTCGATACCACTTGCAGCCAGACGATCGGCTGCTTGCGGCGACAACAGGATGTGATCAATGCGTATGCCGTGGTCCTTCTGCCAGCTGCCGCCCTGATAATCCCAGAATGTGTACTGGTGTGTCTGGGCATGGCAGGCGCGGAAGGCATCAGTATAGCCAAGGTACTGGATTGCTCTGAAGGCTGACCGCGACTCAGGACGGTAAAGGGCATCGTTCTCCCAGAGCTTGGGATCCCATACGTCATCCGGATCGGGGATGACGTTGTAATCACCCAGCAGAGCAGTGGGCTCTTCGAACGTCAGTAAATGCTCAGCGTGAGCCTTGAGGCGGTCCAGAAATTTGAGCTTGTAAGGAAATTTGTCGCTCTCCACCGGATTGCCATTCGGCGCATAAATCGACGCCACCCGCACAGTGCCATGCCTGGCTGGAATAACTGCTTCGAGGTACCGGGCATGCTCATCCCCATCCTGGCCGGGAAGGCGCGGGGTCGCATCTTCGATCGGTCTGCGGGAGAGAATTGCTACGCCGTTATAGGTTTTCTGGCCATGTACGGCGCAATTATAGCCGAGTTCTTCAAACACCCCTGAGGGGAAGCTGTCATCGGTACATTTGATTTCCTGGAGGCAAACCACTTCGGGGACGGCTTCTTTCAGCCAGGCAACAACGGCGGGCTGGCGGACCTTGATTGAATTGACGTTCCAGGTGGCAAGCTTCATCTGGTCTCCGAGCGCTGACAATCTTCTTGGTCCTGTGAAGGAAGAAAATGCAGCATCTTTAGCGGGTTGCATGACATGTCCGGCGATGGCAGAGCGGGTCACATCATCACAGGATGCCATGAAGTGGGGCGTCAGCCCAAGGCAACCTTGGCGCGATTTGCCGGGGCGACCTAAAAGGCCGCCTTCTCGTCGCTAGCCGCTGGGGGCTGCCGTCTGTGCCAATATCACCGGTGCGGCGTAAAGCAGCCGCAGCGCCGCAACGTACCTCTGCTCCCCATTGCCGGGTCCCCGGGCCCTGCTCGGGCCTGCGCCCTTCTTTGGGAGGCGTGTGTCCCTGCACTCGGGAAAGCACCACGCCGCCCTCGGGCCTCTCACACGGAAAAGCTGGTGCCGCAGCCGCAGGAGGAGGTGGCGTTCGGATTGTTGACCTTGAAATGGGCTCCAATAAGCTCGTTGGCGTAATCGATCTCGGCCCCTCTGAGGAAGTCAAGCGAGACGGGATCCACCAGCAACGCGACGCCGTCGCGCTGGATTACCAGATCGTCGGGGGCCTGGAGATCATCCAGGGCGAACGAATATTGGAAGCCCGAGCAGCCGCCGCCGGTGACCGCTACCCGCAGCTTCATCTGCGCCGGTTCGCCCTTCAGAATTTCGGCGATTCGCTTCGCGGCGCGGGCGGAAAGGGATACAGGACTGTCGCTCATGGCAAGTGTGTGCGATTTAGATTACCTGTCTTATGTAGTACCTTGCGCTCCAGGAGCAAAGTGGTGCCATCCGTCCAGCGGCCGGGCCGGCTAGTTCCGCCCCTTTTCGTAGCGCCCAATCAAACCGCCACCTTCGCCACACAGGTGCTGCAGAGCCATGGCCGATGCCATCATGAGCCTGAAAGCGCCACCCGTACGGCTTTTCAGCGCGACCGCGACCGCATCCTGCACTCCAGTGCTTTTCGCCGGCTGAAGCACAAGACCCAAGTCTTTGTACAGCATGAGGGCGATTATTACCGGACTCGGCTGACCCACAGCCTGGAAGTTGCGCAAATCGCCCGATCCATCGCCCGCGTCCTTGCTCTTGACGAGGATTTGGCCGAGGCGGTGGCCCTAGCCCATGACCTTGGCCATACACCTTTTGGTCATGCCGGCGAAGAGGCCCTGGCCGATGCCACCGCGCAGTTCGGGGGCTTCGACCACAATGCCCATGCCCTCAAGCTGGTTACCCAGCTCGAGCATCGCTATGCCGATTTTGATGGCCTCAATCTTACCTGGGAGTGCCTCGAAGGCTTGGTCAAGCATAATGGGCCGCTTGACGCCCATATGGTGCCGGGACCGATTGCGTCCTTCAATGCCCGATTCGATCTCGCGCTGGGCACGTTTGCCGGATTGGAGGCACAGGTGGCGTCTCTGGCAGATGACATCGCCTATATCAATCATGATCTTGATGACGGTTTGCGGGCGGGTCTCTTCGATGTCCAAGCCCTCGCGGCAGCGCCACTAGCCGGCGGCTATGTCACTGCGGTTTGTGAGCGCTATGGTTCGCTGGAACTCAGCCGTTTTGTGGGCGAACTGGTTAGGCGGCTGATGAGTGCGATCATCTCTGATCTGCTCGAGGAAACCCGTCAGCGTCTTGACCGTCTTGCGCCGCGTTCGGTGCATGAGATCCGGGTCGCTGACGCCGCGACGGCGGCATTTTCTCCGGCGATGGCAAAAAATGTCACAGAGCTCAAGGCCTGGCTATTTTCACATATGTACCGGCATCCCCGGGTCATGCAGAGCATGGCGCAGGCCAAGCTGGTGATTTCCGAATTGTTCCGCGCCTTTCAGGCGGAACCGGCGCTGCTTCCTGCCGACTGGGCGGGGGCCTGCGCGGGGGCTTCGGACGCGGCGCGTGTTTCAATTGTTCGCGACTATATCGCCGGCATGACAGATCGCTTTGCGCTGAGCGAGTTTGAGCGGTTGTTCCACACCCAAATCGCGCTTTGAGGCAGGGAATCTGCCGGTCAACCGTGATTCGGTGGGACGGCAGTGCTAGGGTCGAAGCGGACAGATTCGGCGGAGCAGCCCATGCCCAGACGCGAACCGGAGTTCTACGAGCCGTCTTCTCCGGAAGAGATACGCGTTTTCGACGGCGCGGATGATGACCTCGACGAGGATGGTTCACGGCTGCCCTTGCTGCTGGTAGTCGCTCTCATCTTGGTTTTCGCCTTTGGTGCAGTGGTGTGGTTTGCCTATACACGGGGCGTGCAGACGGGCCGGTCAGGCGCACCGCAGCTCATCACAGCGGCTCCTGGACCGGTGCGGACCGCTCCGGCCCATCCTGGCGGAGCCACCCCCTATGAGGGGCTGAAAATCTATGAACATCCGGCGTCCGGCAGCGCTGCGACCACGCAGGCGGCGCCAATTGCGCCGAGCACAACTGCCCCGTTGTCAGTGCCGCAAGTGGCTACGGCCAGGCCACAAGCTCTGACCAAGCTGGTTCCCTCTTCCCGGCCTAAGCCTGCTGCTGTCGCACCCCGAGCGACAAGCCTGCCCAGACCTGTCGCGGAACCACACGCACACGGGACCCCGCTTCCGCTTCATGCCGGGCGCACGAAAGTCGCGCTGGCCGCACCATCCCGGCTGGCTCCCAAGGCATCTGTGCCTGCACATCCTGCCGCGGCTCCTGCCGCTGCCGGTTCCTGGATGCTCCAGATAGGGGCGTACAAGAGCCGGGATCAGGCAGAGGCAGCGTGGCGCAGTTATGCCCACCGCCATGCCGCTGCTGCCTCGCTCTCGCACGATATTCTGCGGGTTGACCTTGGCGCCAAGGGCGTCTGGTATCGCCTTCGCATCGGTTCTTACACAAGCCGTATGGACGCAACCCGTGCCTGCGACCGGCTGAAGGCGGATGGTGCGGCATGCTTTCCGGCTAAAGGCTGAGCTGAGACTGATGCCAAGGACACAGGCCATATATGGTTGTGCGGGCTACCGTCTGACCGCCGAGGAAGAAGCTTTTTTCCGCGATGTCAGACCTTTCGGGTTCATTCTCTTCGCCCGCAACATCAAGGATCCAGATCAGGTGCGCGCGCTGGTAGAGCAGCTGCAGGCAACTGCGAACGGTGAGCAGGTCGTGGTTCTAATCGATCAGGAGGGCGGGCGGGTCGCACGCTTGAAGCCCCCTCATTGGCGGGTTCATGCACCAGCGGCCCGTTTTGCCGAGCTCTACGCGGTTGATCGAGAAGCCGGGCGCGAAGCGGCCTATCTCAACGCCCGGCTGATCGCGCACCAGCTGTTTGAGCTGGGCATTAATGTCGACTGCATGCCGGTGCTCGATGTACCCATAGCTGGCGCCCACGATATCATCGGTGACCGTGCCTATGGGCGGGTACCCGAACCCATCATCGATCTTGGGCGCCAGGTGATCGAAGGGCTCTTGGATGGCGGTGTTTTACCAGTGATGAAGCACATACCCGGCCATGGGCGAGCTCTCGCTGATTCTCACGTGGCCCTACCAAAGGTGACAGCGGCGCATGCGGATTTGAGGGCGAGCGATTTTCTCACCTTTCATAGGTTACGCCACGCTCCCATGGCCATGACGGCCCATGTTGTCTATACGCAGATCGATGCGAGCCGGCCAGCGACCACCAGCGCCAAGGTGATTGCAGAGATCATCCGCGCCGAGATCGGATTTGACGGTCTTCTGCTCAGCGATGATCTGTCGATGCAGGCACTTGAGGGGGCGATCACAACGCGCGCTGCCGATGCTCTGTCTGCGGGATGTGATGTGGTCTTACATTGCAACGGGAACATAGCGGAAATGCGCGATGTCTCCAGGCAGACTACAGCATTGGATGGCGAGGCAGGTCGGCGGGCGCGGGCGGCGCTGGCCCAGCTGCGGATTCCGTCCAGCTTCGACGTCGAGCACGCTCATGGCCGGCTTGGCGAACTGATGGGAGTTTCGGCATGAGCGAATTCGTCGACGAATTCGAAGCCATGGGTGAGGTTGCGGCTAATGCCAGCGCTGAAGAGGCACTGGTCGTGGCGGTTGACGGGTTTGAGGGCCCTCTGGATCTACTCCTCGGACTGGCACGCAATCAGAAGGTTGATCTGGCGAAGATCTCAGTACTCAAGCTGGCTGAGCAGTATCTCGAATTTGTTGAGCGGGCGCGCAGGCTCAATCTTGAGCTGGCAGCTGATTATCTTGTGATGGCTGCATGGCTTGCCTACCTCAAGTCGCGGCTGTTGCTCCCGGCACCGCCCGGAACGCAGGATGGTGAGGTCAGTGCCGACGAAATGGCAGCACGGCTGCGCTGGCGGCTACAGCGGCTTGACGCGATGCGCGAAGCCGCCGCACGCCTGATGGCCCGAGACCGCCTCGGCCGCGAGGTGTTTGCCCGAGGTGCACCGGAGCCGCTCAACATTGTCAAGCTGAGAACATATAGCGACTCGCTTTATGATTTGCTGACGGCCTATGCGACCCAACGGCTAAGCAAGGCCAAAACCGGGACCTACCAGCCGCGACACGCCCCCGTCCTACTCATTGAGGAGGCGCGTGCGCGCCTTGAGCGCATGCTGGGACGAATCGGTAATTGGAGTACGTTGACAAGTCTGCTGCCGCCGGGGTGGGAGAATGGTCTGCGTTTGCGCTCTGCGAAGGCCAGTACATTACTGGCGTGTCTGGAGCTATGCCGCGACGGCCGCATTGAGCTGCGCCAACTTACGCCGTTCGAGGAAATTTATGTGAAAGACCGGGCCGTACCCCGCGCCGGTCAGGAGGGGGTAGTATGAATACCGTCGTGCGACTTGCTGAATTCGCCCAGGGCTCGGCCCAGGAAGTGGGCGATGATCAGGCTGAAGAGCGTGCTGGCGATCCTGCAAACGTCGATGAGGCGGCGACTGACGAACAAGAGTCGCTCATGACAGTAAATCCGGAAGGGGCTGGAGCCCCAGATATACCGGAAAATCTTGAGGAGGAAGAGCCCCAGCTCGTCCTCGAACACATCCGCATGGCTGAAGCATTGCTGTTTGCATCTGCTGAACCACTCGACGTCAAGGCGCTGGCTGCGTCTTTGCCGGATGGCGCCAATGTGCCTGCGATCTTGGCAGAATTGCAGGCCGACTATGAAAAGCGTGGAGTTCGCCTTGTTTGTGTAGCAGGCAAGTACCAGTTCCGCACCGCGCCGGATTTGGCTTTTTTGCTGCGCAAGGAACAGCCAGAACAGCGCCGGCTGTCGCGCGCAGCGATCGAAACTCTCGCGATCGTTGCCTACCATCAGCCCGTAACGCGTGCCGAAATCGAGGATATTCGCGGTGTGGCGGTCTCCAAAGGCACGCTCGATACGCTGCTGGAAATCGGCTGGGTCAAGATCCGTGGCCGAAGACGCGCCCCTGGCCGTCCGGTCACCTATGGCACCACCGAGGCCTTCCTCGTCCAGTTTGGCCTGGAAAGCGTCAGCCATCTTCCGGGGCAGGATGAACTCAAGGCCGCAGGATTTCTGGAGGCCTTGCCCCCGAGTGGATTCGATGTGCCCAACCCGTCCGAAGACTTGGCTGCCGATGAGGATCCCTATGAAGCGGAGGCAACGGAAGAGCTGGCCACCGGCGGCGCCGATCCCCATGAGCTGTGAGGCGTATCCCGGTGATGCGGCGGGCAGGGGACGGTGACGGCCTCAATCCTCGATCTCGACAATAACCGCATGGCCGTCATCGAGTGTGAGGGCAATGCGGCCGTCGCGCAGGGCGCGGGCATCATTACCAAATACCTTGGCACGCCAGCCATGCAGGGCTGCAACGCCGTCATCATCGCCGGCGGCAAGCCGCTCGATGTCGTCGGCGTTGGCAATCAGCCGCGGCGCCACATGCGCGGCCTCGGCCCGCAGCCGCAGCAAGGCTTTCAGAAGGTCGACGGCCGAGGCTGAAGGCTCCCGTCTGCGCCTGGGTGCGTCATGGGCTGCTTGCACCGGCGCATCACCCTGGCGACCTTCCTCGATCGCTTCAAGGAGCGCCTTGGCCAGACGGCTGCCGCCGAAACCTTTGGGAACGGCACGGAAGCGCTCGAGATCCGCCTGGTTCTGAGGCGGATGGGCGGCGATTTCGAGCAGAGCTTCGTCCTTGAGTACGCGGCTGCGGGGAATGTCGCGGGTCTGTGCCTCGCGCTCCCGCCAGGCCGCGACTGCGGCGAGAACAGCGAGAAACCGCTTGTTGGCCGTGCGGGCCTTGAGCCTCTTCCAGGCATCCTTGGGTTCAAGGCGGTAGAGCTCAGGGTCCTGCAGTGCCGCAACCTCCTCCTCGACCCACTGGTGGCGGCCGGTGCGCTTGAGCTGGGCCTCCAGTTGCTCGTAGACAACGCACAGATGGGTGACGTCAGCCAGGGCGTACTCAAGCTGACGGGGGCTCAATGGCCGTCTGCTCCAGTCGGTGAAGCGTGCGCTTTTGTCGATCTCGGCATTGGCAAGCTTGCGGGCCAGGGTCTCGTAGGATGCCGCCTCGCCAAAGCCGCAGACCATCGCGGCGATCTGGGTGTCAAAGATGGGGTGGGGAATGATCCCGCCCTTCTGGAAGAAAATTTCGATGTCCTGGCGACCGGCATGGAAGACCTTGAGAATGGCGTCTGAGCCGAGCAGGGCATAAAAGCACGATAGATCAAGGCCCTCGGCCAAAGGATCGATGATGGCCGCTATTCCCCCCGGGGCCGCAACCTGAATTAGGCACAGCTTGGGCCAGTAGGTCTGATCCCGCATGAACTCGGTATCAAGGGCGATATAAGGCGACTTCTGTAGTTCGCGGACGAGCCCGTTCAGCTCATCGGTTGTGAGGATGATGCGCATGTCCTCCGATATAGCGGATTCGCGGCACCCCGTCCCCCCGTAACCTCTGTCATGGGCGTGGGAGCGAGCCTTTTTGCCGCCTGGCACATGGGCCAGCACCGGCTGGGGAGTCGTTGCTCATCCAGCCGGCCGCTCGGGTGTCTGTTACCGGCCCGAAGGGGAAGGGCTTGGACTTGACCAGGCGGGGCAGAAACGCCACAAGCGGCGCTTTCAAGCCTAGGATTCTTGCCCATGCACGCCTATCGAACTCATACCTGTGGACAATTACGCAGTGACGCGGTGGGCCAGAAGGTACGGTTGAGCGGCTGGGTGCACCGCAGGCGCGATCATGGTGGCTTGGTCTTTCTTGACCTGCGCGACCACTATGGCATTACCCAATGTGTCATCGAGCCGGACAGCCCGGCCTTTGCCGAGGCGGATCGCTGCCGCTCCGAGTGGGTGGTAACGGTCAGCGGACCTGTGGTGGCCCGATCGGCTGAAACCGTAAATCGCGATCTTCCGACGGGAGAAATTGAGATACGGATCGAAGAGATCACTGTTCAGTCGGTGGCTCAGGAATTGCCCCTGCCGGTTTTTGGTGATCTGGATTATCCGGAGGACACGCGGCTCAGATATCGCTTCCTCGACCTGCGCCGCGAACGGCTGCACAATAATATCACCCTGCGCAGCGAGGTGATTTCCTCTATCCGTCGACGCATGATCGGGCAGGGGTTCACGGAATTCCAGACACCGATACTGACGGCCTCCTCGCCTGAGGGTGCGCGTGACTTTCTGGTTCCAAGCCGACTGCATCCGGGCCAGTTCTATGCCTTGCCCCAGGCGCCGCAGCAGTTCAAGCAGCTGATCATGGTCGCCGGCTTCGATCGCTACTTTCAGATCGCGCCATGTTTTCGCGACGAGGACGCGCGCGCTGATCGTTCTCCAGGTGAGTTCTACCAGCTTGATCTTGAGATGAGTTTTGTTACCCAAGACGACGTCTTTGCGGCAGTCGAGCCGGTATTGCATGGCGTATTCGAAGAGTTTGCACGTGGTCGAAGCGTGTCCGCGCCCCCATTTCCACGAATTGCGTTCGACGAGGCCATGTTAAAATATGGGGTCGACAAGCCTGACCTACGCAACCCCATAGTCATCAGCGACGTCTCAGACCTCTTTGCTGACACCAGTGTTGCGTTCAAGGCCTTCAAGGACAAGATCGTACGGGCGATTCCGGCTCCTGGAGCGGGGCAGCAGCCGCGCAGCTTTTTTGATCGCCTCAATGACTGGGCACGCAGTGAGATGAAGGCTCCTGGGCTGGGGTATATCGTCTTCGAGGAGGAAGACGGTAAGCTGGTGGGCAAGGGACCAATCGCCAAGTTCATACCGGATCCCATCATGGGGCAATTGTTGCAGCGCTGCGCCCTGAAACGCGGTGATGCAGTGTTTTTCTCTGCTGATGCCAAGGCAGATAAGGCGGCAGCTCTCGCCGGTGCGGCGCGTATACGGCTTGGCAAGGAGCTGGATCTCGTCGCTAGTGGTGAATTCAAGTTCTGCTGGATCGTCGATTTTCCAATGTATGAGTGGAATGAGGATGAGAAGCGCATCGATTTTTCACATAATCCATTTTCGATGCCGCAATATGGGCGCGACGCGTTTCTCTCGCTCGATCCGGCAGACAAGCAGACCATTCTTGGTCTTAAGGCATATCAATACGACATCGTCTGCAATGGAATCGAACTCAGTTCAGGGGCCATCCGAAATCACGATCCAGAGGTAATGCTCAAGGCCTTTGAAATCGCGGGATACCCACGTGAGGAAACGGAAGCACGCTTTTCTGGAATGCTAAATGCGTTCCGCTACGGCGCGCCGCCCCATGGTGGTACCGCACCAGGGATCGATCGCATCGTCATGCTGCTGGCTGGTGAGGATAATCTGCGTGAGGTCACCATGTTCCCGATGAACCAGCAGGCGCAAGACCTCATGATGGGGGCCCCTGGACCCGTATCTGCCCGTCAGCTGAAGGAGCTGCACATCCGAGTCGTAAAGCCTGAGGCCTGAGCCTTGGGCCCTGGGCTGCTGTGCCGGGAGGGCCTGGTCGGGTTCCCTATGAGTCTGAGTCCGTCCGGGATGCGGGCACAGGGTTAAGCTCCGCCGAAGCGCCCCCCCCCCATGCCCAGGCCGCTCGTCCCGGTACCACGTGGGCAGCGGCCACATCCGTGCTGCGCGCGCCCATTGTGAGCGGCAAAACTACAGATTCCTCGCAGCATCAAGTTTCATAGAACGATATGTTCGGCTATCGTGAATATATGTAACATTATTGTCCGGTATTGCAGTCTATGGATGCCGTCATTTCAGTATTTGGCCCGGATTTGATGCAACGGACGAAGTAAGAACAAAAACAGTGCCACTGAGTATGACGGCCGCGACATTTTTTTACATTTTTTTAAAATGTTAGCGTTGAGCTGTTACTGCTAGAGGAGAACAATGACTGGTGTTCATTGGAGATCAGCATGAAGGATGAAGTACGGGTCGATCGCTTCCGTCGCAACCTGATCAAGGCTACGGGCATTGCCGGAGCTGCAGCATTGACGATGGGCCTTGCGGCTAAGCCCGTGTCGGCCGGTCCGGGTGGTCCGGGTGGTCCGGGTGGTCCTGGTGGTCCGGGTGGCCCTGGTGGTCCGGGTGGCCCTGGAGGCCCTGGAGGCCCTGGAGGCCCTGGAGGCCCTGGAGGCCCTGGAGGATGCTTCCTCAAGGGTACGCGTATCCGAACCGCTGAAGGCGATCGCCCAATCGAGATGCTATCAGTGGGTGAGAAGGTTGTGACGCAGTTTGGAGGCCTTGCTGCGATCAAAGCAGTAGAGAGTTTCTTCGTCACGACCCATGGCCTGCACCACGAATGGCTGGGTCATTTGCGGCCTGTCTGGGTGAGGCGTGGAGCTTTAGCTGACAATGTTCCAAGCCGCGATCTTTGTCTGACCGCAGCGCATGCGCTGTACGTTAACGGATATCTCATTCCGGCCGGACAGCTGGTAAACGGCACAACCATTGTGTTCGACCAGTGCGAGCACGCTGAACCTCTCACCTTCTACCACATCGAACTCGACCATCACGACTTACTCGACGCCAATGGTGCGCCCTGCGAAACCCTGCGCGCAGCAGAGGTCCAGCCCTGTGCGCCCATACTTACCTTCAACGGGGCCCGGAGTGAGATCAGGTCGCGGTTGCGCAGTGCTGCGTCCGCTCTCATCGATCGGCGTCAGCCACTCGATGTCATACGTGATGACCTTGAAGAACGTGGGATGCGCTTGGCGCAGGCAGCCTAGCGGCACCTGACTGGCTCCAGGCTCTTCCTGACTGGTGGCCGAATCGGCTGGGTTGGAGCTGCCTTGTCGGAGCGGTCGCTACGGCTGAGCGATCTGGCGTTTACCTTGTATCCTGCGTCGCGCAGATGAACGGGGGCATCGAAGTTTTACGTTCGTGCAGCGAAAGGCCGAGAACGCTGAATGCTCTCTGGTTACTGCCGATAGGTTCACGCGCGGCCACCGACCGGTGCAGCCACTTTGTTCCTGCGATGGTCCTTAATTCAGCTTGTCCGCCAGCTCCGAGAGGCTTCCTGCGATCAGGTCGCGGGCGCGGGCTTCGTCGATCCGTGCGGCGATCAGCTTCTCGGCGGCTGCGGTCGCAACGTCTGCTGCGAGACCTCGTATTTCCGCCATAGCGGTCGCTTCGGCCTGGGCAATTTTCTCCTGAGCCTGCTGCGTACGGCGCTCGATCTGGGCCTTGAGCTGTTCGCGAGCCTCGGTGGCAAACCGTGCTGCCTCGGCTCGAGCTTCGACGAGTATATTTTCGGCTTCCTTCTCCGCCTGGGCAGCCTTTTTCTTGTATTCGCCCAGGAGCGCCTCGGCTTCATCGCGCAACCGCCGGGCCTCATTTAGCTCATGATCGATCTTGGCTGCGCGCTCATCGAGCATGCGACCAGCAAAGGCCGGAAGGCGACGGTAGATGAAGATACCGACGACCGTCACAAAGCCAACGGCTACCCAGAATTCCGCGTCGAGATAGAATGCCATGAACCCGTCTTCCCTCTAGCGTGCGCTCACCTGGTTGACGGCGCTGGCCCGATCCTGTTCCGAAACCTCGACACCGATCAGTCGGGCAACGATCTGGCCAGCCGCTTCGCTGGCGACTGCTTTTATATGTTGAGCCGCATCGGACTGTAGCTGCGCAACTCGGGCCTTGGCCTGATCTGTCGCCGCCTTGGCGTCCGCATCAGCCTTGGCCTTGGCCGCATCGACCTCACCTTGGATGAGCCTGCTGTTTTCCTCAGCCATGGCGTGAGCTCGGTTGCGGGCCGCAGCGAGGGCAGCTTCGTAGTCAGCCGCAGCCTTCTCGGCATTGCGGCGGTGAGCTTCGGCCGCCTCCAGGTCAGAGGCTATGCGCTGCTTGCGGGCGATAATATTGCCCCCAACCCGCTTCACCCCGAGTTGCCAGATCACGACGAACAGCACAACGAAGGTGACCGTCAGCCAGAAAAACTGTGACGGGTAGGTCGTCGTGTCGAAAGGCGGGAAGGCGACGGGCTGCTTTTGCGCCACCGCCGTCCCGCTGACCGTATGTCCGGATACCGCCATGCTGTGCGCCGTGTGTCCCGGTGAAGTCATGATGACTTAGAATGCAAACAGGATGATGAGGGCAATCACCAGCGCGTAGAGACCAGTCGCCTCGACGAGTGCAAAGCCCAGCAGCAGGTTGGTGAACTGGGAGGCCGCAGCTGACGGGTTGCGCAGTGAACCTTCCAGATACTTGCCCCACAGATCGCCGATGCCGATGCCGGCGCCGCCGATGGCGATACAGGCCAGGCCCGCACCGATCATTTTTGCTGCTGCAAGATCCATTTCAGAAACTCCTTTTCTGGGTTCAGTGATGACCGTGAAGATGCAAGGACTCGTTCAGATAAATGCAGGTGAGCATCGCAAACACATAAGCCTGCAAGAACGCGACCAGGAATTCGAGTGCCATGATGGCGATGATCATGAACATGGGGCCGACGGCCACGAGCGAGAGGATCCCGCCCGCCGTGCCCAATAGAATGACAAATCCGCCGAAAACCTTCAGCATTGTGTGCCCTGCCAGCATGTTGGCGAAGAGACGAACTGAGAGGCTGATGGGACGGAAGAAAAAGGAGATGATCTCGATCGGAATAAGGAGCGGTAACAGCACCCACGGGGCATCGGGCACGAACAGCTTGAGGAAGCCAACGCCGTGGAACAGGAAGCCAAAGAAGATGACGACGGCCATCACCAGACAAGCTAGCGCGAAATTCACGGCAATCTGGCTTGTAACTGTGAACACCCCGGGGATAAGACCAAAATAGTTCGAGCACAGCACGAACATGAAGATGGCGAAAACAAAGGGGAAGAAGCGCAACCCATCCTTGCCAGCCGTTGATTCGATCATGTTGGCGACAAATTCGTAGCCGAGCTCGGCAATCGACTGCGCGCGCGTTGGCACCAGCCGCCCCTTGCGCACAGCAAGGAAAAGAAACAACGACATCACGGCTACAATCACGCACATGATTGCGGCCTGGTTGGTGAACGCGATGTTGTAGCCCGCCAGATGCAGGGGAAAGAGCGGTTCGACCCGGAACTGCTCCAGCGGTGTCATATGCACTTGCACGGGCCTAACGCTCCTCGTTATTCGCATCGGTGGGCGGCGTCTGTTCGCCGGCCGCCTTATTCAAGTTTTTCGCTGCGAGCACCACGTTACGGATCCCCGCCGCAGCGCCCAGCAAAACAAAAATAATCAAAAGGAAGGGCCTTGATCCAAAGACGCGGTCCAATCCCCAGCCAATTGCCCCACCGACGAGCACCGCCACCACGAGTTCCGTCATAAACCGGTAAGCGATCCCCAATGCCGAAGGAGACGCTATTCGGTCCTGGGCACTCTCGCGCCGGCGCATGTCGTCGAGCCTGGCACCGAGTGCGCGCAGATCTTCTGGCTCTGGAGGATGGTCGCTCACTGGCTTGCCCCCGGATGCCTACATTGCGCGCGTCAGCGGGCCCCCGCCGGCTCGTCGGAAGGCCCGCGGAACATATGGAGGGCCCGCGACGCTGTCAAGAACATGAATTTCTGTACAAGTAATTGATCTTGTGGGCAAAATTCGGCCGCGGCGAAATGCGCTTGTGCGCTGGTGTGGGGTGCTGCGCTATTCCGCGGCGATTACACGCTCGGCTTCCGCCAGACTCACCGATACCAGCTGGCTCACACCGCGCTCGGCCATCGTCACGCCGAACAGGCGATGCATGCGTGACATCGTCAGCGCGTGGTGGGTGATGACGAGGAAGCGGGTGTCGGTCCGCCGGGTCATCTCGTCCAGCATATTGCAGAAGCGCTCAACATTGGCGTCATCAAGCGGTGCGTCGACTTCGTCGAGGACGCATACTGGCGCTGGATTGACCAGAAAGACCGCGAAGATCAGGGCCATAGCTGTCAAAGCCTGTTCTCCACCCGACAGGAGCCCGAGCGATTGGAGCTTTTTGCCTGGCGGACGGGCATAGATCTCAAGGCCGGCCTGCAGCGGGTCATCCGATTCGGTAAAGGTGAGCTTGGCTTCGCCACCTTCGAACAGCTTGGTGAACAGCTCCTGGAAATTGTTGTTGACCTTGTCGAATGATTCCAGAAGCCGCTCACGACCTTCCTTGTTAAGGCTCTGAATGCCGCGCCGAAGTTTGGCAATTGCTCCATCCAGATCGTCGCGATCCGCCTGAAGCGAGGTCAAACGCTGTTCGTGTTCGGCAGCTTCTTCTTCGGCCCTGAGATTGACCCCGCCCAGCTGTTCGCGCTCGCGCTTAAGCTTTTCGACCTTAGCATCGGCGCTCTCCAGATCCGGTAGCTCCTGACCTTCCTTCAACTCCGCTCTGGCAGGTAAGTCGGCGGGATCGGCATCAAGTTCATCACGAATCCGCTGGGCCAGTTCCGCGAGGCGGGTCTGGGCCGACTCATACAGCGCCTGCAGGCGGGCCCGCTCCTCGCGCGCCGCAGCCAGAGCAGCATCACAGGCCTTTGCTGTCCTATCGGCTTCGGCCAGATGATCCTCGGCCTGTTGCCTTGCATCGGCGGCTTCGTTACGCCGGGCTTCGGCCTGGCCGAGGGCATCGAGCAGGCTGGCACGCTGTTCGGCGATACGTTCAGGAACTTGGTCTGCCAGAGCCAGTTCCTCGCCAAGCTGCGCGCGGCGGGTCGCATGCTCTGCTATCTGCCGACGTGCTGCCTCCTGGCGGCTCTGCCAGCGGGATTTATCTTCCGCAATTACCAGTAGGCGGGAAGCGCGCTGGCGTGCATCTCGCTGCTGACTGTCCACAGCCGCGCGGGCTTCGCTGTCGGCATTACGGGCCTCGGCGCTGGCCGTACGCGCACTGCCAAGGGCGGCGCTGAGCAGGGCACCGTCTCCCAGTTCAGCAAGAGCAGCCTCGGCTTGCGATTGGTTGGCGAGTGCGGCCTCCCGGGCATCGGTCAGACGGCGGATTTCTGCTTCCAGGTTGGCGAGGCGAGTGGCGCGTTCGGCGGCGGCTCGCTGGGCCTTGGCTGCCTCAGCTTGCGCTGCGATCAGAGCTTGGTCCGCACGGCGCTGCTGGGCTTCGGCCTGACGCAAACGTTCTTCTGCTTCGGCAAGTTCGCGCTTGGCTTCTGCCGTTCTGCTCTTGGCGGCGGCGTAGACTTCGAACAGCTGCGCGCGCGTCACTTTCGCAGCCTCGCTTTCGTGCTCCAGTGCTTCCAGGCGATTGCGTTGGGCAAGACGGACCGCCGCCGCGGAAGGGGCGTCGGCACTGGCCTGGTAGCCGTCCCACCGCCACAGGTCTCCCCGCTGGGACACGAGTCGCTGGCCGGGTTTGAGTTCCAGCTGCAGCGTCTGCCCGCGGACGGGGTCGGTAAGCCCGGTCATGCTCAGGCGCGGGGTAAGGGCGGCTGGTGCCGTGACAAAGCGAAGAAGCGGCTCGGTTTCGGCCGGCAGCGGCGCTAGTTCCTGGTGCACGCCCAATTCCCGCCAGTGATGAGGCGCGGAGGCGTCCAGTGGCGCCTCGAGATCATCCCCAAGCGCAACGGCCAATGCGGTTTCGTAGCCCGGAACCACCTTGACCGCGTCAATCATGGGTGGCCACAGATCGTGGCCCTTCGGGCGCAGCAGATCCGACAGAGCCTTGGCCTCTGCTGAAATCCGCTGCAGATCGCGTTCGGCGTCTTCCAGCGGCCGCCGTGCGGCCGCCTCGTCGCGCTCAGCCTCTTCGAAGCTTTGACGTTGCTCGGGGAGCTGGGCACGCAGCCCCTCAGCCTCTGCCCGTGCCGCCTCAGCTTGCCGGCGGGCCGAGTCCACCGCCTCCTCAGCCGCGCGGACATCGGGTGCCGCCGCGGCATCCTGCATGGCCCTGTCCAGGCGCGCTTGGGCGGCCCCAAGTTGCTCGGTTGTCGCCGCGACCTGGGACGTCGCTACCTGGCGGGCACGGTCATGGCCATTTTTCTGAGCATTGAATTCGGCAAACTCCGCCGTAAGCCGCTCCAGGGTTCGGGTGCACTCGGCCAGTGCTTCCCCAGCCTCGGCTGCGCGGCCCTGTGCCTGCAGAAGATCGGCCTTGGCTGCGTCTTCGCGGGCCCGGAGGCCCGTGGCCTCTGCCTCGAGCTGGTCGAGCGCGGCACTGGCATCGTTGTCGAGGGCCTGTTCGCGTGCAAGGTCCTGTTCGCTCTGGTTTATGCGCGCGCGCAGCCGCTGGGCCTCCTCGCGCGCCCTCTGCTCCTCTGCGTCGAGTTGATCACGTTCAACCGTGAGCCGGTGCAGCGCGGCCGAGCGCTCGGCCTCCAGCTGGCGCAGAGCCGGCAGACCTGCCGCCGCCTCAGCCTGCAGGGTTGCCGCTGTTGCCGCGTTTTGCGTACATTCCTCGACGGTCTGGTTGATCGCTACAAGCGCCGCCTGCGCCTCATGGGCCTGACTTTCGGCGTGATTCCAGCGCAAATGCAGGGACAGAGCTTCGGCGCGGACGATCAGTCCTGAAAGATTGCGGTATCTTGAGGCCTGGCGGGCCTGTCGACGCAAGCTCGCGAGTTGCCCCTCGACTTCTCGGATGACATCGTCGAGCCGTCCCATATTGGTTTCAGCCGCTTTCAGGCGCAATTCGGCCTCATGGCGGCGCTGATGCAGGCCACCAATTCCTGCCGCCTCTTCGAGAATGGCGCGGCGCGCCAGAGGTTTCTGGCTGATCAGGAGACCGATTTGCCCCTGGCGCACGAAAGCCGTCGATCCGGCGCCTGAGGACGCATCGGCAAAAAAGATCTGAACATCGCGCTGGCGCACATCGCGGCCATTGATGCGATATACGCTGCCAGCTTCGCGCTCTATGCGTCGCGAGATTTCGAGCGTGTCGTATTCGTTCCACGCCGCTGGGGCCGACCGATCGGCATTGTCGACATAAAGCAGGACCTCGGCGGTATTGCGCGCCGGCCGGGCAGCGCTACCGGCAAAGATGACGTCGTCCATCTCACCGCCGCGCAAAGAGGAGGGCCTGGTCTCGCCCATCACCCAGCGCAGTGCATCGAAAAGGTTGGACTTGCCGCAACCATTGGGACCAACAACCGCGGTCAGTCCCGGTTCGATGAGCAGCTCGGTGGGCTCAACGAAGGACTTGAATCCCGAAATCCTGAGCCTGTTAAACTTCACAGCAACCTGCCTGATATCTGCCGGCACGCTGTCGCCGGCCCCTGCTACGATCGGCCCCGCACCTGGTCACCAGGTCTTGGCCCACGAACGGGCATTTGGCCAGATCTATCCGCCCACGGTCAATCTGTGGGGGCTCAAAGTGCAGAGTTATCCAGAGCTTGGGTTCAGTGCCGCGCTTGAGCCTTGAGGAGCCGGTTCAGGGTATCCTGGACGCTCTGCCACGTACCCATGTCAGGCTCGAGCTGGCCATTGACGATAAAAGTAGGCGTCGCATTGATGCCGTAGGCCTTTTCTGCGTGCTCTCCGATGGCTGAGGCCTTCTGGAGCTGCTGCTGGTTACTGATGCAGGCCTGAGTCTGCTGGGGGGTCATCCCGGCGATCACCCCCATGTGCAAAAGTGCAGCATGTGGATCAGCAATGTCATGCCCATCCGGATCCCACATCGACTGGTTGCGCCACATCATATGGATGAATGAAAAGTAGGCATCCCGAGGCAGGCAATGGGCCATTGCAGATACAGCGAGATCCAGCGAGCGCAGCGGAAAGATCCGAAATACGTAAAACACCTTGCCGGTGTCGATGTATTGGGCCTTGAACTGCGGAAAATTGGCTTCATTCCAATGGGCGCAAATCGGGCAGGATGGGGCGCCGTACTCGACCACCTTCAGTGGTGCATTGGGATTGCCCAGCGTGTGGTCAGCCGCCGTGATATCCATCTTGAGGCTGCCATTGTCGACGCTGGCCACGGTACTGGAACTGCCGTTCGTGTAAACCAGATAGCTGGCGACCACGAGAGCCAGCGCAGCTACGAGCACGATGGTGTAAAGTATGGACTTCCGGCTCACGTTCGACACTCCCGTGTGGTGAGGCACCTATTTGGCAGAGAGGCGCTCCATGTTCAATCTGCCCGGCGCCATCCGGCCAAAGCGAGCAAGGCGGCCTTAAGCTCCTTTTGACCGATAAATCGTCGCGCCGGATCGGTTGGAGGCGGGGGGCTCGGGTTACGTGCTGACGGGCTGTCCGGGCGCTCCTCGAGCTGTCCCTGTACGAAACGTAACCGGCTGATCAGGTGGCAGCCAGCCCAGGCATTGATGCGCGCGCACAATTGGCGACTTTCATGCTGAAGAAAGAGCGCCGCTCCGGGCTCAGCCTTGAGGGTCAGAGTGGCGCCAGAGGGACTTTCGCTTAACCTGACCGGTATGGCGATGTCGGCCACCTGTGCTCCGACGATGTCGCGCCAGCGTAGTACCAGGGTGGGATCGGTAAAGCCCCGGCGTGCAAACGCGCCCGCAGCCAGCGTGCCGGCATCCGCCGCGATGGCCGCGCTCCGTCCCCGCCGTGGATCGCTCGCCTCGGCAAGATCGGATGGGTCACGCTTTGTGCGCTTGGGAGCTTGGGCCATGGTGGTAAGGAATGATTCGCGATGTCTTCAATTATGCCTGACCCGCAGGAGCATCAAGCTCCCAAAGTTGAAGCTCTCTTGGCTTGGTATGATGCCAATCGGCGGGTGCTTCCTTGGCGGGCGCAGGCCGGCAGGCGTGCCGATCCCTACCATGTCTGGCTGAGCGAAATCATGCTTCAGCAGACGACTGTGCAGGCGGTGGACAGATATTACCGAGCTTTTCTGTCGCGCTGGCCGACCGTGCAGCATCTGGCGGCGGCCTCTCTCGATGAAGTTCTGGCCGCCTGGGCAGGTCTTGGCTACTACGCCCGCGCCCGCAATTTGCACCGCACGGCCAAAATCGTTGCCGGGCAGATGGCGGGCAGGTTTCCGGACACTGCCGCCGGGCTGCGGGCCTTGCCTGGGATTGGCCCCTATACTGCCGGGGCAATCGCTGCGATTGCCTTCGACGAGCCGCAGGCAGCGGTGGATGCCAATGCTGAGCGGGTTATCGCCAGGCTGTTTTTGATCGAGACCCCGCTGCCCGCTGCCAAGGCCCAATTACGTGCGCGAACCCAGGCGCTGGTGCCACGACGGCGTGCTGGCGATTTTGCCCAGGCGCTGATGGATCTGGGAGCGATGATATGCACGCCCAAAGCCCCTCAGTGTCCACGCTGTCCTTGGCACAAGGCCTGTCTTGGGCGGGCACGTGGTCTCGTCGAGACGCTGCCGCGCAAGGCCGTAAAGCCTGACCGGCCGTTGAAGCGCGGGGTTGCATTTGTTGCGGTAGACGCGAAGGGCGCCATATTGCTGCAACGGCGGGCCGAGGAGGGTTTGCTCGGTGGGATGATGCAACCCCCTCTGGGCCCATGGGCAGCAGATTTTCCGTCAGAGCCCGAGGCGCTGGAGCAGGCCCCGTTTGCCGCATCCTGGAAAAGGTGCCCGGGATTTGTGCGCCATCAGTTCACCCATTTCGAGTTGGAGATTGAAGTCTACAGTGCCCGCCTGGCGCGTCGGCCGCGTACCCAGGGCCGATGGGTGCAGGCGGATGCGTTGGGCGAAGCGGCACTTCCCACGGTCATGCGCAAGATTATTGAACATGGATTGGGGGCGCGCGCCGTGACCCGCGCCTACGCCGTCTCGGCTCGCAACTCCTGACGGAACAGGTCAATCGGCACGAGCTTGCCGTTTTTCTCGCAGTGCCAGAAGGTCCAGCCATTGCAGGCTTCCAGGCCTTGGACATGGGCCGCGATGCGATGGATGGAGCCGCTGGCATCGCCAGTCACGAGGGTGCCATCGGCTCTCACCTTGGCGGCAAAGCGTCGCGCGGGGTCGACCAGAAGCGTGCCGGGCGCGACCAGTCCACGTTCCACTAACGTGCCGAAGGGTATGCGCGGTTCGCTCCGCTTGGACTTGCTAATCGCAAGCGCATCCTGAGAGACCGGCGTAATCGCGGCAATGCGCCGCTTGGCGATTTCAACATAGCGCGGGTCGCGTTCCAGCCCAATAAAGTGACGGCCGAGCCGTTTTGCTACCGCGCCTGTGGTACCGGAGCCAAAGAATGGGTCCAGCACGAGGTCACCCTCCCGGCTCGCGGAGAGGATGACGCGATGCAGGAGGGCTTCAGGTTTTTGTGTGGAGTGGGCCTTGCTGCCATCCTCATCTTTAAGCCGCTCGCCGCCGGAGCAGATCGGCAAGGTCCAATCTGAGCGCATCTGCAGATCGTCGTTGAGTGCCTTCATGGCCTCGTAATTGAACGTGTATCCCTTCTGCTTTCGCTCGCGCGCCGCCCAAATCAAGGTCTCGTGGGCATTGGTAAAACGACGCCCCCGGAAATTGGGCATCGGATTGGTTTTGCGCCAGACCACGTCGTTGAGAATCCAGAAGCCGAGGTCCTGCAGCGCCGTGCCAACGCGAAAGATGTTGTGATAGGAGCCGATCACCCACAGCGTACCGTTTGGCTTAAGCACACGGCGAACGGCACCGAGCCAGTCGCGCGTAAAACGGTCATAATCAGCGAAGCTGCCGATCTGGTCCCAGCCGTCGTCCACTGCGTCGACCCGCGAATTATCCGGGCGGCGCAGTTCCCCCTCCAGCATCAGATTGTAGGGCGGGTCGGCGAAGACCAGGTCAGCGCAGGCTTCCGGTAGCGCATTCATCAGCGCTACGCAGTCGCCCTTGAGGACGCTGTTGCGCACCTGCGCCAGGCTGAGTTGTGGTTCCTGCACCCGGCTGCGCCGAGGTTTTAGTTCAATGATACTGGCCATGTTCCCGCCCGTTAAGACACAGGCGGCAGAGCCTGATTCGTCGCGGAGTCCGCGTCAAGAGTCTTGAGAATCAAAAGCTTAGTTGGTTGAGTCTGAGGCGGGTGGTGACCCCAACATCTGGTAGGCAAGGCGTACCGGAGAGAACGAGCGCCGATGATGCACACTTGGTCCGACGCTTTTGAGGGCTCTCAAATGGCCCGGAGTCGAATATCCCATATTGTTATTCCAGCCATACTCCGGGTGGTCCTGATGCAAGCCGAGCATGATGTGATCGCGCCATACCTTAGCAATGATCGAGGCGGCGGCGATTGACAGGGAGCGGCCATCTCCTCCGATCAGGGTTTGACAGGGGCAGACGAGGGCTGGGGCATCATTGCCGTCCACCAGCGCAAAGGCAGGTGCGGGAGACAGGGCCTTTACCGCACGAGCCATCGCCAGATGCGTTGCCTTGCGAATATTCAGGAGGTCGATCTCATCGACGCTGGCTTCGCCGACGCCAATGATGCCTTCTCTCATGATATCGGCGTAGAGCCGCTCGCGTCGTTCGGGGCTGAGCTTCTTGGAATCGTCAAGGCCCACGGGGATGCGGGCTTGGTCAAGGAAGATGACCGCGGCGGCGACCACGGGCCCGGCGAGCGGGCCGCGTCCGGCTTCATCGACGCCGCACACAGGCCCTTGGCCGAGGGCGAGATAGCGGCATTCGGCAGAGTAATCGGGCATGGCGCTACATTGCACGAGCTGCCGCGCTCCGTAAGTGTCGGAGTGAATAACCAGGCGCGCTATCCACAGCCAACCAGGAAATAGCTACCGGAGCTGCCGGGTCGGGAGCGGGGCTGTTCTGGCGGCGGTGGCGCTTCGCCCCGGCAGCGGTCGCTCACAACAGGCTGAGCTGCTCACCTTGGTGAGGTGGGCGCCGAAATCTGCCGCACTCCAGAACGACTGGCTTCTGGTTTAAACCCAGGCGCCGTGCGGCCAGATGGAAGCGTTGCGCGATCATGCGGGCATAGGGACCGCTTCCGGTCATACGATCATGCCAGCTCGCATCATAGTCCTTACCACTGCGCATCGCGCGAATGAGCGCAAGAACATGCCCGGCGCGAGCGGGTGCGTGCAGGTCCAGCCATTCGCGAAACAGGTCTTTGACCTCCAGCGGCAAACGAAGCAGCACGTAGCCTGCGGTTCGAGCGCCAGCGTTGGCGGCTGCCCCAAGTATGTTTTCAAGCTCGCTGTCATTCAGAGCCGGTATGACCGGTGCGAACATGACCCCGGTCGGGATACCCTCCGCACTCAAACCCTTGAGTGCCTCAAATCGTCGCGCTGGCGTAGCTGCTCGCGGCTCGAGGCTGCGGGCCAAAGATGGCTCCTGCGTGGTAATTGACAGTGCCACCTTTACCAAACCCAGACGGGCCATGGCGCCCAAGAGGTCGAGGTCACGCAGCACCAGGGCAGATTTGGTCACTATGGCAACCGGGTTCCGGAATTCATATAACACTTCAAGAACTTGTCTCATTATTTTAAGATTTCGCTCGAGGGGCTGGTAAGGGTCGGTGTTGGTGCCAATAGCGATTACTCTGGGCACGTAACCGGGGGCGGAAAGCTCCATGCGTAGCAGCTGCGCCGCCTCTGGCTTGACCAGAATGCGACTCTCAAAGTCGACACCTGGCGAAAGACCCAGATAGGCGTGGCTGGGGCGTGCAAAGCAGTAAATGCAGCCGTGCTCACAGCCCCGATAGGGGTTGATTGAGCGATCGAATGAGATGTCTGGCGAAGTGTTGCGGGTGATAATGCTGCGACTGGTATCGCGCAGGATCTGAGTCTTGAGCTGCGGCGCCGGATCCTCGCCTTGTGCATGCCAACCGTCGTCCAAAAGCAAGCGCCGTTCTCGCTCGAAACGTCCGCTGGCGTTGGAGCCGGCACCCCGGCCTTTCAGTTGTCGTCGATCTGCCGTGAGGTTGAGGACACTGGCCATTGCGAAACCATAGAACAAAAAGAGAACATTCGCAAGTGGGCCAAGCGAAGACAGAGGCCTGATGCGCCCTCGCGGATTTGGGCTCAGCGTTCGGTCAGACGGGGCAATATCTCAATCAGGTTGCAGGGACGATGGCGGATATCGAGCTGGTAGCGCAAAATGCCATCCCAGCCATCTTTGACCGCTCCGGTGGAGCCCGGCAGGGCGAAGAGATAGGTCGCATTGGCCAGGCCGGCGCAGGCTCGCGATTGAATGGTCGACGTGCCAACACTTTTGAAACTTATCTGATGAAACAGAGCCGAGAACCCGTCTATGACCTTCTCGAGCAGGGGGGTCATGGCCTCGACGGTGACGTCACGACCGGTTAAGCCGGTGCCACCGGTGCTGATCACGCAGTCAATGCCAGGGTCGGCAATCCATGCAGCCAGTTGGCTGCGGATCTGCGCAACATCATCGCGCAGAAGGTTGCGTGCAACCAGGACATGGCCAGCTTCGCTGATGCGGGCGGCAAGCGTATCTCCAGAGGTGTCATTTTGTGCAGTACGGGTGTCGGAGACTGTCAGCACGGCGATCCGCACTGGGACAAAGACAATGGATTCATCGATCACGGGCTGTGGCATTGAACCTCGGCATGATTGGTTGGCAGCAACGCTGCGTCCGACCTTCGGCGCGGGCGTCTATGCAGTAGGCTAAGACAGGATATTTAGCACGGTCTGTTACTTATTATTGTAACGCCCCGCTGGCTTTGGGACCAAGCGCCCAGTCGTCTCAGTGGCCGCCACTTGGATCCTCTAGCCCGAGAGCTCGGACGCGGTCGCGAATCTCCTGCAAATCGCGCCAGACGAGGCGCTTTTGTACTGGCTGGCGCAATAGGTAGGCAGGATGCAGGGTCGGCATCATCGGGACCATTTTGCCAGCCGCAAAATATTCGAGCCAGTTTCCGCGCAAGCGCAGGATTCCCTCCGTGCGGCCACTGACGTACTGCAGCGCTGTTCCTCCCAGCAGAATGATCAGTTCCGGAGCGACGAGCTCGATGTGTCGGCGCAAAAAGGGCAGGCAGATCGCTGCTTCTTCCGGTGTGGGGACCCGGTTAGCCGGTGGGCGCCAGTTAACCACGTTAGTGATGTAAACATTGTGGCGGCGGGAGAGGCCGATCGTCGCAAGCATGCGATCGAGCAGCTGCCCTGCACGCCCGACGAAGGGTTTGCCGACTTTGTCTTCCTCGGCGCCCGGCGCTTCACCAATGCACAGAATCTTGGCGCCCTTAATGCCATCGGCGAACACCGTGGATTTGGCAGCCTGTCTCAGGGCGCCGGCGTCAAAGCTTTCAAGAGCTGCCTCCAAGGCTTCGAGATCGCTGCACCCGGCCGCAGCTGCATGGGCCCGGCTGATGGGATCGGAGATGGCGGGCGCCGGGAGGTTCAAGGAGGGAGTGGTGGGGGGGGCTGGTGGCGGCGCCATGGGGGATGGCCTAGCTGCTTTGGCGGCTTGGGCCGTGAGGCGGTTGACCGGTGCCTCGAGCACGGCTTCGTCGGCACCGGCCGCGACGAGCCAAGCGAGCTGAGAGAGGGCATCGTGATCATCTACCATGGGCCTAGCATAATCGTGAGCGAGGGCATTGCGCCACCGTTGACCCCGGTCACCTAAGCGCCCCATAAACTCCTGAATGACAAGCGATCCATTTACTGAGGCATGAGACGATGAGCGAGGCGGCCGAGCGCGAAAGCATGGACTATGATGTCGTGATCGTCGGTGCCGGCCCGGCTGGGCTCTCCGCAGCGATCCGCCTGAAGCAGTTGGCTGCTGAGAAAGACCAGGAGCTGAGTGTCTGCGTCCTCGAAAAGGGTTCCGAAGTAGGCGCCCATATTCTCTCGGGGGCGGTCATTGATCCTTCCGCGCTCAATGCGCTTCTTCCCAACTGGAAGGATCTGGGTGCGCCAGTCGAGACGCAGGTGCGCGAAGACCGCTTCTACTATCTGGGGCACTCGGGTGCGGTCCGTATACCCAACGTCCTGTTGCCCCCGCTGATGAGCAACCACGGCAACTACATTGTCAGTCTTGGCAATCTGTGCCGCTGGCTGGCGACGCAAGCCGAAGCAATGGGCGTAGAGATTTATCCCGGCTTTGCCGCCGCAGAGGTGGCCTATGGCAGTAATGGCGAGGTCGTGGGAGTTATCACCGGTGATATGGGCGTAGCCCGTGATGGACATCACAAGGACAGCTACACTCCTGGAATGCTGCTAAAGGGCAAGTATACGCTGTTCGCGGAAGGTGCGCGCGGCTCTCTAACGAAATCGCTTCGCCAGCGGTTCGAACTGGAAAAGGACTGTGATGTCCAGAAGTTCGGCATCGGTCTGAAAGAGCTTTGGGAGTTGGCTCCGGGCAAACATCGCAGAGGCCTTGTGCTGCATTCGATGGGCTGGCCGCTTGACAGTCGTACTGGCGGCGGTTTGTTCATGTACCATTTTGGTGACAATCTGTGCGCCGTTGGCTTTGTCGTGCACCTCAATTACGCCAACCCCTATCTCTCACCATTTGATGAGTTTCAGCGCGTCAAACACCATCCCCTGATCAAGCCCTATCTCGAAGGCGGCAAGCGCCTTTCCTATGGCGCGCGGGCGATCACCGAAGGTGGCTTTCAATCGGTACCGAAGCTCAGCTTTCCCGGAGGGGCTCTCATCGGTTGCGCAGCCGGTCTGGTGAATGTGCCGCGCATCAAGGGCACCCACAATGCCATGGCAAGCGGCATGATGGCCGCCGAGGCCGCATTTGCAGCACTTGCAGAGGGACGGACGCACGATGCCCTGACCGCCTACGAAGATGCCTACCGGCATAGTGCGGTTTACAAGGATTTGAAGCGCGTTCGGAATGTCAAGCCGCTATGGTCGCGCTTTGGTACCCTGGCGGGTGTGGTTTTGGGCGGATTTGACATGTGGACCAACCAGCTGTTGGGATTATCGCTAATGGGAACGCTCCGCCACGCCAAGGCTGACTATGCAAGCCTGAAACTGGCCAGCCAGGCGCGCAAGATCGAATACCCAAAGCCCGATGGCATTATCAGCTTTGACAAACTGTCGAGCGTGTTCCTGTCAAATACCAATCACGAAGAAGATCAGCCGGTACATCTACAGCTGAAGGATCCCACGATCCCAATCCGCGTGAACTTGCCTGAATATGCGGAGCCAGCGCAACGCTACTGCCCTGCCGGCGTTTATGAAGTCATCAACGAGCCCTCGGGACCGAGATTTCAGATCAATGCCCAGAACTGCGTGCACTGCAAAACCTGCGATATCAAGGATCCATCGCAGAACATAAATTGGGTTCCTCCCGAGGGCGGGGGTGGGCCGAACTATCCCAACATGTGATGCTCAGAAACGAGACCCTATGACCCTTCGTCAACGGCCATTTGCCTTTGCCACCGTTGCCTGCATGGTGGCTGTGCTAGCAGCGTGCGGCCACATCAACTCAATTTATGGGACTGGCAAGCCACAACCCGCCCCGCGTGGGCAGCAATCGCGCCAGGCCATGGCGTATGGCCAATATCTGTCGGGCCATCTGGCTGCCAGCAACCATGATCTGTCGGCAGCCGCGATGTTCTATCGCGATGCCCTTGCTCACGCTCCCCAGAATTCGGAAATCCTGGCTCGAGCGTTTCTGTTCACTGCTGCTTCCGGGGACATGACCCAGGCGGCAAAGTTGGCAACCCGTGTGATCGCCCGCGATCCCAATGATCGAACTGCCAGGCTGGCGCTTGCAGTCGATGATCTCGCGAGGTCCAATTATGCCGGCGCCCGTACCCAAATCGCACAGTCGGCTCGCGGTCCTTTTACCTCACTCACACTGACACTTCTCGATGCGTGGGCCGCAGAGGGTCTTGGTCGGACCGATCTGGCCCTGAAGGATCTTGCGCAGGTAACCGAGCAGGGGGGTACCCGTGCGCTTGCTCTTTATCACAGTGCGCTCATTCTTGCTCTGGCAGGCAAGGTACAGCAGGCAGACAAGGATTTTGCGGGAGCGCTGGCGGCCTCGGGTCCTACGCCCCGTCAAGTCGAAGCATATGGTCGCTTTCTGGAGCGCGATGAATCTGCGGCCAGGGCATCAGCGTTCTATGCCAAGTTTGCCAAGGTACCGAGCCTTGAGGGGATCGTACGGCAAGCGCGTGCCCGCATAGCTGCAGGCAAAAAGCCTCAGCTTCTGATTGAGACGCCGCAACAGGGCGCTGCTGAAGCCCTCTTTGGCATAGCTGCGTCCCTGACGGATCGCTCCAGCGCCGACGTCGCCATTCTCTATCTGCGTTTTGCGCTATTCCTCGCGCCGCATCTTGATCTTGCCAAAATTGTATTGGCAGACCGCTTTGAGGCGCTGCGCAAATGGCAGCTTGCGATTGATACCTACCATAGTGTCTCGGCGGCTTCGCCCTACAAGAATGCCGCGTCAATCGAGGCTGCGATCGACCGTACGCGCATCGGCCAAAACGATCTAGCTGTTGCCGAATTGACGGCAATAACCAAGGTCGATGCCAACAGCGTGACAGCCTGGACCGCACTCGGGGATGCGCTGCGCAATGAAAGAAAATATGCACCGGCGACAGTCGCGTATACCCACGCTCTTGCGGCCGTAGCTGTACCTTCCGCCAATGAGTGGCCGCTTTACTATGCGCGTGCCATCTGTGAGCAGCAGACAAAGGATTGGCCTGCTGCCCAGGCCGACTTGAAGCGTGCACTTGTCCTTTCTCCGAACCAGCCTGATGTCCTCAATTTCCTTGGCTATAGCTGGGTAGATCGGGGCGAGCGGCTGTCAAAGGCACTGGCTATGCTGGAGAGGGCGCGGGCATTAAGCCCGCTCGACGGATATATCGTTGATAGTGTTGGCTGGGCCTATTATCGCCTTGGACGCTACAGGGATGCGGCAGCAGCCCTGGCTCAGGCAGTCGAATTGCAACCTGGTGATGCCACAATCAACGATCATTATGGCGACGCGCTGTGGCGTGTTGGCCGTGAGCTGCAGGCACGCTTTCAATGGAATCATGCGCTGGCTTTTGGTGCCCGAGGTAAAGAGAGGCAACTCATAGAAAGCAAGCTGCTATATGGGCTGCCCAGCACAACCAAGGCATCTCGAACAAAAGAGCGTTGATGTTGCGCGAACGGGCACGGGCGAAAATCAACCTTTATCTGCACGTCGGAGGGCGCCGTGCAGACGGCTATCATGCGCTGCAAAGTTTGGTCTGCTTCACGGATGCCGGCGATGACCTAGAATTTGAGCGTGCATCTGACCTGCGCCTTGAACTTGACGGCCCGTTTGGTTCTGAACTGGACGCCAATGACAATAATCTCGTTCTGCGTGCAGCCCACGCTCTTGCGCGCACTGCCGGAATATCATCGGGCGCACATATTCGGCTAAGCAAGGCATTGCCTGTAGCCTCCGGAATTGGAGGGGGGTCTGCAGATGCAGCTGCTACGCTGCGCGGGCTTTCGCGTTTGTGGGAACTCTCACTGGAGCCAATACAACTCGAGCGTATTGCCCTAGAACTCGGTTCAGATGTGCCAGTTTGCCTGTTGAGTAAGCCGGCGCAGATGTCTGGTCGAGGCGAGCATGTAGATAGAGTTGAGGGGCTGCCGCAATTGCCCATGCTTCTCGTCAATCCCAGGATAGCGGTTTCAACAGCGTCTGTTTTTCGTCATCTTGGGCGGAGCGAGGATGATAGTCCACCCGACGCGCTGACTTGGCCGGGCTCGCTAACAGCGCAGGATCTCGTGGAATGGCTGAAGGGTGCCCGCAACGATATGCAGGATGCAGCCTGCAACATTGCCCCAGAGATAGGCGAAGTTCTTGGTCTGCTGGAGCATACTGGTGCACTGATCAGCCGCATGTGCGGCAGCGGCGCGACGTGCTACGGGATCTTTGGCGAAGTCGCATCCTGTGAACGGGCGGCGCAGACAATCGCGTCCGCGCAGCCGAAATGGTGGGTGTGTCCGACGCGAATTGCAGGCCGCGTCTAACCCTGGTTTCATCGCGGACATGGGCAGCTCATGAACGCGTGACTTGATATCGCACCTCCGGCAAAGACCTCAACAGCAGTAACCTGCTGATTCCTCACGGCCTGCGCCGCAGTGAGCCAGAGACACGTTGAAAGTTGGCATCGTTATATAAATGCATTGCCTCTGGCCTGGGGGCGTTCATCCTGCACCTGCTAGCTGATGCACGTAAACTTCATTAAAGGCTATCTTGTCGCCTTGAAGAATGACCAGGTCGAAGCCTCGCAATTTTCCCCCGTCCCCTGCTTCGCCGACATCACAATACCAGCGACCGCAATATCCGTTGTGCGTCTGCCAGATTTCATCAGGCGTGTAGCGCATGGGGGGCGTTGCAGAAAACAGACCGGTAAGATATCGGCGCAATGCGGAATGTCCGACGATCCCCGCTGTGGTTTGCGGATCCTTGTAGACGCAGTCGGAACTATAAAAGCTGATGAGCTGCTCGACGTTCTTGTCGGTCCATGCTTGTAGCCAGTCGGCGTTGTAACGCTCAAGATCAAAGTTCACGCTTCATCTCCTGCTGAAGTTAAGGATATGCGGTCGCAACACCCTACACTTGCGATGGGTGCAATACTTTTTCCTGCTGCATACGGCGGTGCCAGCCGAGTACCCAGTTCGCTAAGGATTGTGCCTGCCGCGTGATCAGGTGGGATTCCTGCACGGTCGATGCAATCCCTATTACGTGCTCTTTATGATCGCGTCCTTAAGATTGCAGTGGGCGAGGTCTAGAACGTACGCGCCACACAAAACTTCGCGATATCGATAAGTGCTGCACTCATTTTACGGGATGGCAAGCGCGAGGCCGCCGCGATTGCTGCGTCGGCATAAGCCCGTGCCCTGGCTTGACTTTCGCCAATAGCGCCGGTGTCACGGACGATTTGGATCGCGGTATCCAGATCGCGATCATTCTGTTCACCAGCCTCGATCACGCGTTGCCAGAAGCGCCGCTGTGGCTCCGTGGCGCGTTGAAGCGCAAGTATGACTGGTAGTGTCACCTTAGCTTCGCGAAAATCATCGCCGACAGCCTTGCCCATCTGCTGCTCGCCACCCAGGTAATCCAGGGTGTCGTCTGTAAGCTGAAAGGCAATTCCGAGATTAAGTCCATAATTATGGAGTGCTTCCACGATCGGGCGCGGCGCGGCCGCCAGTGCACCGCCGGCCTCGGCCGAGGCGGCGAACAAAGCCGCCGTCTTGGCGGTTACCACGGCCAGGTAATCAGCTTCAGTTGTTCCGAGGTTATTGGCCGAACGCAGCTGCATGACCTCACCCTCAGCGATCACCGAGGAGGCCCTTGCCAATATGCCAAGAACGCTCAGATCTCCGGTTTCGACCATCAGCTCAAAGGCTCGGCTGAAGAGGAAATCGCCAACTAAGATTGATGGCTTGTTGCCCCAAACGACATTCGCCGCCACCTTGCCACGGCGCAGGGCGCTGGCATCGACCACATCGTCATGAAGCAAAGTGGCGGTGTGGATGAACTCTACCGCTGCAGCCAAATTGTGGTGATGGGTTCCGGCGTAATCACAGATTTGCGCCGCTGCCAGTGTCAACATTGGGCGCAGGCGCTTCCCGCCCGAATCGACGAGGTGACGTGACAGCTCAGGTATGAGGCTGACAGCGCTGGACATCCGGGCATGGATCAGCGCGTCAACAGCCTGCATGTCACCTGCCACCAAGGCAAAAAGCGCATCGACCGGCGTTTCTGTGCCAGTGGGGAGAGACAACTTGCCAAGCTCGGCAGCTATAATCATGAAACAGAACTTTCTGGCCCCTTGCCTGGGCCCGTGGCGAGCGCGGACATTAGGGAGGGCGCCGAAGGCCGGTCAAGAAGCTCGGCTGCATTCGTCCCAGTGCTGGCGGCGACCTCCGCCTGGTAGGCTTACTTTACCTGAGGGTAATTCATGCGCGAAGTCCTCAAGACAAATAACCCGGTCGAGCTGAACTTTGCCGAGGCCGTGCTGGCAGATGCCGGCATACCCAGTGTTGTTTTTGATGGTCATATGAGCGTGATGGACGGAAGCATGGTCATTTTGCCGCGCCGGCTGATGGTGGCGGATGCTGACGCCGCGGAGGCTGGACGTCTCTTGAAGACCGCACTTGCAGAGCCGCCGCCGTGGACTTGATGGCAGTGTCAACAGTGGCACAAACCGAGGACGGTTTTCTTGGCGGGCGCATCCGCCTCCGGCAGCCCCGCGACGGCTTTCGCTCTGGCCTGGATGCAGTGATGGTAGCTGCCGCAGTACCAGCTGGGGACGGATCCCGCGTGCTGGAACTTGGGACCGGCTGCGGAGTGGCCGCGCTTTGCCTTGCCGCACGGGTGAGAGGATGCCTCATTGAGGGCGTTGACCTGGATGGCGCGCTTGTCGGCCTGGCCAATCAAAATGCGGCCAGCAACGGGCTGTCCCTCGCCGCAAGGTTCCATGCCGGCGACGTTTTTGCTTTACCAAGATCCTTGCGGCGTCAATTTGATCATGTTTTCACCAACCCCCCGTTCCACGCTCCTGACACTCCTGGTTCGCCTCTGGCAGCCCGCATGACGGCCCGTCTGGATGATGGGCGCCTCGGGGACTGGCTGCGGACCGGCCTTCGCCGCACGGTGCCCGGAGGTACATTCACAGCGATCCTGCGCGCGGACCGCTTGGGAGAGGCGCTGGCAGTGTTGCCAGAACGCGGGGTATGTGTACTGCCGCTTTGGCCGCGGGCCGGTTCGGATGCCGGTCGGGTGATTATCCAGGTCATTAAGGGCGCGCGTAGTCCCTTGCGGCTGATGAACGGTCTGCTTCTGCACCGTTCCGACGGGCGTTACACAGAAGAGGCCGAGGCGGTGCTTGCCAAGGCTTGCCCACTCTTGATGGCGCGCGAGCGGCTCCTATAGGGTCCGCCCCGCCAAACCGGGATATGAGCCGTGGCTGACACTTTGACGTTTCAGGACCTGATCTTGACCCTGCACCGCTACTGGGCCGCGCAGGGCTGCCTTATTCTGCAACCCTATGACATGGAAATGGGGGCAGGTACGTTTCATCCTGCCACGACCTTGCGAGCCCTTGGGCCCGCCGCTTGGCGGGCCGCCTATGTACAGCCCTCCCGTAGGCCATCAGATGGTCGCTATGGGGAAAACCCCAATCGCCTGCAGCACTATTACCAATACCAGGTAGTCCTCAAGCCCGCTCCTGAGGATGTTCAGGAGCTCTATCTGGGCTCGCTCAAGGCCATTGGCCTTGATCCGGCGCGTCACGACATCCGCTTCGTGGAGGACGACTGGGAAAGCCCTACGCTGGGGGCTTGGGGGTTGGGATGGGAGGTATGGTGCGACGGCATGGAGGTCACGCAGTTCACCTATTTCCAGCAGGTGGGGAGCATCGAGTGTGAGGCGGTGGCGGCGGAGCTCACTTACGGTCTTGAGCGCCTGGCCATGTATGTCCAAAGCGTGGAGAACGTCTACGACCTCAAATTCAATGATATGGTCCGTTATGGCGAAGTTTTTCATCAGGCGGAGAGGGAATACTCCGCCTTTAACTTTGAGCGTGCCGATACTGAGATGCTCCTTCGTCATTTTTCCGATGCTGAAAAGGAGTGTCGGCATCTGGTGGCTGCCGAACTGGCTTTGCCCGCATACGATCAATGCATAAAAGCCAGCCATGCTTTTAATCTGCTGGATGCCCGTGGCGTCATCAGCGTTACCGAACGGGCGGCTTACATCGCTCGCGTGCGGGCGCTGGCCAAAGCGTGTTGCGAAACCTGGCTTGCCAGCGGGCAGGGCGCCTATGCGTCGAGGTGCGCGTGATGGCTGAGTTTCTGCTTGAGCTATTTAGTGAGGAAATTCCTGCACGTATGCAGGCCCAGGCGGCCCGGGATCTGGAACGGCTTATCGTCGGCGGACTAAGTGATCGCGGTCTGCTGTTCGAAGCTGTCCGCAGCTTCTTTGGTCCGCGCCGGCTTGTCCTGGTGATAGACGGACTTGCAAACCAGCAACCGGACCTGCGGGAGGAAAAGAAGGGGCCGCGGGTTGGGGCTCCACAAAAAGCGATTGACGGTTTTCTGCGCACAGCCGGGGTCAGCCTTGAGCAGTGTCTCGTACAGAGTGATGCCAAAGGCGAGTTTTACGTCGCAGTCATCGAACGTAAGGGGCGCAGCACAAGCGATGTTCTTGCCGATGTCGTGCCTGAAGCGATGGCCAAACTTTCGTGGCCCAAATCCATGCGCTGGGGGGTTGGCGGCAGCGCCCGTTGGGTGCGACCGCTTCATTGCATTGTAGCCTTGTTTGATGGCGAAGTGGTTCCCTGCACCTTTGCCGGCGTAACTAGCAGCAATGTGACGTTTGGGCATCGTTTTCTTGGTCCGAAAAGGCCCATCGTGGTTCACCGCTTTGCCGATTACGAGGCGGCGCTGAAGGGCGCCCATGTGATTCTCGATGCCGAGGAACGCAAGGACATCATTACCCATGAACTGGCCCAGAAATGCTTTGCCCTCGGTCTTGAGGCTATCGCCGATGAGGGTTTGCTGAACGAAGTTTCCGGTTTGGTGGAGTGGCCAGTGGTGCTGATCGGACGGATCGAGGACGACTTCATGACCGTCCCGCCAGAGATCCTGCAGACCTCGATGCGTACGCACCAGAAATACTTTTCAGTACGAGATCCCGTTACAGGGCGGATGGCATCTCGCTTTGCTGTGGTTGCCAACATGAAAGCTGATGATGATGGCAGGCAGATTGTTGCTGGCAATGAACGTGTACTTCGGGCTCGTTTGGCCGATGCCAAGTTCTTCTGGGACCAGGATCGCAAGGTCCGCCTTGATAGTCGGGTCGAGGCGCTGAAGGGCATCATCTTCCACGCCAAACTGGGCACGCAGTATTCTCGCCTGGAGCGGATTGAAGCGCTGTCCGGAATAATAGCGCAAAAGCTCGGTGCCGATGTTGAAAAGGCTATGCGCGCGGCAAGATTGTGCAAAGCTGATCTGACCTCTGGGCTGGTTGGAGAGTTTCCTGAACTACAAGGTGTAATGGGTCGGTACTATGCGCTTCATGATGGTGAAGATAGCGAAGTTGCAGATGCGATCCGTGATCACTATCGGCCGCTCGGGCCCGGGGATGCAGTTCCTGTGGCGCCGGTTTCCGTAGCAACCGCGCTGGCTGACAAGATTGACAGTTTGGTTGCCTTTTTTATGTGTGGAGAGCGTCCAACCGGCTCGGGTGACCCCTATGCCTTGCGCCGCGCCGCTCTTGGTATCATTCGCATTATCTTGGATAGCGACGTACGTCTTCCTTTGCTGGAATTGCTCAGTCGGGCACAGGAGCTGATTGCAGCCACTATGGCATCAGACCAGCTCCACCGCCCTGCCAAAGTCGACGTCTCTCGGTCCGTCCCTGGCGAGGACGCAGCGGCGTCTGTCTTTAGCTTCCTGGCTGAGCGCCTTAAGGTGAGCTGGCGGGAGAAGGGTACCCGCCATGATCTGATCGATGCGGTTCTTAGCCTCGGCGATGAAGACGACCTTGCCCGCCTTCTCGCCCGAGTTGATGCCCTGCAAAAGTTCTTGAACTCGGAGGACGGGGCCAATTTGCTGATCGCTTACCGCCGGACGGCAAACATTCTGAGGGCTGAGGAAAAAAAGGACAGCTGCGTGTACAGTGGGATCCCTGATCCTCAGGCCCTTGTACAAGCTGAGGAAAAGGGACTCTTTATTGACCTGGCGACTGCGGCGGAGTTGATCAGCGCCGAAATCGGGCATGAGCGCTTCAGTGAGGCGATGGCGGTAATGGCACGGCTGCGTGGTCCTGTGGATGCCTTCTTTGATAAAGTTACGGTCAACGCCGATGATCCCTCATTGCGCCGTAACCGGCTGCTTCTGCTTTCGCGTTTGCGGTCGACACTGCATTTGGTCGCGGACTTTTCCAGGGTCGAAGGCTAGCGGGCTGGGAACGTGTCCCACGCCGGGTCGCGGGACAGCTATAGTTAAGGGCAATGTGACGCGACAGGATGTCACTTGGTGGAGTTAGTATAACCGCTCAACGGAGACGCAGCCCCGATGTGCTTATCTACGTTTGACATAGGGGCTGCGATCTCGTGCTCTACAAGTTGAGCTTTCAAATCGGATTGAACATGATGCAATGGGTATATTCCTTTGGTGATGGTCGGGCTGAGGGCGCGGCCGCAATGAAAAATCTGCTGGGTGGCAAAGGCGCCAATCTTGCCGAAATGAGCAATTTGGGTCTGCCGGTTCCTCCGGGGTTTACGATTACGACCGAGGTCTGCACCTATTATTATAGCCATCAGCAAAGCTATCCGGCGGATCTGAAGCCCGCGGTGGAGGCTGCTTTGGCACGGATCGGGGCCATTACCGGTTCCGGCTTTGGCGACAGTGCTAACCCGCTCCTTGTTTCCGTCCGCTCCGGGGCAAGGGTTTCGATGCCCGGAATGATGGATACGGTCCTAAATCTCGGGTTGACGGAGAAGACCGTGTCAGGTCTTGCGTATCTGACCGGTGATGAACGCTTCGCCTACGACAGCTATCGTCGCTTTATCCAGATGTACTCGAATGTGGTATTGGGCATTCCGCACGCAACTTTTGAGGAAATCCTGGAGAACGTAAAGGAGGAAGCCGGAGTCGAGCTCGATACCGAGCTTAACGCCGCGCAGTTGGCACAAATAGCAACGCTCTATAAGGACGAAATCCTTCGCGAACTAGGAAGGCCGTTTCCGGATACCGTTGAAGAGCAATTGTGGGGAGCAATTGGCGCGGTGTTCGGCTCGTGGCAATCGGCGCGTGCTAAAACCTATCGCAGATTGCACAACATCCCCGAGGAGTGGGGAACAGCGGTCAATGTACAGGCAATGGTGTTCGGCAATCGTGGTGAAAGTTCTGCCACAGGAGTTGCCTTTACACGTGATCCGGCCACCGGTGAGAAGCTTCTGTTCGGCGAATTTCTGGTTAACGCACAGGGAGAAGACGTGGTCGCAGGCATCCGCACGCCGCAGCCAATTTCCCGGCGGGTACGTGAGCGCCAGGCCAGTAAAAAGCCGAGCATGGAAGAGGTAATGCCGAGGGCCTATGAGGAGTTACTGCGAATCGCGCAGACACTGGAGGGCCACTATCACGACATGCAGGACGTGGAGTTTACCGTGCAGGAGGGTAAGCTCTATATGCTTCAAACCAGAAGCGGAAAGCGCACCGCCGAGGCTGCCCTCAAGATCGCGGTCGATATGGTCAGCGAGGGGTTGATTGAGCAGCAAACCGCCGTAGCCCGTGTTGATCCCTTGGCGCTGGAGCAGTTGCTTCATCCAACGTTGGACCCGGATGCACCCAAGCAGCAGATTACGATCGGACTTGCGGCATCTCCCGGCGCTGCGACAGGGGAAGTGGCGTTCTCCGCTGAAGAGGCCGAGAAGCTTGCCGCCGAGGGTCGCAGTGTCATTCTTGTGCGTACCGAGACAAGTCCAGAAGACATTCATGGGATGCATGCAGCCAAGGGCATTTTGACCGCTCGCGGTGGTATGACGAGCCATGCCGCGGTAGTTGCGCGCGGCATGGGACGGCCATGTGTATCGGGCGCGGGTACGCTGAAGATTGACGCGATGAAGGGCGTCATGACCTCGGGAGGCCACACCATCTGTCGTGGAGAGGTCGTCACGATCGATGGCAGTACGGGGCAGGTATTTCTTGGCGCCGTTCCCATGCGCGAACCTGAACTCACCGGAGATTTCGGTACGCTGATGGGGTGGGCGGACGCGGTTCGCAAACTGGGAATCCGCTCCAATGCAGATCGCCCCCAGGATGCGGCCACAGCACGCAAATTTGGTGCCGAGGGGATAGGCCTTTGCCGAACTGAACATATGTTTTTCGAGGCGGAACGGATTATCGCCGTGCGGCAGATGATCCTTGCTGATGCCGAAGGCGACAGAAAGTCGGCCCTCGACAAACTGCTACCGATGCAGCGCGGTGACTTTGAGGCCATCTTTGAGGTCATGGAAGGCTTGCCGGTCACCATTCGGCTGCTCGACCCGCCATTACATGAATTTCTGCCTAAGAGCGACGCGGAAATTGCCGAGGTCGCACGTGCGGCGGGTGGAGACCCGGCTAAATTGCGGGCACGGGCGATTGCCTTGCATGAGAGTAACCCGATGCTAGGTCATAGAGGGTGCCGGCTCGGTATCACCTACCCTGAAATCTATGAAATGCAGGCACGAGCGATTTTTGAGGCCGCACTAAATGTCGTCGCACGTGGTGGTGAGGCTGTTAAGCTCGAAATCATGATCCCGCTCGTAGGTTACAAGAGCGAAATCGACTGGTTAAAGACCCGTATTGAAGCAGTCGCGGATGCGGTTCGTGCGGAGAGGGGAGCTGTCCCTGATTATCTTGTGGGCACGATGATCGAACTGCCGAGGGCCGCGCTGCGGGCCGGCGAAATCGCCCATGTCGCGCAGTTTTTCTCGTTTGGTACCAACGACCTGACACAGACCACGCTTGGTGTCAGTCGCGATGATGCGGGAGCATTCCTAAACGATTATCTCGCCAAAGGTCTTATCGCGCGTGATCCTTTCGTCAGTATTGATCAGGATGGTGTCGGTGAACTTGTCAAAACTGCTGCCGAACGGGGTCGTTCCACGCGTCCCAATCTGAAACTTGGGATATGCGGCGAACACGGGGGAGACCCGGATTCGATCGCATTTTGCCATCGCGCAGGGCTCGATTATGTGTCTTGTTCGCCATTTCGGGTGCCGATCGCTCGACTTGCAGCGGCCCAGGCAGCACTGCAATCAGTACGCGAACACGATTAGTCCGTGTACGGAATGCGCTGAAAAATCAGGATTTTCTTGGTTATCGTGACACGGTGTCAGGATCGTGCGCGAAAGCGATTGACGTTTGCGAATTTCGCTGGCACAAACTGCGAGGTTCGTAAACATCCCCTTAACATGGGAGATGAGGCGCCGGGGCTACGCGGTATTTGCAATCCGAAGCAGACCAAACGAGAGTCCAGACTCCCTCGAATGAAAAATCAGTCACGTAAAATCCTGCAACGCGGAGATCGCGCACTGGTTGGTGCACTTTTGATTGTGCTCGCAACCTGTTTCGCGCGAGAGGCTGTTTTGGCCTATCGGCATGATGCCGTGCCGGGCTCTAATAGGAGCGTGGCGGCACAGGCGGCCGGTGCTAAGGCTGCGTCTGTTGCACCCAAACCCACACCGATTGAAGTTGCGGCAGAGCAGCTGCTTGCTCAGAGGCGGTGCTTGGCCGAAGCCATGTACTATGAGGCCCGAGGAGAAGGCGCAGTTGGTGAAATGGCTATCGCCGAGGTGATCTTTCATCGCATGCGATCGAGCCTCTATCCCAATACTATCTGCGGTGTTGTCTTTGAGGGGGCGCAGGACAAGCGTGCCTGCCAGTTCAGCTTTGTCTGTAATGGCGATATGGAGCGGCCGAAGAATCCGCAAGCCTGGGCTGTGGCTCGCCTTTTGGCGGCTAAGATCATGACCGGAGCGGTGCGTCTTGGTGACATTACCGAGAATGCAACTAGCTATCACGCAGTTTCGGTCGATCCGCGGTGGGCAGCGTCGCTGCAGAAGACGGTACAGATCGGTAATCATATTTTCTACCGACCTCGAACCCAAAGTCGCGGTACCTGAGTAACGTTGATAAGGATCAATGAGCTAGTTCCGGGGCCACGCCAAGCTTTGATCCGGATGGCGTAGCGCACACATCGGCTGCGATGCGAAGGTGGTAACCCCGTTTGCCGGTCACTGCGGGGGGGCCCGCGCCGCGCCATCCACATCATTCCCTTTTACGTAAGTAAGCTTTAGTTCCGGGCTTACCTGTGGCCTGCTATGATGCCGAAGTCAGACACTGAGCAGGGCAGGGGATTGCCTTTTGCGCCACAGGCGGTTGACCTCGGTGAACCTGCTCCCCACTATGAATGCGCAGAGCGTTCACAGCCTAGCCCGGTTGGGATGGCAAGGGCTCTTAAATGGCTTGTAAAGAAGATCAGGCACCTCGCCGACCTACCCGCGAATGCGGCGCGGATGATGCGGTACCCGGGGCTGGGGAAATTCTCTCAACTGAGCAGATGTATGCCGCCGATGCATCGGCGGTAAACGCAGGTGTGTCCGGTCTGGCGCTCATGGAAGCGGCGGGTTCCGCTGTTGCTGACTATGTGCACTCCGGCTGGCCGAATGCACGGGTCGCGGTGCTGTGCGGGCCGGGTAATAATGGCGGTGATGGTTTTGTTACGGCACGGTGTCTGCGTGGTAGTGGCCACCAGGTCAAGGTTGCCTTGCTTGGGACACCAGAGGCGCTGCGCGATGATGCGAGGTACGTGGCTCAACTCTGGCGGGGAGCGATTGCACCCCTGACGTTGTCGGCTATCGATGATGTCGATGTTGTGGTCGACGCTCTCTTTGGGGCGGGCCTCTCGCGACCCCTGGATGGGTTCTGTACACAACTGGTACGCGAGCTCAATCGGAAAAATCTACCTGTAATTGCCGTCGATGTGCCCAGCGGCCTGTCGGGTGATCTCGGCCGGCCCCTTGGGTCGGATTGTATCAAGGCGACTCGGACAGTCACATTCTTTCGCAAGAAGCCGGCGCATGTTCTGATGCCTGGACGTATCTTATGCGGGCATACCCAGGTAGTGGATATCGGTATCCCCCAAGATGCTCTCCAGAAACTTGCGCCCAAACTGTGGGAAAACGGTCCACAACTTTGGCTGGATCAGCTGCCCTGGCCTCAGCCTCTGGGACACAAATACGGGCGTGGACATAGTGTGGTGGTTAGCGGTCCTGCTCATGCAACGGGAGCCGCCCGTCTTGCCGCCCGCGCAGCGCTGCGCGTCGGGTCCGGCCTCGTCAGTGTCGCAAGCCCGACAGATGCGGTTCCGATCAATGCCGCGGCCCTCACTGCCATCATGGTGAAACCATTTCAGGGGGCGGCTGGTCTTGAGCGTGTACTTTCGGACAGCCGCCTCAATGCCGTCGCTATCGGACCTGGGTGTGGAGTTGGTAAAGATACCCGTGCGCTGGTTGAGGTGGTTCGCCGAAGTGGTGCAGCGAGCGTCCTGGATGCCGACGCGCTGACAAGCTTCGCGGCGGCGCCCAACACGCTCTTCGATCTTTTGGACGACCGTGTTGTTCTGACGCCTCACGAGGGCGAGTTTGCGCGGATATTTCCGGGTGCGTTGGACGATGCAACCAATCGTATTGAGGCAACGCGCACAGCAGCCCGCGCGGCCGGGTGTATTGTGATCCTCAAGGGGCCTGATAGCGTAATTGCAGCACCGGACGGGCGCGCTGCTGTTAACACCAATGCGCCTCCATGGTTGGCAACGGCGGGATCAGGTGATGTTCTGAGCGGCCTAGTTGTGGGTCTGCTGGCCCAGAAGATGGACACATTTGCGGCCGCTTGCTGCGCTGTCTGGCTGCATGGTCAGGCAGCTCAGATATTTGGGGTCGGTCTCATTGCCGAGGACCTGCCGGAACAGATCCCGACAGCCCTTCGCATCCTGCAAGGGAGCGCCTAGGCCGAGCGGGGGACGCTGGGGGGTATTCAATTATAGCCCTTGGTGAAGCTGAATAGGCAAACCATCGCAAAATCCATCCCAAAATCATCCACGCTCTGCGCGATGTCGCGACTTAGGGCGAGGGAATGGCGTCACGCGCTGTTCCAATACCTTCATATTGGAAAGCGCGGCGTCTGCTTTTTGGTTTGCCTCTCGAGCCTTCTGCTGAGCATCGCTAGCTAATCGCGGCGCTTGCTCCGCTGTTGCCATCGCTTGATCCGCAGTATGCTGGGTCCGTGCCACGTCGTCATTGGACGCGCAGCTGCTGACGACTAAGGCTGCTCCGATCATGGAAAATGCGCCGATCTGTTGAGGTATCTTGCGCACGTCGTGTTCTCCCTGCGGTTTTTATCCTGTGCTTTTCGGAGCTTTGCAAAGGATCTTACGGTAAGGTGAGACAGCGGACAGCGATGTCGTGTGATAAGTTTGAAACATGGGCCGCCAGACAATTACCAAATTGCACGGACGAGGAATACCCTTCTGCATTATGAGAGGGCTGCAGTCGTGATTTTACAAGTTCGATCCTTCGGGCGGGTCGCGGCCATATGTGGCCTGGCACTTGTCATCTGCAGTTGCGCCGAACCGCACTCAGATCTTGCCGGGCAAACGTCCCTCGCGCGGCCGCAACGATTGGCAATACAAGATGAAATTCAAATTTTGCTGACTGAATCTGCTCATACCGATTTGCAATTGAGGCACTTCTACGAGGCCCGCGACTATCGTCCGGTATGGAGCGGCAGTTCCGCCGCGCGGCACCGGCGAGCCTCGGTGATGAACATTCTGGCTCATGCCTACCAGCAGGGCTTGCCGCAGGGTGCATATCCCATTCCTGCTCGTGTCCCACAAAATAAAGGAGCCCACGCAGCCGCTGCGGCAGATCTCGAGCTCACGCGGTCGCTCATCTCCTACATTCACGATGTCCGGCTAGGACGCCTTTCACCGTCTAAAGTCTACCGTGATATTCGATTGCCACACCGGTATTTTCCGCCGGCTATGGAGCTGAGTAAGGCTCTGGCATCTGGAAACCTAAAGGGTTTTCTGCGGCGCCTATCACCTCGTACATTTCAATATCACGCGCTGGTAAGGGCGCTGGCAGGGTACAGAAGGATCGCTGCTGACGGTGGTTGGCGCGCGCTTGGGCGGCATCCCACGAACGCGCAAACTGCGGCCCGTCTGGCAGTCGAAGATCCTGCCTTCGCACAGTTTAGCCACCCATCAGCCTCGCTGCTGGCAGAGGCCCTGCGGCGATTTCAGGCGCGACACGGGTTGGAGCCAGATGGTGTTCTCGGACCTCAGACAAAGCAGGCGTTAAACGTACCCGTGCAGGTACGGATCGGAGAGATCAAAGCCAATCTGGAACGCTGGCGATGGCTGCCACGACGCCTTCCTCAACGCTATGTTGTAGTGAATGTGGCAGCCCAACGCGCCGCGATGATAGAACACGGCAGAACGACATTAGAGTCCAAGGTTGTCATAGGTCGTAACCTCGCCGGTGACACGACACCGATTTTGGTGACGGAAGCCCATGCAATTGTTGCCAACCCCGTCTGGACCATTCCCGGCGACATAGCGAGCGCGGTCCTTTTGCCACGCCTGAAACAGGATCCCAGCTATCTCAAGTCCCGTCATATGGAACTCGTGGGTGTTCCTGCGCACACGCAGATTGACTGGGCCAAGTTCCAGAACGGACAACTGCCCTATCAGGTCATCCAGTTGCCAGGACCCGGAAACGCCTTGGGAAACCTCATGTTCGACATGCCCAATCATTTCGACGTATATCTGCATGGAACGTCGAGTCCTGCCCTTTTCGATCTCGCCAATCGGGCGCGCAGCCATGGCTGTGTCAGGGTTCAGAAGATCTCCCAGTTCGCCGATCTGGCTCTTGAAGGATCGGTCATGGATCCGGCGCAGACCCTCAGAGGGTTACTCGCCACGGGAAAGACCCACCGGTTGGTGCTGGCCCACGCGCTGCCCATTTACCTATTGTACTGGACGGCGGAGGTGGAGGCTGGTGGTCTGGTTGCATTCTGGCCAGACCGCTACGACCGAGACCCGCCGCTTCTGGACATGCTGACGCCTCGATCCCGGTCGGTTTGGGGGCCGACTGCCCCATCGAGCCTGGCACCAGGACGGGTGGGGACCGCTTTGGCGCGGTAAGCGGGCAAGGGATTTCGCCTCTGGTGGTGCCTTTGGCCTAGCGGGGGCGGGAAAGCCCTGTTATAGGGGCGCCCTTCCGGCGCTGGGCTGCACCGGGAGTGCCCGGACGCGGGCGTGGCGGAACTGGTAGACGCGCTGGATTTAGGTTCCAGTGGCGCAAGTCGTGGGGGTTCAAGTCCCTCCGCCCGCACCAGTCCACGTCCGTCTGCCGGGCGATGGCTGGTAATCCGGACGACGAGTGGCCTACCGAGGACGTGGCCGTGGTGCGGCCCGCCGAACAAGGACTGATTTAGGAATATCCCATGCAGATCACCGAGACCGCTAACGAAAACCTGCGCCGAGAATTTCGCATCGTGATCGGTGCCAAGGACCTCGACGAGCGACTGTCAGGGCGCATCGCAGAAATGCAGCCGCAAGTGCATTTGAAGGGATTTCGTCCCGGCAAGGCCCCGGTTTCATTTCTTAAGAAGACTTATGGCAAGTCGATGATGAGCGAAATCATCGAGGCTGCGGTTCAGGAATCTGTCCAAAAGGCGGTAACCGATCATGGGCTGAAGCCGGCCTTCCCGCCCCGCCCGGATCTGGTGAGCGATCTAGCTCAGGTGGTAGAAGGCAAGTCGGATCTTGAATTCAGCGTCAAGATCGATCTGATGCCGGAATTTGAAATTGCTGATCCAGCCAAGCTCAAGGTGGAAAAGCTTATCGCTAAGGTTTCGGATGAGGATGTCGATGATGCCCTCAAGAACCTCGCCCAGCAGGTGCGGACCTATTCCGACCGGGCCGAAGGTGAAAGCAGCGAAAATGGCGATCAGGTCACTATAGATTTTGTTGGTCGGGTCGACGGCGAGGAATTCGAGGGCGGCAAAGCCGAAGGGTTCCAGCTTACGTTGGGTTCCGGCCAGTTGATCCCCGGTTTCGAAGATCAGCTGATCGGTACGAAAGTGGGGGATACGCGGACTGTGGACGTGACCTTTCCGGCTGACTATGGCTCGGAAAAGCTGGCCGGAAAGCCAGCCCAGTTCGACGTCTCCGTGCATGCGGTCAAGCGGCCGGATGAGGTCGCGATCGATGATGAGCTGGCCAGGAAGTTGGGGCTCGATTCTCTGGGTACCCTCAAGGAGCGTGTCCGTGAGCAGATGAAGGGCGACTATGCTCGCGCGAGCCGCGTGCACGTCAAGCGCCGTATTCTTGATGCTTTGGATACGGCCCACAATTTTGAGCTGCCGCCAACCATGGTGGAGAACGAGTTCAACGCCATCTGGAAGCAGGTAGAGGACGAGCTTAAGCGCGAGGGCAAGTCGGCAGAAGAGGAAGGCAAGTCTGAGGACGAACTCAAGGCGGAGTACCGTGCAATTGCCGAGCGCCGGGTGAAGCTCGGGTTGGTCCTTGCCCGTATTGGCGAACAGAATGGAATTCAGGTTTCCCAGGAGGAACTTAATCGTGCTGTTATGGACCAGGCACGGAGATTTCCGGGCCAGGAGCAGCAGGTTTTCCAGTACTATTCCCAGAATCCGGCCGCCCAGGCTGAATTGCGGGCACCGATCTACGAAGAGAAGGTTGTGGACTTTATCGCGGAACTTGCCCAGATCGACGAGCGTCCGGTCAGCCGCGAAATACTGTTCCTTGACCCTGACGAGGCGGCAGAAAAGCTGAAGGAGCAGCAGTAAAGCGCTGCGCGCCTCTGCTCTGGAACTAAAGAAAACTGGGGTGGGGGCTCGGATCCTCCAGCTCGCCGAGGCCTGACCGGGTTGTATCTGCGCCCTTGTCGCATCAACAGGCCTTTTGGGGGCAAGTGGTAGGGCTTACGACCCACGGTCCTCGGATGGGGTAGAGGTAGGCTCAGGGTAGTTGACAGGCTACAAGCTGGCTCTAGGCTCAGCTTACGAATCGAAAGGCTATACGGGATCCATGCAAGACCCCCGCGACGTCTACATGAACACGCTCGTACCTATGGTGGTAGAGCAAACGGCCCGTGGCGAACGGGCCTATGACATCTATTCGCGCCTGCTTAAGGAGCGCATTATCTTCATTACTGGGGTGGTTGAAGATTACGGCGCCAGTCTGATCACGGCACAGTTGCTCTTTTTGGAGGCGGAAAACCCCAAAAAGGAAGTGCATATGTATATCAATTCGCCAGGCGGGGTGGTTACGGCCGGATTGGCGATCTATGACACGATGCAGTATATCCGTCCTGCCGTCACAACCCTGTGTATCGGCCAAGCGGCCAGTGCGGCATCACTTTTACTGTGTGCGGGCGAGAAGGGAATGCGCTTCTGCCTGCCCAACGCACGGATTTTGGTGCATCAACCGTCGGCGTCATATTATGGTCAGGCTGCGGATATCGCCCGCCATGCCCAGGAAATTGTCAAGTTGAAGCGGCGGTTGAACGAAATTTACGCGCACCACACCGGCCAGACGGTTGAGGCGGTTGAAAAGGCGCTGGATCGGGATACCTATATGATGGCCGAGGAGGCCCGGACGTTTGGCCTGATAGATCAGATCCTCGAGCGCCGGCCGGAGCCGGGCAGCGACGCGTGAGCTAGGTACAAACCCGGATGCCCGTGGATCCTCCAGTTAAACAATTCTTGATCCCATCGCGGCTATCGTGGTCGAATATGAGCGGTAGGGGTCAACCAGCTGTGGACGCTCGCTCCGGGCGATGGTCCTTGGTTTGGCAACAGGACCTGCCGGCTTCGGCGGGCAGGGCATCCAGGAGAGCCCATGAGTAAATCGAACGGCGGCGAATCAAAGAATACGCTGTATTGTTCTTTCTGTGGCAAGAGCCAGCACGAGGTTCGCAAGCTAATTGCGGGACCAACCGTATTCATTTGTGATGAATGCGTTGAGCTCTGCATGGAGATCATTCGCGAGGAAAACAAAACCTCGTTTATGAAGAGCCGCGACGGTGTTCCGTCTCCAGCGGAAATTTTTAAAGTGCTGGATGATTATGTGGTCGGTCAGGCCCATGCCAAGAAGGTGCTGTCGGTTGCGGTTCACAATCACTACAAGCGCATTAACGCTAGCGGTAAGAATGGTGATGTCGAGCTGGCCAAATCAAACATCATGCTGATTGGTCCGACTGGCTGCGGCAAAACCCTGCTCGCCCAAACTCTGGCGCGAATTTTGGATGTGCCGTTTACCATGGCCGATGCGACCACGTTGACCGAAGCCGGATATGTTGGCGAGGACGTAGAAAATATTATTCTGAAACTGCTTCAGTCGGCAGATTATAATGTCGAACGGGCACAGCGTGGCATCGTGTATATTGACGAAGTGGATAAGATCAGTCGCAAGTCTGACAATCCCTCAATTACACGCGATGTTTCGGGCGAGGGTGTGCAGCAGGCCTTGCTCAAAATAATGGAAGGGACCATTGCCTCTGTGCCGCCGCAGGGGGGGCGCAAGCATCCCCAGCAGGAATTTCTGCAGGTGGACACGACCAATATCCTTTTTATCTGCGGTGGAGCGTTTGCTGGTCTGGACAAGATCATTTCGTCTCGCACTCAAGGAACATCCATGGGCTTTGGTGCCCAGGTACGTGGCGCCGACGAGCGTGACACGGGCGAGATTTTGCGAGAGGTTGAACCCGAGGACCTACTGAAATTCGGTCTCATTCCTGAATTCATCGGTCGGTTGCCGGTGTTGGCGACATTGGGTGATCTGACGGAAGAAGCGCTGATCGAGATTCTGACGCGTCCGAAGAATGCTTTGGCAAAGCAGTACCAGCGCATGTTTGAGATGGAAGGCGTCAAGCTACGCTTCCAGGACGAAGCTTTGCACGCCATTGCGCGCCGGGCGATCACACGCAAGACCGGTGCGCGTGGCTTGCGTTCGATCATGGAAGGCATTTTGCTCGACACCATGTATGAACTGCCGACCTTGCAGGGTGTGCAGGAGGTGGTGATTACCGGGGATGTGGTAGATGGTGGCTCCCGCCCGCTCTATACCTACTCCGACAAGGGGCAGGCCAGAGAGCAGTCGGCTAGCTGATCAATCCGCTACCTATGGTGGAAATCGGGGTGCCAAGGGGCCGCTATGTGGTCCTCGGCGGGTTCCGTGCCAGGTCGTGACCCAATGTCGCGTGTCAAACGTAACCGATGTTACACGGAGCGGAAGCCGTGGGCGCGAGGTTCCCGGTGCCCGAGAGGGTGTGTAACAAATAGATCGGGCCCACGCCTTGTCGATGCCTTGAAACTGCCTCGCATGGGGGCCACGTTAACGCAGCGGAGTCGGCCCATTCGGGAGGCTCTATGATCCGCTCGGGTCCGCCTAGCCTAGGGGGCTGAGCCAAATTTCCCGATCCACCAGGTCGGCGAGGAGAAATTTAATGTCTGAAGACAACGCTGTGACGACATCTCAGGGAGAAGCTGGTGGCCAGTTGGCACCGGTGCTGCCGCTACGCGACATCGTCGTGTTCCCCCATATGATTGTGCCTCTCTTCGTAGGTCGCGAGAAGTCTGTGCGGGCGCTGGAAGAGGTAATGAACGATGAGAAGCAGATATTGCTTTTAACCCAGAAGCAGGCGGCGGATGATGATCCCACGCCAGAAGCTCTGCATACGGTCGGTACCCTCGCAACCGTGCTCCAGCTTCTTAAGCTGCCTGATCAAACGGTACGTGTTCTGGTCGAGGGCAAAAGCCGTGCACAGGTTGTTGGCTTCACAAACCGCAGCGATTTTTTTCAGGCTCGGATAGTGCACATCCCGGAAACCGGCGGAGATGCCCGTGAAATCGAAGCGCTGGTTCGAACGGTCAAAACCAATTTCGAGCAGTATATCAAACTAAACAAGAAGGTCCCGGCGGAAACACTGGCCAGCGTTGCCCAGATAGAAGACCCGGCCAAGCTTGCAGACACCGTGGCCTCGCATCTCTCGGTAAAGATTCCAGATCGCCAGCAGCTGTTGGAGACCCTGAATGTTACCGAGCGCCTGGAACGTGTGCTCGCACTAATCGAAGGGGAGATTGGTGTTCTGCAGGTTGAACGCAAGATCCGTAGTAGGGTCAAGCGTCAGATGGAGAAGACCCAGCGCGAATATTATCTGAACGAGCAACTCAAGGCTATCCAGAAGGAACTTGGCGAAGGCGAAGAAGGACGCGATGAGCTCAATGAGCTTGATGAGCGGATTCGCAAGACCAAGCTTTCCAAGGAAGCTCGTGAAAAGGCGCAAGCGGAAATGAAGAAGCTGCGCCAGATGAGCCCGATGAGTGCCGAAGCAACCGTCGTGCGGAATTATCTCGACTGGTTGTTAAGTTTGCCTTGGGGGAAAAAATCCAAGATTAAAAAAGACATCAAGCATGCAGAAGGTATCTTGCACGACGATCATTATGGTCTCGACAAGGTGAAAGAGCGCATTCTTGAATATCTGGCAGTGCAGCAGCGCGCCGGAAAGATAAAGGGGCCGATCTTGTGCCTGGTGGGACCGCCGGGTGTCGGCAAGACCAGCTTGGCACGTTCGATTGCGAAGGCAACCGGACGCGAATATGTTCGAATGAGCCTTGGCGGCGTACGTGACGAAGCCGAAATTCGCGGTCATCGTCGCACTTATATCGGCTCCATGCCTGGTAAGGTTATCCAGTCCATGAAGAAGGCGAAGTCGTCAAACCCGCTCTTTTTGCTCGATGAGATCGACAAGTTGGGTGCAGATTGGCGTGGAGATCCTTCGAGCGCATTACTGGAGGTACTAGATCCGGAGCAGAATCACACCTTCAATGATCATTATCTCGAAGTCGATTTTGACCTTTCCGACGTAATGTTCATCACCACCGCCAACTCGTTGCGCATGCCGCAACCGTTGATGGACCGCATGGAGATCATCCGTATTCCAGGATATACGGAGGATGAGAAGGTGGAAATTGCTAAGCGGCACCTGATCTCGAAAGAGGTTAAGGCGCATGGTCTCAAGGATGGTGAGTGGCAAATTAATGACGCAGCGTTGCGTGACTTAATTCGCTATTACACACGCGAGGCAGGAGTACGCAATCTTGAACGCGAAATCGCCAATCTGACGCGTAAAGCCGTTAAGGATATTGTTTCGGGCAAGATCACAGCCCTCACCGTAACGCCGGAAAACCTCGGAGACTATGCTGGTGTTCGCAAATTTCGCTTTGGTGAAATTGAAGGCGAAGACCAGGTAGGCGTGGTTACAGGCCTGGCCTGGACGGAAGTGGGCGGTGATACGCTTCAGATCGAATCTGTGATGCTTCCAGGAAAGGGGCGCATGCAGACCACGGGCAAGCTCGGCGATGTCATGAAAGAGTCGATTGATGCGGCGAGGTCATTTGTCAGGTCCAAGGCGACGAGCTACGGAATCAAGCCACCGCTATTTGATCGGCGTGATATCCATGTGCACGTTCCAGAGGGGGCTACTCCGAAAGATGGTCCGTCGGCAGGTGTTGCCATGGCAACCTCTATTATCTCCGTTCTTACGGGGATTCCTGTTCGGCGCGATGTGGCGATGACGGGCGAGGTAACGTTACGGGGACGCGTGCTTCCCATTGGCGGATTAAAGGAAAAGCTTCTTGCTGCTCTGCGAGCAGGGATCACAACTGTGCTGATCCCGCAGGAAAACGAGAAGGATCTGGCCGAAATTCCCGACAACGTGAAGACAGGACTAAAAATTATACCGGTTTCCACGGTCGACGAAGTCTTGAAGGTCGCACTCGTGCGTCAGCCTGAGCCCATTACCTGGGAAGAGCCCGACATCGAGCCGGGAAGTCTGCCCCCGCCCGATAGTGCTGAGGGCGTCGCAGCAGGTTTGGCTCATTAATGCTGTTCGGACAACTTTGTGTCCGAGGATGACTGTCCGGGCGGCCCCGGCCGCCCGGATAACCGTAATTCTCTTTGGCTATGTCGGATTTCGCCCTTGGGCCAAAGGGGGTAAGGCCCTAGACTCAGTGCCAACGAGGGCAAATTGCAACAAAGGAGTTCCTGCCGTGAATAAGAATGACCTCAGCCAGAACCTTTCCGAACGCGCGGGGCTCAGCAAGACCGATGCCGCCAAGGCGGTTGATGGCGTTTTTGACCTGATCGCTGACGCCCTCAAGGCTGGTGACGAAGTAAGGCTCACAGGATTTGGCGTATTCGCCGTGGCCGAGAGGGCCGGCGGCAAAGGGCGCAATCCCCAAACCGGTGAAGAAATTACTATAAAGCCTTCTAAGCAGCCGCGCTTTCGGGCTGGAAAGCAGCTCAAGGATTTACTTAACTCCTGATCCGGAAGATCGTCCGGCACCGCCTTGCGGTGAGAGGGACGATATCTGCCAGGGCGGCCGCGGCAGTGTCGCGCAGAACCCCGACGCTGCCGCTTTTTATTGCCATTTTGGAGGCGTAGGGCCGCTGGGGAAATGACGTATCCAGCGCGTCGGGTCCTGATACTATCACACTCCTGTAGGCAGAAAATTTGCAGGGGCCAGAGATCAGGAGTAGATAGCGTGTGTTCGGGGTGCAGAACCAGTTTTCGTTGGTGACCATACAAAATCTCTGGTGTATGAGGCTGCGCACGGGCGGTTAGCTCAGCTGGTAGAGCATATCGTTTACACCGATAGGGTCGGCGGTTCGAACCCGTCACCGCCCACCATTTTGCGGTTCGGCAACGTCATTTCCGGCTTCATCCCAGCGTACATTGTCCACGCCAAAGGAGATAAGTCCCTGAGTGGACTGACCCAGGCCTTGCAGTCTTGAACCACCTCCACCGCTCTAGCTTGGCGCGCCATGATGCGGTGGTGCCGTCGACAACCACGGTCGTCTGGAACCTGGGCTGAAAAGGTCCGAAGTACACTTCGCGACAGGGGCAGGCTTGACCCGGGCCCGGCTTACTGGCCTCGTGTCTCTATGCGTCGTGTCGCCATACTTGCCCTTGCAGCATCTATTCTGTCTGGCTGTTCCAGCTCAGACCACTATGGTCCCATCCCCGTAATGCCCGGACCACCCCCGGGTCTGGCGCTACTGAAATATGACCGTAACCATGATGGGAAGGTCACGCTGGCAGAACTTGAGGAAGGACTGCATGCGGAATTCAATGCAGCCGACAAACATCATACCGGATGCCTGGACGCAGCAGAGGTTAGGGAGCTCAACGCCAAGCGCTGGGCGGCGAATCACAGTGCGACCCCTTTGGTTGACTGGGAACACGTCGGCTGTCTTACCTTTGCTGAATTTGCTGCCGAACCACTGTCTCTGTTTGAGGAGCTGGACAAAAATGGTGACGGCGTGCTTACGGCCAAGGAACTTCGGGGGAGGCCGAACAAGCCCGCAATTCCTAGGATAGACTTGCCCAGGGACTGATCGCGAAAGCGGCGCGGCATTGTCTTCCTTGAGAGGAAGGTAAGGCGGCACATTGATCGCGCCTTCAGCGAAAATATGGTCTTCGGTTTTCCCGATAACCCATTATTACATATATTAAATTTGCAATTTCTTCCAGTTCGATGTCAGGCTGGATAAAGCTACGATCACGTGTGTCTGGGGGGCATTCGGATGCGATCGTTTTCCATGTTGTTGACAGCGGCAGCACTCGTGGTGGCACTTTTTGCCACGGATCCGGCAAGCGCCGACCACTCAAACCGGGCTGAGGTGGCTGCGGAACATTGGCTGGGGCTTATTGACGCCGGCCACTACGCGGCCAGCTGGAGACAGGCCGCCCCTCTCTTTCAAGCCAAGATAAGTGCTGCCGGCTGGACAGCCGCGCTTCGGACGGCGCGCTTGCCGTTTGGTAAAGTGTTAGGGCGCCGGGTAGCCACCGAAACGCTTGCGCGAAGCCTGCCGGGAGTTCCGGATGGTCACTATGCAGTGATCCGGTTTCATACCGATTTTGCCCATAAGGCTGAGGCTGGTGAAACCGTGACGATGGACCGGGTGGCCGGAAAGTGGAGGCCAATCGGCTATTTCGTCCAGTGAACTGCAATGTAGGCGTGTCGGGAAGGGACTGGGTCATTTTTCAGGATGGCCCCCCGTGCCGGTGGCCAAAGTTAGGCCAAGGTTGCTTGGGCGTGCAGAAGTCCGAGCGGCCCCGGCAGCAAAATTAGATCAGCTACTTAAAGGGGTTGCGGATGCGCCTTGACTTGGAGCACTGCGAAGCCTACACGGGCGCTCTTTCGCGCGTCCCTCGCTACAAAACGAGGGGTGAGCCGCGGGGGGCGTAGCTCAGTTGGTTAGAGTGTCGGCCTGTCACGCCGAAGGTCGCGGGTTCGAGCCCCGTCGCTCCCGCCATCCTCCCTAGGGAGATGATGGCATCGCAATCCTGTCGCATGCGTAAGGTCGATAGTGAGAACCGTTCGCGTATCCCGCGCGACGCTGCAAGAAAACCTTTGTCCCTCTTACGAATCTTGCGCTAAACCGCGCGTTGCGTACGCATTGGTCCTGCCTATACTGCGCCCGCGAAATGACCTAGATCCCTTTGGATCATTGTGGCCTCACGGCCGCCTGAGGAACATGCAATGAACGCGCTCTTGATGGAGTATCTCCCCATTTTACTTTTCATTGGCGTCGGGGGGGTGATCTCTTTAGCCCTGCTCGTGGTGCCGATGTTCATCGCTCCGTCCAAGCCTGATCCCGAAAAACTCTCGGCTTATGAATGCGGGTTCAACGCCTTTGGCGATAGTCGCATGAAATTCGATGTTCGATTTTATCTCGTGTCCATCCTTTTCATAATCTTCGACTTGGAAGTGGCATTTCTGTTTCCGTGGGCTATCACTCTGAAGCAGGGCGGGCCTTTTGCATTCTGGTCAATGATTGTGTTCTTGGCCGTGTTAACCATCGGTTTTGTCTACGAATGGAAGAAGGGAGCCCTCGAATGGGAGTGAGCCCCGAGAAAATCTCAGCTCTCAGCGCCGGCAGAGCCGGAGTTGAAGGTGGCGTGTTTCGCAGTAATGACGATCCCTATTTCCGCGCTGCGCAGGCAGAAATGGCGGACAAAGGGTTTCTTGTTGCGAGCTTTGATTCACTTGTGACCTGGGCGCGAACCGGTTCGCTCATGTGGATGACGTTTGGCCTTGCCTGCTGTGCTGTGGAAATGATGCAGGCATCCATGCCTCGTTATGATCTCGAGCGCTTTGGCATCGCACCACGAGCCTCTCCGCGGCAATCCGATGTCATGATCGTAGCTGGAACGCTGACAAATAAAATGGCTCCTGCATTGCGCAAGGTCTACGACCAGATGCCGGAGCCTCGTTATGTGATCTCGATGGGATCATGCGCCAATGGCGGGGGCTACTATCACTATTCCTATTCCGTCGTGCGTGGCTGTGATCGGGTTGTGCCGGTGGACGTCTATGTACCCGGCTGCCCGCCGACGGCCGAAGCCCTGGTGTACGGTATTTTGCTACTGCAGCGAAAAATCCGGCGCACCGGCACGCTCGAGCGCTGAGGGGGCGTGCTATGGCAGATGACTTAAAGGACCTTGCCGTCGCGATCAGCGAATCGCTTGCCGGCGTGGCGCTTGACCACGAAATAGCAAACGGTGAGCTTTCGCTCTGCGTCGATGCCGGAAAAATAGTGCACGTCATGCGCACATTGCGTGACGATCCACGGTTTGAATTCAAATTCCTGATCGACATTTGCGGCGTAGATTATCCGCAGCGAGAGAAGCGGTTTGACGTCGTCTATCACCTTTTGTCGATCTCCAAGAATCGGCGCCTTAGAGTAAAGCTGCAGATTGATGAAATCACTGCTGTCGCATCTGTCACAGATGTGTATCCAGCAGCCAATTGGTTTGAGCGCGAAGTTTTTGACATGTACGGCGTCATGTTTTCAGACCATCCGGATTTGCGCCGCATCCTCACAGATTATGGATTTTCGGGTCATCCTTTGCGCAAGGACTTTCCACTGACCGGGTTTGTGGAGGTTCGCTATGATGATGAGGTCAAGCGCGTGGTTTACGCGCCGGTGCAACTTCAGCAGGCTTTTCGCGAGTTTGATTTCATGAGCCCGTGGGAAGGTGCGCAATACGTATTACCGGGCGATGAAAAGGCTGCGGAGGTCAAAAAATGAGTGCGTTGCCCGACACAGCAGCGGTGGATACAGCCGCCAATACTACGATCAACTTTGGCCCGCAGCATCCCGCCGCTCATGGTGTGTTAAGGTTGGTGCTTGATCTTGATGGGGAAGTCGTCACTCGCGTCGATCCTCATATCGGTCTGCTGCATCGCGGTACCGAGAAGTTGATGGAGTACAAGACCTACCTTCAGGCAACTCCCTATCTTGATCGCCTGGACTATGTCTGCCCAATGAATCAGGAGCATGCCTTCGTGCTGGCGGTTGAGCGCTTGCTGGGGGTGGAGGTTCCAAAGAGGGCGCAATACATCCGCGTACTGTTCTGCGAGATGGGCCGCATTCTTAATCATCTGCTTAATGTCACGACGCAGGCCATGGATGTTGGTGCTCTGACCCCGCCACTTTGGGGTTTTGAAGATCGTGAAAAGTTGATGGTTTTCTATGAGCGTGCCTCCGGCGCCCGGTTGCATGCCAACTATTTCCGAACCGGCGGGGTACATCAGGATGTGACACCGCAACTGCTGGAAGACATCCATGATTGGTGCCGGAAATTTCCGAATACTCTGGATGATATAGAAGGCCTGCTTACAGAAAATCGTATCTTCAAACAGCGAAATGTTGATATCGGGAAGGTTACCCGTGCCGACGCCGAGATGTGGGGCATGACTGGCGTAATGTTACGCTCCGCGGGCGTTCACTGGGACCTGCGGCGTAACCAGCCTTATGAATGTTATAGTGAGCTGGATTTCAAGATTCCAGTGGGAAAGAATGGCGACAATTATGATCGCTACCTTATGCGCATGGATGAGATGCGTGAAGCAACCAAGCTTATGATCCAATGCATCGAAAAGATGCCGTCTGGACCGGCGCTCGCGCAGGACAAGAAGATAACTCCTCCGCGTAGGTCTGAGATGAAGACCTCGATGGAGGCATTGATCCATCATTTTAAGCTTTACACTGAGGGTTATCACGTACCCCACGGCGAGGCGTACGCAGCGGTTGAGGCCCCCAAAGGGGAATTTGGCGTTTACTTGGTCGCCAACGGTACAAATAAACCATATCGCGTTAAGTTGCGTGCGCCGTCTTATGCCCACCTCCAGGCCATGGACTACATGTGCAAGGGCCACATGGTTGCAGACGTATCGGCGGTTCTTGGATCACTCGATATTGTTTTTGGGGAGGTAGACCGGTGAGCGTACGTCGCTTGGCTCCTGATGAGGTTCAGCCGTCCAGCTTTTCATTCAGTCCCGCCAACAAGGATCGGGTGGATCAATGGATTGCTAAGTATCCTGATGGCCGGCAGGCCTCAGCAGTGATCGCTGCGCTTTGGATAGGTCAGGAGCAGGAAGGCTGGGTCAGCAAGGCTATGATTGAGCATATTGCAGGCCTATTGCGTATGCCGTTCATTCGCGTGCTTGAGGTGGCCACCTTTTATACCATGTTTAATTTGGCGCCCGTGGGTGAATTTCTTGTGCAAGTGTGCACGACGACGCCGTGTATGCTGCGTGGTTCAGACGAGGTGGTCGCAGCTTGCAAGAAGCATATTCATCCTCATCCGCACACGGTGTCATCTGACGGTAAATTTTCATGGATGGAGGTTGAGTGCCTGGGGGCATGCGTCAACGCACCAATGCTTCAGATCGGAAGCGATTTTTATGAGGATCTCGATGGTCCCAAAACTGAAGCTTTGATTGAGGCGTTGCGCCGGGGAGAGGTACCTCAACCGGGCCCCCAGAATGGCCGTCGCTCTTCTGAACCGCTTGGTGGTGCTACGACTTTGCTGGACCGCGCGGCAATTATTCGGGGGCCGGATGCAGCGCATGATCGTGGGCAAGCAATTGAGGGAAATGCCAAAATTTCGGGTGAGGTTGGTACCGCCGCGCCCATATCGCCGGGGACTGCGCGCTGATGCTTACAGATCAAGATCGGATCTTCACTAATCTCTATGGCTTTGATGATCCAGGCTTAAAAGGGGCCATGGCGCGTGGCGCTTGGGATGGAACCAAGCAGATCCTCGAACGAGGCCAAGACGCTATTATTGATGAGATGAAGAAGTCCGGTCTGCGTGGTCGGGGCGGTGCTGGGTTTCCGACGGGCCTGAAGTGGTCATTCATGCCGAAAGAGGTAAAAGAGCGGCCACATTACCTGGTTGTGAATGGCGATGAGTCTGAACCTGGTACCTGCAAAGACAGGGAGATTATGCGGCATGATCCACACACCCTCGTTGAAGGTTGTTTAATTGCTAGTTTTGCGATGCGGGCGCATGTCGCCTATATCTATCTGCGCGGTGAATTCATTCGTGAACGCGAAGCGCTGCAGCGCGCCGTGGACGAAGCTTATGCCGCCCGGCTAATCGGGAAAAATAACATACACGGCTGGGACTTTGACCTTTACCTGCATCATGGCGCTGGCGCGTACATCTGTGGTGAAGAGACGGCTCTCCTGGAGAGCCTTGAGGGCAAGAAGGGGCAGCCGCGTCTGAAGCCTCCGTTTCCTGCGAATGTTGGGCTTTATGGCTGTCCGACCACGGTCAACAATGTTGAAAGCATCGCGGTTGCTCCGACTATTTTGCGACGTGGCGCCCAGTGGTTCGCGGGATTGGGCCGCCCAAACAATACCGGTACAAAATTGTTTTGCATCTCCGGTCATGTAAATCGTCCATGTAATGTTGAAGAAGAAATGGGTATCCCACTTCACGAGCTGATTGACCGTCATGCCGGCGGAGTGCGTGGGGGCTGGGATAACCTGTTGGCAGTGATCCCGGGGGGGGCATCCGTCCCGCTGTTGCCGAAGTCGATTTGCGACGACGTTTTGATGGACTTTGACTCGCTTAAAGCGGTGCAGTCGGGCCTGGGCACGGCGGCGGTTATCGTCATGGATAAGTCCACCGACATCATCAAGGCCATTCAACGCCTTTCTTATTTCTACAAGCACGAAAGCTGCGGCCAATGCACTCCTTGCCGCGAGGGAACCGGCTGGATGTGGCGAGTAATGGGGCGGATGCAGAGGGGTGACGCAACACCGGCGGAAATTGATTTGCTGTATGAAGTCACGCGTGAGGTCGAAGGGCACACAATCTGTGCGCTAGGAGATGCCGCGGCTTGGCCGATACAGGGACTTATTCGCCATTTCCGCCCGGAGATGGAGCGTCGCATGGCTGAAAATAAATCTGTAACTCCGTCAATTGCGGCCGAGTAGGAGATCCACATGACCGCAAAGGATATGTGCTATCACTGGTCGTTAGTTTCATTGGCCGCACGGACGGCGGAATTGTCTGTTATGCAGATCGCGCAGCCGATCACTTCCACGATCGATAATAGGATGCTGTGATGGCAAGCCGTAAACTGATTATTGATGGTAACGAAATCGAGGCAGAAGAGACGATAACACTGCTGCAGGCTTGCGAGCAGGCTGGCGCTGAAATACCTCGATTCTGCTATCATGAGCGGTTGTCGGTTGCTGGCAACTGCCGTATGTGCCTGGTTGAATGGGTGGGGGCGCCGAAACTTCAGGCATCCTGTGCTCTGCAGGTGCGGGATATTTTTCCGAACAAGGATGGAACTCCGGCAAAGATCAATACTAATTCCGCTCCAGTCAAAAAGGCGCGGGAAGGAGCAATGGAGTTTCTGCTGATTAACCATCCACTTGATTGTCCGATCTGCGATCAGGGTGGAGAGTGCGATTTGCAAGATCAGGCAATGGCTTATGGCCGCGCCAGCTTCCATCGGTTTAATGAAAACAAACGTGCCGTAGAAGACAAATATATGGGGCCGCTGATCAAGACGATCATGACCCGCTGCATTCAATGTACCCGCTGCGTACGCTTCGCTACAGAGGTTGCAGGGGTTCCCGAATTGGGCGCAACTGGTCGCGGCGAAGAGATGGAAATTACGACCTATCTTCAACAGGCTTTCACTTCTGAATTATCAGGCAATGTAGTTGATCTCTGTCCGGTCGGGGCACTTACAAGTAAGCCCTACGCATTTAACGCCCGTCCCTGGGAATTGAAGAAGACTGAGTCCATTGATGTAATGGATGCAATGGGTGCAAATATCCGCGTTGATACACGTGGGCGTCAGGTAATGCGCGTGCTTCCACGCAACAACGATGAGGTCAACGAGGAGTGGATTTCAGACAAAGCGCGACACGCTCGTGATGGCCTTTCGTGTCAGCGCCTGGACAAGCCCTATGTTCGCAAGGGCGGAAAGCTGGTACCCGCAAGTTGGACAGAGGCGTTTGCGGCAATATCCTCGCGCATGAAAAATTGTTCGCCGCAGCGAATGGCGGCAATAGTTGGTGATCTCGCTGCTGCGGAAGAAATCAAGGCTCTAAAGGACCTGATGACGGGATTAGGGGTCGTCAGCCTAGATTGCCGGCAAGACGGAGCGAAACTTACTGCATCTCCTCGCCAAGGTTATCTCTTTAACACCACGATTGCTGGTGTTGAGGTGGCTGATCTAGTTCTGCTTATTGGTACAAATTTGCGCTGGGAGGCGCCGGTTCTTAATGCGCGCATGCGCAAGCTATGGCTTAACACCAATGTACGTTTCGCCAACATCGGTAAAGCATATGATTTGACCTATCCCGTTACCCAGCTGGGCGAAACAGCTGATGTGCTGCAAGCATTGGTTGATGGGCGCCATGAATTCAGCAATACCCTGAGGGATGCGAAGCGCCCCATGCTGGTTATTGGCCCAGGGGCGTATTGCCGACCGGATGGTGCCGCAATCCTTAAGCTTGCTGCCAGATTGGCCATGGATACAGGAATGATTGGTCCGGCCGGTGTGCACGAGGGTGGCTGGAACGGCTTTAATGTCCTCCACACTGCGGCTAGTCGTGTAGCAGGTATGGATATTGGCTTCTTGCCTGGCGATGGCGGGCGTGATCTGGACGGAATCCTGGCAGGCGCGCAGTCTGGAGAAATTGAGCTGGTATACCTGCTTGGCGCGGACGAGATCGATACCGAGCGCCTCGGCAATGCGTTTGTTATCTATCAAGGAACACATGGCGATGCTGGAGCTCATCGCGCGGATGTAATCCTACCGGGTGCGGCCTATACGGAGAAATCTGGTCTCTACGCGAATTTCGAAGGTCGCGTCCAGATGGCCAATCGTGCGAGCTTCCCGCCTGGGGAAGCGAAGGAAGATTGGGCTATTTTGCGGGCACTGTCGGAAGTGTTGGGTCGGCCTCTGCCATATGATGATATTGATGGTGTCCGGAAAGCACTGGCGGCGCAATGTGGAGTTTATGCAAGTCAGGGACTTCCTGTTCAGCCTGGCGCTGATCCCCAGATCTGGAATGCAATTGGGGTTGCTGGCCAAGTTGAGGGCGCAATGGCGCTTGCCAGTCCCATTAGAGATTTTTATTTGACCAACCCGATCGCGCGGGCGAGCGAGACGATGGCGGAGTGTAGCCGTCTTTTCGTCGCTGGCGATCTCAAACTTGCGGCGGAATAGATGTTCCTCGTTCAACCGTTCCAAAGCATTGGCGTGCCCTATGGTTGGGCTTGGTTTTTGAGCCAGGCCATCATCATGGTGGTCCTGTCACTGATCCTCATGCTTTCGGTAGCCGCCGTCATTCTGGCTGACCGCAAGATATGGGCGGCTGTGCAGCTGCGCCGTGGGCCTAATGTGGTAGGAGCCTTTGGCTTGCTGCAGACTATCGCGGATGCATTGAAATTTATTTTCAAGGAAGTGATTATCCCGTCTGGTGCTAACAAAGTTCTGTTCCTGATCGCTCCGGTGGTGACAGCGACTTTGGCATTTATTGCCTGGGCGGTGATCCCCTTTGCCAAAGGTTGGGTCATCTCCAATATCAATGTAGGCATACTTTATCTGTTTGCAGTTTCCTCATTGGGGGTTTACGGGGTCATTGTTGCCGGTTGGGCTTCAAACTCGAAATATGCGTTTTTGTCAGCACTCAGAGCGGCAGCGCAGATGGTATCGTACGAGGTCTCGATTGGCTTTGTTCTGGTAACCGTCCTCCTATTTGCCGGAAGCCTGAACCTCAGTGCGATCGTTGAAGCACAGCGGCATGGCTGGTTTGCCTTCACGCTGCTTTTCCCGATGTTTGTCATATTTTTTATCTCGTCACTGGCTGAAACCCAGCGTCCGCCCTTTGACTTGCTGGAAGCCGAATCGGAACTCGTTGCTGGGTTTACGGTCGAGTATTCCTCGACCCCATTTTTGATGTTCTTTCTAGGTGAATACATGAATGTCATCATGCTCTGCGGATTGATGACAGTGCTCTTTCTCGGAGGGTGGCTACCAGTTTGGCATGTCGCTCCCTTCACCTACGTGCCGGGAGTGGTCTGGTTCATCCTAAAGATGGCGGTGCTTTTCTTCTTGATGGCAATGGTGAAAGCCATCGTACCGCGCTATCGCTACGACCAGCTCATGAGGCTGGGGTGGAAGGTGTTCCTGCCAATTTCCTTGGTTTGGGTAGTGCTAACGGCGGGATGGGTAATGGCTTTCCCGCATGGAATTGGAGCGTACTAATGGCGGTCTTGGACAGAAGCGCTCGCTCTATTTTCCTTTGGGAGTTTGTGACGAGCTTCGGGCTGGCGATGCGTTACTTTTTCCGACCTAAGGCTACGTTAAACTACCCATTTGAAAAGGGACCGCTGAGTCCGCGGTTTCGCGGCGAACATGCGTTGCGTCGCTATGCTAATGGGGAAGAACGCTGCATTGCATGCAAGCTCTGCGAGGCTGTTTGTCCTGCCCTTGCGATCACCATCGAGGCTGAACCAAGGGCGGATGGCAGTCGCCGGACCACTCGTTATGACATTGACATGGTCAAATGCATTTATTGCGGGTTATGCCAGGAAGCCTGTCCAGTCGATGCCATCGTGGAAGGGCCGAATTTTGAGTTCGCGACTGAAACTCGCGAGGAACTGCTGTACGACAAGGACCGGTTGCTCGCCAATGGCGATCGCTGGGAGCGAGAGATCGCTCAAAATCTGGAACTAGATGCTCCATACCGCTGAGCGGACGGGCGAGACGAGGGGGCCGGTGGGTCAATGCTGCTAACGGAGATCGCCTTCGATTTGTTCTCGGCGATCATGATCGCATCCGCGTTCATGGTAATCGCCGCGCGTAATCCAGTGCATTCAGTGCTTTTTCTGATTCTTACATTTTTTAATGCCGCTGCACTTTTCGTGCTCCTCGGAGCAGAGTTTTTGGCGATGATCTTGGTGATCGTCTACGTCGGCGCAGTGGCGGTGCTGTTTCTGTTCGTAGTGATGATGCTGGATGTCGACTTTGCCGAATTGAAACGTGGCGCCCTGCAATATCTGCCATTTGGAACTTTGGTGGGGATTGTCCTGCTTTGCGAATTAATATTGGTAGGAAGTGTCTGGTTCTTTGCGCCGGGGGCACCACAGGCGCTGGCCCACGCAACACCCTCCGGGCTTACCAACACTGCCGCGCTTGGACAAATTCTATACACGAACTACGTTTATTACTTCCAAACTGCGGGTCTTATACTGCTGGTTGCAATGATCGGAGCCATCGTGCTGACGCTCCGCCATAAGCCAAACGCACGTCGCCAAAGTATTCCTGTGCAGAATGCGCGTAGCCGTCAGGACGCCGTGACGCTCGTTGAAATCGAGCCTGGTAGGGGAGCCTGAACATGGCAATTGGTTTGTCGGACTATCTTGCCGTTGCCGCCATTCTCTTCACTATTGGAGTGTTTGGCATATTTCTCAATCGCAAAAATATCATCGTCATCCTGATGTCGATCGAACTGATCTTGCTGGCGGTGAACATAAATTTTGTGGCCTTTTCTGCCTACCTCGGAGATCTGGTTGGGCAGGTTTTTGCCCTGTTTGTGCTCACGGTGGCCGCAGCTGAGGCAGCCATTGGCCTAGCCATACTCGTCGTTTACTTCCGCAACCGTGGTTCGATTGCGGTCGAAGACGTGAACCTGATGAAGGGCTGAAGCATGTACCTCGCCATCGTCTTTTTGCCCGCCCTTGGTGCACTAATCGCAGGTCTGGGGGGGTGGCTGATCGGCCACCGTGCCTCTGAGGTCATTACCACGGCATTTCTCTTTATTGCCGCGGCGCTATCCTGTTACGTGTTTTATGATGTCGCATTCTTGCACCATGGCGGCATCGTACACATTGCTACATGGATACATTCAGGAAGTTTCAATGTTGACTGGACGCTGAGAGTCGACACGCTAACGGCTGTGATGCTCGTGGTCGTCACGGTGGTTTCCAGTCTGGTTCACCTGTATTCCTTTGGGTACATGGCCGATGATCCAGCCCGGTGGCGATTTTTTTCTTATCTCTCGTTGTTCACCTTTGCGATGCTGGCGCTGGTTACGAGCAATAACTTCCTGCAGATGTTCTTTGGGTGGGAAGGTGTCGGCTTAGCGTCCTACTTGCTGATCGGATTCTGGTACACCAAGCCAGAGGCTTGCGCGGCAGCCATCAAGGCGTTTGTGGTAAACCGTGTAGGTGACTTTGGCTTTGCCCTCGGTATTTTTGGCGTTTGGTACGTCTTCGGTACGCTCAATTTTTCGACTGTGTTTGCCGCGGCACCTCATATGGCAGATAAGACCTTCGTTTTCGCAGGTCACAGCGTCGACATCATGACCACCCTGTGTCTGCTGCTATTTGTTGGTGCCATGGGTAAGTCGGCTCAGTTCCTTCTTCATGTGTGGCTACCAGATGCCATGGAGGGCCCAACACCTGTCTCCGCTCTCATCCATGCTGCGACCATGGTCACAGCAGGAGTGTTTTTGGTTTGCCGCTGCTCCCCTATGTTTGAGCAGGCTCCGTTTGCGCTTTCTGTCGTCACATTCATAGGTGCTACGACCGCATTCTTTGCCGCGACGATCGGACTTTTCCAAAACGACATAAAGCGGGTTATCGCGTATTCAACCTGCTCGCAGCTGGGTTATATGTTTGCCGCAGCTGGTGTGTCCGCTTACGGCAATGCAATATTTCATCTTTTCACGCATGCATTCTTCAAGGCGTTATTGTTCCTGTCAGCCGGATCAGTGATACACGCGGTTCATCACGAACAAGATATGCGCAAGATGGGGGGGCTGGCCAAGCGCATCCCTTTTACCTGGGCGACGATGCTGATTGGCAATCTTGCTCTGACCGGATTCGGTATTCCCTTCCTTGGAATTGGGACATCCGGGTTTTACTCTAAAGACGGAATCATAAATGCCACTTTTGGGGCGACCACGCCGATGGCATCCTATGCGTTCTGGATGACGCTCATCGCTGCTGGACTGACGAGCTTTTATTCATGGCGTCAATTTCTTATGACCTTCCATGGCCGGTATCGCGGATTGGATCATGACCACGGTGCGGAAGGCCACGGATCTGATCATGCTGGACATCATGCCCCTCGGCTTGAGGACATCCATGAGTCACCTTTGACCATGCTGATCCCCCTCGGAGTACTGGCGATTGGTGCGGCCTTTGCGGGATGGTATTTCGATTATTCTTTTGTTGGTCAAGGCGCGCAGTCCTTCTGGAACGGCGCCATAGCCTATGTATCCGGGCACGGTGGACCCGTAAGTTTGCCTGCATGGGAAGAAGTGGCGCCATTTGTGCTGACTGTAGCTGGCTTTGCTGTCGCCTGGTTCTATTACATCCTGCATCCGGAACGGCCTGCCCAAATGGCGGCAAAGCGTGGCATGCTTTACCTCTTCCTGTACAACAAGTGGTATTTTGACGAACTCTACGACTTTATCTTTGTACGACCGACGTTCTGGATTGCCCGCACGCTATGGAAGGTTGGCGACGGAGAGATAATAGATGGTGTTGGCCCTGACGGCGTTGCGGCACGGGTGATGGATGCGACCCGTGGCGTAGTAAAGATGCAGTCCGGATACGTTTATCACTATGCCTTCGCGATGCTCATCGGCGTCGTTGGGCTGGTGGCGTGGTTTATGGTAGGGGGCGTGCACTAATGAATTTTCCGATACTATCGCTCGTTACCTTCCTCCCTCTTGCCGGAGCGCTGTTAATCCTGGTGCTTCCCGGCAAGGATGAGGCAGCTGCGCGCAATGCCCGCTGGATTGCTCTGATCACCACATTAGTGGACTTGGTTGTCGCCTTTGTAATTCTTGCGAATTTTAACGGGCACACCGCGGCTTTCCAGTTTGTCGAACAACATAAGTGGTTGGGAGGCGGCATTACCTATCATTTGGGTGTGGACGGCATATCCGTACTGTTCTTGGTGCTCACCGCATTTCTGATGCCATTTTGCATTCTAGCAAGCTGGGAATCCGTTCAGCGTCGTGTCCCCGAATATATGATCGCATTTTTGCTGCTGGAGACGCTGATGATCGGCGTGTTCTGCGCGCTCGATCTGGTGCTGTTTTACGTCTTCTTTGAAGGCGGACTAATACCGATGTTCATCATTATTGGTGTGTGGGGTGGACCCCGTCGGGTGTACGCCAGCTTTAAATTTTTCCTCTACACACTGTTGGGCAGCGTGCTGATGCTGCTGGCAATTCTGACGATGTACCTTACTGCCCATACAACGGATATCGTTACCCTCCTTCACACACATTTTTCGCCAGGCATGCAAACGTGGCTATGGTTTGCGTTTTTCGCCAGTTTCGCTGTTAAAATGCCGATGTGGCCAGTGCATACTTGGTTGCCAGATGCGCATGTGGAGGCACCGACCGCGGGCTCGGTAATACTAGCTGGCGTATTGTTGAAGATGGGAGGCTATGGATTTCTTCGGTTTTCCCTGCCGATGTTCGCCAGCGCCAGTGCTACCTATGCGCCGCTGATCTTTGTTCTATCGATAGTGGCGATTATTTACACTTCATTGGTCGCTTTGGCTCAGACCGACGTGAAAAAGCTAGTGGCGTATTCGTCAGTGGCTCACATGGGCTTTGTGACGATGGGGATCTTTACACTTACGCAGCAGGGGCTCGATGGAGGCATTTTTCAGATGCTAAGCCACGGCCTTGTATCTGGCGCACTATTCCTGAGTGTGGGCGTAATATACGATCGTATGCATACGCGTGAAATCTCAGCATACGGAGGATTAGTACAACGTATGCCGATTTATGCCGCGTGCATGCTGGTCTTTACGCTTGCGAACGTCGGCCTTCCCGGGACATCGGGCTTTGTCGGGGAGTTTCTGACTATGCTAGGTGCGTTTGCAACCAATACTTGGATTGCAATTTTCGCTGCCACGGGCGTGATCTTTTCAGCAGCGTATATGCTTTATCTCTACAGACGTGTGGTTCTCGGTGCGCTCGTAAAGCCTGCTCTGGCGACTATTAAAGATCTCTCCTTGCGTGAGGTTGCCATACTGGCGCCTTTGGTGATCCTGATCATTGCATTCGGCGTCTACCCGAAGCCGATCCTCGATATTACCAGTGTTTCGGTAGCCAACCTCATTCAGGAACAGAAAGTGGCGATTGCCTATGATCGGCACGAGGCCTATGCGGCGATCACGCCGATTTCCAAGGGGGTAGTGCGGTGAACGCAATCGGTAGCGATCTTTTAATACTGCTCCCGGAATTGATTGTTGCCTGCAGCGCCTTGCTGCTGCTTCTTGCTGGCGCAATTTCTGGTGAGCGCATTGCTGACGCCATTTCTTGGGCTGGTGTGTTAGCGCTGGCGATCGCAGCCTATTTTGTTGCTATCAGTGCCGGCCCAGCGATCGCATTCCATGGCGCGTTCGTGGTCGATGGTTTTTCCCGCTTCGCCAAAGAACTCATTCTACTGGGTTCTGCTTTAACGCTCCTCATGTCGCGTGACTTCATGAGTGAGGCGAAGCTCATGCGGTTTGAATTCCCGGTTCTGGTTTTACTGTCGACTTGCGGCATGATGCTAATGGTGTCGTCGGCAAGCTTTATCTCGCTCTACATGGGGCTCGAACTCCAAAGTCTCTGCCTCTATGTTTTAGCTTCGTTTAATCGAGACAGTGTGCGCTCGAGCGAAGCTGGAATGAAATATTTCGTGCTGGGGGCTTTGTCATCAGGGATGATGCTCTACGGCATTACATGGATTTATGGCTTTACGGGCTCGACGGAGTTTGCCACCGTAGCTCATGTCGTGCAGGCCGGGACGGTATCAGTTGGGCTTATTGTCGGCATTGTATTCCTGATCGCTGGACTTGCGTTTAAGGTGTCCGCGGTGCCCTTTCATATGTGGACCCCGGATGTGTATGAGGGAGCCCCAACGCCGATCACCGGCTTTTTGGCGATGGCTCCCAAGGTTGCGGCTATGGCACTGTTCCTGCGTGCGATGGTAATGCCATTTCCTCATGTCCAGGCTCAGTGGCAGCAGATAATCATTTTTATCTCTGCTGCTTCCATGATTTTGGGAAGTTTTGCAGCTATCGGTCAGAGCAATATCAAGCGCCTTATGGCCTACAGCTCGATTGGTCACATGGGGTATGCACTGCTTGGGCTGGTGGCAGGATCAGTGGCCGGTTTTAAAGGCGTCCTCATTTACCTAATGATTTATTTGATTTCGAACGCTGGCGTTTTCATCGTTATCATGGCGATGAAGCGTGATGGCAAGCAGTTGGAGACGATTTCAGATCTGGCCGGGTTATCACGTACACAACCCCGCCTGGCTTTTGTGTTTGCAGCACTTATGATTTCTCTTGCGGGAATACCTCCTCTTGCCGGCTTCTGGGCCAAGTTTTACGTCTTTTTGGCTGTGATCCAGGCCGGGCAGTATTGGCTTGCTGTCTTGGGCGTGCTGACAAGTGTTGTGGGTGCCTACTACTATTGGCGTATCGTTAAGGTCATGTATTTTGACGAGCCGGAAAAGCCGTTTGATGGCCGGTTGGGCGTCGTTAATGGGCTGATCCTAACCGGGGTGGCGGCTTTTACACTTTTGTTCATAGTCTTCGGCGGTCCGCTTATTGCTTCGGCAGGGGCTGCTGCTGCTACCTTGGTGCCGTGAGCGCAGTCTGGCCGCATGGCTATGGTCGAATAGAGTTCGACGAAATTGATTCAACCAATGAAGAAGCGCGGCGCCAGGCGAGGGCTGGTACGTGCGTCCCCCTATGGATTAGGGCTGATCGTCAGACTATGGGACGTGGTCGCCGTGGACGCAGCTGGTCTAGCGGTGACGGTAACTTGGCGGCGACTTTACTTATGCGTCCGCAGTGCAGCATCGCCCAGTGTGCGCAGTTGTCTTTTGTTACAGCTGTCGCCGCGGCTCAGGCGGTGCGCTCGTTCACTGCTCAGGTCGAGGTCAAATGGCCCAACGACATTCTGGTTCGATCCAGGAAAATTGCTGGCATTCTTCTTGAGACTGCAGGTACGGGAACTCCTGATTATCTTGCGATCGGAGTTGGGATAAATCTGGCTAACCATCCAGGCGAAAGTCTGTTTCCGGCCACTAGCCTGGCCGCGCTTGGGGTTGCGGTGCCATCGGCGGGAGAAATGCTGTCTGAACTCGCGGCCAGCTTTGCTAGATGGTATGAGGTATGGCGGGACGATGGTTTTGGGTCGATCCGGTCAGAATGGCTGAAGCAGGCTGCAAGATTGGGAGAGCCGATCCGCGCCCGTCTTGCGGAGTCGGAGATGAGCGGCGTTTTCGAAGGTATCGATGAGAACGGTGCGTTGTTGTTGCGGCAGGAACAGCTTACCGTCACCATAGCAGCCGCAGATGTGTACTTCGGGAGCTGAGATGCTACTTGCTATCGATGCCGGAAATACAAATATTGTATTTGCAGTACATAATGGTTCCGGAATCCGGGCCGAGTGGCGTGCAATGACTAAAACAGCGCGTACGGCGGATGAATATGCGGTTATCTTGCGCCAGCTGTTTGAAACCGAAAGCCTCAATTTTCAAGATATCGATGCAGCTATCATTGCGACGGTCGTACCCGCAATTTTATTTGACCTCCGGCAGCTGTGTCGTCGGTATCTCAAGTGCGAGCCGCTCGTTGTCGGAGATCCAGAGGTTGATCTGGGTATAAGAGTCCAAATTGATCGTCCAGAAGCTGTCGGGGCGGACCGTCTTGTAAATGCCGTTGCCGCGCATGAGCGTTATCCGGGTGCTTTGATCGTAGTGGATTTTGGCACAGCTACCACCTTCGATGTGATAAGTGAGAAGGGGGATTATCAAGGCGGTGTAATCGCCCCTGGAGTAAATCTTTCAGCTGAAGCTTTGCATCAGGCTGCGGCCATGCTGCCACGTGTAGCCATCCAGAGAACCCAGGCGGTCATTGGAAAAGATACAGTTCCCGCGATGCAATCTGGGCTCTACTGGGGTTACGTAGGCCTGATTGAGGGATTGATTGGTCGTATCAAGGCGGAATACGGAAAGGACATGACGGTCATCGGAACCGGTGGTCTGGCCAGCCTTTTTCACAAGCAGACATCGGTGATAGATCATCTTGATCCCGACCTGACGATCCGTGGCTTGATCCTCATTTATGACCGAAATTCGGGAAAGCGGGAGCGGCCCGCCTCTTGATAAAGCTGCAAGACGAGGAATTGGTTTTTTTGCCGCTCGGTGGAGCGGGCGAAATCGGTATGAATTTCAACGTCTACGGCTTCGGTTCGGGCCTAGAAAAGAAGTGGCTTGTAGTTGATTGTGGCGTTGTGTTCGGACGCGAGGGACAAACTCCGGGCGTGGACTTGGTCATGCCGGATATTTCCTACCTGACCGAACTGCGCGAGGATGTTCTAGGGATAGTCCTTACGCACGCTCACGAGGATCACATTGGCGCTATTCCCTATTTGTGGCCAATGCTTCGCTGTCCAGTTTATGCGACAGCTTTCACAGCGGAGCTTGTCCGAAACAAGCTGTTGGACGCCGGTCTTGAAAAGCAGTGCCCAATGCATGTTGTGCCTCTTGGAGGACACATCGCTCTGGGACCCTTTTCCGTCGACTTCATTTCTATCACTCATTCGATTCCAGAGCCTAACGCACTGTCGATTAGCACGCCTTTAGGCAAGGTTGTGCATACGGGTGACTGGAAGCTTGATCCAGAACCTTTGGTGGGCGCTTCGACCGATGACGCTCGTCTGCGTCGGCTCGGCGATGAAGGCGTACTCGCCTTGGTTTGTGATTCAACCAACGCTCTTGCGCAGGGGCACTCGGGTTCCGAGGCCAAGGTTCGTCATTCCATTGGAGAGCTGATCCAAGGACTGGAAGGCCGCGTAGCGGTGACCGCATTTGCTTCAAACGTTGCCCGGCTGGACACAATCGCAAAGGCGGCTAGGGCGGCGGAACGTGAGGTTTGCCTTGTCGGACGATCCATGCATCGGATCATCGCGGCGGCTCGGGCAAGCGGTTATCTCAAAGATTTTCCTGCCCTAATCAGTGAGGCCGATGCTGCCGAGATGCCGGGACGTCACGTTCTGTACCTGGTTACAGGTAGCCAGGGAGAGCCGCGCGCAGCCCTGGCGCGGATTGCCCAGGGGCAGCACCCCACGGTTTCGCTTGGTTCCGGGGACACTGTCATATTCTCTTCACGCATCATTCCCGGAAATGAGTTAGCGATATTCGCGCTGCACAATCAGCTCGCCTCTCTGGGCGTGGAGATTCTGACCGAGCAGGATCACTTTGTTCATGTCTCTGGCCATCCCTACAGAGATGAATTGTCAGAGATGTATAGCTGGATTCGCCCAAAGATCTCGGTTCCGGTTCACGGCGAGTTGAGACACCTCGCTGAGCATGCCAGATTGGCCCGCTCTCTTCAGGTCCCAGAAGCCGTGGTGCTGGCTAATGGGCAAATGCTGAGGTTGGCCCCCGGAAAGCCTGAGATCGTTGACGAGGTTCCGTCCGGGAGGATGTGTCTTGATGGTCGGGTGCTTGTTCCTGAGGGGGATGGGATCGGTCGGCAGCGTCGGGCTATGGCTTTTGCAGGTCTGATCGCGGTGACGCTTATTCTTGACGTTAAGGGAAGGGTCCGTGCGGAACCGGCTATTTTTCTGGAGGGTATCCCAGATGAGGTCGGGGGCCCTGTCCGCGCAGCGGTTCTGGAAACCTTAAAACGCCACAATCCTAAGAAGGCAGATGAGCAGGCCTTGGGTGAGGCAGTCAGGCGTTCTGCGAGGAGGGCGGCCCAAAGCGTCTGGGATAAGAAGCCGGTGACCCGGGTTGAGGTAGTCTGGGTTTGAACCGGCTTGTCGGATGTGATCAGGCGCTTTAGATAGACAGGGCTTTCCGGGGAGCACGAGGATGATTGGTCGCCTCAATCACGTCGCCATCGCAACGCGCGATATTGCCGCCGCCGCCGCGGTCTATCGTCTAACACTAGGAGCTCAGGTTAGTGACCCGGTTCCTCAACCGGATCATGGTGTCACGACGGTCTTTGTGGAACTTCCAAATACTAAAATTGAATTGCTTGAGCCTCTGGGCGCTAACTCGCCGATTGCGAAGTTTCTCGAAAAAAATCCCAGCGGAGGAATGCATCATATCTGCTACGAGGTTGATGACATCCACGCTGCTGTCGCACAAATGAAGGCTAGGGGCGCGACCATTACGGGAACTGGCGAGCCGAAAATCGGGGCTCATGGCAAACCGGTCGTATTTCTTCACCCTAAAGATTTTGTTGGTACGCTGATAGAGCTGGAGCAGCGCTAATGGTCACCGGCGCGGTGCTCATGCACTATGCCGACCGCGCAGCTTGGTGGGCGATGATATTCGGCGTCTATGCCATCGTCTGGTTTTTGGCATTTCTGATGTTGCTGCCGATCGGACTTCCTTATGAGGACGATCCGCCAGGACAAATAGGCCCAGGAGCCTTGCCCGCAGCGCCACCGGTACCGGCTCTGAGTATGCGTGCAAAGATATTGTGGTCCACAGTCGCCGCCACGGTAGTCTGGCTGATATGCGGTGGTCTTGTGCTTGCTGGCGTGATCCGGATCTAGTCGTCGCTGCGGGGAGTGTTGCTCAGACTAGGAAGCCGGCCCCCCAAAACGACGAGAGGGCCGGATCAACCGGCCCCCTACCGAAAGCTCTCCCCGAACTTGGCCGCTCTTGCTTACTATTTATTATCCAAGCGCCCTTACAATTGTGAAACGTTAGCGGGGTCACGGGCCTCTGTCACGCAATTTTAGCGCTACTCCCATGAAAATTTTGCAGCAATCGGCACGGCATCGCGGCGGATATCTGGTGCCACTCTTATTGTTAACTCTGCTTTTTGCCCTTCTGCCCATGGTTCTGGCCGGCGCGGCCGCCTACGGCGCGGGGCTTAACTCGGTTTCTGAACAAGCGATTCTCAGGGGGCCGCCGCCGGGCCCGTGCTACGGCCTTGAGAACCACGCCGACTATGCTGGTGGCACGAATGCAAATGGTAAACAGGTTGCGCCAGCAGAGGGACCTTACGCCGCCCCACCAATTCAAATTCCTGGGCAGATCATTTTGGCGCACACGGCCGCAGGTTACATTCCTGTTAGAATACAGGGCCTCAATCAGGGGCTTGCCGCATCCAATGCCTGTTCCCGCCTTCTTATCAAAGAAAAAATGCGAGCTGCGGGGGCCCTTAGAGCGCAGGGCAAAGCGACGAGGCGTTAGAATTTTGCGCCTCCTCAAAATTCAGGTCCGGATGTCATGCTTCAGTGGGGCATGATCACGAATCAAGAAGACATCGCTGCCATAGCACGCTGGGCTGTTGTCACCTTCGGGAGCGAGGCAAGCTCGATCATTCGCCGGCGCGCTGCGGAGAACCTTATTGCCGATGAACGCGAAGCGGCCGCCCTGTGGTGTCAGGTGGCTGATGTGGCTGACCTGTATCTGGGTCAGGCAAGCGTGCACTGATCGCGCGCTCATGCCATGGTAGGCCGCCCCCCGCCGGATTTCTCGCATGGCCTCCCTATGGCGCTCAATCCTGCTTCTCTTCGTGCTGTCTCTGGTGGGATTGGCGTGCTCGGCGGCCGGACCCGTTCCGGATCTCAAAGGGCGACAATTCCAAGAGTGTAAGTATTGCCCAATCATGATTGCGATTCCGGGCGGACGATTTGTCATGGGGAGTCCCAAAAGCGAACCCGGACACTTCGATAACGAGGGACCGCAGCACGTCGTAACCGTAAAGGCGTTTGCACTAGGAAAATATGTAGTTAGTGACCATCAGTTCAGACTATTTCTGCGCGCGACCCACTATCGACCAAAACCTTGTAATCGGATTCTGAATACACGCTGGACGGTGACGCGGCAGGGGCTTGTCTATTCACCGGCAGTGACAGAACCCCCTGACTGGCCTGCGGTATGTCTCGATTGGCATGATGCAGACGCCTATATTGCCTGGATCAACCATCTGGTTCGAATTGCGCATCCCAAAATTCATTACCGGCCAGGCGGTCCTTACCGTCTTCCAAGTGAAGCAGAGTGGGAATATGCGGCCCGCGCTGGTACAACAACGGCGCGATGGTGGGGAGAGGGGATTGGAAAGGACAATGCGAACTGTAATGGATGTGGTAGCCCCTACGATTACAGTGTGCTGGCGCCCGTAAATGCCTTTAAGCCAAATCCCTTCGGTCTTTATGGAATGCTTGGAAATGTGTGGGAGTGGACTGCCGATTGCTGGCACAAGGACTATGTTGGTGCTCCGCATGTTGCCAAGGTCTGGGCGGGAGGCGATTGCAGGAAGCATGTGATCCGCGGAGGCTCGTGGGATAATACCCCCATCTTTGTCCGCTCGGCAGCTCGTGCAGCCGGACTTCCCGATGGTGGTGAACAGGACTACTCAGCTTACGCCGGATTTCGCGTCGCCCGTGACCTGCCGTAGCACTCCTGTTTGCATAGTTGCCTAGTCAGTGCAGCGTCTGCCGGGGGTCGAGAGTAAGCGTGAAGCGGTACCCTTTTCGTCGTAGTTGTGCCGGAAGCTTAAAGGGGGCCGAGAGAATGACGGCGTTTCGCGCGCTGAGAGCAATATCCATCCATGTTAGATCCTTGGCATGAGCATGCTCTCCAGCGATCCTGATGGATGCGAGTTTGCCGCTGCCTGTCAGTACGACATGTAGTGTTATGATGATGTGGCGTCCGGCTAATCTCGTGAAGTTAATGTTCCATTTACGCAGCACGCGTGCACGAATAGCGTCGCGTACGCTATAGGCCAGATCACCAGTGCGCCCCGAAATTCCTGCGGTTTGTACAGATGTTCCTTCAGTATTCAGGGTGAGTGTACTGTCCGGATTTCTTAATTGCGCCAAACGTTGAAGTTTAAGTTCGAAGGGGTCAGTCAGCGGCCTGCTGCCATTTCTGCGCACACCTTGCGGCCTTGGCGCCGCTCGCGGACCACGGGTCGCTTGCTCCTGCGGCATTTGTGCCGGCATTGCCACTGGCGCGGCGGAATGAGCGCCGAGTGGAATTTCGGGAATGATCCTGACGTAGAGGGGTTTTAGTGCGGCTTCTGGCTTAGGAGCATGCTGTGTGAGGAAAGCAACGACGAGAAAGCACCCCAGGCCATGCAGGACGAACGAGGCCCCCCATCCCCGCAGATTGGTCCTCCTGGGAGAGGGTATGGGGCGGGCATCGGGGGTAAACTGCGGAGGCTGGACCATAACCCCATTCTACGCGCAGAACGGGCGGAGTGCAGGGGGATGATGCGCTGCCGCTCAGGGACACCATGGCGCGATTTTCCGCCTGAGGGGCGCCAACCATGCCGGCGCGGTCTGCTGGGAAGCTGATGGAGTGGGACCGGTCCCTGAACCAACCGACCTGGGCCAATTTTCTCCCTTTCGCCTCGGGGACTACAGATGCATTTGCCCTCTTCCGGCGGCTTCTCTAGAACACAGGGATGCACTGCCACGAGAGCACACATCCATGCGCCTGTCCCGCTACTTCCTACCCGTCCTCAAAGAGACCCCCGCTGAAGCCCAGATCGTTAGCCACCGGCTCATGCTGCGAGCCGGGTTGATCCGCCAGGAGGCTGCCGGGATCTATGCATGGTTGCCATTGGGTATCCGCGTGTTGAACAAAATCAAAGGCATCGTTCACGAGGAAATGAACCGTGCGGGGGCAATTGAAATCCTTATGCCGACTCTACAGTCAGCTGAACTCTGGCGCGAGAGTGGCCGCTACGATGACTATGGAAAGGAAATGCTGAGGATCAAGGATCGGCATGACCGTGATCTGCTGTATGGCCCCACCAACGAGGAAATGGTCACTGAAATCTTTCGGGCCTATGTACGCAGCTACAAGCAGCTGCCTCTAAATATGTACCACACGCAGTGGAAATTCCGGGATGAAGTTCGTCCACGCTTTGGTGTTATGCGCGGGCGTGAATTTCTAATGAAGGATGCATATTCCTTTGATATCGACGCTGCCGCGGCGCGTCGAGCTTATAACCGTATGTATGTAGCGTATTTGAGAACCTTTGCTCGCATGGGACTGAAAAGTATTCCGATGCGAGCGGAAACAGGTCCGATTGGCGGAGATTTGTCACACGAATTTATCGTGCTGGCAGAAACAGGTGAGAGCCAGGTATACTGTCATAAGGATTTACTCGATATGCCGATACCTGGTGAAGATACTGATTTCTACGGAGATCTGGAATCCATTGTACGTGCTCGCACAGAGCTGTACGCGGCGACAGAAGACGTACATGATGCCGCGCGCTTCGAGAGGGAAGTGCCAGCGGAAAAGCGGTTGTCTGCCCGTGGAATTGAAGTAGGACAAGTATTTTATTTTGGTACTAAATATTCCGCTCCAATGAAGGCGGTGGTAACCGGCCCCGATGGCAAGGAGGTGCCGGTAGAGATGGGGTCCTACGGCATTGGCGTGTCTCGCTTGGTTGGGGCGATCATTGAAGCCTGCCACGACGATGCAGGAATCATTTGGCCTGAATCAGTCGCCCCATTTCGCGTCGCACTCATCAATCTGAAGTCAGGCGATGCAGAAACTGACCAAGCATGCGACGCACTTTATAGCCAGTTGAACGCAGCAGGTATCGAGGTTTTGTATGACGATACAGACGAGCGGCCAGGTGCAAAGTTTGCGACGGCAGATCTAATCGGCATTCCCTATCAGCTTGTGGTGGGTCCGCGCGGACTATCCGCTGGCAAAGTAGAGATAAAGGTGCGCGCTGGTGGTGCGAGGCAGGAGATGTCTCCTGATGCGGCGGTCAAATACCTGGTCCAGGGTATTTGACCGATGGCTATTTTAAGCTCGCAGCCAGAGATTCGAGCCAAGCGCATTGCGCCATTTTCCAGCTTCGAATGGATGATCGCGCTGCGCTATCTTAGGCCCAAGCGCAAGGAAGGCTACATCTCGGTGATTTCGCTCCTGTCCCTACTTGGGATCATGATCGGAGTAGCCGCCCTTATTATCGTGATGAGCGTGATGAATGGCTTTCGTGATGAACTCTTGAGCAAGATTCTTGGCCTGAACGGACATGCCATAGTTCAAAGTCTGGCGGGGAATCTTGATGACTATAATGCAATAGCCGCGCGCGTACGGAAGGTGCCCGGGGTGGTCAGGGTTTACCCGATCGTCGACGGGCAGGTGGTAGCGGCATCATCGAGCACGAATTCTGGCGTTATTGTAAGGGGGATGACACCTAGGGACATTGCTGAAGATAAGCCGATAGCATCGACGCTTTCTCCTCACGCTCTTGCACGTTTTAAAGCCGGGGATAGCGTGATCCTTGGCTCGCGTCTCGCAGATGCTTTGCAACTGGTTCCTGGCATGCGAGTGACATTAATGGCTCCACGTGGAACCGTGACTCCCTTCGGCGTAACACCGCGAATAAAGAGCTATGTCGTGGCGGGTACATTCAATTTGGGCATGAGCGAGTATGATAAGGCGTTTATATTCATGCCGCTGGCACAGGCACAGTTGTTCTTTAATACAAGCAATGGCGTCAGTGGACTTGAAGTGATGATTAAGAATCCGGATCGCGCTGATGCCATGGCTGGTGCGATTGGTCTGGCGGCTGGGCCAAACACGCGGGTTCTTACCTGGCAGGATATGAATTCGAGCCTGGTAGGTGCCATCAATGTAGAAAAGAATGTTATGTTTCTGATTTTGATGCTGATCGTGCTGGTCGCTGCACTCAACATCATTTCCGGATTGATCATGTTGGTAAAAGACAAAGGCGCTGATATCGCAATATTGCGGACGATGGGGGCCACGCGCGGTGCTATCATGCGGGTTTTCCTGATTGCCGGGAGTAGCGTAGGAGTAATCGGTACGTTCCTTGGCTTCATTGTGGGAGTAGTGTTCTGCGATAACATAAATGCCATACGAAACTTTCTTTCTCGCCTGACTGGTACGGATCTCTTCAATCCGGAAATCTATTTCCTGAGCCGTATGCCGGCGGAGATTAATCGTGGCGAGGTTATTGCAGTGGTTGGCATGGCACTTGTTCTGAGTTTTCTCGCTACACTTTATCCGTCCTGGCGGGCCGCTCGGCTCGATCCGGTAGAAGCGCTGCGCTATGAGTGAGGCGATGCTTCGGCTTGAGCGTGTCAGCCGGGTTTACCGTCAAGGCGAGGTTACACTGGAGGTATTCCGGAATCTGTCTCTGGAAGTACGTCCTGGAGAGCTGGTGGCTCTGGTAGGTCCCTCCGGGGCGGGCAAATCCTCACTGCTTCATATGGCAGGTCTTCTTGAGACGCCGAGCGGAGGCGAAGTGCTTGTAGCTGGACGTGCCGCGTCGCAGCTTAGCGATGGTGAGCGGACGCGTTTGCGTCGGGAATTCATCGGCTTTGTCTATCAGGCGCATCATCTGCTGCCTGAGTTCACAGCCCTGGAAAATGTCATGATACCACAGCGCATTGCAGGGATTGGTCGTGGGGCCGCTCGCGCTCGCGCTACAGAGCTTCTGCAGCAGATGGGGCTTGCCCTTCGCCTTGAACATCGACCAGCTCAGCTATCAGGGGGCGAGCAACAGCGCGTTGCCATCGCACGCGCTTTAGCCAACAAACCCCGCCTGCTGCTCGCTGATGAGCCAACGGGGAATTTAGATCCACGTACCTCCGGTGGTGTGTTCGACGCGCTGGTAAACATGGTGCGGGCAGAGGGACTTGCGGCATTGGTGGCCACGCATAATCTTGAGCTGGCGTCCAAGATGGATCGCGCGTTGGTGCTGAGAGAGGGTTCTTTGGTGCAGCGCGGGGATCTACAGGATTCGGCGGGGCCCTTGCACTAGTCCTGGCGAGCGCCAGTACCCCCCCCTTGTGGCAGGGGCGGGCGTCGGCCCAGCATGATGGATATTGCCAGGCCGAAGAAGCTGGACCGGCTCATACCAAGGGCTGCAGCATAGTTGTCAGCCTCCGCGAGCAGGCTTCTGGGCAGATAGATATTAACCCGCTCGGATGGATCCGGAAGCTCAACTCCGATCAGCGCGAAAGCAATGGCACTGCAAGCTTTGGGCAGCTTTATGGCTTCCATGTTGCTGGGGACGGGAAGCGGCCTGTTCGCTTCGGCCAGCCGGGATACAGACATCTGAAGAGCTTGTTCCGCCTTCTGCACGGCCGCTTCCTGCGTACTGGCCGCGGCAACGCTGTCCGGAAAATCCGGAAACCAGACGGCGATAGTGCCTCCTTCGGATCGTTCAATGACGGCAGGATAGTAGCGCTTTGCCATAGGAATTGTGTGTTATATAACACACCTTAACGATTCGAAAGCTTCCCTGCAACAGCTCAGAGCCGAAAAATGTTCTACTTCCGTTCTTGACAGAACAAAAAAAGAACATTTAGCTGGGCCACACAAAGAGGGGACCACAATGAAAATCTGGATTTCGGACATGATCGCTGGAGCAGGGCTGATTACCTTTATCGCGGCTACCTTCGTTCTGGCCCATGCGGCCGCAGGTTTGGTCGCAATGGCCTGATGCGCAGTGCCGATAGGCTGTGGAAAGACGGTTATGTACCGTTTCGTATACCTGCCGTCCGGGGTAGTTGTGCGGTGGGTAGGGGCAAGGATGCGGCATGACTGAAAAGGCGTTGGGCAGGGTAGTCGCTAATTTTGTCCATCTTCGCGTCAAGAGCTGCTATTCACTCCTTGAGGGTGCGGTTCGCCCCAAAGAACTTGCCAAGCTCTGTGCGTCTCTGGCCATGCCTGCGGTCGCTGTGTGCGACAACAATAACTTGTTTGGGGTTTTCGACATTTCGGAGACCTTGGCCAAAGAAGGCGTGCAGCCTATCGTTGGTGCCTTGGTCGCGGTCGATCTGGACCCAACTCCCCAGATTTCTGGACTCGGCATGCGGCAAAGGCCGCCCGTACTTCCCTTATTGGCGCAAAATCCCGATGGCTATCGCAATCTCGTGAAGCTGCTAAGTGCGGCCTATCTGACCTGTGGTCCCGGAGAATGGCCACACGTTGATACCCCAACTCTTGCAGCCCACGGCAGTGGCCTGATTGCTTTGACTGGTGGTCCTGGCGGACCTCTTAACACACTTCTTTCTGGTGGGCAGCTGGATACTGCGTCGCTGATCCTCGATCAGCTTACGGAGATTTTTGGCGATCGGCTTTATGTCGAGCTGCAGCGTCACGGTGTTGCAGAAGAGCGTACCGCTGAACATTTTCTTATTGATCTTGCTTACGACAAATCCATACCACTGGTAGCGACCAATGATGTGCATTTTGGTCGTGAGGACATGTATGAAGCACATGACGCATTACTGTGTATTGCTGACAGTACCTATGTGTCGCAAAGCGATCGGCGTCGCCTTACCCGTGAGCATCGCTTCAAATCTCCAGCTGAAATGAGCGCGCAATTTGCTGATTTACCAGAAGCTTTGGCTAATACCATGGAGATTGCGCAACGATGTGCTTTTCGGCCCAAAAAGCACAAACCCATATTGCCTAAATTTGAACCGGTTTCAGGTCTCTCGCCACAGGACGAATTGAAGCGCTTGGCGCAAAGCGGACTAGAAAGGCGCTTGTCGGAGAGTGGACTCTACGCACCACGCGAGCAGTATGATGAGCGCCTGGAATACGAACTGGAAATTATCAACCGTATGGATTTTCCGGGGTATTTTCTAATCGTATCAGATTTCATGAAGTGGACCAGAGCACAGCGCATTCCTGTGGGCGTGCGTGGTTCTGGTGCCGCCTCACTGGTTGCATGGTCATTGGATATAACCAACCTGGACCCTTTGCGCTTCGGGCTACTATTTGAAAGGTTTTTGAACCCGGAACGCATTTCGATGCCGGACTTTGATATTGATTTCTGTCAGGAACGACGCGATGAGGTCGTTCATTACGTTCAGCATAAGTACGGCCTGGATCGTGTTGCTCATATTATGGCTTTGGGTTCCCTGCAGGCACGTGCAGCGGTTCGTGATGTTGGACGCGTATTACAGCTTCCACTTGGTCTGGTAGACCGCATCGCCAAATTAATTCCTAATCCTCCTGGTAAGGCGGTCTCCCTTGAGGATGCGTTAAGTCATGAGCCTCGCCTTTCCGAAATTGCCCAGTCTGAGCCCGCAGCGGTGCGCCTGTTCAATGTAGTACGGAAGATTGAAGGCCTTTATAGGCATGCATCAACTCATCCGGCAGGAGTTGTGATAGGGGATCGACCTCTTGATGAGTTAGTCCCTCTTTACCGTGATCCCAGATCGGATATGCCGGTAACTCAATTTGATTACGAAGATGCCGAAAAGTCTGGCCTCGTAAAATTTGACTTCCTGGGCCTCAAAACTCTCACAGTGATCGCCAAGGCAGAGGAACTTCTGGCTCGCCGCGGAATAGAACTCAATACCCAATCCATAGCGTTCGAAGATCGTCGCACCTTTGATATGCTGGCCCGCGGCGAGAGTGTTGGAGTATTTCAGCTCGAAGGTCAGGGCATGCGCGATCTGATGCGCAAGATGAAGCCTGATCATATCAATGATCTTGTTGCGCTAGTTGCTCTTTATCGACCCGGACCAATGGACTCCATTCCCAAATATATCGCCTGTAAGAATGGACGAGAAAAGCCGGAATACCTGCATCCGGCATTGGAGCCGATCCTGAAGGACACCTACGGGGTGATGACCTATCAGGAAGATGTCATGAGTATTGCTCGAGCACTGGGCGGGTATTCACTTGGTGATGCTGATTTGCTGCGACGCGCTATGGGAAAGAAGATTCCCTCTGAAATGGCGTTGCATCGCGAACGGTTTATAGCTGGCGCAAAGCAGAAAGGGGTTGATCCCAATATTGCCGAGCAGATCTTTGAGCAGGCTGCGAAGTTTGCTGGCTACGGGTTCAATAAAGGGCATGCTGCTGCCTATGCCCAGGTCGCGTATCAGACGGCGTATTTGAAGGCCAATTATCCGGTTGAATTTCTTGCCGCCTCGATGACGCTCGATATCGGCAACACGGATCGGCTAAATATTTTTCGTCAGGAGGCGCAGCGTCTTGGAATTACGGTGCGCCCTCCAGACATAAATCGCTCTGAAGCAGCGTTCTCCTGTGACCATGAGAGTGCGAATATTTTTTATGCCTTGGCCGCAGTCAAAGGGGTCGGGCGTCAGGCGATGGATCATGTTGTCGAGATAAGAAATTCCAGCGGCGCATTTACTTCGCTCGCCGATTTTGCCCGACGAATTGATCCGAAGCTTGTTAATAAGCGCTGTTTTGAAATGCTGGTCCGCGCGGGCGCCTTCGATGCACTGAACTCTAATCGGCATCAGCTCATCGAAAGTGCTGACGCGGTGCTGGGTGACGCGGCGCGTACCAGCCGTGAGAGGGAACGCGGCCAATCGACGTTGTTTGATGAAATTGGAAATGAGACGGTAGAGATCCGTCTCGCCAATGTTGGTGAGTGGCCTGCACATGAGCGGCTAGGTGAAGAGTTTTCAGCAATTGGATTTTATCTCTCGGGGCATCCGCTCGACAATTTTGATGTTGCCCTCAAGAGGCTGCAGGTTACCAACTATGCCCAGATTCTTGAAGACCGCCGAATGTCATTCGTCACGCTGCTGGCGGGTACTATTATCAAAAAGTCAGAACGTCGGGGTAAGAATGATCAGGCGTATGCCTTTGTCTCATTCTCGGATGCCTCTGGCATGTTTGAAGTAATGTTTTTTCCCGAGGCGCTGGCAGCTGCCCGTCCACTTCTGGAGCCTGGAAAGTCGGTGCTGCTCAAGGTGAGTGCTTCACGCGAAGGCGAGGAGTTGAAACTTCGGGCGATCTCGGCGACTGATCTGGAACAGGCGGCAGCGCAGGCGGGCGAGGGAATGCGCATTTTTCTGGAGGGCGTCGAGCCACTGGGCGCGATCGCGGCCCAACTGCGTGAAGCCGGCAAGGGAATTGTCACGCTCGTGGTGCCCGCAACAGATGGGCAGGAGGCCGAAATTCGCCTGCCTAAGGGCTTTCACGTTACTGCCCAGTTGCGCAGCGCGATAAAGTCCCTGCCTGGCGTTGCCGCTGTGGAAGCGGTGTAAGGTCAGGGCAGAGCACGGCCCAGCCTTTCAAGCCCTTCGCGCAGGCGCTCGGGATCCTGTCCAAAGCAGATGCGCACGCATGCATCGCTGGCAATGTCGTGGGGTGGGCCAAAGGCCGAGCCGGGGGCGACCCCGACCTTGGCGCTGTGCACGAGCTGGCTGGCATACTGCAGGCTATCGTGCAGCCCCTCGATCTGGAGAAAGCCGTAAAACGCCCCTTCGGGACGTATCCAGCGCAATCGGTTTTGAGCAGCAAGCCATTCGTCCACAACCTCACGCCCACGCGCACAGTACGCTCGCATCTGCGCACGAAAGTTGTCGCCCTCGACCGATAGTGCGGCTAACGCGCCATATTGGGCGAAGGCGGTGGGGCCGGTATTGTTGGCGATGCACATGACGTCCATGCTGCGATCAAGAACCGCAGGGTGGACGAGCCAGCCAATGCGCCATCCGGTCATTGCCCAGGCTTTGGAAAAGCCATTGATGACAAAGAGGTTGTCCTCGCTCGTGGCAATTTCGAGGAACGAGGGCGCGTGCGCCCGTTCGGAATATACGAGGGTGCCATAGACCTCGTCGGCGATTACGGCGATCCCTCGACGGCGTGCGAAGTCTAGGATTGCGCCTTGCTCTTCGCGGCTGGCAACCCAACCGGTAGGATTGCCAGGGGAGGCGATAAAGATGGCCTTGGTGCGGTCGGTACAGGCGGCAAAGAGCTCGTCCAGATCAAGGTGCCAGCTTTGGCTCTTCCAGTCCTCCCGCAGGCGTACAAAGCGATTTTCGCCTCCAAGCTGGGTTACAGCTTGGAAAATACTGGGCCATACTGGGGACACAATCACTAGATTGTCGCCGGCTTCAATCAGGCATTGCAGGGCCGTAACGAGGGCGAGGGTTGCGGCCCCTGGCAAGGAAATACGAGAGACGTCTGGTGTGGTTCCCAGGACGCGACCATAGAAGTCCGCGATCGCCTGCCGCAAAGCCGGCATGCCTCGGGCCCCGCTGTAAAAGGTCTTACCGTCGTCCAGGGCCCGCTTGGCCGCATCACGGATGAAGGCAGGGGTCACAAGGTCGGTTTCGCCGAACCAGAGGGGGATGACGCTCGGGTCGCCTAGGCCCAGCGAGGACACGGCGCCAATGCCGTTGGGCCTAAGCGCGAGAATGGCAGGGCGGATGGCGGAGGAGGGGGAACCCAATTGTGACATGGCGGGGCCTGATCTTCGGTGATGGTGCACTTCCTCGCCCGTCGTGCTTGCGCCCGTCAAGACACACCCGTATAACCCCCGCCATTCCACGCGCGAGGGTGGACAGGCAGCCTAGGCTGCTCTGCCCCTCCGGTGTCTCGAGGTGCGGTGTCTGGATGGCCCCACCCGGGATATACCCCTCGCGCTAGGCCAAACCGGAAAAGGAGACGACTTTCATGGCCCTGCCAGATTTTTCCATGCGTCAGCTGCTTGAGGCTGGCGTTCACTTCGGTCACCGCACGCAACGCTGGAATCCGAAAATGGCGCCGTACATCTATGGCGCCCGCAACGATGTGCACATTATCGATCTGACCCAGACCGTGCCTCTGCTGCATCAAGCTCTGGTGGCATTGCGAGAGGTTGCCGCTAGTGGGGGGCGAATCCTCTTTGTCGGTACCAAGCGTCAGGCACAGGATCCGGTTGCGACTGCAGCCCGCAAATGCGCGCAATATTACGTCAATCACCGCTGGCTCGGCGGCACGCTGACCAATTGGCAGACGATTTCGCATTCGATCAAACGCCTGCGCGCGATCGAAGAGACCTTAAATGCCGCTCAGGGTTCGGGGCGGACCAAAAAGGAATTGCTGCAAATGCTGCGCGAGCAGGAAAAGCTCGAGCGCTCCCTTGGTGGCATCAAGGAGATGGGTGGGCTGCCCAATATGCTGTTCGTTATTGACACCAATAAGGAAGCGATCGCAGTCGCAGAGGCCCGCAAGCTTAACATTCCGGTCACGGCCATCCTCGATTCCAACTCGGATCCGGAAGGGATCGCCTACCCGATCCCGGGTAACGACGATGCGGCTCGCTCGTTGTCCCTCTACTGCGAACTGGCGGCACGGTCGATCATTGATGGTCTGTCGGCAAGCCAGATCGCATCCGGCGTCGATATTGGCGCCGCTGAAGATGTTTCCCTCGCCGGGCTCTCGACTGAAACCGGCGCAGCGACCGCGAACCACGCCTCGGCCTAAGCCGGGCACCTGACAGCATTAGGAGCATGACAATGGCGAATATCAGCGCCAGCATGGTCAAGGAACTGCGCGACATGACTGGCGCAGGCATGATGGATTGCAAGACCGCACTGACCGAAACCGGCGGCGACATGCAAAGTGCCGTTGATTGGCTGCGTACCAAGGGCTTGGCCAAGGCGGCCAAGAAGGCCGGGCGCGTCGCCGCCGAAGGCCTGATCGGGGTTGCTACTGGCGCGGCCAGTGGCGCGCTCGTGGAGGTCAACTCTGAGACCGATTTTGTTGCCCGCAACGAAGAGTTCAAAGACTTCGTCAAACGCGCGGCCGAGATCGCTCTCAAGGTTGAGGGGGACATGGAGCGACTGATGGCCCATCCCCATGAGGGACAGGGCGCCTCGCTAAGCGACACACTGACCGCTCTGATCGCGAAGATTGGAGAGAACATGAGCGTCCGGCGAGCCACAGTGCTCGGCGTCAATCCCGGCGTGGTGGCCAGTTATGTTCATAATGCCTCAAGCCCAGAGCTCGGCAAGATCGGTGTATTGGTGGCGCTGACCTCCGCGGCGGATCCGGCTGCTCTGACCCAGCTAGGACGGCAAATTGCCATGCATGTCGCCGCCGCTTCTCCGATCGCGTTGTCATCTGACCATGTTGCGGCCGATGTCGTGGAACGGGAGCGGGCTATCTACGCCGAACAGGCCCGCGAAAGCGGCAAGCCGGAAAATATCATCGCCAAGATGGTCGATGGCCGCATGAAGAAATTCTTTCAGGAGCAAGTACTTCTGGAGCAAACCTTCGTGATTGATGGAGAAACTCCAGTCAACAAGGTGATCGAAAAGGCAGCCAAGGAGCTCGGTCATCCGATCCAACTGACTGGCTTCGTGCGCTATCAGGTTGGCGAGGGGATCGAAAAGGAAGACAGTGACTTCGCTGGAGAAGTCAGCAAGATGGCCGGGCACTGAGTCATCGTTCGGAGACCTGCGGAATGGATAACGCCTCGCCGCGCTGGCGCCGTGTCCTGCTGAAGGTCTCCGGCGAAGCCCTGATGGGCCAGTCTGCCTATGGCATCGATATCGGGACGGTTGAACGGATAGCCGCTGATGTCAAAGAGGCAGTTGAGGCCGGTGTGCAGATCTGCCTGGTAATAGGCGGCGGTAACATTTTCCGGGGCCTCGCCGGTGCGGCTAAGGGAATTGACCGGTCGACCGCCGATTATATGGGAATGCTCGCCACGGTCATGAACGCATTGGCGGTGCAGGCTTCTCTCGAGCGCGCCGGCATTCCCACCCGCGTCCAGTCTGCCATACCTATGACCAGCGTGTGTGAGCCCTATATCCGCCGCCGCGCCATTCGCCACATGGAAAAGGGACGCGTGGTCATTTTCGCCGCGGGTACCGGAAACCCCTTCTTCACGACAGATACGGCGGCAGCCCTGCGGGCCGCTGAGATGAATTGTGAGGCCATGCTTAAGGGCACCCAAGTAGATGGTGTCTATGACATGGATCCAAAGCATAATAAGCAGGCACAGCGGTTCGATTCGCTCAGCTATTACGAAGTGTTGGCGCGTGATCTTCAGGTGATGGATACGTCAGCAGTGGCACTGTCCCGGGAGAACGGCATTCCGATCGTTGTGTTTTCGATCCATGATCGCGGCGCCCTGGCGCGTGTGTTGCGTGGTCAGGGCCGCTGCACAATCATCGAAGAGCGCGGCGAACCGGCGGTGCGCGGCGCCTGAGACCACCAGGGAGGGCCAGATGGCCACAGTCGATTTCGATAAGGAAGCCCTGAGCCGGCGGATGAAGGGGGCAGTCCAGACGCTGCGGAGCGAATTTGCCGGTCTGCGCACCGGTCGTGCGAGCGCGGCGCTGCTTGATCCAGTGGTGGTCGAGGCCTACGGAAGCGAAATGCCTGTCAACCAGATTGGTACGGTCTCAACGCCCGAACCGCGGCTGATCACCGTCCAGATCTGGGACAAGGCGATGGTCAAGCCAGCAGAAAAGGCTATTCGCGACGCAGGCCTCGGTCTTAATCCTCAGGTAGACGGTCAGCTGCTGCGTATCCCAATTCCCGAACTCAACGAAGAGCGGCGCAAGGAACTTGCCAAGCTGGCGTCTAAGTATGCCGAGCAGGCAAGGGTTGCGGTAAGAAATGTCCGCCGCGATGGTATGGAGCTTCTAAAAAAGCTCGAAAAGGACCACAAGATTGGTCAGGACGAGCATCATAAGCTTGGCGATGAGTTACAAAAGCTCACCGATGGCAACATCCGTGAGATTGACGACGCGCTCCATGCCAAGGAGCAAGAGATTATGCAGGTTTGACCGCGCACCCGGCTGACGGCCGGAACGGAGTTCAATGACGAACGAAGCCCAGCCCCGCCTGCCGCGCCACGTTGCCATCATCATGGACGGCAATGGCCGCTGGGCTAAGAAGCGCCTGATGCCGCGCGCGGCTGGACACGTGGCGGGGGTATCGACCGTGCGCATGATCGTGCGCGCCGCCAATGACGTCGGACTGAAGAACCTCACCCTTTATGCCTTTTCATCGGAAAACTGGAAGCGCCCGGTTACTGAAGTTAGCCATCTGATGACCCTGTTTCGGGCCTATGTCCGCGACGACGTTACGGAACTGGTCAAAAACAACGCCCGTTTGCGCTTCATTGGTAACCGCTCACGGGCCAGTGCCGATATTCTCGCACTGATGGAAGAGAGTGAGCGGCGAACCGCGGCTAATACTGGACTGAACCTGACCCTCGCCTTTGATTATGGGTCACAGGAAGAGATCGTTGCCGCCGCCCGGGAGCTCGCCTTAGCGGTAGCGCGTGGCGAGTTGGATCCAGATCAGATTACGAAGGAACTCTTTGCGGCCAGACTGTCTACCGCAGGTACTCCGGATCCAGATCTTGTGATCCGTACCAGTGGTGAGTACCGGCTCAGCAATTTTTTGCTGTGGCAGTCGGCGTATGCAGAATTTCTGTTTGTGGACAAACTCTGGCCTGATTTTACACGCGAAGACTTTCTCAACGCCGTCAACAGCTATGCCCGCCGGGAGCGGCGCTTTGGTGCGGTGGTTGAGGAAACGGTAGCTTGAGCGCGGTGATGGCGGCGGCGGATATGGCAGGCCCTGATAGTTCGGCGTCAGATCGGCCCGCTGCTCCACCGTCCAGCTCTCGGCACTGGCTGCTTCGCCCCGTTTTTGGGCTTCTTCTGGCTGCCATGGCTGTCGGTACCCTGCTGGCGGGAGGTATCTGGTTTGCCGGCTTCATCGCTCTGGGCACAAGTGCAGGCGTGCGGGAATGGCACCGGATGGTCAGCCTTCGCGACTATCGTCCCTTTTTACCAGCTTCGATTCTGGCCCTTCTCGTCGGGCTCGGGCTTGCCTTGTTGGCGAGCAGAGAGCCGGAGTGGGCCAGGATGGCTTACGGACTGGCTGGTGCAGTTGAGCTGGCCGCCGCCTCTGCAGCTGCCGCAGTGGCCCGGTTCCGCGCCGAATCCGCTCTGTGGCAAGGGATCGGGCCGCTATATCTTGGTATTCCCGGGCTTTCCCTGTTTGCCTTGCGCGCTACGCCAGATCATGGCCTGTGGCTCGTCCTGGCGCTTTTCGCGGCGGTTTGGGGCTGCGATACCGGGGCACTGATTTGCGGAAAGCTCATTGGCGGCCCTAAGCTGGTGCCCAGGCTCTCGCCAAACAAGACTTGGGCGGGCTTTGTCGGAGGCAGTGTGAGCGCGAGCGTGGCGGCAGCGGCGGTTCTCGCCGTCCTTGGCGCTGAGGCTTGGCGTGGTGCCCTATTCGGGCTCATCATCGCCTTTATCAGTCACGGAGGCGATATGTTTGAATCCTGGGTAAAAAGGCGGGTTGGCCGAAAGGACAGTGGCCACTTGATCCCAGGCCACGGCGGGGTACTCGATCGCATCGATTCGATCCTGTTTGCCGCGCCGTGCTGTGCTCTTTTCGTCGTTACGTTTGGCGCCCATGCGCTTTTGGGAGGCAATCTGTGACCCAAATGAATCCTTCCTCCGATCTGTGCCGGGCCCTGACCCGGCGATTGACCGTTCTGGGTAGTACCGGCTCCATTGGGGTTTCCACCCTCAGCGTGGTCGAGCACGCGCGGGCCAATTACGGTGCTGAGGCATTGCCGATTGAAGCGTTGACCGCCCAGTCCAACGTGGAGCAGCTGGCGGAGCAGGCCCGTAAATTCCGGCCGCAGCGTGCGGTGATTGGCAGAGCCGATTTGTTGCCCCAACTAAAACAGCTCCTAGCCGGCACGGGGATCGAGACGGATGGCGGCCCTGCGGCAGTAGAGGCTGCGGCCGACATGGAGGCCGAGCTCGTGATGGTCGCGATTGTGGGGGCAGCTGCGTTACCGCCGGCACTCAGGGCCGTGCGGCGAGGGGCAATCCTCGCCTTGGCCAACAAAGAATGCGTAGTGGCGGCAGGTGAGCTCTTCCGCCGGACCCTCGGGGCTTCACGGGCTACGGTGATACCGGTTGATTCCGAGCACAATGCCGCTTTTCAGTGTCTGGAGTTCGATCAACATCATGCCATTGAGAAGGTGACGCTCACGGCCTCGGGTGGTCCGTTCCGTGAATGGTCGCGCGAGCGCATGGAGCAGGTGACGCCAGAACAGGCGGTCGCACATCCTAATTGGTCGATGGGAGCCAAGATTTCTGTCGACAGCGCCACCTTGATGAACAAGGGGTTGGAGGTGATCGAGGCCCATGTGCTTTTCGCGCTTGCCCCCGAAAAACTCGACGTGATTGTTCATCCCCAATCGGCGGTGCATTCGCTGGTGACCTACGCCGATGGCTCAATGCTCGCACATCTCTCGGCGCCGGATATGCGCACGCCGATCGCCCACGCTTTGGCTTGGCCGCAGCGCATGGACGGACCGGCGAACCGTCTAGATCTGGCCGCGCTGGGCCGGCTGACCTTTGAGGCACCAGATCGTGAACGCTTTCCCTGCCTGGCTCTAGCCGAGGCCTGCTTGCGTGCGGGAGGGGTGAGCCCTACCATCCTCAATGCTGCCAATGAGGTCGCTGTGGGCGCCTTTTTGGATCGTCGCATTGCCTTTTACGACATTGCGCGTGTCGTTCAGGCCACCTTGGATGCAGACGCGTCCAATATCGCGCACGCTGAGGACCTCGATGCAGTGCTCGCAGTGGATGCACGTGCCCGGGCCACAGCGATGGGCCTCTGTCGCAAATTGGCGGCGTGACGGACGTCAGGAGATTTTCGCGTGCACATTTTGGGCGATTTGTTGTCATGGCTGCCTCTGGGGCTGCCCGCCTTCCTATTCGTCATCACCGTGGTGGTGTTTTTCCACGAACTTGGCCATTTCCTCGTTGCCCGCGCCTGTGGCGTTGGTGTTGAGGCCTTCTCGATAGGTTTTGGTCCGGAAATCATCGGCTGGACCGACGGTCACGGAACCCGATGGAAAATTTCCGTTGTGCCGCTCGGCGGCTATGTAAAATTCTTGGGCGACGCCGGACCGGCCTCGACCCCCGATCGCGCCCTGATCGAGCGGATGAGTGCGTCCGAACGGACCCGCCTTTTTCAGGCCAAGCCGCTTTGGCAGCGGGCTGCGGTGGTGGCTGCTGGTCCCGTGGCTAATTTCGTGCTCGCGATCCTCATCTTTACCGCAACTTTCATGCTAGTAGGCCGGGAAGTGATCCGACCGGTGGTGGGTGCGGTAGAACCGCACAGTGCAGCGGCTGCCGCCGGACTGAAGCCTGGCGACGTCATTACCCGGGTGGATGGTACCCCGATCCACACCTTCTCGGATCTGCAGGCGGTGATTTCAATCAGCCCCGGCCGCACCATGAGCATACTCGTCACCCGGGACCATCGTATTTTGCGCCTGCACATCACCCCGCGTCTGACCCGTGTCCGGGACAGCTTTGGCGACGTTCAGAAGATCGGGCTGATCGGAGTGCGTCCACGGATTTCCCGGGCCGATATCGAGGTTTTACATTACGGACCGGTCGGCGCTCTTGGCGAATCGGTCAAGCAGTGCTGGTTTGTGGTCGACAGCACCATGACCTATCTGTGGCGGATGGTGCGGGGCCACGAAAATGCCACCCAGCTGACAGGCCCTGTGGGGATTGCCCAGGTCAGCGAGCAGGTCGCCGCGATCGGATTTCTAGCCCTTGTCAATCTGGCCGCCCTCATTTCGGTAAGCATCGGGTTGGTCAACCTTTTTCCAATTCCGATCCTCGACGGCGGCCACCTTCTGTATTATGGAGTCGAGGCCGTTCTGGGCCGGCCCCTCGGGGCACGGGCTCAGGACGTCGGATTTCGCGTGGGGTTGGCAGTCATGCTGGGGTTAATGGTCTTGGCCACCTGGAATGACCTTGTCCGATTAAACCTCTTCTGAAATTGAACCTAACGCATTGGAGGCCGCGGCCGCCTCCGGCGATGAGCCCAGAGACGGAGCGGATGAGCCTTTTCGCCCACCCCAAAGCACGCCCTAGCCGCGCGGTGTTTCTTCTTGCAACCAGTGCGCTGGCCTTGTTGCCTATGCGGACAAGTGCGCAAGAACTGCACCCGCATTTTGCGGCCAAGGCGGCAGCGTCGGCGCCTAAGACCGGCGAGGTGATCCAGCACATAGTGGTGCGCGGTACCCAGCGTGTCGAACCGTCCACGGTGCTGTCCTACATGGTGATACATGTGGGCGACCGCTACGATGAGGTCCAGGTCGATCGCTCTCTCAAAGCCTTGTTTGCTACGGGTCTTTTTGCGGACGTGAAGATCAATTGGGATGCGCCGACTGCGACTTTGACCGTCAATGTGGTTGAAAACCCCATCGTCAATCAGGTTCAGTTCGAAGGTAATGACGCGGTATCTACCAAAGATCTGACGAAGGAAGTTCAGCTGAAGCCGCGTATGGTCTTCACCCGCAATAAGGTGCAGGACGATGTGCAGCGCATTATTGAACTCTATCGACGCAATGGCAAATTTTCAGCTAGCGTTAACCCGGAGATCATCGAGCGACCGCAGAACCGGGTCGATCTGATTTTTTCTATCCATGAAGGTCCGACGACCGGGGTTTCCCGCATCGTCTTCATTGGCAACAAGGTATACAGTGACGCCACGTTACGTAGTCACATCGCCACTGAGCAGAGCGCCTGGTACAAGATCCTCGCGACCAATGACAATTACGATCCTGATCGCCTGGTCTTTGACCGCGAGCAACTGAGACGCTTTTACCTTGATCACGGCTATGCGGATTTTTCGGTCAAGACCTCGGTCGCGCAGCTGACCCCAAATCGCAAGGATTTCTATATCCGCTTCACCATCCACGAGGGTGCGCGCTATCACATCGGCAAAGTCGAAATTGATTCAACCATCAAGGAATTGCCCGCACGCGAGCTGTTGCCGCTGGTGCGCCTGCACAAGGGCGATCTCTATAACGCATCGCTTGTCGATAAGAGCATCGATGCCATTACTAACGCTGTAGGCACCAAGGGGTATGCCTTTGCTCAGGTGCATCCCCGACTGCGGCGCGACCGCAAAAATCATACTATTGATCTGGTGTTCAAGATCGATCAGGGACCGCGGGTTTACATCGAGCGGATCAATATCACTGGCAACAACAAGACCCTCGACAAGGTGATCCGCCGTGAATTCCGGGTTGCCGAAGGCGATGCCTATAATCGGGTGCTGGTTGATCGCTCCCGTACTCGCGTCAAGTCGCTTGGCTTCTTCAAGAACGTCGACATTACTACCGCTCCAGGATCTGCGCCTGACCGGACCGTTCTCAATGTTCACGTTACTGAGCAGTCAACAGGGCAGCTGCAACTCGGTGCGGGCTACTCCTCCTTCAGTTCCTTCGTCGGACAGTTCAGCTATCTTCAGTCCGACCTTTTCGGTACCGGCGAGTCCTTCCGTGCCTCGGTTTCCGAATCGTACATTCAGCAGGATTACGAACTCAGCTTTACCGAACCTTATTTCTTGAATCTGCCGCTGTCCGCCGGAATTGACCTCTATAAGATGGTCTATGGTTATACCCAGGCCAGCTACCAGGGCGATTCGACTTCGGCGAGCCTGCGCTTCGGCTTTCCGGTTTCCGAATATGGCAGTGTCGGCCTGAATTACACCTGGGGTATCAACAAGATCACGCCATACCCCAACGCGCCGCTGATCATTCAGGAGGCATCAGGAACCGAGGAGACCTCCGCCGTCGGCTATTCCTATGCCTACAACACTCTCAATGATCCGGTTCGTCCCACCCACGGCATGGCCTTTACGCTCAGCCAGCAATTTTCAGGCCTGGGCGGCAATCTCAAATATCTGCGCAGCACGGCCGAATTCCTCACCTATTACCCGATCATCTGGAGAGACCTGATTGGCTCCCTTAAGCTGACCGCGGGTTATATTACGGGATATGGCGGACAGTTTGTGCCGCTCAACGAGCGGTTCTTCCGGGGTGGCAACTCCTTCCCCGGCTTCAAGCTAGCCGGCATCGGACCGCGCGACATCGTCTCGGGAAGCTATGGGGCGGTGGGTGGCGACGCCTATGCCATTGGCAGCACCCGAGTTCGGCTGCCAGACTTCATGCCAGCCAGCTATGGGATCAGCTTATCGCTGTTCTCGTATTTCGGTACGCTTGGGCATATTGATTCGGGGCCGGGGCCCTGTACGCCAACAAGCTGTGTGAAGGATAATATGGCGTTTCGTATGTCCGTCGGCCTCAGCGTCGGCTGGAAATCGCCGTTCGGTCCGGTCGAAATCGACTTTGGTGTACCGATTATCAAAGCACCTTACGATCAAACACAAAACATCCTCTTCAGTACTCAGACAGGATTGGGACAACAATGATGAGCAATCGTATCCGCGGCCTTCTGGCCAAGACCTTTGCGGCCGCAGCGATGGCTGCCGCACTTTCCCTTACCGCAAATGTGGCTTCGGCCCAGGCAGCCGGCGCCACCCCAGTTACCAAGACACCGGCACCCAAGATCCTTGTGATCGACCGTGCTGCGATTTTGAGCCAGTCCAAGGTGGGCCAGGACATTGCCCGTCAGGTGCGGGCCTACACCGCCGCGGCCGAGAAGGAATTCAAGGGGGAAAGCGATGCCCTCAAGCGTGAGCGCACTCAGCTTGAGCAGCAGGCTGCGATTCTCTCCGCGGATGCCAAACAGAAGAAGTTGGCGGATTTCCAGCAGAAAGCCGAAGCCTTCCAGCAGCAGGTGGAGCACCGTCAGGAGTTGATCCAGGGTGGGGTTATTAAGGCCCGCGAGCAGGTAGAGCAGGCACTGGGACCAATTCTGCAGGGGGTCATGGCCGAACGTGGCGCCAATCTGCTCCTTGATCGCAATGTCGTCATCCTGGGTACGGTGGATGTCGATGTCACTCCGGTTGTCATTGATCGCCTCAACAAGAAGCTGCCGGCGGTCAAGGTCGATCTGGTGATGCCGCCGAAGAACATGCTTCAGCCTCAGCCACCGGCACAGTAAGCCGCACGCACTCTTGAGGGCCATTCGCATATGCGTTTGGCCCCAAGTGGGCTTCGGGCGTTTCTCATGGCCGATCCTCGCTTTTTCGACAATCACGGGCCGTTTTCAGTCGAGCAGCTGTGCGCGGCGGTAGCTGGAACCTGTGTCTCAGACAGCCAGCTTCCAAGTCTAGTCCATGATCTTGCCTCCTTGAATGGAGCGGGGTCACAGCATCTGGCCTTTTGTGACGGCAGCAAGGCAGCAGCCGAGGCGCTTGCAAACTCGGCCGCGGGATTTTGCCTGGTCAAGCAGGTGCAAGCGAAGGTGCCTGCTCCTGCCTCCTGCCATCTGATTGTGGTTGCCGATCCGCTGGCGGCCTTTGCGGCGGCGGCCCGTCTGTTTTATCCCGATCATGAGCAGGTAGCTTGGTCACAGCAGACTGCGGTCGATCCCACCGCCGATATCGGTTCGGAGGTTATGCTTGGTCCGGGAGTCGTGGTGGGCCCGGGCGCACAGATTGGTGCCGGCTCTCAGATCGGAGCCGGAACGGTCATCGGCCGCGGCGTGGCCATCGGCCGAAAGGCACAGATTGGCAGTCAGGTTACGATCAGCCATGCGTATATAGGAGACAATGTTCTCATCCTGCCCGGAGCGCGTATAGGGCAGCCGGGGTTTGGCTTTGTTTCCGGCCCCCGGGGGCACCTCAAGATCCCCCAGCTGGGGCGCGTCATCATCCAGGACGGCGTCGAGATCGGCGCCAATGTCACAATCGATCGCGGCGCTCTGGGGGATACGGTCGTTGGCGAAGGAACGAAGATTGATAATCTGGTCCAGATTGGGCACAACTGCCGTATCGGTCGACATTGCGTGATCGTATCCCAGGTTGGCCTTTCCGGAAGCGTCGAGTTGGGAGATTTTGTGGTTCTAGGCGGCCAGGTGGGGGTCGCCGATCATGCTCTGATCGGTGATGGCGCGCGTATCGCGGCAAAAGGTGGTGTGCCGTCTGGAACCTACCCGGGCGGACAGGATTATGGCGGATTTCCGCTGCGTCCGATCATTCAATGGCGGCGGGAAGTGGCGACGTTGGCATTGCTGGCCAAGCGTCGCAAGCGAGATGGGAATGGCTGAAGAACACGATGCTCTGGTGTTGGATGTGGAGCAGATCAAAAGACTGCTCCCGCACCGCGCTCCCTTTCTCTTTGTCGAGCGGCTGAGCGATATCGTGCCTGGGGAAAGTGCCGTGGGCTGGAAGGCGGTGTCGTTCAACGAACCGCACTTTGCTGGGCACTTTCCGGGTTACTCGGTTATGCCCGGTGTATTGATCGTCGAAGCGATGGCGCAGGCTGCTGGGGCTCTCGTGGTTCATACTATGGGGGGCGTCGACAAGCAGAAGATCGTCTATTTCATGACCATCGACAAGGCACGGTTTCGTCGGCCGGTGGTTCCCGGCGATATGCTACGGTTTCCAGTCAAAGCGTTGCAGCGGCGCGGACCGGTGTGGCGCTTCGAGGGCAAGGCCTATGTTGGAGACACACTGTGTGCGGAGGCGGAATATAGTGCCATGATCCGGGATGCGGATACGCCGACGTGACCATTCATCCAACGGCGATCGTGGAAGACGGCGCGCTGCTTGGAGCGGGAGTCGAGATCGGCCCGTATTGTCTGGTCCAGGCTGGCGCTGAACTTGCTGATGGCGTTCGCCTGCAGTCCCATGTGGTAATCGGTCCCGCCGCGAGAATAGGCGCGCGCACAGAGGTTTATCCCCATGCGGTACTGGGCGGAGATGCCCAGATCCGCGGTGCGCGCAGCACGATACCCCGCCTCGTGATTGGCGAGGATTGCGTCATCCGTGAGCACGTGACCATGAGCGCTGGCAGCGTCAAGGGGCATGGCATCACGCGGGTAGGGCGCGGTGGCTACTTTATGGCCTACAGCCATATCGCGCATGACTGCACGGTGGGTGACGGCGTCACCTTTGCTAATGGCGTGCAGTTGGGTGGGCATGTCGAAGTGGGTGAGGGCGCAAATTTCGGCGGCCTGTCGGCAGTGCAGCAGTTCGGGCGGGTAGGGCGCTTCGCCTTCGTCGGGGGCGTCACCGGCGTTAATGAGGACGTCATTCCCTATGGTATGGTGATCGGATCACGTGCACGGCTGACCGGTCTCAATCTGATTGGCCTGAAACGTCGCAACATCCCCCGCTCACATATTCACGCGTTACGTGGCGCCTTTCGTGTCATCTTCCAGGATGAGAAAGGAACACTCGCGAACCGCGCCCAGGCGGCGGGGCAACGCTGGCCAGAAATCGCTGAAGTACAGGAAGTAGTTGAGTTCATACTGGCGGACGCCAAGCGTCCGGTCTGCTCTGCGCGTCGTCGAACGGGTGTGGAGTCTGAGTGATGGCCGTTCTGGGGATCATTGCCGGAGGCGGCGAGCTGCCGCTCGCGGTGGCCAAGGCCGTGCGCGACGAGGGGCGCGATGTCTTTATCCTCGCCCTCGCCGGAGCGGCCGATGCCGCTGTAGAACAGTATAGCCACGCCTGGAACTCACTGGGTGAGGTTGGCCGGGCTATGCAATTGCTGCGTGATCACCGAGTGGATGAAGTTCTTCTGGCGGGTAAGGTAGCCCGTCCACGGTTCAGCGACGTCAAGCTCGATTTCAAGGGTGCACGGGTGTTGCCTCGCGTGCTGGCTGCTGCGCGCCGTGGCGATGATGCTCTTCTCAAGTGTATGGTTGCGCTCTTCGAAGATGAAGGGTTTCGCGCTATCGGTGTCGCTGAGGCCGCACCATCACTTCTGATTGGACCTGGCGCATTAGGCCGGCGCGTGCCGTCGGAAAGCGATCTCGCAGACATTAAAGTTGCGATTGAGGTGGTACGGCTGATGGGAACGCTTGACGTCGGGCAGGCAGCGGCGGTGTGCGAGGGATTGGTGCTGGCGGTTGAAGCCGCAGAAGGGACCGATCGCATGATCGAACGTGTGGCTAGCCTTCCCGCTGCCATTCGCGGCATCCCGGGCAAGCCGCGTGGCGTGCTCGTCAAAGCGCCAAAGCCTCAGCAGGACGGAAAGACCGACCTGCCGGTAATCGGCATTCAGACCGTCACGAACGCGGCAGCGGCTGGCCTTGCAGGTATCGCGGTGGAGGCTGGGCGCACCCTGATCCTAGGGCGACAGGAGGTAATCGTAGCGGCCGATCGCGCGGGGTTGTTTGTTTACGGATTTTCGCGCGAAGCCGTATCATGACTCCGCCCCGGCTTATGCTCGTCTGTGGTGAGCCCTCAGGTGATCAGCTGGGCGCACAGCTGATGGCGGCGCTTAAAGAGCTGGATCCAGAAGTGGAGATCACTGGGGTAGGCGGCGAGGCAATGGCGGCGCAAGGGCTGTCGTCGCTGTTTTCACTTTCTGACACAGCGGTCATGGGGCTGCGGGAAGTCGTTCCCAAAATTCCTAGAATTCTTGCCCGCGTCAATGAAGCCGTTGATTTCGCGATACGAACGCGACCTGACGCAGTAGTGCTTATAGACAGCCCAGATTTTACGCACCGTATCGCGCGCAAGCTCAAGCGTCGGGCCCCTCAGATCGCCACGGTCAATTATGTCGCCCCACAGGTATGGGCTTCGCGCGCCTATCGGGCTAAGGCTATGGCGCGCTACTTCGATCTCTTGCTTGCGCTGCTTCCCTTCGAAGCACAATTCTTCCAGTCTTATGGGCTTAGGACCGTATTTGTTGGCCACCCGGTCATCGAGCGTGCTGCACGCATGCAGGGTGGAGAAAGACTGCGACAGCGTCTTGGCATCTCGGCAGAGTCCTGCCTTCTGTGTGTTCTTCCTGGTAGCCGTAGTAATGAAATTCGTCTTTTGCTCCCAGTGTTTCGTGATGCCGTTGCGTTGCTGCAGCAACGAATTCCCAATCTTTACTGCGTGCTTCCAACCATTCCCCATGTCGCTGACCGGGTTCGTCTGGGAGCGGCTGACTGGCCCACGCCGTTAACGATCCTTGATCGCGAAGACGACAAATTTGCCGCTTTTGCCGCTGCTAACGCTGCTCTTGCTGCCTCCGGAACGGTAACCACTGAGCTTGCTCTTGCGCGTACGCCTCTCGTCGTCGGTTATAAGCTGGGCTGGTTGACCTATAAATTGGCACGGCCGTTCATACATGCGCCATTTGCAACGCTGGTGAACATCCTTCTTCAGCGCGAGGCTGTACCTGAGCGCATTCAGGAGCGGTGTACAGCACAGGCTTTGGCTGACGCTCTGTTGCCGCTTCTTGAGGAAGGTCCGGCGCGTGACCGCCAGATCGCCGATCTTGGCGACGCCTGTCACAAGCTGGGTGAAGGCAGTTTGGCTCCGTCCTTCCGCGCGGCCCAGTCTCTTCTTGAATTTATCGGCAGGCCAAAGACATAGGTCCCTTTGCCAGATCTGTTAGCCTTGCCATCGGTGGGGACCAGGGGGCCTGCCTGCGCTGGCGCAAATCATAGCCCCGCAGTGACCTATGAAGGGCAGTTTGTCCTCTCGGATGGGGTCACTTGAGAATTCCCGGGGCTATGGCTGACACCTGCCTGGTGACAGGGAATGCTGCCTGTCAGCACCTAGCAGCATCCTGGCGCGACGAGGCGTGGATCTGCAGCACGCCGGCACTTGACGTGTTCTCAAACAAATGGCACGCCTACTGTCATAATAAATCGCATCCCATCCCGCTGCGATGCTGGAGGCAATGACCCATGCAGGTGCTGCGTACGCCCGATAGTTGCTTCGAAAATCTGCCCGACTACAACTTCGATCCACACTATTGTGAAATCCGTGATGCCGATGGCACGGCGCTGCGGATCCACTATCTCGACGAAGGACCGACGGATGGGGACACGGTGCTACTCATGCACGGTGAACCCAGCTGGTGCTATCTCTATCGTAAAATCGTGCCTAAGCTCGCAGCAAAGGGGCATCGCGCAATCGCACCGGATCTGATTGGGTTTGGTCGCTCGGACAAGCTGGCTGATCGAAATGATTACAGCTATGAGCGACACGTGGCCTGGATGAGCCAGTGGCTGACAGCACTGAATCTCCAGAAGATCACGCTGTTCTGCCAGGATTGGGGTGGCTTGATCGGTCTGCGTCTGGTTGCGGCTTTTCCCGATCGCTTTGCCCGTGTGGTGGTCGCCAATAGCGGGCTTCCTGTCGGAACCGGTGCGACTCCGGCCTTCGAGCAATGGCTGCAATTGAGTCAGACCATACCCGATCTGCCTGTAGGCGAAATCGTCAACATGGGCACCGTGCGCGAACTCAGCGCCGATGAACGCAGAGCTTATCTCGCACCATTTCCCCAGGAAATCTACAAAGAAGGGGCCCGTATATTTCCCGCGTTGGTGCCGATTACCTCCTCACACAAGTCAGTGGAAGAGAACAGAATTGCCTGGAAGGTTCTGGAGACCTTTGACAAACCATTTCTGACGGCGTTTTCCGATTCAGATCCGGTGACTCGCGGTGGTGCGCGTGTCTTTCTTGAGCGCGTGCCCGGTACACGTGGACAGAATCATGTAACCATCGAAGGGGCTGGCCACTTTCTGCAAGAGGATAAACCCGATGAGGTCGTGGACCTGTTATATCGGTTCATCCGCTAGATCGAAGGTGTAAATATGGAGATCATGAACGCGCTTTATCCCACGCCTGAGCGCATGAGCATGCTCATCGGAGATAGCGATCCTACGGCGATTGTGATGCTTAATCTGCTCAGATTTCGTGAGCTGGCTGAATATTCCGACGGACGCTCCACCACACTGAGTGGCCGCGAAGCCTACAATCTTTACGGCGAAGGGATGCGCGAAATCGTTGAAGGAGAAGGCGGCAAAGTTCTGTTCTATGGCGATATTACCGGGCTTATCATTGGTCAAATTGGTGAATTATGGGATGCAGTGGCTCTGGTACAATACCCTTCGTCGGCCGATTTTGCTCGCATCGCCATGCTGCCGGAGGTTCAGCACATTGGCATTCACCGAGCCGCCGGTCTCAAGGGACAGCTGCTGATCCGAATAGTGTCCAGCGGCATGGCAATTTAGTCATGAACGGTTGCAAGCGTCTCCTTGGCCTTTTTCTTCTCGTTCTTGCCCTGGGCGGATTGGCAAAGGGGAAAGCGCTCAGTCCAGTGGCACAGAAGATCTACGACAAACTCAAGGCGCGTTCGGACATAACCAGAATCTGCAACGACAAGCAGGCTCTGGCAAGTGCCACCCGCGCAACCGTCCGCACCATGCTTTTTGCCGATGAGATTTCCGGTCGTCCGCGTCGCCAAGCACGTGCCGCGGCCAAACGGATATTTCTGACCTGCGTCCGTTTCAAGGCATCACCGCACTAGATTGTCAAAGCTGTTCGAGCAGTCCACGCCTCTGTCCCTGCTAAGGTTATCCAGACAAATGAGCGCGCGATTGTGCTTTGTGGCGAATTAAGCCCGCCGCCGGCCGCCGTGACGGGTACGCGCCAAGCGCGTTTTGCTACCCACCGCGCCGTGGCCGGGCTCCTCGGCAAACAGGGAGATCAGCTGTTCTGTCATGGCTCCGCCCAGCTGCTCAGCGTCAACGATGGTGACGGCCTTGCGGTAATAGCGGGTGACATCATGGCCGATGCCGATTGCCGCAAGCTGCACAGGCGACTTTTCTTCAATGTCATGAATGACATTACGAAGGTGGCGTTCGAGGTAGTTACCCGCATTGACCGAAAGCGTTGAGTCATCAACCGGGGCGCCATCAGAAATCACCATCAGGATCTTGCGTTGCTCCGCGCGCCCGATGAGCCGTGTATGAGCCCACATCAAGGCCTCGCCGTCGATATTTTCCTTGAGCAGACCTTCACGCATCATCAGGCCGAGATTCCGGCGTGCCCGTCGCCAGGGTTCGTCAGCGCCCTTGTAAACAATGTGCCTGAGGTCATTGAGGCGACCAGGGTGAGGCGACTTGCCCTCCGCAATCCAGCGTTCACGGGCTTGGCCGCCCTTCCACGCCCGCGTGGTGAAGCCGAGGATCTCGGTCTTGACCGCGCAACGTTCCAGCGTACGAGCCAGAATATCGGCACACATCGCCGCCACCATGATGGGGCGACCACGCATTGATCCGGAGTTGTCCAGCAGCAGGCTGACGATCGTATCGCGGAACTGCAGATCCTTTTCGTGTTTGAACGAAAGCGGATACATCGGATCGATGATGATGCGGGGCAGGCGGGCGGAGTCGAGGATGCCTTCTTCGAGGTCGAATTCCCAGGTCCGGTTCTGCTGCGCCATCAGCAGTCTCTGTAATTTGTTAGCGAGTCGCGAGACCACACCCTGGAGAGACTGTAGTTGCTGGTCGAGGAAGTTACGCAGCCTTGTCAATTCTTCCGCATCGCACAGTTCTGTGGCATGGACGATCTCATCGAACTGCGCGGTATAGATACGATAACCCCAGCTTTCCTGATCCGCGAAGGGTTGTTCGGGGCGCCAGGGCTTGCTGCCTTCGTCGCTATCCGACTGCTCGGCGAGATCCTCCGCGCCCTCAGCTTCGCTTTCCGTCGTCAGCTCTTCGCCTTCTTCACCCTCGGCCTCGCGCATCTGTGCTTCGCCAGACTGCTCCTGGGTTTCAGCCTCGGAACCTTCTTGGCCTTCGCCCGACTGCTCCGAGTTTTCCGCGTCAGCGTCTCCGTCGCCTTCCTGTTCTTCGGCGAGTTCATCGCCAACCTTGAGATCGCGCAGTATTGTCCGGGTCAGCTTGGCATAGGCGGCCTGGTCGCGCATGGCGCTTTCCAGCTTGGCTAAATCTGCCCCGGCCTTTTCTTCGATGAATTCCCGCCATAGGTCGACAGCATGGCGCATGCTGTCGGGTGGGGCTTGCCCCGTCAGCCTCTCGCGCACGACGAGGCCAAGCGCATCTGCGAGTGGCACCTCGCCACGTTCACGGGCTCGTGTTACCGGCTTCTGCTGATAGCGGGCTTCGAGATTGGCCGCGAGATTGGCACTGACGCCTTGCATGGCCAGCGCGCCGATAGCCTCTACGCGCGCCTGCTCGGCCGCCTCAAACAGTTCTGCGGCGTCCGTGCTTGCAGGCCGAAACCGGGCGTGAACGCTATCTTCGTGATACGCCCTGCGCAGAGCATAGGCGTCGCCCGCGCCGCGCACGACGGCAATTTCCCCTGGCGGCAAATTGCGCGACGGCAAGGGCAGGCGGGCCCGATTGCCACGCAACGACGGGGGTTCAGCGCCGAAGCTGATATCCATCTCCGGCTCGCCCGCAAGGCTGCGCACGGCGGCTGCGACAGCGCGCTTGAAGGGTTCGACGGGATTATCGTTATTCGCCATTCGCGCCTTATGCGACCAAAATCTTTGCCGCACTCTCCGGCAAATCCTCACCGAAGCAACGCTGATAGAACTCGGCAACGCTAGCGCGCTCCAGTTCATCACATTTATTCAGGAAGGTGAGGCGGAAGGCGAAACCAAGATCGCCAAATATTTTGGCATTTTCCGCCCAGGTGATGACCGTACGCGGGCTCATCACCGTGGAAAGGTCTCCATTCATGAATGCGTTGCGCGTCATGTCGGCCAGGCGAACCATAGCCCCGACAGTCTTCCGACCGTCGGCGGTCTCGTTGTAGCTTGGTACCTTTGCCAGCACGATCTCCACCTCTGCGTCATGATGAAGATAATTGAGTGTAGCGACGATGCTCCAGCGATCCATCTGCCCCTGATTGATCTGTTGGGTGCCATGGTAGAGACCGGAGGTATCACCAAGACCAATCGTGTTGGTCGTGGCAAAAAGACGAAATGCCTTGTGCGGGTGAATAACGCGATTCTGATCAAGCAGGGTCAACTTGCCCGATACCTCCAGCACGCGCTGGATCACAAACATCACATCGGGACGTCCGGCATCGTATTCATCAAAAGTCAGCGCCACTGGATGCTGCAGGCACCACGGCAACAGTCCTTCGCGAAACTCGGTGACCTGCTGGCCATCCTTGAGCACGATCGCATCCTTGCCAATGAGATCGATGCGGCTGATGTGGCTATCCAAGTTAATGCGGATACACGGCCAGTTGAGGCGGCTGGCGACCTGTTCGATATGGGTCGATTTGCCCGTTCCGTGGTAGCCCTGAATAAGGACACGGCGATTATGGGCAAATCCGGCCAGGATCGCGAGCGTGGTTTCTCGATCGAAACGATAGGCCGGATCAATCTCTGGAACGTATTCAGCATTGCGCTTGGAGAAGGCAGGTACCTGCAAATTGGCGTCGATGCCAAAGGTTTTGCGCACATCGACCATGATGTCAGGCGCGGAGGCGGGATCGAGGCCCTGAGGCTCAGTGGACATGTTGCGTCTTTCCGGATCCGAGGTAACGATGGTTTTGCCCTCTGCCTCTGACACGCAGGGACACAAAGGGCGCCGGCTTTAGGTCAGGCCGGCCGCGCGCAGGACGCCATAGGCCTTGATTACCTGTTTGAGACGCTCCTCGGCCCCCCGGTCGCCGCCATTGGCGTCAGGGTGGAACCGCTTCACTAGCTCCTTATACCGTGACTTGATCTGGTGCAAGCTAGCCCCTGCGTCAAGATTGAGTATCTCGAAGGCTCGCAGCTGGACCGCGGTAAACCTCCGTTCAGGAGGACGCACAGCTTCAGCGACATCGCCAAAAACGCTATGGGGGTCATCATAGCGCTCGGCCTCCGCTCCACTGCTCTGTCGCCAGCGTCCTCGCCCGTCAATTTTCCAGGTGGGCCGGTGGCCGGTCAGGGCCGCGACACGGAAGGCCTCGATCTGTGCATCGCTCATGCCCCGAAAGTAATCCCAGCTTTCGTTATGGGCCCGCGCATGTTCAAGGCAAAACCACAGGTGCTCGTTCAGGTTGTCGCGAGACTTGGGAACCTTGTGCGTACCCTCGTTGGGGCAGTCGGCGCGCGCGCAGCACCGTGGCGCGACCGGATTTTGCGGGCGGTCCGGTTTGATGCGAATATCGCGGCCAAAGCGCGGTCGGTAGTCGGTCGAGGCCATAACCTAAATTATGGTATCGTCTGGGTAAAAGACAAGAAAACGAAACACTTGACAGACGCTTTGCGGCGCAGAAGGAGATGGCAGTGGACGTTGCAGCAGCGATCCGCGACAAATTGACAAGTACTCTGAAACCGGTCCGGCTTGAGGTGATCGACGACAGCGCGCAGCATGAAGGTCATGCGGGCTCGCGCCCCGGGGGACAAAGCCATTTCAGGGTCCTTATCGTTTCCGCGCTGTTCGAGGGCTTGAGCCGGGTGGCGCGACAGAAGCTGGTCTATGCCACGCTCACGCAGGAACTCGCGGGACCGGTCCATGCCCTGTCCATTACGGCGCGGACGCCGGACGAGGTGGCGTGACCCGGATTGCGGTAATTTGATTGCGTTGCCGGCGGAGAATTTCGAATTGGAAGCCGTAAAATGCAAAGCGCTGGCCGACCTCCGGGATTGCGCGGGCTTCATGGATGATGAGGCCGGCAAGCGTCGTCGCCTCTTCATCGGGTAAAGACCAGTCCAGGGCGCGATTGATATCCCGAACCGGCATTGTCCCGTCGATGTTATAGGTGCCATCCGGCTGAGGGCGGATACCTGGCGGTACGCGAACATCGGTTTCTTCGGGCATTTCCCCGATGATCTCGTTGAGGATATCCTCGAGCGTAACGATGCCTTGGATCGTTCCATATTCGTCCACGACCATGGCAAAGTGGGTGCGGCGCTCGCGAAATGCCCGCAGCTGGGCTTCGACCCCGCGCGTGTCAGGAACAAACCAGGCCTCGTGCATCAGGCTCAGCAGATTGAACTCGTCCAGCTGGCCCTGCCGGCGCACCAGTTCGGACATGACCTCTTTGGCATTGATGATACCGATCACGTTGTCATTGGTTCCGCGCCAAACCGGAACGCGGGTGTGATGGGCATCCAGCAGGGCCTGCAGAAGCGTGCTCCGAGGCAGGTCTGCGTCCAGCATGGCGACATTTTTGCGGTGAACCATGACATCACCAACCTTGAGCTCACGCAGATCGAGTATGCCGCCGATCATATCGCGATGCTCCCGGGCCATGGCACCCTCGATATGGTGAAGGGCCACGGCGCCGCGGATTTCCTCGTGGGCCGGCACCATGGACGCACTGCCTTCCTGCCGTACCCCAAAAAGAGTCAGCACGCGCCAAACCAGCCATTGCACGGTACGCACGATCGGGCGGGCAGCGGCGACGATGACACAGAGCACTCCGCCAACACGCAGCGCAAAGTGATCGGTACGGGCGATCGCCAGGGTTTTGGGCAGGACTTCGGCAAAGATCAGAATAAGAATGGTCATCGCTGCGGTGGCGACGACGACGGCATCGGCGCCAAGCAGGTGTCCTAGCATCCATGTGGCCAAAGACGAGAGGAGGATGTTGAAGAAGGTGTTGCCCAGAAGAATGGTTCCGATCAGGTTTTCCTTGTCGGAGATAAGACGATTGACGGCACGGGCACGCTGCGATCCCTCCTTTTCTAGCTGGTGCATGCGGGCGCGGGAGGCCGCGGTCAGAGCGGTTTCCGAACCGGAGAAAAAGCCGGAAACCCCGAGCAGCAGCACGATCGCAAATGCAGTGCCCACGAGGGTTATCGTCATGATTGGCTCCGTCAGTCGGCCGAAAGTACCGCCAGGAGGTCAGCCGGCGGTACGCTCTGGGTGGTAAAGGCCGCGCCGATGCCGCGGGCCAGCACGAAGGTAAGGGCTCCGGCATGGGCTTTTTTGTCATGGCTCATCAGCCGGATCAGTGTCTGCCCATCCACTCTCTGGGGCCCCAGAGCCGACAGCTCGGTAGGAAGGCCCACGGCAGCCAGATGACGGCAAAGGCGCTCCGCATCGCCTTCTGGCGCGAGACCGAGGCGGGCGGACAGGCGAAAGGCCAGGACCATGCCGATGGCAACAGCCTCGCCATGCAGAAGCAGATCGGAAAAACCACACGCTGCCTCCAGCGCGTGACCAAACGTGTGTCCGAGATTGAGAAGTGCCCGTTCGCCGCCCTCGCGTTCGTCGCGCGCGACGATGTCAGCCTTCATGCGACAGGAATGGGCGACAGCACGGCTGAGCGCTGTGTGATCGCCGGCCAGGGCAGCCGCGCCGTGCGCTTCGAGCCAGGCAAAGAATGCGGCATCGCCCAGCGCGCCATATTTCACGATTTCAGCATATCCGGCCCGCATCTGCCGCGCCGGGAGTGTGGACAGACTTGAGATATCGGCGATGACGAGACGGGGCTGATGGAACAGGCCGATGAGATTCTTGCCGTGGCGCGTGTTGATTCCGGTCTTGCCGCCAACTGAGGAATCGACCTGGGCCAAGAGTGTGGTTGGAATCTGAACCACCGCCACACCGCGCTTGAGGATACCTGCGGCAAAGCCTGCAAGATCACCGACGACCCCGCCCCCCAATGCGATGACAAGGCTGCCACGATCCAATTCGAGATCGAGCAAGCCTTCGCAAAGTTGGGCCAGCCCCTCAAAGCTCTTGCTGCCTTCGCCTGGCGGGATAATGAGGGGCGTTGCGGTCAGGCCTGCTGTCCGCAATGCCCCCAGCAGGGCTGGCAGATGTAGCGCGGCGACATGTTCGTCGGTAACGACCGCGATGGTACCCCGGCATAGCGGTTTGACGAACTCTGCCGCGCGCAAAAGAAGGCCGGAGCCGACCTCTATGTCATAGCTGCGGGGTCCCAAATTTACAGAGATAGTCTCGCTCACATGTCCTCCACAATGCCGCGTGCGACGAGCGCGGCTAAGATGCGATTGACTTGGACCTGATGCGGTCCGTCCTCGGTTTCGACCTGGATATCGGCCTCGCCGTAGAGGGGGGCACGGGTCTCCAGAAGCCGGGTAAGGATGTCGTGGGGGTCACCATTGCGCAGCATTGGTCTGGTATCGCGGCGCCCGACACGCTCGACAAGAACCGCAACCGGGGCCTTAATCCAGACCGAAACCGCGCCATGTTGAATTGCCGCGCGAATCTGGGCGTCGGCGAAGGAGCCCCCCCCGGTTGCCAGCACGAGAGGCGGGAGTTCCAGGAGCCTTGCAATTACCTTCCGCTCGCAGCTGCGGAAGGCGTCTTCGCCATAGCGTTCGAAGATTTCAGTGATGGTACAGCCGGCAGCGAGCTCGATTTCGGCATCTGAGTCGCGAAAAGGGACCTTGAGCCGGGTGGCGAGCCGTCGCCCCAGTGAACTCTTGCCCACACCCATCATCCCGATCAGGGCGACCGTGCGCCTTAAACTGCTCATATTTCTGGCTTACACGGAGTGCCCGAAAGCTTCCAGCGGGACTTGCAATCCCACCTGTGTTTCCGTCAGAAAGGGGATGCGCGGGGGTGGGGGCAACTTCGCGTCCATCGCAAACCTTGGGTGAACACATGGCTTGGGCAATTCGCATTGGGCTCGGCGTTCTGTTTCTCGCAATCATCGGGGCCGGATTCCTGGCCTGGTACGCCGGCACGCTCACACCGCCGCAGCGCGCCTACCATCAGGTGCTCACCCATGAACGGCCTTCGCACTAAGGCACTGGCCGCTGCCCTAGTGGTTGGTTGGCTGCTCGGCCCCGGGGTGGTCTGGGCCCGGGCTGTGCCCGCGTTTGCCACAGCGGCCCCGCAAAGGCTCGGCGCGCCTCAGCTGGGCAGCTTGGGGGCCGCATCTGGTGGCGCCGCCACCGCCTCATCCCTTGCCCCCGCGGTAACGGTAAACCCCCTGGGTGCGGTTGAAGGTCCGCCAGCGGGCACCATCGATGCAGGGCAGGGAGGCCTTGGAGGCTCCTTGTGGATTGGTGCTCCCAAACTTGAAGCCGAAGCGCTCCTGGACCGGCTTCCCATCGCCACCACCATCGCGCCCTTGCGGACACTGGCACGACGGCTCCTGCTCACCACCGCTGCGGCGCCGCTTGGACAGGCGCCCCATGCTTTTGTCACCGTCCGCTTGCGCCGGTTGCTCGACGCGGGTCTTCTGCGCGACGCAGGGGCTCTCGCGCTTGTTGCTGAGGTGCCGCATGACCCGGATTTCGACCGTGCCCGCGCCGACGCTCTGCTTTATGCCAACCAGGTAGAAGCCGTATGTGGCCCAGATACCACCCGGCGTCTCCGCAGTTCGCGCCCCTTTTGGATCCGGCTGCGGGCCTATTGCTATCGCGTCCAGGACAATGGCCCCGCGGTGCAGCTGACACTGTCGGTCATGCAGGCTCAGGGGTTAGCCGATCCTGGTTTTACCAGTCTGCTTGCGGGCCTGAGCCAGCACTCTGTGGGTATGCCCAAAAGGATCGTGAACGCCGATTCACTCACCGTATTCCTGCTGCGTCAAAACGGCTTGCCGGTTTCCCTCGACCTTGGTGAGGAGTTGGGAACACCCGGACTTTTGCTGGCGGCAACGGCGACACAGAACCCGCCACGCGATCGTCTCGCGGCGGCTGAGCGCGTGGTACGGACCGGCGCGCTGTCCGTATCTGAGCTACGCGCCATAGCCGATGCGCAGACCTTTACGCCCGATCAGCTGGCCACGGAGCATGCGCAGGTTCTGGCGATGCCTTTCCTGGAGGGGCAGGCTCTCCTGCGCCGCGCGGTGAAGGTGGCCTCAGAGGAGGCTCAGCCGGCGCTGATCTATGAGGCGCTCGCCACAGCCCGCAAGCAGGATCTGATGGGCATAGCGGCTGACCTTCAGCAGGGCGCGCTGATGCGGATTATGCCCTCAGCGCGGAACCGCAGGATGACAGACCTGTTTGCCCGCGCTTTGATGATGACGGGGAATATCGAGAGGGCAAGCCAATGGGCGGCAACACTCAATCCCGCTCATCCAGCAGATGCTGCGCTCTGGGCCCGCCTTTACGCCTGTCTTGATCTGATAGCCCCGGCCAGCGTCACCCCCGGCCAGCGTGCCACTATGCTTGCCGAACTGCGTCGCGAACTGGTGCAAGGGCTACCTGGACAGCGATTTGCGGCCGTGGCTCTCGGACTGTTCGGGGTACTGAGGGAGCCCCTGCCTGCCCAGGTAGCGCGTGCGACGAAGCGCACGCTTGCCACTCCCTGGCCCGGGCGGCGACCGGGCAAGGCCTATATGCACAGGCTCGCGGAAGCCATGCGGGCATCGGGCCAGCGCGGTGTTGCTATCGCCTTCATCCTGGATGCGCTGGGCGCACAAGGGCCTGGTGATCTGCCTCCCAAAACATTTGTTGCGTTGGTCGGAGATCTGGTGCGGGAGAATTTGCGTCCGGATGCGCGCGCTATCGGCGCTGCGGAACTGCTGAACTACCGGGCTCCACGCCACGAGGGAGCGGCCCGGCGGGTCAGAGGATCGGCCTCGCTGTGAGCCCGCGCGCGCCAGTCGCCGTGCACAATGCCGCGTTGATCGAAGCGTTTTTGGACATGATGGGTTCAGAACGTGGTGCGAGCAGCAATACGATCTCGGCTTACCGGCGTGATCTGATGGACTTGGCCCAGGGCCTGGATCTGGCCAGTGCCCCGCGGGCCGCATTGCGCAAGGTTCTGGAGCGCTTTGACCAGGCGGGATTTGCGTCCTCTACCCAGGCTCGCAAGCTTTCGGCGTTCAGACAGTTTTTCGGCTTTCTCTATCAAGAAGGTATCCGCAGCGAGGATCCAACCTCGATCCTTGATGCGCCGAAGATGGTGCGTCCCCTTCCCAAAGTGCTCAGCGCTGATGATGTGAACCGACTGCTTGAGTGTGCTGCGGCGCAGGCTGCCAGCGATGCGCAGGGACGCCGTCTTTTGGCGATGGTCGAGATTCTGTACGCTGCGGGTTTGCGCGTTTCTGAGTTGGTGAGCCTGCCGCTTGCGGCGGCCAAGGCGCGTGATGGGGTCATTCTGGTGCGTGGCAAAGGCGGCAAGGAGCGCCTCGTTCCACTCAACAGCCATGCGCGGGATGCGATTGCAAGCTGGCTTGAAGTGAGACCGCAATTCCTGGCCAAGGACGAGAAACAAAGTCCGTACCTGTTTCCCTCGCATGGTGCAGACGGGCATCTCACGCGACGTGCCTGCCACAAGCTGCTCAAGCAGCTTGCACTCAAGGCTGGCATTGATCCGGACAAGCTCAGCCCCCATGTGCTGCGTCATGCCTTCGCCACCCATCTCGTAGAAGGCGGGGCCGATCTTCGCAGCGTGCAGACCATGCTGGGTCATGCAGATATCGCAACAACCCAGATTTACACCCATGTGGCTAGCGGCCGTCTGGTGCGGGTAGTCCATTCTGCTCATCCCCTGGCCCGGCGCGGGAGAACAAAGCGCGATAAGGGGCCCAAACAGTGATCTTGATCTATGCGATCAAGGCTCTAGGCTGCCGCGACGCTGCAGAGGAGCCCCATCCGTGTCCTTTACTCCAGTGATACGCCGCACACCGCCAAGGCTTTATCGATCCAAGCTGTTCGTGCCAGGTTCCCGTCCGCAATTGTTTGCGAAGGCGGCGGCGAGCGCCGCCGACGTGGTGTGCCTTGACCTTGAGGATGCGGTGGCCCCTGCGGACAAGGACAAAGCCCGCGATCATATCGTGGCGGCACTTCACGATGTGGACTTCGGTCGCAAGCTTCTAACGGTGCGCATCAATGGGCTGGATACGCATTGGTGTTATCGCGACGTGCTGGCCCTCGTGGAGAAGGGCGGAGAACGTCTGGACGCAATCATGATTCCGAAGGTCGGGTGCGCTGCCGATGTCTACGCAATTGACATGCTCGTCACCCAGGCTAGTGCTGCGGTCGGGAGGAAAAAGCAGATTGGACTTGAGGTGATCATCGAAACCGCCCTTGGCCTTGGTAATATTGATGAAATCGCCGGGGCATCGGCCCGTCTTGAGAGCCTGCATTTTGGCTCCGCGGATTACGCTGCCTCTCAAGGCATGCGCACCACCAATATCGGCGGCGGTAATGCGGATTATGTGATGCTGACCGATGCTGCGGATGATGGTCGGCGCAAGCGGCATTGGAACGATCTTTGGCATTATCCGCTGTTCCGCATGTGTCAGGCAGCACGGGCTCGCGGTCTGGTTCCAATTGACGGGCCATTTGGTGACTATTCGGATGGTGATGGCTTTCGGGCCCAGGCCATGCGCACTGCAATCCTGGGCTGTGAAGGTAAGTGGGCCATCCACCCCAGTCAGGTGGCTCTCGCCAACGAGATTTTCACACCGCCGCAAAAGGAGGTGGCCCGCGCACAGGCTATTCTTGCGGCGATGAAGGAGGCACAGGACAAGGGGCTTGGGGCGGCCACCCTCAACGGCGTCCTGATCGATGCCGCGTCCATTCGGCAGGCCCAGGTTATCGTCGAGCAGATGGCGATGATTGCCGGGCAGGCGCCAGCCTGAGCAGGGAAGGGCTCAGGGGCCACGCTATCCTCCTGCCTGCCTGCCGCGTGGTTTGGGCTCTCATTGGGGCCGGCGGGAATAATTATCGTTCGAGGCAGGGGCGCGCTTGAGAGCCGCAAGCAGGTGGGTGGCACCGGCGCCGCTCGCGGCTCTAAAGGATTGAAATCGGGATATTTTCCTTTAAGGGGGGAGTGTGCGGAGAGGTGTCCGGCCGTCTTCGTTGACATTACCGGGGCCTCGGGTCACTTTCCGCGGCATTTTCCGCAGGTCTCGCGGAACGGAATTTCTGAGCAAAGATGCACGTTTATCTCGATTTTGAACGCCCGATTGCCGAGCTCGAAGGTAAAATCGTCGAGTTGCGCCAGCTCGCCGAGCAAGACCCGTCGATGAACATCACCGATGAGGTTGGCCGGCTGCAGGCCAAGGTCTCGAGCCTGATCAAGGAGACCTATGCCAAGCTGTCGCCTTGGCAGAAGGCCTTGGTCGCCCGACACCCGGCGCGGCCGCATTTTTCAGATTATCTGAGTGGCTTGATCGATGAGTTCACGCCACTGGCGGGTGACCGCTTGTTCGGCGAGGACCAGGCCGTAATGGCTGGCCTCGGGAGGTTTCGCGGCCAGGCAGTGGCCGTGCTTGGCCATGAAAAGGGCAACGATACCCAGTCGCGCCTGAAGCATAATTTTGGCATGGCTATGCCGGAAGGATACCGCAAGGCGGTGCGCCTTTTTGATCTGGCCGAGCGCTTTGGTCTGCCGGTGATTTCTTTTGTCGATACGGCAGGGGCCTATCCCGGAGTTGGTGCCGAGGAGCGCGGGCAGGCCGAAGCGATCGCCCGGGCCACCGAGAAGAGCCTTAACCTCAAGGTTCCCTTTATTGCGACGATCATTGGCGAGGGTATGTCTGGTGGTGCGTTAGGAATCGCGGTGGCCAACCGCGTATTCATGCTTGAGCATGCCATCTATGCGGTGATCTCGCCGGAAGGCTGCGCCTCGATCCTATGGCGGTCTTCCGACAAGGCCCAGGAAGCCGCAGCGGCCATGCGCATTTCGGCTCAGGATCTGCTCGATCTGAAGCTGATTGATGGCATCGTTGCCGAACCGCTGGGAGGCGCTCATCGGGCGCCGGACGACGCCATCCAGGCCGTGGGGGAAACCATAGCCCGGGCGCTTGGCGAACTGGGGACATTGTCGCCTGCTGCACTCAAGCAGCAGCGCCGCGAAAAATATCTGGCGATGGGACGGGATCTGGTCTGAGGCTCAGGCGAGCCTGGGCCAGGTATCGGAAAGCTTGTAGCCTTGCGGCCATGGATCGCTTGGATCCAGCATTAGTTGGTGGGTGCCGGTAATGAAAGCACGGCCCTGGATGCTGGGAATGATGGCCGAACGGTGACCTACCATGGCCGCGTCCTCGATCCGGCAGTGAAACTCGCTATCGATGATCGACTGGCCTGTGAACCTGTCGCCTATCTTCAAAATGCCGCGCGCATGCAAAACGGCCATGCGTGCCGAGCATCCGGTACCACAGGGCGAGCGATCCAGTTTGCCTGGTTGAATAGCGACAGTGTTGCGGCCCATCCAGCCATCGCCGTGCCGCATAATGGGCGCAGCCAGAAGGCAAAAGGAGATATGATCCCAGTCCCGATTTTCCGGATGACGAAAACCCAGCTGCTGGTTGGCGGCTTTGGTGATGCGGATGCCAGTCTCGGCAAGATCCCTGGCCTCATCGGGGCGCAAGGCAAACCCAAGTGCCCCAGCGTCGGCGATCACGAAGCTGTCGCCACCATAGGCGGTGTCGACAGTAAGGGTGCCCAGCCCTTCCACCTCGAGGGACGCATCGAGGCGATCTGCGAATGACGGGACATTGCGGATGCGAACCCATTCCACCTTGCCATCGTGACACGCGGCCGTTGCTTCCACCACGCCACCGGGAGCCTCGATGTGCACAACCGTCTGCGGCTCGTGCATCGGCAGGATGCCCGTCTCCAGTAATACAGTGGCCACGCACATCGAATTGGATCCTGACATGGGCGGGGTGTCTTCCGGCTCCATGACGATCCAGCCCATGTCGGCGCCGGCAGTCTTGGGCGGCACGAGAAGGCTCACGTGCTTGAAGACGCCACCCCGTGGTTCATTCAGAACAAAATTGCGCAGCTGTCCGTCCCTGGCAATAAATCGCGACTGTTCCCACACACTGCTGCCAGGTGGCGGGGCGACCCCACCCACGATGACCTCTCCGACCTCTCCTTCGGCGTGACAGCTGACGATGTGAACAAGCCGCGCACTGCGCATCTAGCGGAATCCCCGACCAAAACTTTGTATATCGTATACGATATCATTGGGGCGTTCAAGCGCAGCGAAATGGCCGCCCTCAGCAAATTCGCTCCAGCGCACCACATTCATGCTGCGTTCGACCTGGCTGCGTGGGGGGAAGGGGATGAGGTCGACGGGGAAGCGGGCGATTGCGACCGGTCGTTCGATGCGCGCCCCAGGTGGTACTGGCTCGCCGCTTAGGTCTTCGAACAGGCCGCGATAAAGCCAGGTGGCGGTGTTGAAGCTGCGCGACACCAGGTAGATCATCACGTTGGTGAGCAACTGATCCTTGGTGTAGACGGCCTCAAAGTCTGTGCGGATGTCGGACCAACCGTAGAACTTCTCGACGATCCAGGCGCAGGCCCCAACGGGCGAATCCATCATCGCATAGGACAAGGTCTGAGGTTTGGTTGACTGTTCGCGGAAATAGGCGCCTTCCATATTGAACAGTTGTTCGGCGCGCGTGGCATGTTCCTTCTCTTCTTCGCTCAGGGGCGTATCGCCGGGCGTCCGCCATCCCATCATGTTGAGGTGGATCGCCCGGCATCCCTTGCCTTCATAGCCCATCCATCCTGAAATCGCCGAACCCCAGTCGCCACCCTGGGCAATGTAACCAGGCAGATTCAGAACTTCGGTCATGAGGGTATCGAACATTCGGGCGATCGTACGCGGTGAAATCGGTCGCTTGGGCTTGTCCGAAAAACCATAACCAGGCAGGGACGGCACGATCACGGTAAAAGCGTCGCGGGCGTCCCCGCCATGACGCTCAGGATGAGCCAGCTGATCGATGAGATGAAGAAATTCGAACACCGAACCTGGCCAGCCGTGACTGAGAATAAGGGGGAGCGGCGCAGGCCCTGACCCCGGCTCATGATAGAAATGAATGGCGAGGCCCTCGACCTCGGCCCGGTATTGGGCAAAGCGATTGAGCGCATCCTGCCAATGAAACCAGTCGTAATTTTCGACCCAATAGCGACACAGCTCCTGCATATAATTGAGATTGGCGCCGTAGGCCCAACTATTCTCAAGTCCAGGTCCCTGAGGGGCTTCATGCCACTCAAAGGCGCGCACTTTGCGCAGGATGGCATTGACGGTCGACTGACCGATTTCAACACGAAAGGATTCCGGCATGCTGGTAAGCCTCTGAGCTGCGAGGCCAGCTTGCGCCGCAAAACCGGCCGTTGCAAAGCCCCACCTGTCGTCCTGCCGGGTTCAAAGCCGAGCTTTGGCAGGCCTGAACGAGCAGACACGCCGCAGCCCAGTGTCGGACTGGACATCGTCAACGCGCGCCGCGATGACGTCACGTCAGGACAGGGATGGGCGGCGAGAACGCTCTTGCTGCTTACACCAAAGCCCCGTGGCAGTGCTTGAACTTGCGCCCAGAGCCGCAGGGACAGGGGGCGTTACGCTGCACCTTGCCCCAAGTCTGCGGATTGTTCGGATCAACCTGCACATTCTCGTTGCGGTGGACAAAGGGGGTGTTGGTTCTGGTAATGGCGGCACCGTAGTCCGCGCTTTCGAATTCGTTTTCGCCGGTGTAGGGGTCCACGTGCAGCGCCTGAAGTTGCTGCAGACTGGGTTCCTCCAGTGTCGGCGGCGCCTCGACATTAATCTGCAGCTGCATCAGCTGGCTGACTACATCGGTACGCAGCTTAGAGATCAGCGCCTCGAACAGGGCGAAAGCTTCCTGCTTGTATTCGTTGAGCGGGTCGAGCTGGCCATAACCGCGCAGGCCCACATACTGACGCAGATGATCCAGATTGACGATATGTTCGCGCCAGTTGTGATCCAGCGTCTGCAGCAAGACGGTCTTTTCGACATAGCGCATGATGTCGGGGCCAAAATTGGCGGCGCGCTCGGCTGCGCGCTCCTCAACGGCCTTGGTCAGTCGCTCATGCACCTCTTCCTCGGCAATACCTTCTTCTTTGGCCCACTCAACCACCGGCAATTCCAGGCCGAATATGGTCCGGACCTCTTCCTCCAGACCAGCAGAGTCCCACTGCTCGGCATAGGCCTTTTCTGGAATATGGCGGGCGACCAGCTCGTCGATCACGGTCGCGCGAAATTCCTTGATCTGATCAGCGACATCGTCGCTTTCCATGATCTCTTTGCGCTGCTCAAAAATGACACGTCGCTGATCATTCAGCACGTCATCATATTTGAGAATGTTCTTACGGATCTCGAAATTTCGATCCTCGACCTTCTGTTGCGCCTTCTCGAGGGCTTTATTTACCCAGGGATGGGCGATGGCTTCGCCTTCCTGAAGTCCAATGCGCTTAAGTACCGACTCCATGCGGTCCGAACCAAATATCCGCATCAGGTCGTCCTGAAGTGACAGAAAGAATTTGGACGCCCCTGGATCTCCCTGACGACCGGAGCGGCCGCGCAGCTGGTTATCAATGCGCCTGCTTTCGTGTCGCTCGGTACCGACAATGTAGAGGCCGCCGGCAGCCAGGGCCTTCTTCTTGTTCTCTGCGACTTCCGCACGGATTTTTTCTACCATCCCTGCGCGTTCGCCATCGTTGGTGACAGCCGCAAGTTCGTTTTTGATTCGCATGTCGGCGTTACCGCCGAGCTGAATGTCGGTTCCGCGCCCTGCCATATTGGTGGCAATGGTGACCGCACCGCAGACACCGGCCTGCGCCACGATGCTGGCTTCCTGTTCGTGGTAACGCGCATTGAGGACGTTGTGCGCGATTTTCTTCTTCTTCAACAGTGCGGAGAGTTCTTCTGATTTCTCGATCGACACCGTGCCAACCAGCACCGGTTGGCCACGTTTCTGACAGTCCTGAATGAGCTTGACGATTGCGTCATATTTTTCGGCGACAGAACGGTAGACTTCATCGTCGTGGTCTAGGCGTGCGATCGGAAGATTGGTTGGAATTTCAATGACATCAAGTTTATAGATGTCCATGAACTCCGCCGCCTCGGTCAATGCCGTACCGGTCATGCCGGCAAGCTTCTTATAAAGGCGGAAGTAGTTCTGGAAGGTGATCGAGGCCAGAGTCACGTTTTCCGGCTGTATCTCTACTCCTTCCTTAGCCTCCAGCGCCTGATGCAGCCCCTCCGAATAACGCCGGCCCGGCATCATGCGGCCAGTGAACTCATCAATAATCATGACTTCACGGTCCTTGACGATGTAGTCGCGGTCCTTGAGGAAGAGCTTGTGGGCTTTTAGTGCCTGATTGACATGATGCAAAAGGGTGATGTTTTCGATGTCGTAGAGATCGCCTGTGGTAAGCAATCCGATCTCGCGTAACGCCGCGTCCATGCGTTCATTACCCGACTCGGTCAGCGTGACGGTCCGCTGCTTTTCATCGAGTTCATAATCTTCATCGGTCAGCAGCGGAATGAGCTTGTCGGCTGCGAGATAGACTTCTGTCAGATCATTTGTCGGGCCGGAGATGATGAGTGGGGTACGCGCTTCGTCGATCAGAATGGAGTCGACCTCATCAACGATGGCGTAATGGTGTGGGCGCTGCGTCATTGTCTCCTGCGAGTACTTCATGTTGTCGCGGAGATAATCGAAGCCGAACTCGTTATTGGTACCGTAGGTTATGTCGCACTGATAGGCGGCCTTGCGCTCCTCGTCGTCCAGACCATGGATGATGCAACCGACAGTCATGCCCAAGAAGCGGTAGACTTGTCCCATCCACTCGGCATCGCGGCTGGCCAGATAGTCGTTGACAGTGACGACATGGACCCCCTTGCCCTCAAGCGCGTTGAGATAGGTCGGAAGCGTCGCAACCAGCGTCTTACCTTCGCCAGTCTTCATTTCGGCGATGCGTCCTTGGTGCAGAACCATGCCGCCGACCAGCTGAACGTCAAAATGACGTTGCCCGAGGGCCCGCCAGGCCCCTTCGCGGACCGTGGCGAATGCCTCTGGGAGCAAATCGTCCAGCTTCTCGCCATTTGCGAGCCGCTCGCGGAAATGGGCGGTCATGGCCCGCAGCTCATCATCAGACTTGGCTTTGAACTGGTCCTCGAGCGCGTTGATCTCCTCGACCTGGCGCCACATGGCGCGGAGCTTACGTTCGTTCGCGGAGCCGAAAAGGCGCTGGGCAATGCTGCTGAGCATAAATGTCCTCAGGGAAGGGGCGGGCCGGGATGCCCCGGCTTCCATCAATGATCCGGCGGCGTTGATCCGCACAGACGCGGGGCAGAGATAAGAAGCGCATTCCCCCTTGTCAATTCAATGGATTTTGGCTCAATTCCGGCGCTCCCCGGACTTGCAAATCTCGCTCCGCCAGCCCGGCACTATTAAGGCAAGTCCATGATCAGACCCCAGGCACCCAGATCCGTCACCAAGACCAGGGCCAAAGTTCGTCCGGTAGCCTCCCGAGGCAAGCCTGGTGCGGCGCCAAAATCTCAGGAATCGGGCGGGACAGACGGTCATGGTATATCGCCACTGGCGCCGGCAGCCCAGAAACCGCTGCCACCTGTCGCCGGGGTTCGTCTGGCAAGTGCCGCAGCCGGGATCAAATATTCCGCGCGCACGGATGTGATGTTGGCGGAACTGGCGCCAGGAACCCAGGTGGCCGGAGTATTCACACGCTCCAAGGCGCCTTCGGCTCCGGTCGACTGGTGTCGCACCAAGCTCGCCCGCGGGACCGCACGAGGGCTTGTGGTCAACTCGGGCAATGCCAACGCCTTTACCGGGCAGGCAGGCAAGACAACGACGCGGGCGGTGGCGCAGGCGGCGGCGGCGGCGCTGGCGTGTCCCCTGTCTGAGGTCTTTCTTGCCTCCACCGGGGTTATTGGCGAGCCATTGCCTGCTGAAAAGATCACCAAGGTCCTGCCCCAGCTCTGCAATGGTGCTGTGAACGAGAGCTGGGAAGCGGCCGCCCGTGCCATCATGACCACTGATACCTACCCGAAGCTTGCCACAGCCAGTGCGCGTATCGCCGGGACCAAGGTTACGATTAATGGCATAGCCAAAGGCTCGGGCATGATTGCCCCGGACATGGCAACCATGCTCGCCTTTGTTTTTACGGACGCCGCCATTCCCGCGGCGGTGCTTCAGGACCTGCTGTCGGATGGTGTGGCGAAGAGCTTCAACTGCATTACGGTTGACAGTGATACCTCGACCTCTGACACCCTACTTTTGTTTGCGACCGGGCAGGGCCGTCCCCATCCTCGTGTTACCCGTGCCAGCGATCCAGGCTTGGCCGATTTTCGTCGTAAGCTCGATGCAGTTCTGCTTGATCTGGCGCTGAAAGTGGTGCGCGATGGTGAAGGTGCGCAGAAACTCATCGAGGTCGGTGTCAGCGGTGCGAAAAGTGACGCCAGTGCCCATCGCATCGCCATGAGCATTGCCAACTCGCCTCTGGTTAAGACCGCGATTGCCGGCGGTGATGCCAATTGGGGCCGCATCGTCATGGCTGTTGGCAAGGCTGGGGAGCCAGCCGACCGCGATCGGCTGAAAATAGCTTTCGGCGGCCACGTGGTGGCCGAAGCCGGTGCTCGGGCCCGGCGTTATGACGAAGCCAAAGCCAGCGCGGCGGTCGCTCTGCGCAGCGTGAAAATTGCTGTCGATATTGGTCTGGGGCGGGGGCGTGCCCGGGTATGGACCTGCGATCTCACCGAAGGCTATATCCATATCAACGGTGCCTACCGCAGCTGACGGCTCAAATTGTCCTGGTTGATGCAATCACCTGTTAAAGCGGGTTCCCTAGGATGATGCCATATGACGCAGGGTAAGACGGTTCTGGTCGCAGCCTGCGCCCTCGTGGACGCGGACGGCCGGGTGCTCTTGGCGCAACGGCCACCTGACAAGACTATGGCAGGACTATGGGAATTTCCCGGTGGAAAGGTGGAAGCAGGCGAGCGTCCCGAGGAGGCGCTGATCCGCGAGCTGCACGAAGAACTTGGCATTTCCGTGCAGGAAGCCTGTCTCGCACCTCTCAGCTTTGCCTCTCATGTCTATCCATCGTTTCATCTGCTCATGCCGCTCTTCATCTGTCGACGCTGGCAGGGAATGGTTCAGCCCTGCGAGGGGCAGGTCCTCAAATGGGTGCGTCCGGCAAAGCTGCGCGACTATCCGATGCCGCCCGCCGATATTCCGCTCATTCCCGCCCTGGTCGAGCTTTTGGGCTAGGTATCCTTGAGGACGTCAGAGGCACCACGGCAATTGAGTACGCCCTGATAGCCGGAGGGATCGCGCTCGTCATCGTTTCGGCGGTTTCAGCATTAGGCAGCAGCGTTCTCGCGCTGTTTCAGGCCGTCAAGTTCTAGCGGCCGTCAGAGCTTTTCAAACACCTTGAAATGAGCCGGCATACCGTCTCCATGTGCTGCAATCTGGCGGACGGGAAAGTCAGCCATGAAGCGGCGGGCATAGGCGCGGTGGCGTACATGAACCTCGTTTGGACCGTCTGCATCAGATGAGTATACGACGATGTAGCGTGCGCTGATGGCAAAAAGTGTCTTTAGATAGGCCTCATAGACGCTGTCCTCGACCAGATGCAGGATCACATCCATTGAAAGGCTCGCCTGCGGCAGGTTTCCGCCATGATGCGACTTCACCTTGGCAACGATGGTCTCGGGGCTGTCGCCGGCGATTGCCATAAAGCAATGCGTTGGTGCGGGCACACGGCGGCGGGCGCGTAGGACGGCGTCCTGGGAGAGGTCAAGGCCGAGATACTGGGCCACCTTGATCTGTGAGGCGCAGACGCCATCGCCCGACCCCAGTTCGACCAGGCTGGTGACGTCGTGCTCACGGCAAAAGCTGCTCACGAATTCCGCCTTGCGTGCGGCGATATCGCCGCGTGAGCCCTTGCCGGAATCGCCGCCCCAGCGGTAACGCGCTTCCCAGTAGCGGCGGGAGAAATCATCTTGCCCATTTTGGCCGATAAGGCGCCTGAGGAAGAATTCAAGCTTGATAAGTTTCGCAGGCAGACTCACGGCCATACTCCGGGTGACGGTCGTTTATGACCGGCCCTTGGCAGGTGGGCAACCGATCAGTTGACCTCTCCCACATCTGGTGGCAACGGCGCGACGGATATGCCCTCATCGAGCAGTTCGCGTGCCTCCGAGAGACTGGCCTCGCCATAGATTGGGCGCTCCTCGACCTCACCATAATGGATCTTGCGCGCTTCCTCGGGAAAATCGCGACCCACATTCTCCGCGTGGGTCTCGATATATTTGCGCAAACCCGTCAGATATTGCCGCATCTGCTTCAGATCGCCGGCGGAGGGGGCAGGCTTGTCCTTTGCGCCGGCCACGGCCGGAGCCATGGGCGCCTTTTGTACTTGCCGCGAGTTACAGACCGGGCATACGAGCTTGCCGCCTTTGGCCTGCTGGTCGTAGGCGGCGCTGTCACGGAACCATCCTTCAAAGCCGTGGCCCTGTGCGCAGGCCAGACTATAGACGATCACGAAATGTCACTCCTGAAACCAAGTACGGATTGCAAGGCTAGGTCGGAAAATGGGGCCAATCATGACGGAGTGCAAGCACTCTGGCCAAAAGAGTGCCAGGCGCCCGAAGTCATGGCTGACCCTCTGAGGGCGCCACCGATAGCGCAAAATCCCTGTCATGCTCCAGATTGGGAATGCGGGCCCGGGCTGCCAGTGCTGCTTCCAGATTGATCTCTGATGCAATGATACCAGGCTCTTCTCCGGCCTCCGCAAGGATCTCGCCCCAAGGATCGATGATCATGCTGTGACCGTAGGTACGACGGCCATTGGCGTGAAGGCCGCCCTGCGCCGGCGCAATTACAAATGCCCCGTTTTCGATCGCACGCGCTCGCAGCAGGGTGTGCCAATGAGCCTTGCCGGTGGTTTCGGTAAAGGCCGAGGGCACCGTCAGCACCGCCGCGCCGGCCTTCGCAAGGCGTCTGTAGAGCTGTGGAAATCGCAGGTCATAACAGATCGAAAGTCCTATCTTTCCCCAAGGACTATCCACAAGCACCGCCTGAGAACCACCCTCTACAGTATTGGATTCGCGATATTTTTCTCCAGAGGGGAGATCTACGTCAAAAAGGTGGATCTTGTCGTAGCGAGCTTTGATAACGCCCTGTGGATCAATCAGGAAGCTGCGGTTTGCGGTTTTGTTGGAGCTCGTTCTGATCGCCAGTGATCCAATCAATAGCCAAATGCCCAGCTCGCGGGCGAGCTCGCGGAAGGCAGGCAACGCAGGGTCGTTGCCCTCATCAAAGCTGCGTTCAAGCTTGGCTCCGCCATCGGGGGCCATCAATGTGGTGTTTTCAGGAGTGGCAACGAATTTGGCCCCCTCTGCCGCCGCTTGGCGAATCAGCTCGCTGGTCACCGAGATGTTTTCTGCGACATCATCACTCGAGCGGAGTTGGACGCAGGCCGCCTTGCATCGGGTCATGTTGAGAGTTCCTGAAGCAGTGCGTCGAGCTGACCTGTTTCGTCTAGACGGTAAAGGTCGTCGCATCCGCCGATGTGGGTATCAGCGAAGAAGATCTGAGGGACGGTGTGACGGCCCGAAAGCTCTTCCATCTTCCGGCGCTGATCAGGGTCCATCATGACATCGATCTCCTCGAAACTGGCGCCTTTGGCGGTGAGGAGACGTTTGGCCCGCACGCAGTAGGGGCACAGGGGGGTGGTATAGATGGTGATGGCGGGCACGGTCATGGCCTTATGTGCGAACAAGATAAAGTACCGTTCAGACGGGTTGCAGCACAACACGCCAACCACTGCGATGGCGAGAAACTCGGTGGCAAAGTCCCTCACTCTGGCGGTCCGGGTAGGCTGGTCAACATTGCTCCGGGTGCCCTCACTGGGCTAGGACCGGACTATGGTACCGCCGATGTCCTCCCCGCAGTCCACCGATCCAGCCGTGCCGCAGGTTTTTGACCGGGCATTTTACCGCCTTCGTCGCCAGCGCGGGCAGCACCTTGGCGGGGATCGCTTTTTACTGCTTGAGGCGGCTGAGGGGCTGGCGGATAGGCTGGGGGCGGTACGCCGCCGCTTTTGTTCGGCTCTCGATCTTGCCTCCTCGCCGGAAAGCAGGCGGTATCTCGTGCCCCACGCTGAGCAATGGACCCAATTGGGGCTGACCGATCGCGATGGCGGCCAACTGATCGGCGATGAAGAAGCGCTGCCCTTTGGCGCATCCTGCTTCGACTTGGTGACCTCCGTGCTATCGCTGCATGCTGTCAACGACCTGCCTGGCGCACTCCTGCAGATCCGCAATCTGTTGCGGCCAGATGGACTTTTTGTTGCGGCGCTGTTTGGTGCCGATACGCTGCATGAGCTGCGGGCAGCCTTTGCGGCGGCGGAGCTGCAACTTCGGGACGGACTGAGCCCGCGGGTGGCTCCTTTCGCCGACGTCCGAAGTCTGGGCATGTTGCTGCAACGCGCAGGCTTTGCCATGCCCGTGGTTGATGTTGAAAGGACAACCGTAAATTATAAGAATTTCAGTAACTTAGTGACAGATCTTCGCGCAATGGGCGAGGTGAATTACCTGTGCGCTCGGGAGCGTCGCCCTCTTAGCCGCGGTCTCTTGGCGGCCATGCTCAGCAACTATCAGGAGAATTATGGAACCGGCCATGGGCGCGTGGCTGCCAGTTTTGACGTCGTTTACATGACGGCGTGGGCACCCCATGAAAGCCAGCCCAAGCCCCTGCGTCCCGGCGCGGCGACGACGCGCCTTGCCGACGCGCTGGGAACGGTGGAGCGTCGAGCCTAGGTGCTTAGCCGTTCGGCCTGCGGGCCACGATCATATAGTTGACGTCAGTATCGTGGCTCAGTCTCCAGCCCCAGGACAGAGGGTCAAAGCTAACGCCCTGAAGCTTTATGACCTCAAGTCCGTTCTGCTTGAGCAAGCGGTGTAACCGTTCGGGGGGCAGGAAGCGGCTCCAGTCATGGGTGCCCGGAGGCAGCCAGCGCAGCACGTATTCGGCGGCAAATTTGGCCAGGGCGAGCGATTTGAGCGTCTTGTTAAGGGTTGCGGTGAACATAAGTCCACCTGGGCGAACCAGCCGGGCGCAGGATGCAAGAAAGCGCTCGGGATCTGCCACGTGCTCGATCACCTCCATGTTCAGCACGACGTCAAACGTCAGCCCTTCGCTAGCCAGTATTTCAGCGGTTCCCTGCCGGTAAGCGACAGGCAGGTCCTGTTGTTCAGCGTGCAGCTGGGCGATGTGAATATTCTTATCCGACGCATCGACGCCAGTTACAGCAAAGCCGAGGCGGCACATGGGCTCGCAGAGAAGCCCGCCGCCGCAGCCAAGATCCAACAGCGAAAGGCCGGAAAACGGTGACAATTGTCCGGCATCGCGGCCGAAATGAGCCTGGACCTCGGACCGGATAAAGGCGAGTCGCACCGGATTGAACCTGTGCAAGGGCGCAAAGGGACCGGTGGGATCCCACCAAGTCTCGGCCATGGCCGAGAATTTTTCAATTTCTGCAGGATCGATCGAGGAGGTAGGGGCTGAGGACATGATGACAAGCCTTGGGTACGCGCTATGGTAACGGCTGCAGCGCAATTGCCCAACTGCGCCCTTGGGCGGAGCCGAGCCCCGGGGTGGTGAACAGGCGGACCCTGGGGGGCGGTCCTGGCCAAGATTGCGGAGGGAGATTTGCTCCTTCCGCCCGCAAAGCCATCAATGGCGCGTTGAGTGCGCCGCAGCATCCGGCTATGTATGCCATATCGCGTCGCAAAACAGTGTGAGTTTCGATTTTTATGGCCCGGATTGTGATGAAATTCGGCGGCACTTCGGTGGCCGACCTTGAACGCATCCGTCACGTCGCAACCCTGGTCAAGGGCGAGGTGGACGCCGGTCATGAAGTTGCAGTTGTGGTCTCGGCGATGGCTGGGGAGACCAATAAGCTGGTGGGATGGACCCGCACATTGTCGCCGCTCCATGACGCGCGTGAGTACGATGTGGTGGTGGCCGCCGGCGAGCAGATCACGGCTGGGCTAACAGCGGTCGCACTGGGTGCGATCGGGGTGCAGGCGCGATCTTGGCTCGGCTGGCAGATTCCGATCGAAACCAGTGCCATGCACGGGTCTGCCCGGATCGAGCGCATCGATCCGAAACTTTTGCGCGAGCGCCTGGCGCAGGGACAGGTCGCGGTAATTGCCGGGTTTCAGGGCATCGCTCCTGATCACCGCGTTTCCACCCTGGGTCGAGGTGGCTCCGATACGTCGGCAGTTGCTATCGCCGCAGCAATCGAGGCTGACCGCTGCGATATATATACTGACGTGGACGGGGTCTACACGACCGATCCGCGCATTGTCTCCAAGGCGCAGCGCCTGCAGCGGGTCGCCTTTGAGGAAATGTTGGAAATGGCATCGCTGGGCGCCAAGGTGCTGCAAACCCGCTCGGTCGAGATTGCCATGCTGTATCGAGTGCCAGTCCGGGTTCTGTCGACATTTGACGCCGCGGCCGGAGGCACGCTCCTATGCGACGAGGACGCCATCGTGGAAAAGAAACCGGTAACCGGCATCGCCTATTCGCGGGACGAGGCCAAAATCACTTTGCATCGCATCTCCGACCAGCCGGGGATCGCAGCATCAATTTTTGGTCCTTTGGCCGATGCTGGCGTCAATGTGGACATGATTGTGCAGAATGTCTCTGCTGACGGCAAAAAAACAGATCTCACCTTCACAGTCTCGCGCTCCGAATTGCCACGAGCTCTCGACGCCATCGAAAAGGCACGCGACGTAATTGGCTATCGTGATATTATTTCCGACGACAATGTGGCCAAGGTATCGATCATCGGTATCGGAATGCGGGCCCATCCTGGCGTCGCCCAAACCATGTTCCGGACGCTCTCCGAGAAGGGGATCAATATCCAGGTTATTTCGACCTCAGAGATTAAGGTTTCGGTTTTGATCTCCGAGGAGTATGTGGAACTTGCAGTGCGAGCACTGCATTCGGCCTATGGCTTGGATGCAGGCTGATGCTTACCGGGGAGGCGTGAATGGTAGCGGCAGGTAGTCCGCGCATTCTCCTCCGGCGCCTGCGCGAAATCATGGCCGAACAGGCGAGCGCTCAGGTTCGCCTCGACAAGCTTGTCATGGTCATCGCCGCCAATATGGTGGCCGAGGTGTGTTCGATATATCTGCGCCGTGCGGGTAACTGGCTCGAATTATTTGCCACCGAAGGCCTCAACCGCTCTGCCGTTCATCGAACACGCATGCGCTGGGGCGAGGGTCTTGTGGGTATGGTTGCCGACGCGGCCGAAGCGATCAACCTGTCCAACGCGGTCGAGCATCCGCGCTTTGCCTATCGTCCGGAGACCGGAGAGGACCCGTTTCGCTCGTTTCTCGGGGTGCCGATCGTCCGTGGCGGTCAGGTCTATGGTGTGTTGACGGTCCAGAACCAGGTTGCACGCCAGTATGATGAGGAGGAAGTCGAAGCGCTCCAGACCGTGGCCATGGTCCTGGCCGAAGTTGTGGCTCATGGTGCACTTTTTGACATCGCGGAACTAGACGAACCGGAGCTGCGTCCGGATCGGCCGCGGGCCTTCAAGGGCGATGGATTGTCAGAGGGCGTTGCCGTTGGGCATGTGGTCCTGCATGAACCACGTGTTCGAGTTGATCGCATGATCGCAGATGATCCGGCTGCGGAAAATGCCCGCTTGGATGCGGCCCTCGATTCACTGCGCGAGTCAGTCGATGACATGCTCGAATCAAGTGAGCTTGATCTGACCGGTGAGAGCCGGGAAGTGATCGAAGCTTACCGGCTTTTTGCTCTGGACCAAGGCTGGCAGCATCGTCTGCGTGATGCGGTGGACACTGGCCTGACAGCGGAAGCCGCAGTCGAAAGGGTACAGGACGAGTTGCGCCTGCGCATTGCGCGGGCGAGCGATCCTATTTTGCGCGAACGACTGCATGATCTGGACGATTTGCATCGCCGATTGCAGCGCCATCTCGGGAATCAGGGAGACTGGGACAGTTTGCCCGCCGATGCGGTGCTGGTCGCACGCGCGCTGGGCCCTGCCGAACTTCTTGACTACGGCCGTGTTGGAGTAGTGGGACTAATTCTGGAAGATGCAGCGACAACTTCCCATGTGGCAATTGTAGCGCGCGCAATGCGCATTCCTGTAATCGGTGGCGTGGAGGGGGTGAGCGATGCGGCACGCGCCGGTGATACCGTAGCGGTAGACGGAGAAACCGGAGAGATTCATCTACGCCCTCCCGCCGAAATCGTGACCGCTTTCCGCGCTCGCCAGACATTAATGGCGCAAAGAGTCGCGGAGATTGCCAAGGTGAGGGATTTGCCGGCGGTTACACGGGATGGCGTTCCAATCTCGCTGATGATGAATGCCGGATTGCTCCTCGACATGCCGCATCTGGCTGAATCAGGAGCTGACGGTGTCGGTCTGTTCCGCACTGAATTGCAGTTCATGATCGGACAGACGATGCCACGCCTGGGAGATCAGATCGCATTCTACAAGAGTATCATTGAAGCGGCGCGCGAGCGCCCGGTGACGTTTCGGGCTCTGGATCTGGGAGGTGACAAGATTCTGCCCTATGGGCGCTGGGAACGGGAAGAGAATCCTGCCCTCGGCTGGCGTGCTATCCGTATCGCGCTCGACCGTCCGGCATTGCTGCGCTATCAGGTGCGGGCCTTGCTTACGGCCTCGGCCGGGCGGGTGCTCCGTCTCCTGCTGCCGATGATCAGCGACGTTTCCGAATTCAATTTGGCGCGGGCTTTAGTTGATCGTGAACTGGAGCGGGGCCGGCTGATGGGCCAGCCGCTACCAAAGCAAACGTTGGTCGGAGCCATGCTCGAGGTTCCGTCGCTCATGTTCATGCTGCCTCAGATCCTGCGTAACGCCGATTTCGTCTCTATCGGCTCCAACGACCTTTTCCAGTTCATGTTTGCAGTTGATCGCACAAATCCGCGGGTAGCCCGTCGCTATGATCCCTTAAGTCCAGCAGGTTTGACGATGATCCGTCAGATCGTCCATAGCGCGGCCGAGGCGGGAGGCGAACTCTCCCTGTGCGGGGAGATGGCTGGCCGCCCCCTCGATGCCATGGCGTTGATCGGGGTGGGACTGCGAACCCTCTCGATGCAGCCGGGCAATATAGGGCCGGTCAAGATGATGCTTCGCAGCCTGCATACGCGGGAGGTGGCCGAATTCGTCAACCGCCTCTGCGGCCGCAATGACCACTCCTTGCGCACCCGTCTCGCGGCTTTTGCTGCCGAACGCGGCATAGTTATCAAATAAAACAATGGCTTATGTTAAATTGGGCGCGAATATTTCGGCGTCCAGGATTTCCCAAAGGCGCTCATTGCCTCCGGTATTTATACTCGGCATGATTTTGCTTAATATTAATCGGTCAGACAGAGGTATAGCGAGATGCGTATGCGCGGCATTTGGGTTGTTTCGGTCACGGCACTGTTACTGAGCGGTCCGGCTTTAGCCGCAGGCAACAGTGCCGCCTCTTTGGCTGGGTCAACATCCGCGAAGGTTGCGGGTTCCAACGTAAAGCAAGCGACGCCGGCAGCTTCGTCGCAGGAGCCGACGGAGAATCCAAATAAGGTTATTTGCCGTCGCTCGCCTCCTCCTGTGGGCTCTTTGTTCGGAGGGGGAACCATTTGCCATACCCGTGCGCAGTGGCAGCAGATGAGCCAGGATGCCCAACAGCAGCTCAACAAGATGCAGATGATCGGGGGGACAATGGGCCATTAAGGCCCTTAAACAGGCCCTGCGGAACTGGTTTGGCTGCTTGAGGGAGTGCTGTATGGCGGAGTGGGCCGCAAACAGCGCATTTTGGGGGGCTGACGCCAAGGAGGACGGAGAGCCTGACAGTCCAGGATGAGTGAGGAGATTTTAGCCCCAGTGACCGGGGGCAATGCTCTGGGCGGAGGCGGCGGCCGACGCCGTGGGTTAGGGCCCATCTCAGGTGATCTGCGGGGACCAGGAGGCCACGATCTGCCCCCGGGTCGCCGATCGGGGGCCTCGACCCGGAGCAAGAGGACGTGATGACCGAAGTTCCAAACAGCAGCGGAGCCGCATAAAGGGCTCGATGGGCGGCGGAGGCAACTGAACCTGGGAAAGTTTTGCCCCTAGGGATGGTCCGACGCGCAGTTGAGCCTTTATCGGAAGACTTTAAGCGGCTAATGCTAGGCCCCAATGAGCAAACCTAACGATCTTCGTCTTGAAAAAGGCGCCGGCGCGGAACGCAAACGCATTCACCTGCGTGAAATATGCGACGATGCAGCCGCACCGCTTGAGACCGTGGGCCAGCACCTGCGTGCCGCGCGCCTGCGCCGGGGTGACGAGCTGGCCGCGATCGCCCGTGTTCTCAAAATTCGTAAGGACCACCTCGAGGCGCTCGAGGAAGATCGCCAGGATGCCTTGCCGGGCCGCGCATACGCTATTGGTTTTGTGCGTTCCTATGCCGATTATTTGGGTCTGGATGCGCCCGAGACGGTTGAGCGCTTTAAGGGCGAGATCGCCGAGCGGGGTGAGGACCGCGTCGTCGTACCTCTACTGGAAAGGCCTCACGACGAGAGGCGGCTTCCTCAGGGCTGGGTAGTTATTGTGCTGGTACTTATCGGCGCGCTGGCCTTCGGTGTATGGCGTTTGGCACACTCTGCCAGTGTTTACTTCAACCCTCCATCGGTTCCAGTCCCTTCCCGGGTCCACATGCGCCCGCTCATGCCAAAAGCGTCCGCCATGCGGCACAAGGTGCCCGGCCATTCCGGTGCGCCAAATGCGCCCACAAAAATCGTGGTAACGGGAGCAAGTGGCGTGACGCCAGCCACGGGAACGGCGGCACCGGCGGCAGCCGTGGCCTCGGCTTCTGCTCCCGCAACATCGCTGCCTCAGGCTGCGTCGGTGGCCGCTTTGACCGCACAATTGCAGGGTTTGCCGAAGGGGCAAGCCTATGGGCTGCGCAATAGCAATGCGCGGGTCATGCTGACCGCTTTGAAGCCTGTACATGTGCTCGTGCTCGGCCCAGCACCGGGGAAGATGCTTTTTATGGATCAGACCATGCAGCCGGGTGACACCTATCGCGTACCTTATTTGCCGGGTACAACCCTGACGACAACGGATCCGGCGGCCCTTGCGGTAACATTGGATGGTCGGCTGCTGGGCCTGGCTGGGAATACGGGGACGACGCTCACGGCTCAGTCACTGGATCCGAAGGCCCTCAGACATATTTTCAATGTTGGGTCTCAACACTAGGTATTGAACTGCACGGTTCGGAGCTTGCCATGACTTTACGTGCTTATCGCCATATCGAACGTCGCAAATGCCGCCAGATCCACGTTGGAAAGGTTGCTGTGGGTGGTGATGCGCCGATCACCGTACAGAGCATGACCAATACCGTGACAGCGGATGTCCGTGGCACAGTCGATCAGATTCGCGCTCTTGAAGAGGCCGGCGCTGACATTGTGCGGGTTTCCTGTCCGGATGAGGATGCGACGGCGGCCTTGAAGCATATTGTAAGGGCTGCAACCGTACCGATCGTTGCTGATATCCACTTTCACTACAAGCGTGCGATCGAAGCGGCAGAGGCCGGTGCGGCGTGCCTTCGTATCAATCCAGGTAACATCGGTTCGGCTGCGCGCGTACGGGACGTGGTCAAGGCTGCTAAGGATCACGGTTGCGCTATGCGCATCGGCGTTAACGCCGGCTCACTCGAGCGCGAGCTTCTGGAACGCTACGGTGAACCTTGCCCCGAAGCGATGGTAGAAAGTGCTCTAAACCATGCCCGTATTCTCGAGGATAATGACTTTTTTGAATTTAAGATCAGTGTGAAGGCATCGGACGTGTTTCTGGCTGTAGCAGCGTACCAGGGACTTGCTGAGGCCTGTGACTATCCTCTGCACCTCGGTATCACCGAAGCAGGTGGGCTCATCTCGGGCACTGTGAAAAGCTCAATCGGGATGGGAATGTTGTTGTGGTCCGGCATTGGAGACACCATCAGGGTTTCGCTGTCCGCTGACCCAGTGGAAGAGATTCGTGTTGGGTTTGACATCTTGAAGTCCCTCAACTTGCGCCATCGCGGTGTCAATGTTGTTTCGTGTCCATCCTGCGCGCGTCAGGGGTTTAATGTTATCGAGACCGTGAAGACCCTCGAGCAACGGCTCAAGCACATCTCGACACCAATGTCGCTGTCGATTATCGGCTGCGTCGTCAACGGCCCGGGCGAGGCACGAGAGACTGACCTTGGCTTTACCGGGGGTGGTGCAGGCAAGGGTAATGGAATGATCTATCTCAATGGCAAGCCCGCCTATAAGCTTGATAATGAAGATCTTATCGAGCACGTGGTCCAGCTGTGCGAGACCAAGGCGGCCGAAATTGAAGCTGCCCGGGCAAAAGACGCAGCGCTTGAGCCGGCGCAGTAGCAGGCTCGCCTAGAGCTGGGGCGTGGAGCAATCGGGGGCGGCTCCAAGCGCATGGCGTGTCCTTCACCCTCTTCTGTGTGCTGCGCGGTACCATGATTCCTCCCGCCAAACTTGCGCGCCTTATCGATCGCTATGAGCAGCTCGAGGCGGAATTGGCCTCCGGTCAGGCAGCCGGCGAATTTGCCAGGTTGTCCAAGGAGCACGCCGAGTTGGCGCCTGTTATCCGCGCGATCAGGGCCTATCAAGCGGCACAACACGAGCTGGAGGAGGCCGCCGCACTAGCCAGCGATCCCTCCAGCGAGGCGGACATGCGCGAACTGGCGATGGAGGAACGCAATGCCATCAAGGACCACCTGATCCACCTTGAGCGCGAGCTCCAAATCCAACTTCTTCCCAAAGACGCGGCTGATGCATCTTCATGCATTATCGAAGTGCGTGCTGGGACTGGTGGGGATGAGGCGGCGCTCTTCGCAGCAGATTTGCTGCAGATGTATCAGCGTTACGCGCAGCTCCAGGGCTGGAAGACGGAAGTCATGGAACTCTCCGAATCAGACCTTGGTGGGATCAAGGACGCAGTGATGGAGGTGCGCGGACAGGGAGCATACGCCAAGCTTAAGTTTGAGGCTGGTGTTCATCGTGTCCAGAGAGTGCCGGTTACCGAGGCAGGCGGCCGTATTCACACCTCTGCGGCAACCGTAGCGGTACTTCCGGAACCTGAAGACGTGGATTTTGAGTTGGACGAAAAGGATCTGCGCATAGACGTATTTCGCGCCTCCGGTGCGGGCGGACAGCATGTAAACAAAACCGAAAGCGCCGTTCGTGTTACGCATCTTCCGACAGGCCTATTTGTGGCGCAGCAGACCGAGAAGTCTCAGCACAAGAACAAGGCGCAAGCCATGAAGTTGCTCAAGGCGCGACTTTATGAGCGTGAGCGGGAGAAGCTCGATAGTGCGCGTGCCGCGGAACGCAAAGGAATGGTGGGTTCGGGTGATCGCTCTGAACGCATCCGTACTTATAATTTCCCCCAGGGTCGGGTGACGGACCACCGTATAAATCTCACGCTCTATAAACTTGACCGTATCATCAGCGGAGAAGAACTGGGCGAGGTCATCGATGCCCTGATGGCGGAAGATCAGGCCAGCCGACTTGCCGCTCTGGAGCAGGGCGCGAGTCCATGAATGTTCGTGACCTGTTGGCCGAGGGCCGTACGCATCTGGCCGCGGCGGGTATTGATAACGCGCGTCTTGACGCCCGCGTGCTACTGGGGGCGGCGCTTGGGGTGGCTCCGGGCTCGGTACCCAATATGAGCGGCGAAGTAGGTGCGGCCCAGAGAGCGCGGTTTGAGGGATGGATCAAGCGCCGGATGGGCCGGGAGCCGATTGCTTACATTCTGGGCAGCAAGGAGTTTTGGAGCCTGGAATTCTGTGTCGGTCCAGGCGTGCTGGTACCTCGCCCCGATAGCGAGACCCTGATCGAGGCCGCACGGGACGCGTTCGCCCATACCCCGGGCCCCAACATCATTGGCGATCTGGGTTGCGGATCGGGCTGTCTGATTATTACGGCCCTGCGTCTTTGGCCCCTTGCCCGGGGGGTGGCGTTCGACCTGTCGGAACGTGCCCTCGACTATACCCGCATCAATGCCGGCCACCTGGGGGTGGCCGAGCGGCTAGAGACCCGGCTGTGTGATTTCAACCAGGCTGAAGGCCAGTTTGACCTTGTACTGTGCAATCCTCCCTACCTGCGGGAGAGCGAACTGGCGGATGCCCCTGCAGAATTGGGCTTTGAGCCGAAACTTGCCCTCACGGCTGGCGCTGATGGCCTGAACGCCTACCGCGTGCTGGGGGTGATATTGCCGCAGATCCTGCGCCCTCAGGCCATTGCCGTAGTGGAGCTCGGGGCAGGGCAATTGGCGCCGGTAGAGCAGGAATTTTTGGCCGCAGGACTTGACGTTGTGGGGGTCCAGCCCGATCTCAGCAAAGTGCCTAGGGCGCTAATAGCGCAGCGAGCTGGCAAAAAAGTTGTTGGAATGCGAGGGCCGAGAGGGTAGCTTCCGGCCTTGTGGGGTGAGCAGGAACCCCCGCCCGGGTGTGCCTCATGGCCGGCCGGTCGACCGCGGGGGCGGTCTGGTGCAAAAGCGCCAGTTCCTGAGTCAAAAGCGAAAGACGAGCAAACGTGCTCTGGGCCTGAATGCGCCAACCTCGGACATGCCCAAAGGCGTGGCGAGGAGAGGAAATGCGGAATTTTGCAGGACCAACAGGCGGACAGGCGGGAGGGGCGAGGCCAAACAAAGGGGCTCAAGTGAAACGCTCACGAGGTCGCGGCCGCAGGCCGCAAAACAACACCAACAGGACGTTTGATTCTACCGGTCCGGAAATCAAAATCCGCGGGTCGGCGTCCCATGTTTACGAAAAATATCTGCAGCTGGCCCGCGATGCCAACTCGTCGGGCGACCGCGTGATGGCGGAGAATTACCTGCAGCACGCCGAACATTATTTTCGGATTATGAGTGCCGCCCAGGCGCAGCAAGCAGCTCAGCAGGGTGCCAATGGTAAGGCCAATGGCAATGGCGCCGACTATGGTCAGGCGGCGGGCTCTGCGCCTTCATTTTCGCTCGTCGATGAGGACGGTGAAGAGGAAGGCGAGGCCGCCGCGGTCGAGTAGCCGGACCCTCACATTTGCAGATCTTGCCATTGCGGTAGAGCTTCGGGTTCTACTGCGCCGCGGTTGCGCTGGAGCAATGACCGCGATCCTTGGCGCGTCCAGGGTCTTGTCAGCCGGAAAAGACGTCCCACATAGATTATGGACGCGGTGCTCCGCTCAGGAGACCGCGCCGACTTTTGTGTTGAGTGGACTCGTTCCGGCTGCCGAGCTTGGGGCCGGAAAGAAGGGCTAGAGGCAGGACATGGACATCGAAAAATTCACGGAGCGGGCGCGGGGCTTCATTCAGGCTGCCCAGGATCTGGCGCTGCGTTCAAATCATCAACAATTCAGACCTGAACATCTCCTGAAAGTATTGCTGGACGATGAGGAAGGACTGGCCGCCCGCCTTATTAGATCGGGTGGTGGTCAACCCGAGCGGGCTTTGCGAGATTGTGAGGCGGCGCTGGCCAGGCTTCCGCGCGTCGAAGGTGGTTCGGGACAAATTTACCTGGCACCTGAAAGTGCCCGCCTGTTCGATGCGGCGCAGGAAGCGGCAAAAAAGGCCGGTGATTCGTTTGTAACCGCTGAAATATTGCTACTTGCTCTTGCGATGGCACAAGGCACCGATGCCGCCCGCATCCTAAAAGATGCAGGCGCCGCTCCAGGGGCGCTCAATGGTGCGATCAAGGAGCTGCGCCAGGGGCGCCAGGCGGACTCGGCTTCGGCTGAGAGTGCCTATGACGCACTTAAAAAGTATGCCCGCGACCTGACAGATGCGGCGCGGTCGGGACGGCTGGATCCGGTTATTGGGCGCGATGAGGAAATACGTCGTACGATTCAGGTTCTGTCCCGGCGTACCAAAAATAATCCAGTACTTATTGGTGAGCCTGGGGTCGGCAAAACTGCTATCGCTGAGGGACTGGCTCTACGCATCATCAATGGAGATGTACCCGAAAGCTTGCGCGAAAAAAGACTGATGGCGCTCGATATGGGCGCACTTATCGCAGGCGCTAAGTATCGTGGCGAGTTCGAAGAGAGACTGAAGGCTGTCCTCAGCGAAATTACGGCGGCACAGGGTAGGGTTATCCTTTTTATTGACGAGCTTCATACCCTTGTTGGTGCAGGCAAGGCTGAAGGAGCTATGGATGCTTCGAATCTGTTGAAGCCGGCTTTGGCACGTGGCGAGCTTCACTGTGTTGGTGCCACCACCCTAGACGAATATCGCAAGCATATTGAGAAGGATGCGGCCCTCGCCCGACGGTTCCAGCCAGTGTTTGTCAGCGAGCCCACGGTTGAAGACACGGTGTCGATTCTGCGCGGACTAAAGGAAAAATATGAGGTCCATCACGGCGTACGGATCACGGACTCCGCGATTGTTGCCGCCGCCCAACTCTCCAATCGCTATATAACTGATCGGTTCCTCCCGGATAAAGCCATCGACCTTATGGATGAGGCCTCGAGCCGGCTGCGGATGCAGGTGGATTCTAAGCCTGAAGAGCTCGATGAACTGGATCGCCGCATCATACAGTTCAAGATCGAGCGTGAGGCACTACGCAGAGAAACCGATTCAGGCTCAAGGGATCGGCTTGCACATCTAGAAGAAGAACTCGCAGAGCTTGAGGAGAAAAGTGCATCATTAAGTGCACGATGGCACGAAGAGAAAAAATCTGTCGCTGACGTTCAGGGCATCAAGGAACGTCTCGACGGGGCTCGTAGCGAACTCGACATTGCACAGCGCCGTGGCGATCTTGCCCGTGCGGGTGAACTAGCTTACGGCGTCATTCCGGGACTGGAAAGACAGCTGGTGGAGATTGAAGCACGCGAAAGCCAGGCGCTGGTCAATGAGGTTGTTACACCGGAGCATATTGCACAAATAGTTTCCCGCTGGACCGGTATACCGGTCGACAAGATGCTCGAAGGGGAGCGCGAAAAGCTTCTGCACATGGAGCAAGCGCTAGAAACCCGGGTCGTGGGACAGACACATGCGGTGCGCGCAGTCGCCAATGCTGTTCGGCGCGCTCGTGCGGGATTGCAAGACCCAAACCGGCCGATCGGTTCCTTCCTGTTCTTGGGGCCGACCGGGGTGGGCAAAACCGAATTGACCAAGGCGCTTGCCGTATTCCTGTTTGACGATGATAGCGCTATGGTCCGTATCGACATGAGTGAATTCATGGAAAAGCACTCTGTTGCCCGCCTTATTGGCGCTCCCCCTGGCTATGTAGGCTATGAGGAAGGCGGGGTTCTAACCGAAGCGGTGCGTCGCCGACCCTATCAGGTGATTCTGTTTGACGAGGTCGAGAAGGCTCATCGCGATGTCTTCAATGTACTGCTGCAGGTTCTCGACGACGGTCGGCTCACTGACGGGCAAGGTCGGACAGTCGACTTCCGTAATACGGTCATCATACTGACCTCCAATCTTGGTACCGAGTTTTTGTCGGTGGGCGAGGGGCAGGCGAGTGCTCAGGAACGAGCCCAAGTCATGGATGCTGTGCGGGCACATTTCCGGCCGGAATTTCTCAATCGCCTTGATGAGATTGTTCTCTTCAACCGACTTTCTCGAACCAATATGGATAAGATAGTCGACATCCAGATTGATAGATTGCAGCGTCTACTGGATGATCGCAAAATCGAGATAAATCTTGATGCCAAGGCTCATGCGTGGCTTGCGGAGGCTGGATATGACCCGGTTTATGGGGCGCGTCCGCTCAAACGGGTAATTCAGCGCCGGTTGCAGGATCCATTGGCACAGTTGCTTCTGGAAGGAAAAATTGCAGATGGCGCCCGCGTTGAGGTCAGCGCGGGTCAGCTCGGCCTCACTATCGATGGGCACAGCTTCTCAGTTGGGGATGAAGTGTTCGCGACAGACTTGCCCACGACCGCTCTGCATTGAGACAAGGCCGCCATTCGGGAGAAATTCGTGATGGCGGCCAAATGTCTTGTAGCGGCCGCACCTAATCGTTTGCAATACGGGTGGCGCTTGAACGGCTAATATTTTCAGCCACTCTTGTTACCAGGGGCAATGACGCTAACTTATGGCTAATCGCAGCTTTATCTGCAAGGAAGCGGCGTAGGGCTGCGCCGTGAAGTTGGACTACGCCTGCGACCTTGATTGTCTCCGGATTGACCGGCTTGCCATAGATACGCACTTCATAATGCAAATGCGGTCCTGTTGTGAGCCCGGTGTTGCCGCTATAGGCGACAATTTGACCCTGGCGAACGCGAACGCCCACGTGAATGCCGGGCGCGAAGCGAGATAAGTGGGCGTATGCCGTCGTATATTCTTGATTGTGCCGGATCACGAGGAAGTTGCCGTAACCGCGTTCCACGCCGGCAAATTTGACGACTCCGGCTCCAGCTGCCATTACGGGCGTACCAACTGGCACGGCAAAATCTACCCCCTGATGCATGCGCGTATAACCGAGTATGGGATGAAAGCGCATGCCGAAGCCTGATGAAATGCGTGCTCCGTCAACAGGTGTCTTCATCAGGAGGCTCTTGGCGCTACGGCCCTGTCCGTCGAGATAATCGACATCACCGTGGGGATCGATATAGCGGTAAAGAGTGTAGGATTTTCCTCCGAGCGTCATCGTCGCGTACGCAATCGTGCCTTGCTTGGCCTTTATGCCCTCAGGCGTGTAATAGCTGTTATAAAGCACCTGGAATGTGTCTCCAGGATGAATGTCCCGCTGGAAGTCCACCTGGTATGAGAACATGTGGATCATCTGCACGACGACTTGCGCGGGTATGCCAGCTTGGGTTGCGGCGAGATAAAGACTCGAATCAATACGTCCACCAGCGCGCCGGTAGCGCGCAACTAGCTTGCGCGTCTGATCGCTGGCGGTAAAGCTGCCGTCGCCGGCACGAGCGATGTCGATTTCGTGATCAAGCGAAGGGGAAAAGCTCACCGACAGCAAGTGCCGGATCGGCTTTGAGCCACCTTGAACGGATCGCGCGGCAGATGCTTCAGCTGGGTTGGTGGGGGGATAGGTGCGAGGATGAAGGGGTGGCTGTTGCACCTGGGCAAAAGTGAGCACGAAGGTTTGGCCGGCTTTGAGATTTCGTGGGTCGAACACCTTGCGCAGCGCTGCTATCGCGGCACTTGCGTCTGCCGCCGTGGCGCCTGCGCCGGTTAGCGTACCAACGAGTGTATCGCCTTGGGCCAGGGTGGCAGCGACAGTGTTGAGACCAGAATTCTCGCCGTGTCCCAAGCGGTCGTAGTCCTCTGCCACGAGGGAATTGTCCAAGGAATCAGTCGCTGGCACTGTCAGAGTTGCGCGCGGAATGATTGCCGAAGTAGGACCAAAGCTCGCGAACGCCATGCTCTTGACGCTGGCTTTGGAGGTCATGTGCATGAAAACGGGGTAGGGAGTGAGCGAGTTCGAGACGCGGCTCTGGTCGGAATAGGTCGCTGTCTGGGGCAGTGTGCTCGCGCCGAGCCATGCGATGGTGCCGGCAATCAGTGCGGTGACTGATGTTGATACCAGTGCCCAGCGTGCGTCCTCAGACTTAAGGCTGCCTATAAGGCCAGTCACAACACTGTTGCGCCAACGTGACAGTGGCACATGAAACGTGGATGGGTTTCGGCGCACCACGTCGTCCTCGTTTGTTTACGAGTCGATACACGGCGCCCAGCACCCGTCGACCCCAGCCCTTGGTGACGTCCCGGCGGTAGCCGAGATCGGTTCTTTGTCGCGAAAATATCGAGACACGTCAACCGTTAAGCGGGAATTAACGCGGTCCGGCAGGGAATAAAGTTGGGACTTCTATAGACCGGTAAACCATGACCCCATTTCTCCAAAATTATGCAAGAAAGGGGCCAACACTCGCGGCAGACGGAATTATTCATCCTGACTGCTAAATCCGGATCAGAAGGGTTTCGGCGATGCGGCCGTGCAGCCAGCCCACGGCCCGGGCCAAGTGCAGTAGGGCAACAAAGAGCAGGGAACCGATGACCATCATAAGGACCAGGCCGGGCGCTGTGTGGAGCAGGTGGTTGAGCCATGGCACGTCGCTGACAGCAAAGTGAGACTGGTTCGTCACAAGGCCCCAAAGTGCAGTACCGGCAAAACCAACAGAGAAGGTAAGGCCAACGATCGCACACACGGAATAGACGATGCCAAGCGGGAGCATCAGCACCAGGTAAAAAAGCGACGACCAAGTGCGTACGTCGAGCAGGGCGTCTTTTATGCGGGCTCCGAGCCCATAACCACTCGGATTTGCAGGGGGGAGGCGACGGGGCATGCGAACGCCAAGGAGGCCTTCTACGATCCGCCCTTCCACAAGTGATAAGACCCGCACCGAGGCGATGAAGAGCAGGGCAAATGGTATGCCTACAATGAGGATGAAGAGTGCGGCAGAAAGAGCCAGGCCTGTGATCGCCCAGACAAAAAAGAAAATGCCCGTTACAAGAGACAGAAGCATGTATAGCAGGGCGCCATAAGCCCGTGGGTCCCCCAATACACCGAAGAAGCCGCGATGGCGCGCCTTCGGCGTCGCAGGTGCAGGAAATGGCCCGGTAATTGTGGCCTCTCTGCTGCGGTATTCCTCGGCGACCTCTGCGGGCGTGCCGTAGCTCTCGATTACGGCCTGCAACATTTCGGCCTCTGTTCGCCCGGGGTTACTCGCGAGTTCGCCACGCAAATGGTCTTCGCAATCCGCAAGTGCGTCTGCGATGAGCCCCGGTGTGGCACCTGCGAGGGCATCACGCAATTGACGCAGATAGGCCGAGATTGTTTCAGGCGGATGGACGATGGTCATAGTCCGCTCCATTGGCGGTAAGGGCGTCGTCAACGAATTCGCGCATGTCGCGCCAGGCACCTTGCCATTCGGCGAGGGCCTGGCGGCCTTCATCGGTAATGGCGTAATAGCGCCTCGGCGGTCCGAAAGCGGAAGCCTCGACGCGACTGGCGAGAAGCCCCTGTGCATCAAGTGAGCGCAGCACCGGATAGATGGCACCCTGCTTGAAGATCAGGCCGCCTTCGCCCTCTGATTTTACTGCTTTGGCAATTTCATAGCCGTACATTTCTCTCCCGGCGCGTGCGAGCACCGCCAGGAGCACGAGCGAGGATAGCCCGGCCATCAGTTCCTTTCGGAATTTCCGCGTATATGTCGATTCGTCGCTCACGCGGTGAACTCCGCTCCCTTCTACTACGAAGTAACATATAGCGCGTAGTTCGTAATAAGCAAGACTGCCTCCTAGGTGTTTGGCGTGATTATTTCTCCGACGCCGCAGGTTCCCGCAACCGTGCCTCCACCGATCTGTAGCCCGGCTGGATGAAATTCTTTAAGTATCTGAAAATAAATAACTAATCCAAAATTTGTTCCGGCATCCAGATCATCGGGTGGCTGCAGGTGGCGTTGTCGGACTTGGTGAGCCATTCTCGTGAGGGGGGTATCCCCGAGGGAAAGAGGCCGCGAGAGGTGTTCATAAATCCTGCCGGCTCCGCGGCAGGATGGGCCTACACGACGGCGTTTAGCTACGCTTGACGGATCGGCCCCAGTTCCTTAGAAGACGCGCTCTTTTCACGCATTAAAGCAAGAGAGACGGCCATGTCACGGCGCTGTGAATTGACGGGTAAGGGTGTGTTGGTAGGCCATAATGTCAGCCACGCCAACAACAAGACCAAACGCGTCTACCGCCCCAACCTGCAAGAGGTGTCCTTGGCCTCTGAAGCGCTCGGACTTGACGTCAAGCTTCGGATCAGCATGAGCGCTCTGCGCAGCGTTGATCGTATTGGCGGAATTGACGCCTATCTTCTGAAGGCCCGTGACACAGTTCTGTCCGATCGTGCGCTCAAACTGAAGCGTATGATTGCCAAGAAAGTTGCGACGAAGGCTGCTGCCTGAGCCTGCCTGCAGTTACGATCCATGGCGTGTGCCTCGGCGCGGATGTGTCAGCCGATCAAAAGCGCGATGTCTTTAGTTTGGTTGCGGACAGCGAGCGTAGGCCTCGCTAAAAGCATGCTCAGGCATTCCGGAAGAGGCCCGCGGACCAACAGCCTTGGGCTAAGGCTAGGATGAATCTGTCAGTTCTCCATTTGCCATGTTACGCCGCAAATCGATCTGCGCCAGAATGGTAACTGCTCTTTCCTTCCAGGAACTCAGCCGGAGACGGACGCGTTTGCGTACCTCGTCTTGGCCCGGGAGCACTTCAAACGCTGAAGGATTTTGAACCGGACATGCTTTTGTCGCGGATACTCATTTCCAAAGTCCACAGTATGGCCTCTCGATGATCGGCCAAGATCCAGAGAAGCGCTATCAGGACTTCTGAAATCACCATCGGTGGTGGTATCGCCTCGACCGATTGGGCACTCAACTCTAAAAAGACGATATACGGTGGGGCTGCATTCTTGATACGGACGTTGCGTGGACTTTTACTGGTAGTTCTGCGCTACGTCTAACGCCGCAGGTAATCAATATACGGCGATTCTAGGTCGCCCTAGACTTTCTTGCAGGTACGGAAACAGGTTCCAGCTTGTAGATAAACTCTGATCACTACACAGGGAGCGATAAGAGGTATCCGCAGTCAATCATGTGCGATTTGACGGCAAAAAAGCTTGCATACTGTAGGGCAATGACCCGGAGGGCGCACGTTCACCCTCCGGGTAAGTCACGGCTTAACGCTTGGACAGCGGAACGTAATCCCGCATCGGTTCGCCTGTATAAATCTGGCGGGGGCGGCCGATTTTCTGATGCGGGTCTTCCAGCATTTCTTTCCACTGCGCAATCCAGCCAACCGTTCGCGCAAGCGCGAACAGTGCGGTAAACATAGAGGTTGGGAAACCAAGTGCCCGCAAGGTAATACCAGAATAAAAGTCTACGTTAGGATAGAGCTTCTTCTCGACGAAGTATTCGTCCTTTAGAGCGATCTTCTCGAGCTCCATTGCAACCTGGAAGAGTGGATCATTGTGGGCGCCGACTTCGTCGAGAACAATCCGTGCCTGCTGCTGCATGACTTTCGCCCGCGGATCGTAATTCTTATAGACACGGTGGCCAAAACCCATCAGGCGGAACGGATCATCCTTGTCCTTGGCCCGTGCAATGAATTCCGGGATTCGTTCAGGGGTACCTATTTCCTCAAGCATCTTGAGGGCGGCTTCATTTGCTCCGCCATGTGCAGGACCCCAGAGGCAGGCGATACCAGCTGCAATGCACGCAAACGGGTTGGCTCCAGAAGATCCTGCCAGCCGCACGGTTGAGGTCGAGGCGTTCTGTTCATGGTCTGCGTGAAGGATAAAGATAGTGTCGAGGGCTTTTGCCAGGACGGGATTGACCTTGTACTCCTCCGCTGGGACTGCAAAAGCCATACGCATGAAGTTTTCGGTGTAACCCTGAGAATTGAGAGGGTAAATGAAGGGTTGTCCGATTGAATATTTGTAAGCCATCGCCGCAATGGTTGGCAGTTTTGCAATTAGGCGATGGCTGGCGATATCACGTTGACGGGGATCGTTGACGTCTGTCGAGTCGTGATAAAATGCAGAGAGGGCTCCCACAACGCCGCACATTATAGCCATTGGGTGAGCATCGCGGCGAAAGCCGCGGAAAAATGCGGCGAGCTGCTCGTGCACCATGGTGTGCAGAGTAATGGACCGATCAAACGATGCCATCTCCTGCTGATTAGGTAATTTACCGTAAAGCAGCAGGTAGCAAACCTCGATGAAGCTTGCTTGCGCAGCGAGCTGGTCGACCGGATAGCCACGATATAGGCATATACCCTTGTCGCCGTCGATAAATGTGATGGAGCTTTCGCAGCTAGCAGTAGAGGTGAAACCTGGATCGTAGGTAAAGACATCTGTATCAGCGTAAAGCTTGCGAATATCGATGACATGCGGTCCTGCAGTACCACTGAAAACCGGCAGCTCCACGCTACGATCTGCGTAAGAGAGCCGGGCGGTACCTGCGGCTACGGCTTTACTCTGTTTCATATCGGCACTCCTTGGCGGGCGGCCTCTAGCCGCTGATCTTGCATTGCAGCAATCATAAGCCAGGCCGGTTCCTCACGTCATCACCTTTGGCCAGGTCTGGCTGTCATTTCCATTAACTTTCTGGAGCATAAGCCCAGAGGCGTCTTAAGGATTCGTCACGTCCGAGGACCAGAAGGACTTCAAAAATAGGTGGTGAGGCTGCCCGGCCCGTTAGGGCTGCGCGCAGTGGCTGGGCTATCTTACCCAGTTTGAGCGCTCGGTGTTCGGCAAATTGGCGCACCACACGCTCCAGTTCGTTGGCTTGCCATGGGCTGGCTTCGAGGTGGGGGATGAGAGCGCGTAATTCGGCACGGGCATCTGGTGCCAACAGCTTTTCGGCGGCCGGGTCTAGTGGCGGAGCGCCATCCCGGTAAAGAAAGTCGGCCGCTTCCATCAGTTCCACCAACGTCTTGGCCCGTTCCTTAAGGCCGTCCATAAGTGCCTCAAGACGTGTCTTGGCCTTAGCATCCAGGCTCAGGCCTCGCAGACGTTGATAAAGTTCAGCGATTAGCTCAGCGAGCTGGATATTGTCCATTTCACGCATGTAGTGGGCGTTGATGCTGTCCAGCTTCTTAGTATCGAAGCGTGCCGGACTGCGCCCAATATTTTCCAGATTAAACCAAGCGATTGCCTGCTTGGTCGGAATGATCTCGTCATTGCCATGGCTCCAACCCAGGCGCAGAAGATAATTGCGCATGGCCTCCGGCAAATATCCCATGTCCCGCCAGGCCTCGACGGCCAGTGCGCCGTGGCGCTTGGACAGTTTGGCTCCGTCGTGGCCATGAATAAGGGGCAGGTGACCGTAGATAGGCTCAGGCCAACCCATGGCCTCAATGATTTGAAGCTGTCGGGCCGCATTGTTGAGGTGGTCATCTCCGCGGATAACATGGGTAACACCCATGTCATAATCGTCGACGACCACTGCCAGCATATAAGTCGGAGTGCCATCAGAACGCAGCAATATCATGTCGTCGAGCTGGTCGTTCGCGAATCTGACGTCACCTTGAATAACGTCGCGAACCAAGGTTTCCCCCTCGTTGCGGGCCCTCAGGCGTACCACGAAGGGCTTGTCAGCTTGCTCCGGGCCGGGCGCACGGTCACGCCACCTTCCGTCATATCTTATGGGTTTGCCGGCGGCACGCTGTTCGGCGCGCATCGCATCTAGCTCTTCGGGCGTCGCAAAGCACCTGTAAGCGCGCCCCTGTTCCAAAAGGGCGAGCGCGACCTCGCGATGGCGTTCCGCGCGTGCGAACTGGTAGACTGCTTCGCCGTCCCAGTTGAGGCCCAGCCATCTCAGACCATTGAGTATCGCGTCAATGGCTTCCGGGGTCGAACGAGCCCGGTCGGTATCCTCAATGCGTAGCCGGAATAGCCCCCCAGTGTGGCGGGCATAAAGCCAATTGAACAAGGCGGTCCGCGCTCCACCAATGTGGAGATAGCCAGTTGGGGAGGGGGCAAAACGTAATACGGGCGTCTGGGGCATGGTCATCCGGGCAAAATATGCGCTGCTTCTAGCAAAGCTCATCCGGCGGGGGTAGCCCGTTTAACAGGGGCACCGCGCTGACCCTAATCCTCCCAGCTGCACTGGGGCCTAAACTGGGGGCCCGAGTTAGCTGGGTGGTTCCTTCCTCAGTATCTTCTTATAAGTCCGACCAGTTTTCCCTGTATGCGCACGCGGTCGGCGCCATAAAGCCTTGTCTCGTAGGCAGGATTCGCTGCCTCCAACGCAATCGAATCGCCACGACGTCGCAGACGCTTGAGAGTTGCCTCCTGCTCATCGACAAGCGCAACTACTATATCCCCAGTGTTCGCAGTATCAGCTTCCTGAATGATCACTGTATCTCCGTCAAGGATGCCGGCGTTAATCATCGAGTCGCCGGTAACTTCGAGCGCGTAGTGATCCCCCCGAGCGAGCATGGATCCTGGGACTGGGACGTCGGACACGCGATGTTGCAGTGCCTCGATGGGTGTTCCCGCCGCAATCCGGCCCAAAACTGGCACATTGATGGCACTTTCCCCATCAACGCCGGCCCGCCGCGGTGCTCCCCCCTGGCGGCTATCCCCAATGGCACTGCTCCCACGTCCTGCACGCCCTGCTGTCGCTGGGGAAAGTCGCTGCGCTTGGCTTCGTGACGTCGCGGGCCGCATCGTATCAGCCATGTTGTCAGGCAGTTTGATGATCTCCAACGCACGGGCGCGCTTTTCCATCCGTCGCAGATATCCGCGCTCTTCTAGTGCTGTGATCAGCCGGTGGATGCCCGACTTGGAGCGTAAATCAAGCGCGTCCTTCATCTCATCGAATGAGGGCGGAATGCCAGTTTCACGGACCCGTTCATGGATGAACATGAGGAGTTCGTATTGCTTACGTGTTAACATGATAAACATCCCCCGCGCGCTGCGCCCGAGCCGCAATGAACAAATCCGAAACACTTGAAAGTTGTTCTACTTTAGTTCTCATTGGGCGTCAATGTACAATATCTAGTCTCCTCCGGCCTTGCGCAGCGCCGTTACAGAGGACGCGAATGTTCAGCAAAAGCGCGGGGGGAGGGAGGAAGGGGGCTTGAAGGCGCTGCAATGTGGGCATTGAAGGCTATGGGTAGCGCGCCTAATGCCCTAACCCCATTTGGTCCGCAGACGATACGACATGTCCAACCAGCATAATTCTATCGGGAGAGCGTCTATGGCTCCCTAAACGTCGCTCAAACTCAATATTTCCACCAGACTTCCAGCTTGAACTGCAGGCGCATGTGGCGGGCGCATGATAAGTACGTCAGCGCGAGCCAGGTTGAGCAGCATGGAAGAATCCTGAATTGGCATCGGAGTCACGAACGCTTCATCCTTCTGATATTTAAGTTTGGCGCGCAGAAAATCATGTCGGCTATCGTTGGCAGCCAATGGACTCGCAAGACGAGCATACTGACGAACGGTCTGATGCGTCTCACCAAGCATCGCCCTTATCGCAGGTTTTAAAAACAGTACTCCACAAACGATGCTTGACACTGGATTTCCAGGCAGGCCCAAAAGTGGCATGGTACCGACGCGGCCAAACAATAACGGCTTTCCTGGCCGCATGGCAATTTTCCAAAAGTCAATTTGTAGCCCGCGTGCCTTCAGAGCTTTCTGTATAAGGTCGTGGTCGCCCACGGACGCTCCACCCAGCGTAACAAGAAGATCAGAATTCCTGGCACGGTCAGGAAGAGCACTAATAGCATCCTCGCTATCCGGAACGATCCCAAGATAGTTCGCCTTAGCACCCCAAGATTCAACCATTGCTGCGAGGGCGTATCCTGTGGATGCAACTATCTCTCCCTTATTCTTCTTTGCGCCAGGTGGCGTCAATTCATCCCCTGTGGCCGCTATTGCGATACGCGGACGACGATGAACTTTGAGTTCAGGAATGTCTCCCGCTGCAATGAGGGAGAGGTCGCGGGCTGTGAGACGCTGTCCTGCGGCTACTAGAGTGTCACCAAGACTAAAATCCAGGCCCGCGCGACGAATGTTGCGGTCGGGCTCTGAGGCTACACCCAAACGTATTCGTGTCTCACTTAACTGTTCGACATTTTCCTGTATTACGACAGAATCTGTACCATCAGGAACAACACCGCCGGTAAAGATACGTACACAGTGTCCACTTTCTACATGACCGAAAAATGGCTTCCCTGCGGGTGCGGTACCGATAACTGTGAGAACTGCACCAGGTGTAAGCGAATCCGCACTTCGAACTGCGTAGCCGTCCATTGCAGAGACTGGGAACGGTGGCTGGCTCATGCGCGCAATAGCGCTTTCGGCAAGGATGCGGCCATAACAATTTGCAACAGGCACCGTTTCCGCTGTGTTAGGTTCGAAGGCTGCGACAATTCGGCCAATCGCCTCGGTTACGGAGATCATTCTTCGCTCCCGAGCAATTCTTTGGGATGAACACCTATAACGTCCGCTAGCTTCAAGAGGATTTCCGGCGCGATAGTGTGTGTCTTTCCAGTAAGAAAACCATAGATGTGCGCAACTGGTACGTTAGCATCCTTCGCCCACTGGCTAGCTCGCAGATGATGTGTGGTCATGAATGTACGGAACGCCTGTCTTCCAGCTCCTGCTTTAGCCTGCGCTGGAACAAGAGGGCGATTGGAGGGTTCACGTGTCTTTTTTAGTCCGTGTACTGGACTCTCGCGAAATCCGCTCGATACGCGCTGAGTGTGTGTCTGCGGTATCGAGTAGGCTCCACTTTTCCCACCCGACTTTGTAAGCAATCGTACAGGACCTATCTCGCTGGATTTATCTACCGCTTTGATCATGTCATATACCGTCAGGGCAGCAATGCTGGCACCCGTAAGAGCCTCCATTTCAACACCGGTCGGCCCATTAGTTTTTACAGTCGCCAGAATACGCAATGCGCTTTGTTCAGGTAATGGCTCAAATTCTACTGTTGCATTACCAATTGCGAGGGGGTGGCAGAGTGGGATCAAATCACTTGTGCGTTTTATTGCCATGATTCCGGCAATGCGGGCTGTGGCCAACACGTCACCCTTTGGTCCGGTACCCATAATCGCTGCGCGATATGCTTGCTCCGACATGTGAATAATAGCTTCGGCGCAGGCCTGACGCACAGTTGTGCTTTTACTTGTTACATCGACCATGCGCGCAGATCCGTGTTCGTCAAGATGGCTGAGCGTGGTCATCGTGCAAGTAGCTCTTGGGTGGCTTTCAACACATCTTCTTGACGCATGAGGCTTTCACCAATCAAAAAACACGTAACACCAAATGATGCGAGGTGCTGTAAGTCGGAAGAATTAGATAATCCACTTTCCGATACGATTAAAATGCCGTCTGGAATACTACCGGCGAGGCGGATGCTGACAGTTATATCGGTCACGAAGCTATTCAGATCACGATTATTAATGCCAATCATCGTCGGATTAAGCTTTAGTGCTCTTTCTAGTTCGACCTCATCATGTACTTCTATAAGGGCGTCCATGCCCCAGCGATTGGCTTCAGAGATGAGTGCAAACGCTTCACCATCATCGATCATGGCCATAATTACGAGGATGCAGTCCGCGCCTAGCAATCGTGATTGCACCACCTGGTACGGTTCCAGGAGAAAATCCTTGCGCAAAGCAGGAATGGCGGTGACAGATCTTGCCTCGGTGAGATAACGGGGCTCTCCCTGAAATGAGGGAAAGTCCGTTAATATCGAGAGGCAGCTCGCGCCTCCAGCCTCATAGGCGCGCGCAAGCGTTGGTGGATCAAAGTCGGGACGAATGAGTCCCTTTGACGGACTGGCCTTTTTTATTTCTGCGATGAGGCCATAGCGTCCTTCCGCCTTAGCCCTAAGCAATGCATTCTGGAAGCCTCTAGGTGGGTCAATATCTTGTAGTCGAGAGACCAGTTCACTAAGGGGCTCAAGGGCTTTCGCAGCTGATATTTCTTCCCGCTTATATGCGGCAATGCGAGACAGAATACTCATGGGCGTAGGCCCTGCTTGCACTCTGTGCGTACGAGATTGTGCAGCAATCTTTCGGCGTGACCTTCGTCAATAGCTGCTGCTGCAATGTGGATGCCGTCCGCAAGCGTTTCGACCCGCCCTACAATTTGCAACGCTGCTGCACTGTTAAGCAGGGCGATATCCCTAAAAGGTCCTGCTTCTCCTCGTAGCAGGGATCTGAGTGCCTCGGCGTTGTGTCGCGCGTCGCCGCCCACCAATTGCGAAACTGCGGAGCGCGAAACACCTGCTTCTTCGGGTGAGATCTGACGTAGCGCTACTTCCCCATCTCGAAGTTCTGCTGCAAGTGTAGTCGTGGTAGTTGTCAGTTCATCTAAACCGTCATGGCCGTGTACTACGAGTGCGCGTTTGCTCCCAAGGTCTTTCAGTACATAGGCCAGCTTTTCAACCCACTCGTCAGAGAAAACCCCAAGAAGCTGAAATTTGACTCCCGCCGGATTGCATAGTGGTCCTAGCAGATTAAAGATTGTTCGAAAGCCTAACTCCTTACGAATAGGCGCAACGTTACGCATCGCACCATGGTAGAGCGGTGCAAAAAGGAATGCGAATTTATGGTTCTCTAATGCTGCTTCAGCTTCTCTCGGGCGCAAGTTAATCGGTAGCGAAAGTTCCTCCAAGACATCAGCTGTACCTGATTTTGATGAGGCCTTGCGATTCCCGTGCTTCGCGACTGGTATGCCGCAGGCAGCTACGATCAACGAGGCTGCGGTGGAGACATTATAGGTCCCTTGGCCATCGCCACCAGTGCCGCAAAGGTCGATAGCATTGGAAGGGGCCACAATGCGGGTCATGGTTGCACGCATAGCCATGGCAGCGCCAACGATCTCCTCTACGGAGGGAGCGCGTATCGCCAGGGCGGTCAAAAATGCTGCTACAAGTTCTGGTGGCTGATGTCCGTTCATAATCTCGGTAACAGCATTGGCGGATTGCGCCGCTGACAGTGTGTGTCCAGCCACCAACAAGTTAAGTGCCTCAGCAAGGTCGCTCATGCGACCTCCCGGGCAAAGTCACGAGCGATATGAAGAAAATTGTCCAAAAGTGCCATTCCCTGTTCCGATGCAATGCTTTCAGGATGAAACTGAACGCCGTGCACGGGATGACGCTTATGCATTACGCCCATTATGGCGCCGTCTTCCGAACGTGCTGTCACCTCAAGGGATTTCGGGAAATCATCCTCAGCGATAACTAGAGAATGATAGCGCGTGGCGAGAAAGCTGTTGTTGAGACCGCGAAATACGCTTTGGCCGGTATGGTGAATGCGGGATAGTTTGCCATGTATTGGCTCGCGCGCCCTCACGATACGGCCTCCATAAGCCTGTCCGATCGCCTGATGGCCAAGGCAAACCCCAAGGATCGGAACCGAGCCTGCTGCCTCTTGGATGAGGTCGAGACAGATGCCCGCGTCATTCGGTGTACAAGGTCCAGGTGAAAGGACGATGGCGTCCGCACCAAGGGCAAGGGCCTCAGGGGCGGTTAGGGCATCGTTCCGGCGCACCACAACCTGAGCCCCTAATTCACCCAAAAAGTGGAAAAGGTTGTACGTAAAGCTGTCGTAATTATCGATCAGGAGGAGCACCGCGCACCTATATAGTTGAAAACATTATAATATTTTCTACGTCCACAAGGGTTGAGGGTCATTTCTGACCCGAGTTTTTCAGCACATGTACCGTGGCAGGCATAGCTGTCAAACAGGGTCCCGAACCGCCTTGGAAGCTGGATTATTCTCCACCTGTCGCCAGCCACCGTCCATTGCCGCGGTCAAGGATTTCCGGCCGAATTCGGCTCTTGGCGGGGCTCCGGACCCTAGCCTCGTGATCCAGTTGGAAGCGCCAGCCTGCGGAAGGTCCTAAACCTACTCTGGGATGAACGGAATTTCGAGTTTCGGAACGGTGTCGTTCACCGTCATGGCCTGGCGATATATGTTGTTGTCGGGATATTATGCGCGCCTAAAGCCTATACGGTGAGTAATGGCGCAATCATTCGCCGGCTTTGCTCAGAGCTTTTGGCGAGGTTCTTGGACATTGTGCGCCACCACGGCCAATTCAAGTAGATAGGCACCTTGTGTCAGCGCAGGTCGGCCTTAAAACACTCCTTCCCGGACCTACAGATAAGTTGAAGGTCCGGGCGGATTGTAGGTGATGCAAATAGTAACTGGGTGGCTCAATGGCTGTGAGCGAGCAAAATTTTTAATCCGGACACCGGCACTTAACCTCGATTACTCGTGCGCTTGCCGGCTCGAAGCCTGGACTAGATGTAATCTCCTTTACCAAAGTCTAGGCCGTTCACCCACAATTGAAACGCGTTGGCCATACCGCGAATAAGGGTAATAGTCCCACACGGCATGGTGTTGGGCGCAGCGGTTATCCCAGAAGGTAAGGCTGTTAGGACGCCAACGCACACGGCATTGGAATTCCAGGCGTGACTCTATGTGGTGCCAAAGCATTTCAAGAATAGCGTCGCTTTCGCTGCGGGTTAGTTCATGAATCTTAGTCGTGAAGCCTCGATTGACGAAGAGGCTCAGCTTGCCGTTTTCAGGATGACGAATGACTACCGGATGAGTTGTTTTGGGCCAACCGCCTTCTGGTGGTGTCGTTCCGTAAGCGCCAGTGTAAGGCTTGGCCCCGTCGTGTACCGCTGTGAGAGTTTTTACAAAATCCTGCATCTTGGGGGAAAGAGAATCATAGGCGGCGATGGTACTAAGAAAGCAGGTGTCACCTCCTCCGATCTCTGGCGTTTCCGTAATATAAAGCATTGATCCCATCGGCGGCTCAACATCACATGTGACGTCCGAATGCCAACCTTCGCCAGCAACGTAGCGAGAATTCTGGTCTGCCTTTACAACAAGAATTTCCGGATCGGGTGCTCCGCGTGTATCGGCGTGAAATGGAGGCGAATTCTTTGAATGGTAGGGGTGAACGTGCAATTTTCCGAACAATCGCCCAAAACGCTTGTGGTCCTCGGCCGTTAGAACTTGATCTCGGAATACGAGAACATGGTAAGTATTGAAGGCATCACGAATTTCACCGAATTGTTGTTCGGACAGTGGGCGAGAGAGATCTACGCCGCCAATCTCTGCTCCGATAACGGGGGTAAGAGGCTCGATGGTGATCGTTTGTGGCGCTAGGGCCTTTATGTCGACCAACGGACGCTTGCTAGTTTGCATGGACATGGGGCACCTCCCTGTTTGGTTTTCCCGTTATTAAAAAGCAGGTAGCAACTTGTTCTGCGGGAATTTGGCCTGCGGTATTAGAGCAGACGGGTATATGAAAGACCCTGACGTACCTGTTTGACAAGGGTAAGAGCTAGGGCTGCGATTGAAGATGATCTATCACATGATCCTGGCTTAACTTATGTGACGATCCGCTCAATGGGGGTGCGGTACGAGGTTCTGGCCAGGCAACTGCTGGGGCTTCATCTCTTTCAATGTTTCGTGAGGTGATGGATACAACTTCGCGCAGTTGCAACTAAGTACGCTAAGGGAGTGGTGATGTTAGGCCGTACCACCCGAAGCGTGTTGGCACCGGTCGCTGGGAAAGTGGGCATTGCTTCTTACGTTCCTAGTCTTTTGCTGCGCTGCATACATGGAAAATGTAATTATCTGATATTGCTTAATTATTATCCTAACGATTTGATTTTGCGATGCGGAAAATATTTTGCTGCGCGCTGTTTTGTTGTGAGATCGCCAAGATTTGGGTCGTCAAACCTTAGATCCCGGCCGTGAGCCTGGTAGACGCTCGAGAGTAGAGATGGCTCGTCTTGGCGCGTTAGAAAACGCGGCATTGAGTGCAGTCCTAGTTTTGCACGCAAGGCTGGTCACAAAGCTGCCATCCGGGTAATTGTCGTGGCAAAGCCTAAGGGCAACCCGTTTGTTCGAAGGCAGTCAACTATTCAAAAGGCCAATCATGAGATCTCCCCGCCTGCTTTCGGCCATTGCGGCTCTTTCATGCACTCTATTTATCGCTCCCGCCTGGTCCGGACAGGCAGGCTCTCAGGCGGAAAACCATCGAGGATTTACGGCGCTTCCGTTGCGTGTCGGTAGCAGTATTCATTTTCGTCAAATTGGGCCAGCAGTCACTGGGGGGAGGGTGACAGCAGTGGTTGGTGTTCAAGGTAATGCCAATCTTTATTATGTAGGTACCGCTGATGGCGGCATATTTCGCACTGATAATGGAGGCACTACTTGGAAAGCCCTATTTCAGCATCAGAAGGTTGCTTCAATCGGTGCGCTTGCGATCGACCCTCGTAATCCATCTGTCATATGGGCGGGCACAGGTGAAGCAAACGTTCGCAATGACGTTTCCTTTGGCGATGGCGTCTATAAATCAACGGATGGCGGCCGGCATTGGACGCGAGTTGGCCTCAATCAAACCTTTCAGATTTCACGGATCGTTGTAAACCCCCATAACCCAAATATAGTCCTGGTTGCGGCCATGGGCAGTCCTTGGGCCAATAATCCTGAACGGGGTGTGTATCGCACCACTGATGGCGGCAAGAAATGGACTAAGGTTCTTTACAAGGGGCCAGGCGTCGGCATCTCGGACATGGCAATCGACGTTGCAAATCCGCAGATTGTCTACGCTGCGACCTATCAATACCGGCGCAAACCTTGGACTTATTCCGATGGTGGACCCGCGGATGCTATCTATAAATCTATTGATGGTGGCGCAACTTGGAGCCGGCTGAGAGGGCATGGATTGCCGACAGAGCCGGTCGCACGGATTGGTCTTGCAGTGGCCGAAAGCTCGCCGAACATCGTCTATGCGGTAATAGGCTCCAATCAGGGTGTTCTTTGGCGCTCAAGCGACTATGGCGAGCACTGGGTGCTCGCAAGCAAGAATCAAGAAGTTGATTCTCGGCCGTTCTACTTTTCTCACATAGAGGTCGATCCTAAGCGCCCTAATCATGTGTTTGCCATCTCCAACAATTTGCTGGTGTCGAGCGACGGCGGTCACACTTTTCATACAATCGCTAGCAAAATCCACGTTGACTACCATACCATGTGGATCGACCCCAATGGCAGCGGCCGGATAATTGATGGTAATGACGGCGGGATAGCTATCTCTCGCGACAACGGAAAAACCTGGAAATTTATTGATAATTTTCCAATCGGACAATTTTATCACGTCGCGGTAGGACGGGGCATACGGTACCAGGTATGTGGCGGCTTGCAGGATAACAGTTCTTGGTGCGGTCCGAGTTGGAGCAAGGATCCCACTGGCATTCTAAATCGCATGTGGTACGCGCTTAACGGCGGCGACGGCGTCTATGCAATACCGGCTGCCGACAACCCCAACCTGATATATAATAGTACACAAAACGGTGTATATCAGATCTTTGATCGTGCCACCGAGCAGTCCCGTGACATCGAGCCTTATCCGCGTGATTTCACAGGAAAAGGTGTCGCCTCTCTCCCTTACCGCTTTGCATGGGAAGCCGCGTTTGCTGTTTCTCCGGACAATCCTAAGGTCCTATATGCTGGCGGAAACGTCGTCTTTAAAAGCGTGAACCGCGGTCGAACCTGGAAGGTTATTAGCCCGGATCTTACACGCGATGACAAAGCAAAGGAGGGATCATCTGGAGGGCCTGTAATAAAGGATAATTCAGGTGCGGAAGCGTATGATGCAATTCTGACAATTTCAGTTGCTCCCTCGAATCCGAACGTGATTTGGGTGGGAACTGACGATGGTGAGGTACAATTAACGCGAAATGGGGGAAAGACATGGACCAGAGTCAGTTCAAATATATCTGGATTGGCACCGTGGGGACGTATTGAGTCGATTGATATTTCGCGTACAAACCCTGGAAATGTGCTGATTGCCGTAGACCGCCACTTTAGTGGTGATTTCAGGCCCTATCTTTACCGCAGTCGTAATTATGGTGCGACTTGGACGTCAGTGAGCGGAAATCTGCCGAAGGATGTTTATGCTCATGTCATTCGTCGCGACCTTCATAATCCCAATCTGTATTACGCAGGGCTAGAAAATGGTCTTTATGTTTCGTGGGACCGAGGTCACCATTGGTACCTATTTGGCTTAGGGCTACCGGATGCTGCAGTTTATGATATTGCGCTAGATGCCCGCGATAACGACTTAGTTGTAGCAACGCATGGTCGTTCATTGTGGATCCTAGACGATCTTACGCCTTTTCAGGATTTCAATCCGAAGGTGGCGCGCGAACCGCTCACACTATTTCGTCCTGAAGCGGCGCTTCGCTATTGGCCTTGGTCATATGTGGAGGACTTAGGAAATGGAACTTTTTATGGGGAAAACCCAGCTTATGGCGCGACGTTTAACTATTATCTTTCCAAGAGCGAAGGTTCTCCAGGCGAATTGATAATCACCAATGCATCGGGAAAGGTAGTTCGTACCATTAAAGGCCTACACAAGGGCAAACCAGAGAAGATGACGCCTTCAATGAGGGGGGCTAAAGGTAGCGAGAGCCAACGCAACGGAAAGAATTCAGATACGCATGAACAGGCCGACTCGACCTCTAACAAAAAGAAGGTTCCTTGGGTACCAATGCAGGCAGGCCTACATCGAATCCACTGGGATCTCCGCTCGCAGGGACCAGTCCGCTGGGAAACACCCTTAAAGTTCCAACGAGGACCAAGAGCAGGAGCGATGCTGCCACCTGGTACCTATACGGCAACACTTAAGATCGGCGGTCACACCGCATCACAAACCTTCACGGTCGTGAACGACCCAGCTTCGCATGGAAAGCTTGCTGCGATGCAGCAGCAGTACAAAATATCTGAGGAGGTGTTGCATGAATTCTCGCAACTGGATGTAGCGTTAAATCGCCTGCATGCAATCGATACGCAGGCAAACGCTCTGCGTGTTGCCGCAAAGGGCACTGCTGAAGAAAAAGTGGTTGATGATGCCGTCAAAGCACTCGAGCGGGCAACTAAAGCGGTGAAGTTAGAAATTACAAGCAATGCAAAAGCAGAGGAATCGACCTTACGTGTTCCAGATAAGGTTCGTGAACACTTAGAGATGCTAGCCTATTTACTTCAAGGTTCAGATGCAGCGCCTGCGGCGCCTAAACTTGAAGTAAAAGCGATCTACGATCGCGAGTACCGTGCAGCACTAGAATACTATGATCACTTCCTTAGCACGAAGGTTGCGACATTTAACCAAACGATGGCCCGTTGGCATTTGAGTGGGGTGGTGCCTGGCAACAATCTGAGTCCATAGAATGAAGCTCTAGTATGGCTGAATGGCCACTGGCATCTCTATAAGTACGATTGTGCGTGCTTATGGAGGATGCCAGTGGTCGACTTCCAAAGCGACCACCGATCGCTACGCCAGTTCGTCTTAATAGCCGTTGCCCTGCAGCGGCCATTGATATCGTCTCTGTATCAGCGATCAAGTAGAAGATGGATAATGTAGCGGCAGACGGATGATGTGTGATGTACGCGTGAGGCGCTCGCTATGTCATTCCCGGGCTACACGATGGCCATATGGACATCTATTCGAAAGCGATCACGCAAATAATATGAAAATGGGGACTGGAAAAACTAACAATGATTAGCCCTTAATTCGGGCATTCCGATTAGATGACGCTTTCGGATATACACCGCGCTTTTTAGAACTTATATTTCCAAGATTATGCGAATTCAGCGCAACTTGGAGAAGCGTCGGCAGGAAATCGTGGCCAAATTGATTGTGATATTTACTCAAAGCGGCATAACGGAGCATCTTCGTAAAAGTTAGTCGGCCTCGACATACTTATGGCCAGGTGCTCCGTAAAAGTAGCCGTTAGAGAACTCAATCCCAGGGCAAAGTTCAAGTAGTTGCGCGGTAGCCGCATCAGGGCCAAGTAATCCCGTCATCGCATTACGAAATGTTTTAGCGACCGAAACCATATCAACGCTATGCGGCGAGAGGCGAAAGCGGCTAATACCTATTTTCTGCATATGTGGTATCTCGGGCAGCAGATTGAGCATGCTAAAGGATAGAGTCTGGGTACCATTTACGGCGAGAAGCGGCTTACCATTTAGGGTGTCAACCGCCATTCCGTCCGAATGCTCTGCGCAGACATAAAGACACCCATCTTTGGAAAGGCTATGCGCTCTTGCTGCATAGCACCGCGCAGAAATTGCCAACGGAAGTCGCCCAAATACTTGTACTTCCAGCTCCGCCCTTGCACGGGACGCGATTTCATCAAGGCGCTCGCGTGGTAATTCGGGCGGAAGGCATATACGGGAAGCGCCCATATCTTCAAATACGCTAAGGGTGTTTTCGTTATAAATGTTTACAAATGGACCTACGGCAAACTGACGGCCAGCTAAGAGAGCTGCAAGCGTTATGTCATTAGCCTCTATAATAACCCCCTCTAAAGTTGCCAGATCGCGGGCCACTTTTTGTTCGTTCGCGCTCATGATGAGAGCTTGCGATGAAATGACGACTTCCTTCCCAGCATCCGCAAGACGTTCAATCACATTGGGAAGCAGTTTGTCGAAGAACGGTGTACGCTTTGAGCACACTACTTCTCCAAGGTGGACAGTATCAACGTCAGCTTCGTCCGCAATGCGAAAGTAAAAATCGCACCAAGCTTTGGGTTGCCAGTGAAATAGTAGTGGCCCAAGAGTAAGTTTTGACGCAATTCCTGTTATCGCCATTTCTTTTCATAGGCACCAGTTGTTTGGCGCCCACCCTCGGTGATATGAGCCAAATCGATGTCCGGAATGGAATGCCCAGCTATGACTGCGTCTATGCCTGCCCGGAACGCCTCAACCACGGCTGCAACATATGCACGCCCCCGTTGTCTCCCTTCTATCTTAAATGCGGACACTCCAGCGTTCATAAGATCGGGAAGAATGGAAAGAGTGTTTAATGAGGTTGGCTCTTCGAATAGGTAGCTAGCATTACCTCTAGCAACAAAGCGACCTTTGCAGAGCGTGGGGTAACCGGCAGGTTCGCTTTTAGAAAACTCGTTTATCGTAAAATCTCCGAGCCTACTGGCAATGCCGTGCGCAGTTTCGACATAGCGTACATGAGATGCAGGAGAGCACACGCCGTTCATGTTTGGCGAGCGGCCTGTCACGTAGGATGAAAGTGCGCAACGACCTTCAGTCATTACGCAGAGGCCCCCAAATACAAAAACCTCTGTTTCCACCGGATCAACAGCGGAACTCAATGCGGCGATCTCCGGTACAGTAAGGACGCGAGGAAGCACGACGCGTTTGATACCGAAACGATCAGTGTAGTACCCAATGGCAATGGGATTGGATGCTGCTGCTTGTACCGAAAGATGTAATCTAAGGTTCGGATGGACCCTATTTGCATAGTCCAAAAGCCCGATATCAGCCAATATTACTGCGTCAGCGCCGAGATTAGCTGCGTCATCCACCGCGCGATACCAAAGCTCTGGTTCACCTGACTTTGGAAATGTATTGATCGCAACAAGAACTTTGGCCCCGTTGTTATGCGCAAAGGAAATGCCTTCTTTCAATTCCTTTCGGCTAAAATTAAGCCCTGGAAAATTGCGAGCATTAGTTTCATCCCGAAATCCGAGATAAACGGCGTCAGCACCCGCTCTGATTGTGCTTTCAAGGGCGGCAGGTGTTCCTGCTGGGCAGATTAGTTCTGGGCGCTTCATGGAGAAGGCTCAGCATGGCGTGCGGAGCGAGGTCGCTGCCGGCGTAACATTTTCAACTCTTCTTCGATCTCTGAAATGCGAAAAGCCTGTGTGTCGTTTTGACGTAAAGCGGGAGCAATCAAAGCCATCCCGATTGCCTCCATATCTCGGCGCAGTTGATTAGCAATCCTGCACCCGGTATTGGCTGCAACCCTAAATGGGGAGCCAAGAGGACCAAGCGCCTTAGCTATGTCTTCCAATATATCAATTCCAGCAGCATCGACGGCGTTACGAAGCGCAACGATGACCTCCGTGTCGCCTTCAACAACTAGTTCGCGCGAAAAGAACAGGGTATCTCCGTCCACTCGCCCCTCGGCGAGGTCTATAAGCGTCTCAAGGGGGCCGCGAACAATAGCGTCGATTTCGACATTGCCTTGCTTATGTGTGGCCTGGAGGCTTGGTTGAGAGGGATTAGGTCGCAATACCATCGCAAAGGGTAGGTCGACGGGATCAATTAATACCCTGGAATTTCCCCATTCTTCCATACGATCGAGAGAACCTGGATGCTGTCGCAAAATGATTTGTAATAACCGATCCAATATCGGCTGCACGACGCGCAGCGGTAACTTGTCCAAAACCAACCCTAGAAGTAGAATTGGTGATGCTGGAGCGGTGATGCCTTGGTGGGGACGCGATGTATTCACAACGTAACCCTAATCGGCTGATCAGGAAATGAAAGCTGGTCACGATCGCGCCAGCTAGGGTGGACGTAATTAATTTCCATCAGGCGACGAACGCCTATGATCGGACGCTTATCAAAGCCGTGCCAGGTATTGGGCCCGGCGATAAAGATTACGGCAGAGTTGAATTCGGCCGACGACCGACCAATCCAGCGCTTGTTATCATCATAAATATCCGTGCCCCAATCCTTCGCATGGGGACCCGTGCATAGATAGACAACCATGGAAAAGAGCTTTTCCTTGATGTCCCGATGGGGCTCGAGCCAAGCGCCATCCAAATCCTGGATGTACTCAATTCGCAAGTAGGAGCCATCCGCGGGAACATCACAAACATCGTTGAATGCTCGCGCAACGTCTGGCCTCTGCATCGCTTCCGCGAAAACGGCACAAGTTGGAAAGTCCTTTTGTAGCGCTGGAGTGAAAAAGGTGCGCTTTTCATTATGGCGATCTCTTACGCCGTAGCAATCGTCGATCAGCGGTGGGGCAATAGGAAGCGTAAGTATGCCTAAGCATATGCTTTCCGGGAATACATTTGTCATATTCCAGCGACGATACGGTTCATGAGCTATCTCGGAGCCTCGCAGCGAACGTATAAAGTGATCCGCCAACTCCGTAACGGTAGGTAGGTGAGGAAAGGTCATGGGTCTAGCCTTTACGCCGATTCAACGAGGCGCCCATTCTATGATTTTGCGCAGCATGGGAACAGATTTAGCGAACGCGCTGACACCATGACGAGCATATTCGCTTCTAACATATGCTTCCGAGTCCACGTAGCAAAGTTGTAGACTCATGCGCGGTCCTTTTTGAGGCAGAAATCCGTGCCATGACTTTTCGCTAACTTTGAACATAAGCATGTGTCCGAACTCGGGCGGAAATTCGAATGCAAAGTCATTGCGATCGGAACTTCTTAGAACGCGCAAACGACCATTTTGATATGGCCATTCCCGACTAAAGCCCACGATGACGGTGACAATCTTGTGCCTGGAGTCTGGGTGGGCAAAGCCTTCGTTGTAGTGGCCCGTAGTATTTCCCATCATTAACAGAACAGGCGGATTGTTACTGAGGTCCATGTCAAACTTTTGCTCAATTAGACGTTTAAATCGTTGGCTCGTTAAATCCTTTATGACAGTTCCGAACGCAGGGCCGTAGTTCAGATTTGGTAACCCATAGCTACCGCGATCCGGTATCACTGGAGCATCGGCTAGGACGGGCTCACGAAATTCCGGCCGGATGGCCTGCTCTACGTACGCATATTCATATGGATCGGTGCGCAGCTTAGCTATCGCGATTTCCTCTTCATTGAGCATGGAAAAATTAGGCTGTTCATCATACATATCCAAACCCTTTCTAAAATGATGGCAGTGATGGGTCTTCATGCGATGCAACGGCGATGCCTTCCAATTCAACAAGCCATTGCGGCCTACATACAGCCCCCTGCACGAACACTGTCGGGATGTTTGGCAACGCGTGTCCCAAGACGTCACTTACACGTGGATAGTCGGTCGGATCACGCAGATATACGATTATGTGTCCGAGGTCGTCGAGGCTTGCCCCTCCAAACTGGAGTAACGCTTCCACGTGGCCTAGGGCATATTCGGCCTGGCGTGTCACGTCTCCAATGTGAACGACGTTGCCAGACGTATCTATGCTCGCTGTTCCGGAGATGAAGTGATGGGTGCGATCGGCATACGCAATGCGAGTTCCGCGTTCGAAATGGACGTTGTAATCTTTTGTCGCACATAGGCGGGAGAAGTCATTGAGGAAGGACACCTGATTGGGGTTGAGATCCAGATTAGAGTAGGCGTCCAGTACAACGACGTCATAACGATGCGAGCAGCCGCCTTCTATGCCAGTACTCGCAATGTAGTGTGTTTCGGATGTTAATCCCTGTTCGGTAAAGAATTGTCCGCGGGCGTCGACCATGCCCTGATAAAAGACGTCAACATCCTTAAGATAGAACCACGTTCGTATGCAGTGCTCAAACAATGACCCGTGTTGGGCCTCTAAGGTATCCACTAGATTGGTTAGGATACGGCGCGTTTGCACGGCGGATGATGGGTCTGGGAAACCTTGTCCGGAGCAAAGACCGGTCGTCCACAAATGACGTCGGCCCTTTTTCTCTATTAGAGTATTATGAACTGATATCTTTTGCTTGTGAACGCTGGGATCACCATCGATGTGATACGCAAGAAGTGCAAGCTTGGCACCAGGTAGGGGGGGTTGCTGAATAATAGATATTGCAACGGGATTGTCAGCTGCTGACTTTGCTAGTTCACTTGAAGCGATCAGTGAGGCCTGGTTCATGGCGTCGCTGACAAAGAGGCGACGGAAAATGGCGCTTTCAGGTTCTAAGTTGAGGGCGCGAAGCGTGGCCGAATACCGATGCTCTATCTCGCTGAGTTGGCTGGCGAGATCGCCTTCTCCATCAGCGGTTAGGGTGATGTAGTGCTCGTCTCCTCCGAGTGGTCCACGGAAGCTTTTGACGACGGTATTGCGTGATAGGTGAGGGCTACGTTTATTTGTCACAATGCTGCCGGCCTTGGCGTAGTTTGGCCCATAAGCAGTTCTTTTTTGCGACTATGTCGTTGAGCTAAATCAACATTTTTAAAGCTGCCCAAACGCCTCGGAAGATGCAGCGGTTAGGATAATTTTCCTTCGAATTTCTGGTTTCACAGGCTTATCCGGAAGCTCATGTGTTGGGCAAAACATTAAGCGTAGAACCTTGTGTGGTCACGGCATTTCCCGGTTAGCGCAGTGAAGGCGTCTACAGCTAAAGTGAGCACGTTATCTCAATAGCAGGATGCACCGGTTAGGTTTATTTGGACTGCGTCAGAGTGGTCCGCGCATTATACGTCCATTCAGTAACAGATAGGACGCGGAAATCTGGCCAATCATTACTGGCTGGCGCCGGAGGATGGAGAATCAAACGCTGCGGGACGTTCGCAATTGGAGGCGATCGTGGCTAAGCTGCGTCAAGATGTCATAAAGCTTGGTGAACTAGGCATTGGTGATTCGTCTAAATAATTGGGCGAGGTGGATCCCTCCGCTTTAGGCCACTCTTCGACGCTGGTGGGCGAAGGAAGTGCAGGGAGTGTGGCCAATCACGCGACTATATTCAAATTATGGTATTTTGTGGTGACTGGGATGGAATCTCGGTGCCACTGGCCGGCCGAGGAAAAATTGTGGATCGTGGCCAACGGCAAGAGCGCCGCGGACTGTCTCGGCTAAGCAGAAAGCCAGGCTGTAAATGTCGCCGACAATTTGACGGTCGGTATTAATCTCGGACCAATGGTACCCGCTAACGCTATGGCATTATAAAGCGTCGTAGGACATTGGTCTCGATTAGAGCCAACAATCGTCAAAATGGAGAGAAGAGCCACCTTTCATCGCAGAAGCTGAAATTGGTGGCGGGATTATTGCGCCGGTGAAGGTCCAACTCGAATGGCGTAAGCACGATGTATAAGCGCTCTGCTGCGCTTGACGAAGTTCGAAGCAATCAAGAAGCCTGGGCTATACGACATGCCGCTAGTTATGGCGGACGCTTTGTTCATTTGTCGTTGTCAGTAACGAGAATCTTGAGCGCGACATCGAATATTTGCAACAATGGCTCGCGCGCTAATGGAGAAAATAAACTTAGCATATAGTATTCCAAGGTAAATGGCATACATTGGTCGTCAAACACCGGCTCAATCGGCCGAAAAACTTCTTTAGGAGTCAACATTTGGCCTACACGATTTTGTAGACGGGTGCATTGTGCTCATTTTTTAAGTTGGACAGGTTGAGTGATTAGACATTTGTATTGGCATAGAGATGTCATCCACCGTCGACTTGGTAATTTACATGCTGGTCAATCGATAATGTTCACAGAATGACCTGGTTTCCAGGAGAGACCGTAAAATAACATGTAATTTGAATATGCGTCGTGAGTTAGATACTTAGTTACCAGTGGTTCATCACGCAAGGAGTCGAGCAATGGCCATGAGCGGACGTCAATTGCGTTCACTAGTCACACAAAGGGGCGAGGTTGAGCTTTCTATTGCTCAGGTACCTGTCATGGACCCAGGAGAAGAAGAAGTTTTGGTGCGTATCGATGCAGCGCCAATCAATCCATCTGATCTTGGATTATTGTTTGGAGTTGCTGACATGAGCTTAGCCCAGTTTTCTGGGTCGGCAAATAGCCCAGTTGTTACGGCTCCTATCCCCGTCGCTTATCAGCGTATGATGGCCACGCGACAGGGGCAGTCACTCACTGTTGGCAATGAGGGCGCTGGCGAAGTTATCAAGGCTGGAGCAAAGGCAGGGCATCTTTTGGGCAAGACTGTCGCAATGTTTGGGGGCGGCATGTATGCGCAGTATCGTACAATTTCTGCGTCCAATTGCATCGAGTTGCCGCCGGGGACAACGGCAGCAGAAGGAGCGTCGTGCTTCGTAAATCCGCTCAGTGCACTTGGCATGATTGAAACGATGCGCCGTGAGGGGCATTCTGCACTCGTTCATACTGCAGCGGCATCTAATCTTGGACAAATGCTAATAAGAGTATGCCTCGCCGATAATATTCCTCTGGTTAACATCGTTCGTAGCTCTGCCCAAGTTCAGATTCTAAGAGGTATTGGCGCACGGTATGTGTGTGATTCAACTAGCCCTGGTTTCCTAGAGGAACTTATTGACATGCTCGCGGAAACTGGTGCCACGCTTGCATTTGATGCGATCGGCGGTGGAAAATTAGCAAGTCAAATTTTAACCGCAATGGAGGCAGTAGCAAGCCGATCGGCAAAGGAATACACGCGGTACGGATCATCAATTCATAAGCAGGTATACATCTATGGTGGTTTAAACTCGGGGCCAACGGAACTTTCGCGCGGCTATGGCATGCTTTGGAGTGTAGGAGGTTGGTTGTTGACACCACTACTTGAAAAAATTGGGCCAGCTGAAACTGAGAGGTTACGCCAGCGTGTTGCCCGCGAAATTAAAACGACCTTTGTAAGTCACTATTCCAATGTGGTTTCACTTGCAGGCGCTTTGGCGCCTGCTGCCATAGCAGCCTATAATCGCCGTGCTACAGGCGAAAAGTACCTTATAAATCCTGGACTTGATTGAGTTTGATAGTGAGATAGTGAGATAGTGAGATAGTGAGATAGGAGTGCTTGCGCATAAGGCCCTTTTCCAAAGGCTCATTTATATGTGCTGTTAAGTGGGGCCAGGGGAATCGGGGAGGAGGCTCTGAGCAGCGAGCACGGTAATTAACTGTGCTCGGTATGTGTGGTCGGGTAACGAACAAGAAGTGACGTCAATATTTTTCCAATTCGATATCGTCGACATTCGTTTGAGCTGAAACCGGCATAAAGTAAGGCTGTGTTTTTGCTAGCGCCTGGTTGGTGATCGATGCGGGTTTACGGAGTAGAGCTATTTGATCTTGACCTGTGTAGTCTCATTCTTCGAGTATGCTTTGTCTTGCCAGGGTTCATTCCTCGCAATGCAATGATAAATTTGGGAAGAACCTGGGCGCGCCGACCACGTTGAGGCGCTGGTGGGTAAGGCGAGTGTGAGGTTCGGCGGATTCGTTCTGGGTTCTGGGATCGATCGGGATATTGTAAGGGGCGATGCGTCCAGCAATGCGCGCGTTTGGGGTGGGCGAGGGCCTCAAGGATCTTGGGCGCGACCATCTAGCCGCAGCGACTTTGCGGGCGACCTGGGCTTCACAGTGCTGGCTAAGCCGGAGTGGAGGTTGTGACGGCGGTCCGTCATCCTTGGTGTTCCGTCACTGCATAGGGACCGCGCAGATGCCTAGGAGTACCACGTTGTTTTGTAGCAGCTGCCTCTTAAAGCTCATTGCTAGGAGGGGCTGCGTGGAATTGGACGACGTAGCGTACTTTTTAGAGATATCAGCACTTTTCAGAGTACGACGGCTCGAGCGGAATGGTAGAATTGTAGTCTAGAAGCGAGCTCAATGCCGGGACAAGACCCGAGCCACTCTAAATTCTCTCTCGAGCTACACAGGCGAGCGCAGTCTCAGCTAGTGCGCGCGACCGGCAAGGCCAATCGTATTAGTGTCCTGTCCAAGTTTGGAAAGGGAGTGTGGCGATCCTTAACTGTCCAAAGCAAATGGCTCCCCGGGCCGGATTCGAACCAGCGACCAACCGGTTAACAGCCGAATTTGGACGTCAGACATGGGGGCAACTGAAGCGACTTTTTCTGTTTGTAAGCCACTGTAATATCTTGATCTATCCTCAACGTTGTACGATGCTGTGCGACATGGGAAAACATGCGCAGAGGGGCAATTGTGTTGCCCCCATGTTGCCCCAAGGGGGAGTCAAAGTTGAACAGGGTCAAGTTTACAGATCGCTTCGTGAAGACCCGGAAAGCGGCTCCCAAAGGACAACGCGCCGAGCATTTTGATGCGATAATTCCGCAGCTTGGACTCCGGGTCACTGATCGGGGCAACAAGTCCTACGTCCTGCTTGCCCGCTTCCCCGGGAGCCCGAACCCGACTAGGCGCGCCTTGGGCACGGTCGGCGAGCTGAAGCTAGACGAGGCCCGCATCCGGGCCCGGGAATGGCTGGCGCTGCTCGAACGCGGGATTGATCCGAAAGACGAGGCGGCGCGTGCCATTGCCGCCGAGCAGCAGAAGCGCGCGAACACACTCGAGGCTGTGTTTGAGGATTTTGTAAAGGAAAAACTTCCTAGTGAGCGCAAGGGCAGCGAGGTTGAGCGTTCGCTGCGTCGCGACCTGATCGCCAGGCTCGGTCACAAGCCCATCACCGACATCACCCGGCGTGATATCCTCGGGGTAATTCGCGACAAGAAGGCAAGCGCGCCGGCTCAGGCCCGGAATTTGCTGGGAGATATAAAGCGGCTGCTAACTTGGGCCGTCGAGGAACAGGCCTATGGGCTTGAGGCCTCAGTCGCAGATGGCATCCGGGCCCGGCGGGAGCTGGGCGAGAAGCCTACCGGCGACCGCATTCTCTCAGAGTCCGAGCTGTTTGCCCTGTGGCGCGCTGCCCGGCGGACACCATATCCGGCCGGCCCCGCTTACCAGCTTCTTGCTTTGACCGGACTTCGACTTAATGAGGTCGCTGACGCTGTTTGGAGCGAGTTCGACTTCGCCAACCGGATCTGGACCATTCCAGCCGAACGCATGAAGGGACGCAACGGCTCCGCACGCTCCCACGTTGTGCCGCTGACCGACGACATTTTGACAGTCCTGAAAGGATTGCCGCGCGGCAAGAAGGGCGACTTCGTATTCACGACTACCCTAGGCAAAAAGCCTGTGTGGATGAGCCAAAAGATCAAGGAGAGGCTCGACGCGAGGATGCTGCGAACGCTTGAGGCTATGGCGCGGCGGCGCGGTGTGGACCCCGGAGAGGTCAAGCTCGGGCACTTCACAAACCACGATATTCGGCGCTCCGTGCGCTCCAACCTGTCTAAGCTTGGCATCCGTGAAGAGGTCGCCGAGGCCGTCCTGGCGCACGTCCGCCCCGGTATCAAGAAGAATTACGATCTTCACGATTATCTCGCCGAAAAGAGACATGCACTCGAATCCTGGGGTGCCTACCTCAAGCGCCTGGGCCAAGAGCCCGCGTCCAACGTCACCAGCTTGGCGGCGGCTCGTGCCGGCGCAACGGGGTTGGAGCTGCCAGCATGACATATAAGTCGCCCTATACGCCGCTCATGGATCTCTTACCCCAGATCGCCGACGCGCTAGGCGGTGACATGGCCGCGGCGCTTGAGAACCTCAGGCTCGCTGCCGCGGACGGTGAACTTACCGTCTATTGGGGGCCGATGGTGCCTGAGGTCGAAGTTGCCAAGTCATCGTGGCAGATCGGGGTGGTCATGCCCGCACAGAAACCGCCGGCGCCAGCCGCACCACCGGCGCTGCGGGTCGAGCGCAGAATCTTTGATTTTGAACAAATGCGAGTGCGCCAGGCAGATGTAGACGCCATCTGGCCCGTTGCGAAGAAGGCGCCCAAGCGCCCAGCCGGCGAGCGCGCGCGATCTGGCCCCCTGCCAGTAGAGCGGGAGAGGATTATGAGCGAGATGCTAAACTTTATTCGGCAGGGCGGCGATCTAAAGGGCCTGAAGGATGTGGAGGGCATGAATCGCTTCAGGACGAACGCCAAGGCCACATATCGAGAGGCAAAGGCCGCGGCCTTGTCGAAGACCGAGAACCTAGACCGGAACTAAGACCAACTTAGACCGCAATCCAATCGAGACTACGCCCGGTATCGCGTGAACTCGCCCCGTAGCGCATCCTACGGAGGCTAAATTGCGCGTTATCGGCTATGATCAACTCAAGCCCGAAAAGGGCATTCCCTACACCCGCGACCATCTGCGCCGCCTTGTCAAAGCCGGCCGCTTTCCCAAGCCGATTCGGCTAGGCGAGAGCCGCATCGCTTGGATCGAGAGCGAGGTTGATGAATACCTCAAGGCGCGGGCTGCTGCGCGGGAGGCCGCTTAATGGTCACCCGTCGCACATTGCCAAATCGTCGTACGCATGAGGTGGTCGAATTTGACCACGGTGGCGTGCGTTTCGTGGCCGGCGTCGGCCGATTTTTAGATGGCACCGTTGCCGAAGTTTTTATGAGCGCCGGCAAACCCGGTTGCCAGGCTGAAAACTCCGCACGCGATGCCGGCATTCTTGCAAGTTTGGCCCTTCAACATGGTGCCACAGTTGACGATTTACGGCACAGCTTAGTGCGCCTGAACAACGGCGCTGCTGCGGGCCCTATCGGTGCTCTGTTTGACCTGCTGGAGGCGCCACGTGGGTAAAGCGCAACGCGACAAGGGCGCTCGCATCGAGCGCGAGATTGTACACCGGCATATTGAAATCGGCGTGCACGCAGAGCGCGTTCCGCTCAGCGGCGCAGCACGCTATCAAGGGGCTAGCCATGATGTCGACGTCCTCGCGTTCGGTCGTGAGGGCGCGCCTCTTTGCGCAGAAGTGAAGGGACGCAAAAGCGGCGCTGGTTTCACGACGCTGGAGCGATGGCTGGGCGACAACGATGCGCTGTTTCTCCGCCGCGATCATGCGGATCCGATAGTAGTGATTCCATGGCGAGTGTGGGCTCTTCTTCTTGGGAGGGTCCGCCATGATTAGCTCGGCGCAAATCGAAGCTGCCAAAACGGTGAACCTGGTCGCGCTGGTGGGGCAGGTGGTCAAACTAAACCGCCGAGGCTCTAGCTTTTGGGGCTGCTGTCCGTTTCACGCGGAAAAAACGCCAAGCTTCAAAGTCAATCCGCAGACGGGACGATTCAAGTGCTTTGGCTGTGGGGCGGCCGGGGATGCTGTTGACTGGATCCGCGAAACCGAGAAGCTGACTTTCCCCAAGGCAGTCGAAGCCCTTGCCGGCAGCGAGCTTCCCAAGTCGGCGCTTCACGAAACGCCCGTGCATGACCATCAACGTGATGCGCAGCGCATTCGAGAAGTCCGCGAGCGCTGGCACGATGCCAAACCCATCGCTGGCACGCACGCTGCCCGTTATCTGGCCGCACGCGGTATCGCCGACACATCAAATCCATCCCTCAAATTCATGCCGTCCTATGAATACGCCGGCGGCGTCATTCTACCGGCGATGGTCTCGGCTTTGGTTGGTATAGACCGCAAAATTACAGCAGCGCAGATAACCTTCTTGCATCCGCGCGAACCACGTAAGGCTTGCGTGGCAACCCAACGTCGAACCCTTGGGCCGATGGGCGCCGGCGCAGTGCGGCTTGCCCCCGTTGGTGGCGTTTTGGGTCTGGCCGAAGGCGTTGAGGATGCGTTGTCAGCGATACAGCTCACGGGTATCCCATGCTGGGCCGCGCTTGGCGCGCAACGCATGCACCAAGTCGCAATTCCCGAAGGTGTCCGCGAACTGCACGTTTTCGCAGACGATGATGATGCCGGTCGTAACGCGGCAGAACGTGTCCGCGAACGTCACGGGAAACGCCTGAAGGTCGAAATCCGGATGCCACCCGGCGGCGCCAAAGACTGGAACGACGCCCTCAGGGCGCAGAAAGGGGCGGCATGAAACCCCTCCACATTATCGAAGGCGAAAAAGGCCCGTTTCCGCGTATCAGGCTGACCGCATTTGGCGACCTGCAGTTGAATACGTCCGTCAGGTCTCTAATTCGCAATTTGATCCCTTATCCGGGACTCGCCGTTGTCTGGGGTCCGCCAAAATGCGGCAAGTCCTTTTGGGCTTTTGATGCTTTAATGCACGTCGCCCTCGGATGGGACTACCGGGACAACCGGGTTCAGCAAGGCCCCGTTGTTTATTGTGCCTTTGAAGGTCAGTCCGGCTTTCCAGCTCGCGCTGAGGCCTTCAGACAGCGATTTTTGTCCGAGCAGTCTGAAAATCCACCTTTCTATTTAGTTACGATTCCACTTGACCTCGTTCGCGACCATGCGGAGCTGGTTGAGGCAATTTCCGCCCAGATAGGAGACACAAAACCGGTTGCCGTTGCCCTGGACACGCTCAATCGCAGTTTGCGAGGCAGCGAATCTTCGGACGAGGACATGGCTGCATACGTGACAGCCGCAGACGCGGTGAAGTTGGCTTTTCAATGCAGTGTTGTCGTTATCCACCACTGCGGCCATGACGGCACGCGACCGCGCGGTCACTCAAGTCTGATCGGTGCAGCCGACGCCCAAATTAAGGTAAGCCGGGACGCTGCGGACAATATCGTCGCCGAGGTCGAGTTCGCCAAAGACGGGCCGTCCGGGTACGTGGTCACAAGCCGACTTGAGGTTGTAGATGTTGGCAAGGACGACGATGGCGAAACAATCACCTCATGCGTCGTTGTGGAATCCGAGGTGCAACGGACCCCAAAACAAGAGAAGGCCAATAAGGGGCTCACCAAGACGGCTCGCACAGCCCTCCGCGTCCTCACTGATGTTCTCGGCGAATGCGGGACTGAACCACCGCCCTCAAACCATATTCCGCCGCGGGTTCGCGTCACCACCGTAGAGACGTGGCGGCGCTACTGCTACCAGCGCGGCATTTCTACAGGCGAGGATCGGGCAAAGCAGAAGGCCTTTAAGAGCGCGGCCGAGCTTCTGGTTGCCAACGGGCAGGTCGCGATTTGGGGCGACCACGTGTGGATTTCGTAGCTCTCTAGCCGTCCGCGTCTGCAGTCCATCCACTTTCTAGGGCTTTATTTACGATCGTCCTGAGCATCATTTGCGCAAGCCCTTTAGGATCGTCTGAGCCCTGGCTCAGTCGGGCTTTTTCTGTCCGCCTCATAGGTCCAATAACGAAAATTTCGTCATCTTCTATGTAGTAGCGACCTTGGTAAGTGCGGCCCCCAACGTCGCACTTGACGTCCTGATAGAAACGAGGGGCAGTTTCCTTAGCCTTCCTGGTCACCTTTCAGTCCCTCCGCGGAATGATCGTCTGCGCCTTCCGGCAACCTTCACTCTACCAGAACACGAACCCATGCGAACACACGAACCTCTCTTAAGAGAGAGGTTCGGTTCGGTTCGCGAACATGGGCGAACAAAGTTCGGAAAAGTTCGGTTCGGTTCGCCTCAGTTCGCTGAAGGGGAGAGATTGGGAGTTCCGCCGTCCGGTCGCGAGGCAGCGCCAAGAGTGCCCGGATGATTTGCGGGCCGGCTGTCAAATCGGGGTCAAAACCGGTTTTGAACCGGTTGTACCACATCGCACAAAATCGCTGAATATCGGGAATAAACGGTGACGTTTGCAGCGACTGTTTAAGCCGGGGCAACATAAGGGCAACGCAGCACAAATTTGCGCCGCCCAAACGGAGGTCACCGTGCCCATTATCGGCTTAAAACGTCGCCCGAAATCCGCGGCAATCGTTCCCCTCAAGGCTACTAAGCAGCCAGATCCGTTCGATGCGGCCCGCGCCGAACTTGCCGAGATTAACGCCGCGGTCGCGGCGCTCACGGCTGAAGTCGACCGGCTGGGTCAGCCGGCGCCAGGACTGGACATGGCGCGGCAGGCGGTTGCTGATGCCCAAGCCAAAATCGGCGCGGTACGTGCAGCGGAAGCTGCGGACGGCGAACGCTGGGCCCAGGACGGCGGTGCGATGCCAAAACCGCGGCATGCCCAGCGAAATGCCGCCGAAGATGCGCTCGCTCATGCGCAAACCCTGCTGAGCGGTGCAGAGGCTGCAGACGCGCGCCGGCAGGATGCGCTTGTGGGCAAGATCCGCGAACTCAATACGGCTCAAGAAGCTCAGCGCCAGGCGCTCGGCCGCATCGTTCGGGGCGAGCTGTACGAAGTGGCACGCGGCGAGCTTGAAGCTGCAGCGCTTGAAATTAACCGGCGCTGGGCCGCGATACACGCGATCAACAGCGTGCTCATGGGTGAGCTTAATCGGACGTCCGGCGCGATCTTCGGCAACGCGGCAATGGTACCAACGGTGATTGACGTGCCTCTAAACGGGGTGACGCCCGATACTGCTCCGCTGATCCGCGAAGCTGCGAACGATTTGCAACGGACGCTTGCCGCGCTCCGCGAGTTGCTGCCTGAGCCGCCGGACGCGGCGTAACGAATGCGCGGGTGCCGCCGCGCGGTTGGTTCGGCGCCGCTGTTTTTGACCTCTCAGCGGCGCCGGCCAACCACCAACAAAGAGGACGTCATGAAGGTTGATTTTGACGAAATCGAGTTCCGGCTTGCCAAGATGCGGACAATGCGGCGTGGCCTCGCCAAGGCCGCACGCACTGACCGAGTTGGGCGTGTGGTTGCGGACTATCGCGAGCTTGCCAAAATCGGGGATGAACTGTTCGGCGCCGCCGATGACCTGGTAAAGCGCGTCGGCGCGCTGGAACGCGGCGAGGTCGCCGACAGCACCGGGGATGATGCCATTGACGCTTGCCGGGCACATCTTGCGAAGCTACCTGCAGCGGAACGTGCTGCCGCACTTAGAAAGATCGCGATGTGAGTCCGCTCGCACAGGTCGCGTTGATAGACATGTCTATTGCGTCGCTTCGCGTTCGCATCGCCGCGCTTGAGGCCCGACGCCGAGGTGCGGAACAGATCGACGTCCGCCTTTTGCCAGTGCTTGGCATGGTTTGCCCGCATTGCGGCCGCGACAGCGCTGCTCACATCACTATTAACTAGGAGCTAAAACCATGAAATATCGCATGCTACCGCCGGCTGACGGCACGACTGAAAAACTCGTCACATCGGTTCAGGGCGGTGCCGAGTTAGGCGGTGTTGACTACAGCCGTGCTGTTGGCGTTGTCACGGATGTCCCCCTCGAGCACGTCGATCCCCTCGTGGCAGATGGTTGGCTTTTTGTCGCGATGGTCGGCACAACGGCGGAACGTCCGACTGGCACAATTGCGAGTAGCGCAAATCCGCCGAGCACTGGCATGCAGTTCGTAGACACAACGCTTGGTGAGGTCATCACTTATGATGGCGCGGCTTGGCGCAATCCGGTCACCGGGGCTGCGGTCTAATGTCCGGCGCCGCCTCGACATGCAAGATCTGCAACCATCCGGAGCGGCGGCGCATCGAGCTTGCGGTGGTGGGCGGTGCGAGCGCGCGCGCCACTGCAAAAAAATTCAACGCAAGTTACAACTCGCTGCACCGCCATATGCGCGATCACGTGGACGATGAGCGCCGGGCGGTTCTTCTGACAGGTGCAGCGCGCCTGGCGGATATTGCGGGTAGGGCGGCGGACGAAGCCGAAAGTCTACGTGACCATCTCTTTGCCTTGCGTAATTCGCTTTATTCAATGTTCGACACCTGTCACGCCGCAGGGGATTCCAGGACCGCGGCGCAGCTAGCCGGCCGCATCAATGAAGTGAATAACCAGCTTGGCCGGATTACCGGCGAACTGGTGCAGGCTGGCGTCACGATCAACAACAATACCGCAATCTTTCTCAGCCCGGTCTGGACCGATCTGCGAGCAGAACTCAGCACAGCGCTTTCGCGGCACCCGGAGGCGCGTTCGGACATTCTGGGCGCGCTGCGTGCCCTGGAAGCGCGCCACATCCCCGATGCCCGCATGATCGACGGGAGGGTGCTGAGCCATGACCGCGCAGCCGCCTAATTTTTTTAGTAGCCTTGCGGACGGCCTTGAGCTTGATCTCGATTTTGAACGGTTTGCAGCGGAGTGCCTGAAGATCCGCACGAAAACCGGGAGCATTGAGTCGTTTTTGCTCAACCAGGCGCAGCGTCACATTCACGAAAAATGCGAGCAACAGTTGCGCGAAACCGGCATGGTGCGGGCACTGGTGGTCAAGGGGCGGCAGCAGGGCGTCAGCACGTATGTGCAGGGCAGGTTCTTTCATCGCGTGACCCGCCGGCGAGGCTTCAAGGCCTTCGTGCTCGCCAACTCTGACGATACGACCGCCGCGATCTTCGGGATTGCCAAGCGCTTTTATGATAGCTGCCCGGAAACGGAGCGGCCCGTTCGCACCGCGTCGAATGCGAAGGAAATTGTATTCGCCCAGCTCGACGCCGGCTACCGCGTCGCGACGGCAGGTAGTGAGGCGGTGGGCCGTGGTGACACCTTGCAGGGGTTTCACGGCAGCGAGGTGGCGTACTGGAAGGCGGCCCATGCGCAGGATCATCTCAGCGGCGCGCTGCAGGCCGTTCCTGCACTGCCGGGAACCGAAGTGATCCTTGAAAGCACCGCAGCCGCGCCAAAGGGCATGTTTTATGACATGTGCCAAAAGGCGCTAGCCGGGCAGGGCGATTTCATTCTGATATTCGTGCCCTGGTTCTGGCAAACGGAGTATAGGCGTGCTGTGCCGGACGGCTTCGAGCTGACGGATGAGGAACATGACTATGCCGAGCGTTACGGGCTAGATCTTGAGCAGATGGCCTGGCGCCGGGCCAAGATTGAAGAGCTGTTCGGTGTCCACCGCTTTCGGCGGGAATACCCTGCCACCATAGAGGAAGCGTTCACTGCAGATATACGCGGCGCGCTATGGCAGCGGTCTCTGATTGACCGTGCTCGCGCAGCGGTGCTTCCGCCTCTCAAACGCATTGTTGTCGCGGTGGACCCGTCAGGCGGTGCGGGCGAGCGCAATGACGAGGTCGGGATTGTCGCTGCCGGCCTGGGCCATGACGGCACTGGCTACGTCCTCGAGGACGGCTCCGGACGCATGGGACCCAATGCCTGGGGCGAACGCGCAGTAGCACTCTATCAACGCTGGAATGCTGACCGCATCGTGGCAGAAGGCAACTTCGGCGGCGCTATGGTTGAAAGCACCATTCGCGCGGTCTCGCAGAACGTGCCCGTCAAGATTGTTACTGCCAGCCGCGGCAAGGCGGTCCGGGCTGAGCCGATTTCAGCACTCTATGAACGTGGCAAGGTTTTGCATGTAGGCCGATTCGTAGCACTCGAAGATGAGCTGTGCACCTGGAAGCCTGGCGACAAGCGCAGCCCGAACCGCTTGGACGCCCTTGTGTGGGCGTTGACTGAGCTGATGCTTGACACCCAAGCAGATGGCGCTGGGTGGCTGCAATTCGCTGCTGAACACCTCGCCGCCGAAGGCTTTTCCGACGCTGTGACCGCCTTGAATAAAGGATCATGATATGACCGCCGCAACTCCCAACACCATCGAAATCAAGATCAAGGGCACGGTAGATCCGTCTTTGGCGGCCTCCGCGGCAATTGCCAAGCAGCAGTTCAACAGCCTGAAGGCTGAAACTGATGCCCTGGCGGCCAAGATGGTCGAAACTGGCGCGACTGGTGACGCGTCCCTTGTGGCAACCCTAGGCCGCGTGGCAGGCGAGGCTGAGGTAGCCGGTCAAAAGTACAAGACCATCATGAAGGACATGAGCCAGGCCACGCACGGCCTGAGCACGTCTCGCGCCACATATGAGTTCACCGCGCTCTTTGACGAACTGAGCAGCGGCCGAGCCCGCCGCGCACCTGCGACCTTGGCCTTGATCGGCCAGCGCGTGCTTGGCCTCAATGGCGCAACCTTGTTGGCCGTTGGCGGAGTTGTTGCGATTGGCGCGGCCATCGGTGCGCTCGCCTATGACGCCATCAAGGCTGATTACGAAATGGGACGGCTTGGCTTGACCGCCAAAGCTCTCGGTGATCAGGAAACAACCAGCCAGCTCACTACGCTCCGAAACGTCCTTGCCGAGCTGCCTGGCGTCTCCCGCGCGAGCGCAAGCGCCATCGAAAGTGCAGTTGAGAACATGGGCGTCACTGCGCGGCCAGCTATCGAAGGCTTGGCCCTCGCTGCCAACCAGTACGCGCTTGCCTACGGAGTAAAAGCTGTTGATGCGGCCAAAGCATTTCAAAAGGTGCTGACGGGCCAGCACGTCACGACAGCATCGGTCCTGCAGGATATTCACGGCCTCACCGCTGCGCAGGCCGAGCAGATCGCTACCGTAGCACGCGGCAACAACATAAATGCAACTGCGGCCGAGATTATGCGCGTCATAGCGCAGAATACCGGCAGGCTGGGTCACGCCTTCGATAAAAGCACCAGTGGCATCGAACGTAGCTGGTCAAACCTACAACTTTGGCTCGGTGTATTGGAGCAATCCCGCAGTGTCGAACAGACGTTCGATATCGTGCACACCAAGACGACAAAGCTTTGGGACGCACAAACGGAAGCGATCTTAAATAATGCGGCGGCGCTTCAAACCAGAACAAATATCGGCGAAGCTGCGCTCGATGCCGCTATACGGCTATCTGCAAACTCTACGCATGCCCAAATTACACAGCTCAATGCGCAAATTGCCGAATTGAAAGCAGAGTTGTCTGACCCGAAAGCGACGGAAGACGAGAAGGCGAATTTCCGTTCGATGATTTCTGACAACGAACGCCAGTTACAAGCGCTTAAAGATCGCAGCTTCAAAGATACGGGATTCTCCAATGCCGGCGCGGAAGCCATTGCACAGGCCAGGGAAACAGTTTCGGAGATCAACTCCAATCAAAGGCTCGGAGACGCGGAACGCCTGGCTGAGGTCGAAAAGACCTATAATGCGCTCCTTGCGTCTGGAAAGTTGAATGCGGCGCAGCGTCTATCGGTCCAAACAGAGTTGAATAAGGCAATAACCTCAGAAGAGAAGCGGGCAGTACACGAACAAGAGCAGATCAATGCAGATCATGAGCGCACGCAGGTACAGCTTGCACGGATCGCTTTTGAAGAAAAGAAGGCTACGCTAGACGCGGAAGTATCAGCGGGCCGGCTCACCCGCCAGCAGGAGCTAAGTGACCTTATTTCAAACCTCAATCGCATTGAAGCGCTCCAGCTCCAGGCGGTTGATGACGCCACGAAGGGCTATGCCAAGGACAGCGTCGAATATGCGAAGGCGCAAGATCAAAAGCTGCTGATAGCAGCTCGCACTGCGCAGCAGATAAAGCAGCTTCAAGCTCAAATGGCGGCAGACGCTACAAAAGAATACGGCAACATGCTGAACACGGTACTTGGATCCGAACAGCAAATGGTGCGTGGTTTAATTTCCGGCACGCAGACATTCGGAGCCATGTTTGAGCAAATCGCATTGAATGTTGCCGAAAAGTGGGTCGATAGTGAGCTTAAGATGCTGACGCAGCATATCTTTACTGAGGAAGCAAAGACTGCTTCAACTGCGTCCGGTACGGCGCAACGCGAGGCCATAGAAGCCAGCGAAAATTCAAGCATTCTTGGCCGTCTTTTCAGCACCTTGGCACAGTGGCTTGGTATCGAAACGACGAAGACCGAAGCAACTGTCACCGGGGCAGCTATCCGAAAGGCGGCTGAGAGCAGCTCACTAACCGGAAACAAATCACTGCTTTCCAGCATTGCTAGCTCTTCCATTATGAAGGACGCGGGCCGTGCCGCTGCTGCCACGTATGCAACGGTGTCAGAGATCCCTGTTGTTGGTCCATTCCTGGCGCCAGAAGCTGCTGCCGCGGCTTTTGCTGCCGTTGCGGCGTTCGATACCGTCGCCAGCGCTGCAGGAGGTCAGTGGCAGGTCCCGTATGATGGACAGCCGACTATACTGCATAAAGACGAAATGGTGTTACCGGCTTGGGTGGCTAATCCGGTGCGTACCTCCCTAACCAACCTGGCGTCGCAAGGCCCCACTCAAAGCGGAGGAGGTACGTATCACCAACACGTCTACAACATCAATGCGGTTGACGCAGCGAGCTTTATGCAGCTTGTCCAGCGAAACCCTGAAGTGATCGCGAGCGTGGTGTCGCGGCAGTGGAATACAAATATGTCTCTGAGGCCGAGCTACTAATGACACCGGAACAAAGACATGCCCTGACTGAGTGGCCGAAAGTCTTAGAGACAATCGGCTCATTCGAAATCGCGGGAAAGAGCTACAAGGTTGGGCTGCTCACGCCTGAACAAATGGATAGCATTTCCGCAGACGCATTGAGGCTTGCTGACCGGGTGCGTGGACGCGAATGCGCTGAGGTTACCGCGCGAGTTATTTGCGTCTTGGTTGCGCAGCATCACCCAAATCTCAAGCCTAAACACATCGTGGATGACCTCCGGCCGGAACACGTCTTAGACTGCGCGCTGGAAATTAGTTACCAGTTCATGGTCAAGCGGGCGCGCAGGGACGAGGTAAGGGGCAGCGCGTGATGCGGTTGGTGCTTTTCCGGATCATCGTTGCGATATCGCGCTTCGCTGCCACGATTGCTTAACGCTTGGTCCTCAACCCTCGCTCAATGAGCGCCCGTATTGCTTCCGGGCGAGTGAGCTTTGGATCTTTTCGGCCTTTAATCCACGCATCTAGATTTGTGAGTGCATCGGGTTGAAGGCGTACCATGACCGGAGTGCCCTTTCCGGTCGGCGCCGGACCGCGCTTTTTCTTTGGTATCACGGTTTGCTTCTTCATAAAAGTGTGATACCACAAATCCGCTGATGGGCATAGTCGGGCCCGCGGAACGGGGCAAAGGCCCCATTCTTAAACAAGGAGCCCGATATGAATCAGATCAATTCGCAGACTTCCGTTTCACCCGCCGCCCCGGTCAATGCCGCGGCGGTCGGCGAACGCATGGACACAATGACAGATCTCGAGGAATGCCTGGGCCGCACTGGCCGCTTCTTAGGCGCGGCCGGCCGCCTTCTTTGGGATCTACAAGAGCTTGGCGCCTCAGAGTTCGCAGACGGGCCAACGGCGGATCGCGTGCAAACTCAGATAGCCGAGCTTGCCACCGTTCTGGAAGCTGCCCGCGATGAGTGCGCGCGCACGCGCACCGCGTTCGATGCAGTGTGGGAAGAGCAAGGGACGGCGCCCGAAGCGGCTTGACGCGCATCAAGAGTCTGAAAGGCGCAGGGCGGTCGAAAGGCCGCCCTAATCGCCCTCGGACATCTTCGGAATACGAGGCAATTTTATTGAGCGCG
>JAJZDZ010000064.1 GCA_021851325.1 Pseudomonadota bacterium | reverse complement strand
TGTCGGGGGCCATGACCCATTCGCCCTCGTGGCCATCAAGATAGCCCGGCTCGTTCATCTGCATGAGGGCTGAAAACATCGCACCGTCAGCGAATAGCTTCGTTGCACGCAGGAAGCGGATTCGGGAGCTCTGGCGCGAGAGCATCGCCTCAATAGCCTCAAGCCCGGCCTCGAAATCGATCGCCGCGTCCGGTGGTCCGGCCTTCGTGGACACTGCCCGATTGCTGAACGCGCGCGCGTCGCAGACATTGACAATCCGCAACGGCAGTTCCCGGTCTTCGACCACCGCCTTCAGGGCGGCGAGTTCAAAATCGGGGCTGATAGCGCCGAACAGCATGTCGGCCGCTGTGGTGACGCCACCCTGGGTCATCAATTCGGTCGTGATCCCGAGGCCGCGATGATACCAGTTCTCGCGCATCAGCCGGGGCATGAGCCGTCCTGTGACCAGCATATTGCCGGTCTCGTAGAAGCGTCCCTCGCCTAAGTTGACCTGTGGGTGATCGCCAACCGCGTCCTGAGTGAGCCCGAGCGCCTCCAGCGCCGCAGTGTTGAGGTACGACTCGTGAAAGGACCGATGAAGCAGGATGACCGGCCGACCTGGGGCTAGTTCATCAAGTTCGGCGCGGGTCATACGACCGTGCTCGGCGGGCTGGACGCCGAAGGATATGAACCAGTCCGCGTCGTGTCGCTCAGAAAGCCGCTGCAAGAGCCGCGCCCTGTATTCGGCTGGCGAGTTAGCGGCCGGCAGGATGTCGCCGCCCGGCATCCGCCACGGCTCCGGGGCAATGATTTCGGTGGGTGTCAGGATCGCGCCCAAGAAGGGGTGGATGTGATTGTCGATGAAACCGGGCATCAGGACGTGCGCGGCGAACCGGTCATCGCGCACCACCTTCCGGCCTTTGAGCCAGGGTTCCATCGACGCGAGATCACCCACCGCAACAATCCGCCCGCCGGACACGGCGACGGCCGTGGCCTCCGGGAGCGAAGAATCCATCGTGATAATCTTACGGGCCGTGAATATGGTCAGCGGGTCCAAGGGTGAACTTTTGCGATGCGACAATTCAAGCTCCCGCGGAAGTCCCGAGCTCGTAGCCTGACGGCCTTCCCTGTGCCAGCCAGATTGAGTCTAGTTCATGACCGCCCCCCTTTCCACCGCATTGGCCGTTGTTTCTGTGCCGATGCCACTAGTTTCAAGGCAAACGTGTTCGCGGCGACGGTCGCCTGCATCAGGCGGCTGCCGACAATCCTGTGTCCCCTGATACGTGCTGACGCCCAGATCACCCCGTCCAGCGTGGCGCTTAAGGTCTACACAGGTCACGACCCTACAACACATCGTCGGCATCGCCTTGGACGGCCGTCACGCTTGTGCACCGGCGGCTCATGCCCCTGTGGCCATATCTGGCAGGAGGCTAACGGCTGGCACGACCTGAATGACGACGAGTTCCGGGGGCCGCTGGCGCCGCACATATCATGCTCAGAGGGGCGTGCGGCAGCTGAAAACTGGTACCAAGCCAATATGGGGGGCACGATTGCGAGATCTCAAGCGCTTCCTGATCCGCCTGAAAAGTACCAGGCTTCTCTCTGTGTCACCCTCTTTCCAGGGGTTTCCCGCGCTGTTCCAAATCCGGCTGATGCTTTCACTAACCTGCTGAAAATCGGCGATGTTTCGCCCCTGTGTCGGCAAGGCATGTTGCGTCGGAAACCAAACGTCCTCCAGAATCTGGATTACATCCGGGGCAAGTTCAGACTCCGTCCTGCCTGAGGCTGACTTTGATTTTGCGGGCTGAACCGCTGGATATGGCGTAGTGCGCAGCTGACGCAACGGCAGTGGCGGAAAGTGCTTCGCGCGTGCAGCGCAAGCGCCTAAAGTGATGCTATCACACATCCCTATTGGATAAGGAGATTGACATGGCTGAGGCCTATATCGTGGCTGCTGCACGTACGGCGGGCGGGCGCAAGGGTGGACGACTTTCCGGCTGGCACCCGGCGGATCTGGCCGGCACCCTTTTGGATGCCTTGATGGAGCGCACGGGAGCTGATCCGGCGCTGATCGAAGACGTGATCATGGGTTGCGTCGGTCAGGCCGGTGAACAAGGCTTCAATGTTGCGCGCGGCGCAGTATTGGCCTCCAAGCTTCCTGAAAGTGTGCCCGCCACCAGCGTAGACCGGCAGTGCGGATCCTCCCAGCAGGCGTTGCACTTCGCTGCCCAGGCCGTCATGAGCGGCACCCAGGACGTCGTCATTGCAGCGGGTGTGGAGAGCATGAGCCGCGTACCCATGGGATTGCCGGTGGTGTTGCCGGCCAAGAACGGCTTCGGTACTCCGAAGAGCCCGCGTCAGGAAGTACGATATCCCGGCATCCAGTTCAGCCAGTTCATGGGTGCCGAGATGATCGCGAAGAAATACGATCTGTCAAAGGACGAGCTGGACCAGTACGGGTATGAAAGTCAGAAGAAGGCCATTGCAGCGACAACTGCGGGCGCCTTCAAGAACGAAATCGTGCCGGTGGAGATCACCACCGCTGACGGCAAGAAGGAACTGCATACCGTCGATGAAGGCATTCGCTTCGACGTCACCCTGGACGGGGTCAAGGGCGTAAAGCTGGTCAGCGAAGGTGGGCGCATCAGCGCCGCAACGTCAAGCCAGATTTGTGACGGTGCGTCAGGGGTGATGATCGCCAATGAGCGTGGTCTCAAAGCCCTTGGTGTCGAACCCATGGCGCGCATCGTCAATCTGACCCTGCTTGGCCATGATCCCGTCATTATGCTCGAAGCGCCGCTACCAGCGACCCAAAAGGCGCTCAAGCGCGCCGGCATGAAGATCGACGACATCGATCTTTATGAAGTCAATGAAGCATTCGCACCGGTACCGCTCGCCTGGTTGCGGACGATTGGGGCCGATCCGGCAAAGCTGAATGTCAATGGCGGAGCCATCGCGCTCGGCCATCCGCTCGGTGCCTCTGGTACCAAGCTGATGGCGACGCTGGTCCACGCCCTGAAGGCCCGTGGCAAGCGCTATGGTTTGCAGACAATGTGTGAAGGCGGCGGACTTGCCAACGTCACGATCATCGAGCGGCTCTAAGCTTACCTTGGTCATTATGGAGGCACCTCCGTCCTGAGAGGGAGGTGCTCCATGCTATCTGCTGGCGCGGTGGCAAGACGGCCCACATTGGAGGGGGCCGATGACGGGCAGGCTGTCTGTCCGGCCATCCAGTGGAGGGGCTGGTTCTGGATCCGGAGTTTGGTGGGTTTGTTGCGATCAGACGGAGGGCTTCAAGGCGCGAAGCGTCTGCCGAGGTTCGCCGATGTATGCCTGCCCGCTGGGCCGGATGGTGTCCACCCGGCCCAGCTGATGGCGGTCAGCGATAACGGAATTCAGCACCGTTGAGATCAATCTTGGGCAGTTCATCCCGTTCGCGCCAGTAGTCCTGCGTGTGCTGCCAGTCACGCTTGTCACCAGCTTTTGGCATGAGATGCTGGGCCCGCATCAGGTAGTTGGGATTGAAATTGTCTGGTTCCATCCAGGGCCCGATTTTCATATCCCTGTCCTCGGGCCTAAGAGTGACCTCCACCTTCTTGACGCCCTTCTTCTGCATGTGGTTGAGCAGGCGACAGACGAAATCGCCGAGCATATCCACCCGCAAGGTCCAGCTGGCGCGGAAATAGCCCATAACCCACACCAAGTTGGGGACGCCCGTGAACATCATTCCACGGTAGGTCACGGTGTCATGCCAGTCGATCGGTTTGCCATCGACCTCAAAGGGGATGCCGCCCATCATCAGGAGATTGAAGCCGGTGGTTGCAACGATGATGTCGGCTTCGATTTCCTCGCCCGATGCGGTGCGCACGCCTGTTTCGGTAAAGCTTTCGAGCTCATCGGTATAGACACTGAGTTTACCCTCGGCAGCGCAGCGGAAGATGTCACCCTCCGGGCAGAACGCCAGGCGTTGCTGCCAGGGACGGTATTTCGGGGTGAAATGCGGTTCAAAGGGAAAATCCGGCTTGCCGGAGTAATGCCGGATCAATGCCTTCAGTTCCTCGAAGACCACATCCGGTTCTTCGAGACAGCGCTTTGTCATCAGATCCTGGTCATGCATGATCTGCGCGCGCACCACGCGGTGAATGGTTGGCTCGTCGATACCGATCTGCCGCAGCCGGTCCGCCAGTTCATTCTTGTTTTCGGCGCAGAAGAAGTAGGTTGGCGAGCGCTGCAGCATGGTGACATGCGCGGCTTTCTCGCAGAATGCCGGGATCACGGTTGCGGCCGTCGCTCCCGAGCCAATGACGAGGATGCGTTTGCCAGCGTAGTCAGTCTTCGGATCCCACAACTGGGCGTGGATGAACTGCCCCTTGTATTTTTTCATGCCAGGCCAGTCCGGAATGTAGGGGTGCTCGTGGTCATAATAACCCTGGCACATCCACAGAAAGTTGGCAGTGAAGGTTACTTTCGCACCATCGGACTTACGCGTAGCCTCAACGGTCCACAGATTGGCTTTGCTGTCCCAGGAGCAGTGCGTGATGCGATGCCCGTAGCGGATGTGCCTGCCAAGATCGTTCTCCTCAATCACGTCCTTCATGTAGGCGAGGATAGCCTGCGCCGAGGCTACCGGCGTGCCCACCCAGGGCTTGAAGCGATAGCCGAAGGTGTAGAGATCCGAGTCCGAGCGTACGGCAGGATATTTATGGGTTTCCCAGGTTCCGCCGAAGGTGTCCTTCATCTCGAGGATGACAAAGCTCTTGTCCGGACACTGGTCCTTGAGGTGGTAGGCCGAGCCAATGCCAGAAATTCCTGCCCCTACAATGAGGACATCGAAATGATTGCTGGTTTGGGGCGACGCCTGCTGTGGTCGTTCGAGTGTCGCGGTTCCTGACATGTCTTCTCCCTTTTTGCGTTTTGGGGGCATGCAAGAGAACCTCGCCGTGCCCCACTTTTTGCGAGAACAAATAGCTTGTGGGACGGCTTTGAGCCGGGAATTGATTTTAGTCAACTTTCCGCCGAGGTAGCTCGGCTCTTCTGATCCCCGGGTTGAAATCCTCCGGATTATATTATTGCCGAAAATGTGGAGGCTTTGTGGTCGCCGTCTCCTGCATCCGCCGGCGGCGTCATAAGTGTGTAACCGTTGTGGGCTGAGGGCGCGGGGCCCATTGCGGTCACGCTCGTAAGTTCCGCCTGGCCATGTCGGTTTGCGGGCCGGCGCCCGTTCTCCTGGCAGCGCCCAAGGCAGGCTTCAGCGCGACGCTCATGCTACCTTTGGCGACAGGCGGGCCCTGTCTTGACCTTCCAGTTGCTAGAAGCCTTATGTTTGGCCAGGCGACATGATAGGAGTAAGAAAATGAGTGCGACGACAATGCCGAGTGGAAACCAAAACGCTGGCCAGAGCATCGAACTAGCAGTCTCTGGCATGACCTGTGAGGGCTGCGCCAGAGCGGTGACACGGGTTCTTGGCAATGTGCCGGGTGTTGCTGCAGCCAAGGTCGACCTTGCTGCTGGCCGCGTGCGCGTCACCGGCAATCCCCGCGCTGAAGCACTCATTGAGGCAGTCGTGGCGGCTGGTTATGGCGCCAAGCTCGCTGGTGAGGGCGCCGGCTGACAGGCGGATGACTGTGTCTAACACCGGTTTGACTGCACGGTCGCATCTGGTTTTGCCCGTTAAAGGCATGACCTGTGCAACCTGTGCCGGACGGGTTGAAAAGGCGCTTGATGCTCTGCCGGGTGTGAAGGCAACGGTTAATCTCTCCAGCGACGAGGCCGATGTGCTGTTCGACGCCACCGCCGTCGCGCCAGCCAGGCTTGTCGAGGCAATCGAGCGCGCCGGCTACGACGTAGCCCATGAAACCCGCGAGCTCGCCATCATCGGGATGACCTGCGCAACCTGTGCCGGACGGGTGGAGAAAGCTCTGCGTGCGGTGCAGGGGGTCACGGGTGCCGAAGTAAATCTCGCGAGCGAGAAAGCGGTGGTCGAAGGCTACGCCGGTGTTCTACGCCCAGCGGATCTGATCGCTGCAGTCAGGCGTGCCGGCTATGATGGTGAGCTTCTGACGGGTGACGCCGAGCGCGATCGTGCGCTGCTTGCCGCGGAAGACAGACGGCTGAAGCGCGAGACCTGGCGTATCGGAGCTGCGGTCATGCTGAGTGCGCCGCTATTATTGCCTATGGTCAGTGTCCCCGTCCCTGACTGGCTGCAACTGGTACTCGCGACCCCTGTTCAGTTCATTTTGGGGGCGCGCTTTTATGCTGGATCCTGGAAAGCACTGCGGGCCAGGACCGGAAATATGGATCTTCTGGTCGCTCTGGGAACCTCCACGGCTTATTTTTACAGCCTCTATCTGATGCTGGCCGGTCCGCCAGGAGGCCATCTTTATTTTGAGGCCGCCGCCGTAGTGATTGCCCTCGTCATGGTCGGCAAGGGGATGGAACTACGCGCCAAACGCTCGACCACTGCTGCAATTCGTGCGCTCATGTCCTTGCGTCCGGAACGGGCGCGCATCGAGCGTGACGGAGGGGAGATTGAAGTTCCGATTGCCGCTGTTGCGGTCCAAGACCTGGTGGTTGTGCGTCCCGGCGAAAGGCTGCCTGTCGACGGAATTGTCGTAAGTGGTACGAGTGACGTCGATGAAAGTCTGCTTACCGGCGAAAGTCTGCCGGTGACGAAGCACAAGGGCGAAAGTGTCACCGGCGGCTCGATCAATGGCAGCGGGCTTCTGCGCATTGAGACAACGGCAGTGGGAGAGCACTCGACCCTCGCGCGCATCATTGCGCTTGTCGAACATGCCCAGGCAAAAAAGGCGCCGGTGCAGCGGCTCGTTGACCGGGTTGCGGCTGTCTTTGTGCCGATCGTGGTGACGCTTGCAGCTCTGACCTTCCTCGGCTGGTGGCTGCTCATGGGCCAGCTTACGGCGGGAGTTATCGCCGGTGTGGCGGTGATGGTCATTGCCTGTCCATGCGCTCTGGGCTTGGCCACGCCGACGGCCCTCATGGTTGGAACTGGCGCGGCGGCGAAAGCTGGAATTCTCATTCGCGATGCCGAGGCACTTGAACGTGCCCACGGCCTTGACACCATCGCGCTCGACAAGACCGGAACCCTAACAGAGGGACGTCCACGGGTGACGGACATCGTTGCGATCGGCATTTCGGAGACGGCGCTTCTGAGCCTGGCCGCTGCGGCACAGACCGGCAGCGAGCATCCGCTTGCTCGCGCCGTCCTTCTCAAAGCGGATAGTCTCGAGCTGCCCAAGCTCGAAAGCTTTCAGGCCCGTCCCGGTATGGGCCTGATAGCTCAAGTTACAGGTCGGACCGTGGCTATCGGTAATCGACGCCTGATGGCGGACTGCAAGGTTCCACAGGAGAGGCTTGAATCCCGGGCTGCCGCTCTGGAAGAGCTCGGACGGACCGTGATGTGGGTGGCAGAGGTGGGTGAAGCCCCAGATCTTTTAGGACTCATCGCGGTTGCTGATCCGTTGCGGCCCACGGCCCGCGCTGCGGTGGAACATCTGACGCGGCTTGGCATCGCAACGGTGCTGCTGACCGGCGACAACGCGCATACCGCGAAGGCGGTAGCCCGAGAACTTGGTATAACGCGGGTACTGGCTGGCGTGCTGCCGGCTGAAAAGGCGCGTGAGATCGAGCGGCTTCAGGCGGCGGGCAAGCGCGTTGGCATGGTGGGGGACGGCGTCAATGATGCGCCGGCGCTCGCGCAGGCCGACATCGGGATCGCCATGGGCAGCGGTGCAGATGTAGCGATGCAGACCGCAGGGATCACGCTCATGCGTGCTGATCCGCTATTGATCGGTGATGCGATTGCGGTCAGCCGTGCGACTTATAACAAGATCCGGCAGGGTCTATTCTGGGCCTTCTTTTACAACGTCATTGGCATGCCGGCAGCGGCGCTGGGCTTTCTCAATCCGGTCATTGCCGGCGCGGCGATGGCCCTGTCATCGCTCAGCGTGGTTTCCAATGCCTTGCTGCTGCGTCGCTGGCGGCCAGCCGTGCGCGCGTGAGGTTGAGCAATGACGGATGAAAGCGCGGGGTACGTTACCATCGGAGAGGCAGCGTTGCGGTCGGGCATGCCACCCAAAACCATCCGCTTCTACGAGCAGATCGGTCTCATCAGGCCTGCGCAGCGTTTTGCCAACCAGTATCGCGCCTATAGTGAAAAGGATGTTCATACCCTGAAGTTCGTCCACCGCGCGCGCAATCTGGGTTTTTCGCTCAAGGACATTCAGGCGCTGCTGTCGCTTTATCGGGACCGGCGGCGGGCCAGTCGGGATGTAAAGCGCTTGGCCTTAAAGCATGTTGCCGACGTTGATCGCAGGATTGCCGAACTGACCGCCATCCGCAACGCGATCGCAGGGCTCGCCCAGAAATGTCATGGGGATGACCGGCCGCAATGCCCCATCCTTGATGAGCTCGAAGCAGGTGAGCATTGAACCGGCAGGAAACGGCGCCCGGTCTGAGCCGCTTTATTGACATGGCACGTCGTTCAACCAGACCCGTTTGCGACGCGTGACAGTTGCCGCGCACCCGCGGCAGGGGTGATGCGCAGGAGCAATCAGCCTTCCGGGCTCTCAAAGAGTTCGCCCAAGAGTTCGTGGACTTTCGCCCGGGCGGAGGCCAGCGCGGTCCGCCCGCGTCTTGTCGCCCGGTAGACACGCCGTCCCGATCTGCCCAGGCGCACGGAGGTGGAGGTGAGGTAGCCTCTTTGTTCCAGGCCATGCAGAAGCGGATAAAGCGTGCCCGCGCTCAACGCGTAGCCATGGCGCCTCAGTTCTTCGATCATCTTGAGGCCATAAATGGGTTCCTTGACCGCGTGATGCAGGATGTGCAGCCGGATGAGGCCGGCATAAAGAAAGCGATCCTCCACGCAAGACCCCGGGGGTGAACTCACACCCGTGTGATTCTAATGCCGGGAGAGTCTCAATCCAATATGGACAAGGCGTCGTGCTCTCCAGGCCTTCGCGACAGCTGAGCCTTGGCTTACAGCGGCATGACGGCGTCTCTTAGGGCTCGCGCCCGTAGCGCGTGTAAGATCTTGACCATGAGGGCTTGCTTGAGCGCCGCGCGCTTTTTGGGTGTCGAACTTGGCCCAGATGCAGAGGACGGCGATCCCAATCTTGCGCATGGGCTCCGCTGGCCGACTACAGGCCAGGGGCCTGGCTCAGGTGCGGCCAGGCGAAAGGGGGGGGATCTCTTCCTTCCGCGCCCTCACGACGGCGCGCAGCGAGTGCCTCTGCCGCCTTGCGGGGTAGAGGAGCTCTTACTCCGCCTGGGTCTTTGAGCCGCCGTTTTCCGCGCCGGAGCGACGGCTGCGCAGTGCGGCGGCTCCAAGCCGGTGCGACAAGACGCGCCCTGCGACAGTTAAGCCTTGGACGGTTTGTCCTATCGCCAGTATTGCGAGTGCGAGATATGGCGAGGCACGTGTCCACAGCCCTGACGGGGTTGTCATATTCGCAATGCAGCAGGCGGATTAAAA
>JAJZDZ010000063.1 GCA_021851325.1 Pseudomonadota bacterium | reverse complement strand
CAAAGAGCAGCGCCACGATGATGCCGGCCCAGTTCATGTTGAAGCGCCCGAGACGCAGTTTGCCGGGCATGGTGGCGGCCAGATAGGTTACCAGAAGGGCACGGAAAGGAATTTCCTCCGTTGGCCCGACATAGAGGCCTTCAAATGCGGCCCAGCCCCAGGCATGCTTATGATTATAACTGATGCTCTGGGAAGCCTGCTTGATGTGCAGGATCATGTCGAGCCAGGAATTGCCCGCGGCGACGATAGTGGCAAAGCCAACACCCCACAGGATTGCGGGCAGGATGTAGCTCCGTCCACGCGGCAAGTGGAGACCGTAATCGGCAGGCACCAGCCAGTACTTCAGGATGGCGATTGCGATCAGTGCCATCACCAGCATGATGCCATGCTGAATGTAGAGAAAGAGCAGTTTAGACGGCTCGAGCGGTGGCAGGTGAAACAGCTGCACAACCAGCATGGTTCCAAGCGAAGACCCAATGAGGAGCGCCGCCGCCATCGCCACCGTCACCAACAGGGGAATGAGCTTCAGCCGAAATCGCGGTTCAGGTTCTAGCGTGGTCATGCCTCCACCTTGCCCGGGGGCATCCGAGCAGTCTTGAACCTATTTGACCATCAGAGGAGGAAAAGGAGACGCAAGGCTGCCAGGCCTCGACCCTAATGCCGCATAGGCCTGGGGCCTCGGCTCACCAAAGGCGGGACGTGATTGGTCTTGCGAGCGTGACCAAACCAATTCGCGGATGGGTATCCGTGAGATAAATCATCGTGACGAGACCTGGCAGGGCCACCCTGTCGTCGGGGTCGGCGGGTACTATCCTGCCCGCTCTTGGCCATCCGCTGCGGATCAACGCTCATGGTGCCAGCGTCACACCAAAATTGGGATTTTCGGCCTATTGCAAGCCGGCTGCCTGGCGCGCACCGACGCCAGCCGCCAGGGGCGGAGCGAGGAGTTTGACGCATCAGAATTGTCGTCAACGCGCGTTCCGTCGTCTTTGGATGACCAAACTCGCCATGTCACGACCTTCATGCATCGAGACAGAAAGACGCCTCTGCCGGAATAACAAGAAATTCAGAATGAGGCTTTACTCGCGCCCTATTTGCCGCCTGTCGGGGCAGTACGCGACGCCAAAGCGCTTCAACCGATATCCGGAAAATGCTATTCGCCGCAGCGAACAAGGGTCATCTGGGTGGTCCAGGACGGGGTGTTGTCCATTCGGGCTCAGATCAAGCCGAATAAAGCCGGAAGAGGGAAAGCGCGATGAGAAGGGGCAACGTGCGGGCTGCAGCGGTAGTCCTTTGTGTGTTGTCGGTCCAAATCATGACACCTGCCCGGGCAGGCTCACTCCCAGGGAGTGGGACACCGTGGATCAAGTGGAACTGGGCGCCGCACATCGTATTTCAGGCCGGGATTGGCCACATGAGTGGCAGTGCCAATGAGTGGAGCTATGATCCGGCGACACATCGCGCCGTGAGTGAGCTGCACTGGCAGGTGAATGACGCTGCGGTTTTAAAGGGGCAGGCTGAGGTCGGATTTACTGATTGGCTGTCTGCAGGATTGTCCGGGTGGACAGCGATCGCATCGAACAATGTCATGGACGATTACGACTGGAGTTTGGCCCCCTATACCCAATGGAGTGATCATTCTCATCATCCTGATACGCGGTTACCGACCGCATGGCAGGGTGCGCTGGATCTGACGGCGCGGATCTACCATGACTATGGGGCCAGCCTGAGCGTGATGGGCGGCTATCAGTGGACGCATTTCAAGTGGGCAGCCTACGGTGGCACCTACACCTACTCGGTGCAGGGATTTCGGGACACCTCTGGCAGCTTTCCCGCCAACCAGCTCGACAGCACCTATACGCAGAGCTTCAGCGCTCCCTTCCTCGGCCTTGCCGGGCGCTATGCCCTCAACAACCGATGGCAGCTCAGCGCTGAACTTAAGGGGAGCCCATGGGCGATTAACGCCAAGGATCAAGATCAGCACGTTCTGCGTCAGCTGATCTACTGGGACAAGTTTGGCCAATCGCATCTTTGGTCCGTCCGCGGCATGGTCTCCTACAGAATAGACAGGCACATGCGACTTGAGGGGTCATTGCAGTACCAGGACTACACCTTGGGCAAGGGGCCAACCCTCGTCCTGGATCAGTCGACGGGAACTACCACGACATTCTCAGGCGCGGCATCCGGCACGCAAAATCAGATGCTGACGGTGTTGGCGGGACTGCGATACGCGATCTGATTGCAAAGAAAAGGCTGGGGCCGCGCATATCGCGCACCTGACCCACGCCACTGCGCCACGATGACAGCGCAAGGGCGTAGATCGATGCTCGCTACGTTTGAGCCGGCTGCAACCTATCGGCCGTGGAACACAGGCTCGCGCTTTTCAACAAAGGCCCGCGCCGCCTCCCTGTGGTCCTCGGTCTGGGCGCAGCGCACATGATGGGTCGCTTCCAGATCAAGGCAATCATTCAGATCGCCGCCAAGGGCACGATTGAGATTCTCCTTCATGTAGCGGTAGGCAATGGACGGTCCGGCAGCAAGGCGGCGGGCGATCTGCCGTGTCTTTTCTGCCAGCGCCTCTGGCTCGCAGACCCAGTTGGCAAGCCCGAGCCTGAGCGCTTCCTCCGCGTCGATCCGCTCGGAAAGGTAATAGAGCTCCCGCGCCTTGGCTGTGCCGACCAGCTTGCTGAGAAAATAGGTACCGCCATAGTCACCTGAAAAGCCAACCCGTGCGAACGCGGTGGTCATGACGGCGCCCTTGGCCATGATGCGAAGATCACAGGACAGTGCCAGCGAAAGGCCGGCCCCCGCCGCCGCTCCAGGCAGGGCGGCAAGGGTTGGCTTGGGCAGCGTATAGAGCTTGCCTGCCGTGGCACGCTGGTTGACGCGCTGACGGTGAATGGCTTCATCAACCGGCCGGTCGCTACCACTGCGGCTCGCCATGCCCTTCACATCGCCGCCGGCACAAAAGCCCTTACCTGCCCCGGTCAGCACAATGCATTTGACGTTTTCATCGAGCTCGGCACGGGCAAGCTGTTCGGCGAGGGCAGCGTTCATGGCGGCACTGAGGGCATTGCGCGCGTCGGGCCGATTGAGCGTGAGGGTGAGAACACCGTCCTCAAGAGTGGCAAGAAGATCGCCAGTTCCGGTTTCGATCGTGGCCATCGCAGTCTCCTCTGATTGACAGACCAGAAACTGAAGCCAGAACGCGGCAGGTGTCAAAGCCGGATGGACAGGCAGTGACGATCAGCGCCTGCGCCGAACGCTCCAGGCCAGCCACACCGCCGGCGCCACAAACAGGCCCGCCATGTAGAAGGGAGCGTCCACGCCAATCGCGGTGAAGCCGATGCCAAGCGCAAAGGGACCCACCACACGGGAAAGCGCGCCCATTGCATTGTTGAGTCCAAGATATTGGCCCTGGTGCTGCCATTCGGCATTGCGCGAGATAATCGCTGCAACATTGGGCCAGGCGATGGATTGGCCGAAGGCGGCAACCGCAAGAAGAGGAATCGTGGTGATCCCCCCGATCGAATAGGTCTGACCGATATAGCACAAGGCTGTCAGCGCCATGCCGAAGGCAAGGACGCGGGCCTCACCAAAGCGGCGCGAGGCCGGACCGATGAGAACAATCTGGCAAAAGGCGGCAACGATGCCGACCACGGCGTAGGCACTGCCGACCTGACGCGGACCCCAGCCGAAACGGGCCTGGGTCCACAAGCCAAATATGGATTCCACTCCGGTGAAGGCACAGCCAGCCACCAAAGTGACGAGCATCGCCCGGCGGATCAGGGGATGGCGCGCCGCCTTTCCGGCAACCGCCCAGCGATTGGGCTTCTGCACCGGGTCAGGCGCTTCCGGAGTGCGGCTTTCGCGAACGAACAGAACCAGCATCAGGACACAGATGCCCGAGAGCCCGGCGCAGGTGAACAGGGGCGCCTCAAACCCGGTATGGCCGAGTTGGGGGCGGGCCAGAAGACCACCCAGCGCCGGACCGACGATGAGCCCGACATTATAGGCGGCGCCCAGGAGACTAAGGCGACCGGCCCGGTCCTCGGCCGGGGTGACATCCGCAATGTACCCCTGAATGACCGAACCATTGCCACTCATCAGCCCACCGAGGATACGGACGAGGAAGGCAAAATAGATGTTGGGCGCCAGCGCCATCGCAGTGTAGCAGGCAAGATTGCCGCTCACGGTCGAGATCAGGATGGGCTTGCGCCCCCTGCGGTCGGACATGCGTCCCCAAAAGGGTTCGCCGAAAAATGAGCCGATCGCATAGGCAGAGAACACCAAAGCAATCTGCCAGGCGGACGCATGGAACGATTTGGCATAAAAGGGCAGCAGCGGCACCACAATGCCGAAGCCTAACAGATTGATGAACATCACCGCCAAAAGCGTCGGCAGGGCTGCGGCCGAACGTGCCGGCTGCGGCGGCTCAGGTGCGTTCACCACCGCCCCGTCCAACGGGGTGTCGGTGGAAATTGCGATCTCGGGGTCGGTGCTCATCGTGCTTCGCGCTATAGTGCGCCTTGATAGCCTTTCGGCGGGCGGGCGCAATCCCCATCCGCATCATCTGCGGAGACAACCATGCGCGTTTTGGGTCGAGCTGTTGCAATCGCGTTCGCCCTCGGCCTTGGCCTGGCGGCCCGAGCCCCAGCCCACCAGCCCTCCAGATGGCGCGCCGTCAGGGCCAGGGACCTTCTTCTGATCCAGACCCGCTACGGTCAGGTTGCGGTTGAGCTCTTTCCCGCCTTCGCGCCGCTGCATGTCGCCCGGGTTCGCGCCCTCACCCGGGCTCACTTCTATGATGGTCTCAGCTTCTATCGGGTAATCGACGGTTTTGTTGCCCAGGGCGGGATCGGCGAGGGTACCGCAGCCACGAAGGATCATCCCAAATCGGCCAGGCTGCTTGCGCGCTGGCCACCGCTCAAGGCCGAATTCGACGCCCCGATCGCGGCCATCCACGCCCCGTTCGCCCCCACCGGATCGCCTGATCTTTACGCCCCCGAGGTTGGCTGGGTGAAAGGCTTCCCGGTTGGCCGCGACCCCAAGACAGGACGCACATGGATCCTGAACTGTCCGGGCACCTTTGCCTTTGCCCGCAACAACGCGCCCAATTCTGCGACCACCGAGTTCTATATCGTCATCGGTGAGGCGCCACGCCGGCTCGATCGCAACCTGTCCGCCTTCGGGCGGGTAATCGCCGGCATGAAATATCTGCAGAAGCTGCATCGCGGGAACCCCAATGTCGATAACGGCATCATCGAGAATCGCGCCCGACGCGACCCCATTCTCTGGATGCGCATGGCCTCACAACTGCCAGTGTCACAGCGTCCCCGCTACGAGGTGATGCGCGATACCTCCAGAGCCTTTGCCCGCTGGAAGGCGGAGCGCATCAATCCGGCACCGCAGTTTTATGTGCATCAGCCCCGTCCCATCCTCGATGTCTGCCTGTCTGCGGTTCCCGCCCGCCGGCTGAAGTCCTGAGCTGACAAGGGGCCGCGGCGCTCCCCCATCTTCGCCAACCCCTTCTCTCCGGTCGCCTCACCCCGGGAGGGTTGGGGGGCCTCTGGCAGCTCTGCGGGAGGCCTGGACCCCAGCCAGGGGCGCAAGCCGATGCGCGCAGGCCGGAGCGGACAAGGACGATCAACCATTGGCGCTGGGCGCGCGCGGGAATGTCGCCTGGAGGAGACGGGCTCAGACAAAATCTGCGTCCGGCCATGCCCGATTGGGGCCTCTTGCGCCCGCTCTTTGCGGAGGCGCGCACCCAAACCGCGGGCAGTCACCCGAGCAAGGCCAGGGTTTTCGAAACGCCGACGGATGAAGGCGCAAAGGGCTGCGGCCGGCAGCCTTGCCCCTGTGGCCGTCGCGGGCTATGTCTCACCGCCGCCTCAGCCTGGACGGGCACAACCGCCCGGCCCGCAACCCAAATTTGCGCAATGCCCCTGCTCCGCTTTCTGCCTGACAATACCAAGATCAATTTTGTAGGCGCCCGCTACATCGCGTTCGCAATTGATGGCTTGCTCCTTTTGGCAACCATCATCTCGATCAGCGTCCAGGGCTTTAATCTTGGTATCGACTTTACCGGGGGCGTGCTGCTCCAGGTCAAATCGGTTCACACCATCAGCATCAGCACGATCCGCAGCGAAATCTACAGCCTCGGGTTTCCCGACGCGCAGATCCAGTACATCGGCTCTGGCGCCTGCAATACGCCGGTCAATTCCTGCGTCCTTATTCGCGTCAAACCCAAGCCCCACCAGTCCGGAGAGACCATCCAGTCACTGATCAAGCACAAGCTTGGCCCAAGCTTCATGCCACGCAGTGCCCAGGTGATCGGGCCGAAAGTATCTGGCGAACTCTTTCATGCTGGCGTCGTCGCCACCATCCTTGCGGTTATCGCCATTGCCATCTATGTGGCCGTACGTTTCGAATGGCAGTATGGCGTTGGCGCCATCGTTGCCACCGGCCATGACGTTCTTGTCACCGCAGGCCTGTTCTCGCTGCTGCATTGGGATTTTTCGCTGAACTCGATTGCCGCACTGCTGACACTGGCCGGCTACTCGATCAATGACACCGTCGTCGTTTTCGACCGGATTCGCGAGAACCGGCGCAAGTACAAGCGCATGAACCTTGGCGACCTGATCAACCTGTCGACCAATCAGATGCTGACCCGGACCATCCTGACCAGTGGCGCGACGGCGATCTCCATTGTCCCGTTGCTGATCTTCGGTGGCCCGGAACTGTTCGATTTCACCGGTGCGATCCTGTTCGGGATTGTGGTGGGCACCTTCTCGTCGATCTATGTCGCGTCCGCACTGCTGCTTTACCTGCCTGCCCCCGCAGGCACCCAGGGCGGACAGAGCGAAAAAGAGGTAACAGCCTGAAGCCCGCGCTGCCCGCCACGGGCAGCGCGTGAGCACATCAGGCCCATCACTCAGAACGGATTGATGGTCTCATGCCGGGTGAACGTCAGATAGCCGGCGTTGACCCCGGCCCGCAGGCCCACGCCCGTACGCATCGGCGCAATGGTGATACTGCCGGAGCGCATATAATTCACCCCGATCCCGGCGACAAAATAGAAGCTGCCCGACACTCCGGGAAAACGGGAATAGAGCTGGTCCCGGTGGTGCAGATTATAGATCAGCATGAAGGTCTTTGAGGCGTTGGCGCCAAAGTCGAAGCCGACGCTGGGACCCTGCCAGTAAACCTTGACCGGGGCATAACCCTTGCGCATCAGCCAGCCAGAGCCATACCGCAAGCCCACGATGAAGGCGCCCGAGCCCTCCTCACCCTTGACGTAGGCGTCGGGCAGACCATTTTCCGAAAACACCCGCTGTACCGCCTTGGCAACGGCCTCGCTGGTGTCACCAAAGAAACCAGTTGCGGCCTTAATGATTTCGTTCTGGCTAAACGTGTCACCGCGATGGCCGGCTGTGGACCCGCCAGTTTCGGTGGCAGCGGTGTAACGCGACGGCGGCGTCGTGTTGTAGCCATGCACCGGCTGCGCATTTGACCCCTGATCGGATGAGTTCGTAGTCCCTGGTGCGGGCAGCTGGGTTGGCTGGCTCACAGCCGTTCCCGAGGCGCTGTCCTGCGCCAGCGCCGGCGCTCCGGCCACAGCAAGTGCGCTCGCCATCAAAGCGGCGCAGACTTTCAAACGGCGCTGGTCCGAAGCCATCATGGGCTATGTCTCCTTTTGGACGAATCACGGCATCTGACGTCATCTAGGGGTAAACCCAAACGCCGTAACGCGACAAATTTTGGGCAGGAGACTAGATCAGCTGGTATTGCTGTCCACGACGCCGGACCCGGCCCTCTGCTTCAAGCTGAATGAGATGGGCCTCGACCGAACGCGCTGCAGCAGGATGCAGGCTGCGATCCACCGCCGCGTAAATCTCCGCAACCATCTTCGCAATCGTGTCCCGCCCCTGTTCCAGCGCCGACAGGATCTGCGCCTCGCGCTCAAGGCGGTGCGCCAGATACGCCGCCAGGAACGGCTGGGGCGACATTACCGGTCCACCATGAGTTGGCCACAATATCTGGTCGTTGCGGGCAATCAGCTTGCGCAAAGACGCCATATATTGCGCCATATTGCCGTCTGGCGGTGTTACCACCGTGGTCGACCAGCCCATGACATGATCGCCCGTGAACAGCGCCCTCTCCTCACGCAAGGCAAAGCACATGTGATTTGAGGTATGTCCGGGCGTAAAGACGCATTCGAAGCTGAAGCCGTCGCCTTCGATCACCTCGCCATCCTTGATCCGGATGTCGGGGACAAAATCCCGATCGCCACCCTCTTCAAGCTTGAGCGCGCCATCCTGACCGGAGCCATGGCGACCAAAGCCATAGGTCTTGGCTCCTGACCAGGCCTTGATGGGTGCCGCAGCTGGTGAGTGGTCATTGTGGGTGTGGGTAATCAGGATATGGGTCAGCCGCCGGCCGGACAGGGCGCGCTTTAGGGCCTCGATGTGCGCGCCATCCGCAGGGCCCGGATCGATCAGTGCCACCTCGGGGCCGCGCCCGACGATATAGGTTCCCGTACCACGAAAGGTGAACGGACCCGGATTGGGTGCCAGAACCCGGGTGATCATGGCACTGACCGGGGTCGGATCGCCTACGGGCGCAACGAAATTACGATCAAATGAGAGGGTCATAAATTACAGTATAGCACGCGTCGCCCGCATGCGCTCCAGACGCACGACAAGATCCGGACGGGTGCGATACATGACACGCTGCAGCCGCAGGGGTGCACGCTGCGAAAACAGCTCCAGGAGATGCGACAGCCAGGCATGGCGGAAACGGGCAAAACGCAGCGCATTGCGGAAGCCTCGGGACTGGCTTGTCAGAATTGCCACTCCCCCCACCAGCAGGATCACCGCGACCGGAACCGGCATGGGCACCGGAATGGGTAGCATCACCAATCCCATCGCAAGACTGGTCCAGCCCGCGATCAGCAGCAGATAGTGGTTCGCTTGCGATTTACGCATGACAGAAACCGCATCCAGGTGAATTGCTCGTGAAACTGTTGTCAGACTACCGTCACTTTGTGGCGGCAGTTGGACCATAGCACGAAGCGATTACAACTATGTTGCGCTCTCGTCACAAAGTAACGGTTCCCTATTAACCCTTAGGTCAAAGACGTCCGGCCGCCCATAGTGTCCAGTTACGTCAAGATCGAACTTGCCCCGTACGATCTGCCGCAGTTCCAACTCGGCCGTCAGCACCCCTTCCCGGGCACCGAGCGGGCCCGCCAGAACCTCGCCAAAGGGCGAAACGATGACGCTGCCACCCTTGATCAGGGCATCCGTGCCCCCCCTGACCGGGTAATCTGGCGGATAATCGGCATCGGTTGCGTATTGGCAGGCCGAAAGGACAAAGCAGCGCCCCTCATAGGCGATGTGGCGCATGCTTGCCTGCCATTGCGGACGGTCATCGACGGTTGGCGCGCAGTAAAGTTCTACCCCCTGGGCATAAAGCCAGGTGCGATAGAGCGGCATGTAATTTTCCCAGCAGATGGCTGCGCCCACGCGCGCTCCGACCATCTCTACCACCTGCGTCGTGGTGCCATCCCCCATGCCCCAGATCAGCCGTTCCATCGCCGTCGGCATGAGCTTGCGGTGCATGTTCACCAGCCGACCATCCTCCGCAATAAATAGCGCCGTGCAATAAAGCGTGCCTTTGACCTGTTCGATGATGCCAACAACCATGGCCAGTGCCAGAGACTTGGCCAGCTTGCACATTCTTTCTACCTGCGGACCGTCAAGGCGGACCGCACTGTCATAATAGCGTGCGAACCAGTCGCGCCCGGCCTCACTGCGCGTGCCGACACGGGCACCAAAGTCGAGCCCTTTGGGATAGCCACCGATAAAGGCTTCAGGAAAGACCGCAAAGCGGGCCCCTTGCGCGGCTTCCACCGCGAACTGCTCAAATTTGTCAAGGGTTGCAGCGGTATCAAAAGCCACCGAACCAGCTTGAATGACACTGACCGCCAAAGTCCTGTCAGCCATCGTAAGCTCCCAAATCTCACCCTTTGACGAACGCGCCGCGTCTA
>JAJZDZ010000062.1 GCA_021851325.1 Pseudomonadota bacterium | reverse complement strand
TATGGTGGCCTGTGGTCTCGTAAACCGCGCCGGAGAAGTGATTGACTGGGTTGATGAGGTACTGCAGCTGGAAGTCATGCCGGTCTTCTCCGATGGCAAGCCCTTCGACGACCGTCAGGGTATCGGTTATGTGCGTCCCCGCGTCAGCTATGAACGAACGCGGCCGCAGGGCCCAGATGCGAAGCTGCCGTGAAAATCGCCCTTACCGCTGATCCGGAACTGCCGGTTCCTCCGGAGCTCTATGGGGGCATCGAGCGCATTGTCGATATGCTGGCGCGCGGACTGGTTGCCCGTGGCCATGAGGTCACGCTGTTTGCGCATCGTGACAGCCACAGCGCCGGGCGGCTGGTACCCTGGCCGGGCAGGCGCAGTACCGATCTGGGTGCCACCTTCGTCAACGCGGCGACACTTGCCCGGGTCCAGTTCGCGTCCCGCTTTGATCTTGTGCACTCATTCTCGCGTATTGCCTACATGATGCCAATCCTGCCCTGGCGCGTGCCCAAGCTGATGACCTATCAGCGGGCGGTCACGCCCCGCACGGTCAGGTTGGGTTACCGGCTCTCACGGGGTAGTCTTGGCTTTACCGCCATCAGTGACTGGATGATGCAGGAGGTGAAGCACATTGGCTCCTGGACCGTGATACCAAACGGAGTTCCACTCGACACCTACCGTTTTGCCGCGGCCGTGGCCGAGGATGCGCCACTGGTCTTTCTGGGGCGGGTGGAAGAGATCAAGGGGCCACACCTTGCCATCGAGATCGCGCGCAAGAGTGGACGCAGGCTCATCATCGCCGGCAATATCCCTGAAGACAAACGGGCCTGGGTGGATGCCCATGTGCTGTCCCAGGTTGATGGCGAGCGTATTCGTTATATCGGGCCGGTCAACGATGCCGAGAAGAACCAGTTGCTGGGAACGGCGGCGGCGTTTCTGATGCCGATCCTGTGGGATGAGCCCTTTGGTATCGTCATGGCCGAGGCCATGGCCTGTGGCACGCCGGTCCTGGGTCTGGCCCGTGGCGCGGTCTGCGAAGTTGTCGCCGACGGCGTCACCGGCTTTGTCCGCGATGATGTTGTGGGCCTGGTTGCGGCGGTGGCCCGCCTGGGGGAGATTTCGCGCGTCGCCTGCAGGGCTCGCGTCGAACAGCTTTACAGTGATCAGGCCGTGGTCGAGGCTTACGAGCGGCTCTACCAAGCCCGGCTTTTGCCGGCGCATCCGCGCGGATCTTGAACGTGAGCGTTCTGGTTGGCTATCCCGGAACAGGAGAATTCGCGCAGCAGGTCGCGCTGGCGATGCTTGAGGAGGGTGTGCTCGAGGCCTTTGTCACCACCTTTGGTGTTCATGCCGATGATGGTGTCCTTCAGGTTTTGGCGGCGTTGCCCGGCCGCGGGCCTGAGCGCCTGCGCCGGGCACTTTTGCGCAGGGATCTTGGGCTGTTGCCGGTTGACAAGATCATCCGCCGCAGGGGCCTCGATTTGGTGCGCACGCTCGCCTTTCAGGTGGGCTTTGGCCCCCACACGGTCGATCGGTTGTGGGATCTGATGGCGCATGATTTTACCCGTAACCTGGCCGGGCTGGTTCGCGCCCGCGCGCCTTCAGCTGTTTACGCTTATGAGTATACGGCCAGAGAGGCGTTTGTGGCGGCCAAGGAGACAGGTGCAATCCGCATTCTGGATCTGCCCTCGCTCAGCAGCCGCGGGCTGGAGCGGCTCCTGGCGCGTGAGGCGGAACGCTTTCCGGAACTCGGCTTCAGTGAGGACCACTATTTTCGCAGCCGCTTTCCCCGACGGCAGGCCCGTCGTGATGCCGAGATTGCGGCGGCGGACCTCATCGTCTGCAATTCCACCGTGACCCGTAACGCGCACATTGCCGAAGGCGCAGATGGAACGCGCATGATCGTGGTGCCTTTGGCCGCCCCGCCTACCATTGCGGATCTGCGCCCGCGCGCACTCAAAGGACCCTTGCGTCTGATCTGGGCAGGGACCTTCAGCGTACGCAAGGGGGCGCATTATCTGCTGGATGCGTGTCGCAGAGGCAAACTGACCGAAGTTGTTATCGACATCTATGGCACCAATGCACTGCCGGCACGCGTCTGCGCCCAGCTTCCGGACGGCGTACAATTTCATGGCGCCATTGGCCATGACGACCTGCTGCAGCAATTCGAGCGCGCCGACGCCTTGATTTTCCCGACGCTATCTGACGGCTTTGGCCTTGTGATCACCGAAGCATTGTCGCGTGGCCTGCCGGTGATTACTACCGATCGCGCTGGTGCTGCTGATCTCATCCGGACGCGGGAAAACGGCCTTGTCATTGCCGCGCACGATGCTGACGCCATCATCGAGGCTATTCAATGGTGCCGAGATCATCGCCGCGAGCTCGACGCGATGCGCCCGGCTGCGCTTGCCAGCGCCAGGGCCCGTCAGTGGCCGCAATATCGTCGTGAATTCATGACCGCGCTGCGGGCGGGTCTCAGTGCCCGGGGCTTTTCGTGGCCAGGCGCAAGCGCTGATCCGGTTCCCTCCTGCCAGCACCAGGTGGCATAGTGGCGGCTGTCACCATCATCACCCCGGGTGCACTGGGCTCAAACCCGCGTGTGGTCAAGGAAGCCGAAGCCCTGGCCCGCCGCGGCCACAAAGTTCAGGTTCAGTCGACCCGTTCGCTTGACGTCGTGGATCGCCGTGATACGGCGGTCCTTGAGCAGGCCAGCTTTTCAAGCATGCGGATTGATCTGCGTAAGCTGCGCAGCTGGCGCCTGCGCCGCATCCTTCAGATTGGCGCACGCTATGGCTTTGGTGCCTGCAAGCTCAAGGCGTTGGCGCCGTGGGCGCTCAGTCCGGTCGCGCCGCTCCTGAAAGATGCGCTTTGGCAATCTTCACCTGCAGACCTCTATATCGCCCATTACATCGAGGCGCTGCCCGCAGCCGCAGCTCTGGCTGCCCGTCACGGCGCTGCGTATGCCTTCGATGCCGAGGATTTCCATGTCGGTGAGCAGGTTGATGGTCCTTGCGTAGAACTCCTGCGGCAGGTCCAGCGAGCGATCGAAAGGCGCTATCTGCCTGGTGCGCTTTATGTCACTGCGGCGTCACCACTGATCGCACAGGCCTATGTCGACACCTATGCCATCGCCTTGCCAACCGTCATCCTCAATGTCTTTGCGCGGGCCAATGCGCCCTTTGCGCCCACCGCCGCAGGCAGTGTCCAGCCGGGGCCGAGCCTCTACTGGTTCTCGCAGACGATCGGTTTCGGGCGGGGGCTCAAGACCGCAATCAGAGCGATTGCAGAGGCCAAAAGTGCACCCCATCTTTATCTGCGCGGTACCCCCGCGGCGGGATTTGCTGACGAGCTCAAGGCTGTTGCGGCGGAGTGCGGGGTGAGTAAGCGTCTGCATTTTCTGGAGCCGGCACTGCCCGATGATCTGGAGCGGCTGGCGGCCGGTTTTGACCTTGGCTATGCGGGCGAGGAGGGCGTGGAAACCAACCGGCAGTATGCGCTGGGGAACAAGATCTTCAGCTATCTGTTGGGGGGTGTGCCATCGCTGGCGAGTGCCACCATGGCCCATCTTCAGCTCGGCCCTGAGCTGGGCGAGGCGATGGCAATCTTCCCGATTGGCGATGTGCGGGCGCTGGCCGCGCTGATCGACAGTTATCTGCTCAATCCGGACCATCTGGCCAAGGCTCGCAACGACGCCTGGCAATTGGGGCAGAGCCGCTTCAACTGGGAGCACGAAGCCGAGCGTCTCGTCGCTCTGATCGAGGAAAAGCTTGCGGCGCACAAAGCCCGCGCTATGAATGGGCGGCGCGATGATCTGTGATGTCGCCACGCTGCCGGACGAGGTGCCGGGCACGGCCGGAGTTCTCATTATTGGTTCAGGGCCGGTTGGCCTTGTGATCGCCCGCCATCTGGCCGAACTTGGAGTTGCTGCGACGGTGCTGGAAGCCGGTGGCGAGCTGCCGAGCGCGGTTGATCGCGACTGTCTCCATATCGAATGTTCCGATCAGATCCTCACCGGTGCGCAGCTCGGGCGCACACGGCAGTTGGGTGGCGGGCTTAATCTGTGGGGAGGTCAGCTGGCGCGCTTTCATGCCGCGACGCTCGATGCCCCATCCTCAACCTGGCCCCTCGCCGCAAGTGAGCTCGATGGTCCCTTCGATATCGCCGCCCGTCTTCTGGGCGCTCCGCCACGCGCGCTGACACCGCCACCCTTAGCGCTCGCGACCATGCGCGCCGAACTGGCACGCTTTGAGCTGGAGGCCGTGGCGACGAGCTGGCTCTCCGCGCCCAAATGGAGGCGCGCGGTATGGGCGGAGCTGCGGCACTCGGCGCGCATCCGCATTGTTCTGGGCGCTGCCGTCAGCGCCCTCGCTCTTGATCCCGCACGTGGAGAGGTGAGGGGCGTTGTCGTCCGTACGCGTGAGGGGCGACGGATATCGTTTGCCGGGCGGACTGTGATCATTGCGGCGGGTACCATTGAATCGGTCCGTCTTCTGCTCCAGCCCGCAGCCGACGGCCGTCCCCAGCCCTGGCATGACTTGCCCTGGCTCGGACGCGGCTTCAGCGAGCATCTGGAGGCGATGGTCGCCCGGATCCACGTGACGTCACCTTCAAGGCTGGCCGACTTTTTCGATCCGGTGGTCGGGCCGGGCAGCAAACAGACCTGGAAGCTGTTTGGACGGGTTGCGCTTGGTGAGGAGGAGGATGGCTGTGGGGTGGTGATGCTGAGTGCGCCTGGCAATCTGCGCCACTCTCTGGCTGAGGTACGCCTTCTGCTGCGTACCCTGAGCCCGCGCGATGGGCTGGCCTCGTTGCCGCGTCTGTTCGAAGCGGCCGCAAGCAGCCTGCGTGAGGTAGGTCCGCTCGCCTTCCGTTATGTGCGTCATCGCCGCATTGGCTCCTATTTTCGTGGCAGCCCCAGCCTGCGCGCATCGGTCGAGCAGACAGCGCGTTTCGACAACCGTCTTGAGCTTGCCGCGAGCTGTGATCCGCTCGGCATCCGGCGGGCGAGGCTGCACTGGCACACCGGGCGTGAGGAGGGGATGGTGTTTCAGGCGCTTGCGCGGCGCGCGGCGCGCTGGCTTGAGGCCGAAGGCATTGGCCGGGCTGAGCTCCCGGCGCGCCTGCTTGAGGATCCGAAAGGCTTTGCGCAGTCTGCTGATGAAGGCCTGCATCCTGCGGGGGGTGCACGCATGAGCCTCTCGGCGCGCGACGGGGTGGTGGACAGGGATCTGCAGGTCCATGGCGTGAGCGGTCTTTATGTCTGCGGCGCCAGCGTGTTTCCGCGCATGGGCTATGCTAATCCGACCTTGCCGGCCGCAGCTCTGGGTGTGCGTCTGGCGCAGAAACTTGCGCAGCGCGCCACGGACGCGGAGCGCAGTGCGGCATGATCGAACGGATCCTGTTTGGCTGCCACAATCTGACGGCAGGCAGTTCCTCCAGGCGCTCCCGACGACTTGTTGAGGCGGCTCTTGGCCTCGGCATTCGCCGCTTTGATGTTGCGCCATCCTACGGTCTCGGCACGGCGGAAGCGATGCTAGGGCGCGCCTTGGGAGCGCGACGCCACAGTGTCGAGATTACGAGCAAGTTCGGAATTCTCCCGGCCCGCTTCGGCTTTGCCATGTCATGGGCCCGCGAACCTTATCGCGCGCTGCGCGGGCTGCTTCCCTCTGCCTCTGAGGGGCGGCAGGACGTGCCGGCGATAGGGGTGGAGGTTTCGCGCGCAGCTGGGTTTCCATTCAGCGCCAGCACGGCGGTACGGCGCAGCCTCAGCCGGCTTGGTACCGATCACCTTGATGCCCTGCTGATTCATGAGCGCATCGAGGGGCAGTTTGCACGCGGCCTTGGTGAGGAACTTGCCGACCTGAAGCACCGCGGGCTGATCCGGCGCTGGGGGGTGAGTGGGACGAAGGCCAATGTCGAAGATATGATTGGGCTTCTTGGCTCTCCGGATATCGTGCAGGTGGCCGCCAAGGCTGCAGACGCATTTACATCGGCGCCCGAACTGCGTCTCTTCAACCTGCGTCATGGTACAGAGGGCGCCTCGGCGGCTGAGGTTGCCGCCGCGCTTGCGGTGCAAGCGCGCACGCTTCTCGCTACGCACAGCAATGCCGCAGTGCTTTTCAATACCAGCTCGGTTGTTCACCTCGAACTCTTCGTGGCGGCACTCGGGGGCTGATATGGGCAAGGTCTTGCTGGTGTCCCTGGAGTTTCCGCCAAGTTCGGTTGCAAGTGTTCATCGTGCCCGGCATCTGGCAAAGTATCTGCCCCAATTCGGCTGGCATCCGGTGGTCCTGATGGTGGAGGAACGCCTGCAGAAGGGGGCAATCGACCATCCCCTGGCGGCTCTTGTGCCAGCGGAACTGGAGATTGTGCGCATCGGCGCATTGCCACTTTCCCCGCTTCGGCGGCTGGGTGTCGGGGATATCTCGCTGCGGGCCTACTTCCATCTGCGTGCGAGGCTGGCGCGATTGCTCTTGGAGCAACAGTTTGATGTCGTGTTCCTGACCGGACCTCCTTATTACCAGATGACGCTGACCGGTTGGATCAAACGGCGCTTTCATGTTCCGGTGGTACTCGATTTCCAGGATCCTTGGGTATCGCATGTGGGCAGTCTTGCGCGGCGGTGGTCGAAAGCGGGGGTGACGCATCGTCTGGCACTGCTGCTGGAGCCGCGTGCGGTGCGTGAAGCGGCCTTCATCACCTCGGTGTCGGAGCGGCAGAATGAGGAAATGGCCACCCGTTATCCCTGGCTCGATCCGACGCGCATGGCCGGGATCCCGATTGGTGGCGACCCCGATGACTTTCGTCAGCTGGCGACGGGGGAGCCGTTGCACGAGGCGAAGGACGTCACAGTGTCTTTCATCGGCACGGTGATGCCGCGGGCTCGTGCGGTACATGAGGTGGTGTTGCAGGCACTCGCTGAGCTACGGGTCGAACAGCCCGAGACAGGGACGCGCCTGCGCCTGCGCTTTGTCGGTACCAGCAATCAGCAAGATGGTAAGGATCATAGCATCCGGGATCTTGCGCTTGGCCTTGGACTGGATGGGGTAGTGCGTGAAGAGCCAGCCCGCGTGCCATTTCTCGAGGCCCTGCGCCTCATGGCGAGTAGCGATGCGCTATTGCTCGTCGGTTCGGATGAGCCGCACTATACCGCTTCAAAGATCTATCCCGCCCTGATGTCGGGTCGGCCCTTTCTTTCGGTGTTTCATACCCTCAGCAGTGCCCATGCCATTTTGACGCGGGCAGGCGGTGGTATCGCGCTCGGCTTTAGCGATCCGGCATCGCTTGCAGCACTGCGTCCGCAAATCGCCGCAGGCCTTGCCCAACTGGTGAACGATCGCACGGCTCTGGGGCAGGTGGACGCGCGGGCCTATGCGCCGTTTACGGCCTCTGCAGTCAGTGAACGCTACGCGGTAATCTTTGACCGGCTGAAAGCTGAGGGGCCAGTCTAGGCATGCGTCTGGTCATCATCGCCTCGCATCCGGTGCAATATTACGCGCCGATTTATCGCGCCCTCGCCCAGCGTCTTGAGGTGATGGTGCTCTATGGCCACCAGGCGACGCGTAAGGACCAGGCTGAGGCCGGCTTTGGTGTTGGCTTTGAGTGGGATGTCGATCTTCTTGCGGGGTATGCCCACCGGTTTTTGCACAACGTCGCAAAGGAGCCAGGACTTGGCCGCTTTACGGGCGTCGATACACCTGACGTTGGGACGTATCTGGAAGGCGCTGATGCCGTGCTGCTGATGGGCTGGAATCTCAAATGCTTTCATCAGGCGCTGTGGGCAGCCAAGCGGCGCGGCATCAAGGTGATCGTGCGCGGCGATTCCCAGCTAGAGACTGCCCGTGCCTCGTGGAAACGGCTTGCGAAGGAAATCGTCTATCCGCTGTTTCTGCGCAGCTTTGATGCTGCGCTCGTTGTTGGCGCGCGCAACCAGGCCTATTGGCGTCATTATGGCTTTCCGCAACAGCGCCTGTTCTGGGCTCCCCACTGCGTCGACCAGGCCTGGTTTGCGGCACATGCCGCTGCGCCTGCAGGTGCACAGCTGCGCGCGCAATCTGGAATTGACCCCACCACACCCCTTGTCCTCTTTGCCGGAAAGCTTGTCGCGTTCAAGCGGCCGCTTGACGTGGTTGATGCCGTGGCGCGGCTGCGTCAGGCGGGTGACAGACTTGAGGTGATGGTTGCCGGTACCGGGGCTCTGGCCGAGGTGCTGAAAGCCCGCGCTGGTGAGCTTGAGGTGCCGCTGCATCTTTTGGGCTTTTGCAATCAGAGCCAGATGCCGGCGGTTTACGCGGCCGCCAATCTTCTTGTCCTGCCCTCTGATGGACGCGAGACCTGGGGGCTTGTGGTCAATGAGGCGCTGGCCTGCGGTTGTCCGGTGCTGGTGTCGGACGAGGTAGGCTGTGCACCCGACATGGCGGCGGTCCTGGGTGCGGGGGTTTGCTTTAGGTGCGGCGACATTGCCGATCTGGCCGCGCATATGGGGACGGCGCTGAACCGGCCGCCGGGCGAAGAGCGCCTTTTACGTGCCCGCGAGAGCTTTGCAGTGGAACGGGTGGTGGAGGGGGTGGTGCGCTGTCTTGAGGCCCTGATCCCTCAGCAGAAAATCTGAACAATATTCACAAGTGTGAACATCGTTATTAATTATGGCTACTGATATTGAGGCCGGGGGTTGGCCAATTTAAACCTTTTTATGATATGGGACCGGCCATCGGACACTCGCCTTCCAGCTACCCATGAGGAATGGGGGGCTTTAGGGAGGCCGTGCATAGCGGCTTGCTGCAGTGCAGCTGCGCGCTGAAAGTGGTGCATGACTCAGGAATTATTGCTCTATTGCCTGCTCTTTTGGGTATTGATGCGCATCACCCAGGTGTGGCGGCACGTGGGTGGGCTATCTGTGGCCTTCTTTCTGACGACGTCGCTCAACTGCGTGCCCGGCGCGCTAGCCAATGTTGGTGGTACCCCGACCGACCCCATGTACCAGCAGACCTATCTCGGTTTTGCCGCGACGCTGATCGGCCTGACCGCATTCTGCGTTGGTACTCTCATTGCCCGCTTGGTTCCCTCCCAGCCCGTCAAAGCCGGCTCCAAGCCGAAGCTTAAGGTCTACAATCGCGTCAGCTGGCGGATGATCGGCGCCGGTGCCTTCTGCTATTTCGTGCTCATTCCCCTGTCATTCAAGGTGCCCTCTCTGACCTCACTGGTTTCGCCACTGGGCACGCTGATGATCCTCGGCTTCTGGGTGAAGCTCTATGCGATTCCGCCCACTGGCGGTGGCGGACGTGTGGCCAAGATTTTTGCCATGCTGCCTGCCTTGCCGGCGTCCACTGTGGTGGCCGGCGGATTTCTCAATTACGGCACCAACTGGATGGTGTCGGTGGTGACCTTTCAGTTTACCCGTTCGCGCGCACGGTGGCTTTATTATTCCGTCGCGCCCGTGGTGCTGTTCCTCGGGCTCTCGCTCTTCGTGTCGTATATGGCCCAGCGCGCGTACATCCGCGAACTGGCCTTTGAGAACAATCCCAGCCTCATGGCGGTGGCGGATCGTTCCTCGCGGATCTTCACCGACTTCAAGTTTCTGGATTTGTCCTCGCCCGAGCAAAAGGCCGCGCTGAACGGACGCCTCAACCAGAATCTCCTGATTGCCGATGCGATCCAGCGCCACGAGGAAGGTCTGACCCGCCTGGCCTATGGCGCGACAATGCCCTTGTGGGCCCTCATTCCGCGCGCGGTCTGGCCGGGCAAGCCGTCCATCGGCGGGGGTGGCGACGTCGTCAGCAAATATACCGGAATCATTTTTGCCCAAGGCACCAGCGTCGGCGCCGGTCAGGTCCTCGAGTTCTATGTTAACTTTGGCTACGCCGGCATTGTGGCTGGCTACATGCTTTTTGGCTTTATCCTGATGCGGATTGATGGCGCGGCGATGTGCGCCCTGGCCGATGGTGATAGCCGACGGCTTCTGGCGGTGGCCATGCCTGGTCTTGCCATGATCAATCCGGGCGGCAACCTCCTCGAAATCATGGTCGCCGTTGTCGGCGCGATGGTGATGGCCAACCTCATTGGGAGGACCGGATATTTCGATCTGAAGCCAACGGCGCGTGAACTTGCGGCGCAGCGCACGGTACCGGTATTCTGGGCAAACCGGGGTCCCGATACATCGGGCCCGGTGGGCATCTGAATCCGGGCATGGGCGAGCGCGACGCGAGAGCTGTGCGG
>JAJZDZ010000061.1 GCA_021851325.1 Pseudomonadota bacterium | reverse complement strand
GCCACCCGCGCCCCTATTTCACCCTCGAGGAGCTCTCTTATCCGCCCGGCCAATTGCGGATCATCCGCAGCATCGAGCAGCACAAGGCCGGCATCACGGATGAGGCCATAAGCCCAGGAGCCGATCACCACCGCGCCCACAATGCCGACGAGAGGATCAAGAAAGTGGATCTGCCAGAGATAGCCGGCCCCGAGGGCAACAAGGGCAAGGGCGCTGGTTGCGGCATCGGCAAGCACATGCACATAGGCCGCACGGATATTGTGGTCATGATCATGGTGATGATCGCCGGCATGATCATGATCATGATCATGGGGCTCGTGCAGGATCGCCGCTGACACCAGGTTCACACCAAAACCGATCGCCGCGACAATGAAGGCATCACCAAAATTGACTGTAACCGGCACAAAGAGACGCTGCACCGATTCGATCGCCACCACGACGGCGGCAATGCCAAGGGCAATCGCGCTCGCAAACGCTGCCAGATCGCCGAATTTTCCAGAACCGAAACTGAAGCGCGCATCCCCGGCGTGGCGACGGGCCAGCCAGTAGGCCATCGCCGCCAGCCCCAGGGCTCCCACATGGGTAGCCATATGGATGCCATCGGCGATCAGCGCCATCGAGCCGAAGGCAAATCCGGCCGCGACCTCCACGACCATGAACAGGGCCGTCAGAACGGTCGCCAGACGGGCACGGCGTTCGGCGCGCTCATGGCCATGTCCCAGAAAGACATGATCATGGGTCCAAAGTCCGTGATCGTGACCCTCGACGTCTACCATAGAGGCAACATAAGGGCTGGCCGCGACAATACCAAGCCTGGCTCAGTCCGTCGGAGGCAGGAAGCCGCGATGCTGGAACAGGGTCTTGCCATTTGAATCGGTGACATTCCAGATCCTCAGGCAGCGGAAATCGCTCAGTGTCGAACAGCGTTCGTCGACTTCGGCGGTGTAGATCTTGGCGCCAAACTTGGCCTTGCAGCTCACCCGATTCTTGACGCTGGTGGGACTTGCGTCCTTGGAAACCAGCGTCGCATCGGGCTCAACCACGCCATAGGCCCGCAGCCGGTCGAGGGTGATCCCGCAGACCCCGCCAACTTGGGCGACCTGCGTGCCCTGGCTGCCGGAACCGCCACCAGAGGACGTGCCGGCCCCCTGCTTGCCGAGGAAATAGGCCCCGGCTACAGCCAGGATGACGACAATGGCGAGCCCCACAAGCACAAGGGGGCTGCGCATGAAATCCGAAGAACTCTTCTTTTCGTCGCCATTCGAATCCGACATTGCCGCGTCCCTTGCCCTGCGCTAGAGGCCTTCCGAAAAAGCGGCGGCCCTGCGCGCAAACCCTTGGCCGACCGTCCTGATTTGCGTGCGACCATACTGGCAGCGCCCGCCGCCGCCAAGCCCCCCAGCCGAAGATCGCCGTGTAGGGTTGTTCATGCCGCCGCCCCCGGCAAAAGGGGCCAGCGCGCTCCCTGCCGTGCGGCCTCGCACCGGCTCTGGCGCCAGGCCGCTCAGGCCAGCGCCTTGACGATTTCCTCGGTCATCTTCTTGGCATCACCAAAGAGCATCATGGTGTTGTCACGGAAGAACAGCTCGTTCTCGATACCGGCATAGCCCGAACCCATGCCGCGCTTGACGAACAGCACCGTCTTGGCCTTCTCGACATCGAGGATCGGCATGCCGAAAATCGGTGACTGGGGATTGGATTTGGCGGCCGGATTGGTGACGTCATTGGCGCCAATCACATAGGCGACATCGGCCTGGGAAAACTGGCTGTTGATGTCCTCAAGCTCGAAGACTTCGTCATAGGGCACATTGGCTTCGGCCAGAAGCACGTTCATGTGTCCGGGCATGCGCCCGGCCACCGGATGGATCGCGTAGGAGACCTTCACCCCTTCCTTCTTGAGCACATCAGCCATCTCACGCACCGCATGCTGGGCCTGGGCGACGGCCATGCCGTAACCCGGCACGATGATGACGCTGCCGGCGTTCTTCATGATGAAGGCCGCATCCTCGGCCGAACCCTGCTTGACCGGCCGGGCTTCGGCTTTGCCTCCGGCACTCGCCACCTCGCCACCAAAACCGCCAAGGATAACGGAGATGAAACTGCGGTTCATGCCCTTGCACATGATGTAGGAGAGGATCGCGCCCGAAGAGCCGACCAAGGCGCCGGTAATGATGAGCGCGGTGTTTTCGAGGGTAAAGCCGATCCCCGCTGCAGCCCAGCCCGAATAGGAATTGAGCATCGACACCACCACCGGCATGTCGGCGCCGCCGATGGGAATGATGAGGGTGATACCGAAGACAAAGGCAAGACCCGTGATCGCCCAGAAGGCCCAGTGGGGCTGGGCGACAATGAAGTAACCGATCAGGGCGATGATGACGACGCCGATCAGCAGGTTGAGCGCATGGCGTGCCGGCAGGAGGATTGGCGCGCCCGACATGTTGCCGTTGAGCTTGGCAAACGCGATCAGCGAACCGGCAAAGGTGATCGCGCCAATCGCCACGCCAAGGCTCATCTCGATCAGGCTCTGGGCTCTGATCGCCCCTTCAAAGCCGATGCCATAGGCCTGCGGCGAATAAAGGGCCGCCGCCGCCACGAGAACCGCAGCAAGACCAACCAGCGAATGGAAAGCCGCAACCAGCTGCGGCATCGCGGTCATGGCAATGCGCCGGGCGACCACCGCACCGATCACCCCGCCAATGGCAATGCCGCCGCAGATCATGCCCCAGGTGAGCATGTCCTTGCCACCTGTCACCCACAACGTGGTGATGATGGCGACCGCCATGCCAATCATGCCGTTGCGGTTGCCGGCACGACTGGTCGCAGGCGACGACAAGCCGCGCAGCGCCTGAATGAACATCACACCCGAGAACAGGTAGGCCAGCGCGGCCACATTCGCATTCATCTAGATTTCGCCCCCGAATTTCCTCAGCCGACGCAGTGGCGGCGGTATGTGCTCCACCTCCTCCAACGGCGCAAACCAGCCACCAACACGCGACCACCGCATCGCGATCCCCAAGAGAACCAGGATGACACCTGCGCCCTCGAACCACGACCGGTAGCCATAAAATACATCCGCGCGCAGCCAGAGCGCGGCGATGCCCCAGTAAAGGCCGATCAGCACCAGGCCGAGCCCGCCCATGCGCCACTGCCAGATCCGCTCTCGCCGCGCACTTTGCGCGAGCAACAGCAGCGCGGCCAGGATCTGGTTGCCACCGGCCAGTGCAGCAAGGCTTTTGTCTTCCCGCAGAAGGATGATGCCGGAGACGGAAAGCATGATCGCAGTCATCCAGGCAAACCAACGCGGCATGCGCTGCCGGGCCTCAGGGTGCCAGGCCAGATAAAGCCCAACGGCACACGCCAGGAGGCAATAGGCCACCAGGCCCCCGAGCGATGCGGCCAGGAGCACATGGTGGGCGAGAAAAGCTTCAGCGCGCCTCATGACCGGCTCCGGCCCAAGGCAAAGCTGATGGCCGCGGTCAGGATAATGCTAGAGCCGGCGGCAAGAGTGAGCGCGGCGGTCTCCCATCCTTGGGTCTGCCGCGACAGCGCAAGGAGGCTCACCCCCAGCAACAGACCACCGTTGATGGCGATGACCCGCCACCTGGCCGCACGCTGCGCGATCCCCATGGCTCCACAAAGTCCCAGAATCGCGCCTGCGGCCAAGGCGGCGTAGCAGAGCTCTACCAGGCTCGGCGGACGCGTGTCGGGCCCGATCAGCCGATGGTTCAGCTCCCAAACACCCAGGAGAGCCAAACCAAGGCCGCCCCCGCAGCTCAGAGCGGCGGAGAAAAGCATCAGCCCGCGACCTCTGCGGTGCTGGACCACGGACCTATTTCTCCTTCTTCTTGTACATCGCCAGCATGCGCTGGGTGACGAGAAAGCCGCCGAAGATGTTGACCGAGGCCAGGATGAGGGCGAAGAAGCCAAGCAGCTTGGAGGCCCAGCTGTAGCCGCGCGACACCGGCACCACGCCGAACAAGGTGTGGGCGACATGGGAGACCATGGTTCCGGCGGCGCCACCCACCACCACGACATGATGATGTTCACCGAGACTGACCACCACCTGGGACGCTGTGTGGGTGCTGACCCCTACCGCAATCAGGGCGCCCACCACGATCACCGAGGAGATGGCATTGGTGACACTCATCAGCGGGGTGTGCAGCGCCGGGGTGACACTCCAGACCACGAAATAACCGACGAAGATCGCCAGGACGAAGATCGACAGGCGGAACACGAAGGGATCAATGAGACCGGCAGCGTGCATGGCTTCACCCTTTCAGGCTCGGATGGACGATGGCGCCTTCGCGCGTCAGCGCCGCCCCCTTGATGATGTCGTCATCCCAGTCGAGCGCAAGATGACCGCTCTTGCGGTCAACCATGAGGGTGACGAGATTGAGGAGATTGCGCGCGTAAAGACTGGAGGCATCGACGGCGAGCTGGGCCGGAAGATTGGTCGGCCCCATGATGGTCACGCCATGGACCTCGATCACCGCATCGGCACGGGTCAAGGGGCAGTTGCCGCCCTGCTCCGCCGCCAGATCGACGATGATCGAGCCCGGCTTCATGCTGCGCACCATATCTTCGCTGACCAGGACCGGCGCTTTGCGTCCGGGGATCAGCGCGGTGGTGATGACGATGTCCTGCTTCTTGATGGTGTCGGCGATCAAGGCCGCCTGCTTGGCCTGGTACTCCGCGCTCATCGGCTTGGCATAGCCACTCGTGGTTTCGGCCTGCTTGAATTCGTCATCGATCACCGCGACGAAACTGGCGCCCAGACTTTCCACCTGCTCCTTGGTGGCGGGACGCACGTCGGTGGCCGAGACAATCGCCCCCAGCCGGCGCGCCGTTGCGATCGCCTGCAGACCTGCCACGCCGACGCCCATGATGAACACCCGCGCCGGAGCAATGGTCCCGGCCGCCGTCATCATCATCGGCATAGCGCGGCCGAATGCCGCGGCGGCATCAATCACCGCCTTATAGCCCGCCAGATTGGCCTGCGATGACAGCACGTCCATCGCCTGGGCCCGGCTGATGCGCGGCACGAATTCCATCGCCACTGCAATCACGCCCTGACCTGCCAGCTGGGCGATCACCTCTTTTTCCGTGTACGGAGCAAGAAGACAGGCGAGCACCGCTCCCCGCTTCATCTGTGCAATCTGCTCGGATAAAGGCGCGCGCACCGACAAAACGAGATCAGCTTCCGCGAGCATGCGGGCGGCGTCCGGAGTGATCACCGCACCGGCTGCAGCAAAATCATTGTCACTGATGTGCGCCAGGCTTCCGGCACCAGCCTCAATCAGAACCTCAAGCCCGAGGGCCTTATATTTCTTGACGGTATCCGCAGAGACCGCAACACGCCGCTCGCCGGAACGGCGCTCCTTGAGTACTGCGAGTTTCATAGCCCCCCCGCCTCACCTAACCGTGGGTACGGAAAATGGCGAGAAAGACAAGCAGCGCCACAACGGCGGCAATGCCCCAGCGGACAAGCCGCATAAATCCCTTCCAGGTCTTCACGTGTTCGGCCATATCCATATGGCCATGCCCGGACGGGTGGGAGGTGGAGTGAGCGTCAGTCATGGCTGGAATCCTGAATCAGGGAGGGAACATTCTTCTTGCCGACTATAGCAAAGCGACTTGCCGGGGCAAACTTTACCCCCGCTTAGCGCCGCCGCCGCCGCGGAATTGAATGGTTCCAATCGGCCAGGAGCGCTCTGAGGGCAGCAACCAGGGCCAGAGGCTGGTCCAGCATCACGTGATGACGGGCGAGCGGGATTTCCACCACTGGCGATGCCCGGCCGAGGAGGTTGAACATGTATTCTCCAATCTCCGGCGGCATCAGCACCGAGTTCTCGCCACGGAAGATGGCGATGCGGCAGCTGTCAGCCTTGAGCCTTTCTGCAGTGTCCCCGATGGAGAAATCGGTCCAGATCGCCGGATCGAATTTCCAGGTGAAGCCGCACTCGGCTTCACGGGTGACCGCCTTCAGGGAATGCCGGGCCACCCAGTCAACGAGGAAGAGATTGTCGCAGTCCTGCGGCGGCATCAGGCGAAAGCGGGCCAGCGCCGAGGCCAGGTCCGGATAGATCCGGTTGGGCTTGATCTGCTCGCGCCGTCTGGGCCCGCCGCGTTCGCGGTCGGGCGGATTGACGGGGGAATCGACAATCACCGTCCCCGACAGACGGGCACCATAAAGCGCCCGGGTCAGCATGGTAACAAAGCCGCCAAAACTGTGGGCGATGATGACCGGCTTGATCTCATGGTTGAACATGCCGGCAGCCGCACATACCGCCAGCTGTTCATTGGCAAAGGTCTCCATCCCATAGCTGCGACGCCAGCCGGAATCGCCCATGCCCGAAAGGTCCATCGCCGCCACATTGAAATCCCGCGCCAGATAGGGCGCGATGAAACTCCACCAATAGGCGTGCGCGGCATTGCCGTGAACGAGCAGCAGTCCAGGATTGCTCGCATCGCCCCAGCGCAGATAGTGGATGGGGGTGCCCTCGACGTCAGTAAAGGCGCTTTCCGGCTCCACCAGCACGGCTTCTTCAAACCAGGCCGGCGCCGCTGGCCTGGCGCCGTGCAGCGCCGCAAGCGGTCCTTCGCCGGTCGGCAGGGCGGGCTTTTCGGGGGTGGGGGAACGGTTCATCAAACTCTCCTCGCCCGTCCAGGTTCGGCTGCGGGAGCTGGGGCCGGACGGGTTGGCTTTAGGGCCAGTGACTTCTCCATGGGACGATGCAGGCGCAGGAGCGCTCCCATCCGGCGCAACCGAACACCAAACACGCAGTGAAGCGCCGGTCCTGTCAAGGATCTGGGGTTGACGCTCAGCTCATAAAGACCCTGTTTCCCAGGGAACAAACCGGGTTGTGTGCCGGCGAGCTCTGGCAGCTGGCATCCAAACCGGCCGGCCCTCAGTTGCGGGACGCCCGCCGGCTCAGCGTCTTGAAGATACCCGTGCCAGTCATGAGGGTCCGGGTTCCGGTCCAGATCCGTCCCGCGACGGTGAAGAGGTCATCTTCCACCCCGACGATCTCGCCGGCGCCTTCCACCCAGTCGCCAAGATGGGCGGCGGCCAGAAAATCCGTCATCAATCGCGCCGTGACCCAGTAATGGTCCGGTTTTGCAAGCGATACCGCATGGCCGAACGCGGTATCGGCAAAAGCCATCAGCATGCCACCGTGGCAATTGTTCATGCCGTTGGTGTGGTGCTCGCAGACCAGAAAGGCGCGCCGGTAATTTTCCCCCTCGCCCTTCCACTCATACAAGGGACCGATCTGGCGGCCGAACCCCCGAAACCAGTCCATACGCCGGTAGCCAGCAGGAATGGCAACGCTGTCCTCATCAAGCAGATCGTCGGTCATGATCACTCCTCGCACACGCAGCTTTGGCGCCACTCCGGCTGAACCCTGAAGCGGCTGGACGCAGGGGACAAGTCCTTCGGCCTCAGCCCTATGCCAGCCATTGCATCCAGCTGCCATGTGGCTGCGCCTCCGCCAGGATCCACTCCTCGCAGAGCCCATCGTGATAGCGGCGCAGGCTGAGAAGATGGCGCATGTCGGCCGCAAGTTCAAAACCGAGCCGGAACAGCGGCCGCCGCAGCCCCGCCACGGTCAGCAGATCCTCAAGATCCTGCTTCATCGCGCGACTGAACTGATAGAGCGCGATGGTGTGATAGATGCACACCGTGGTTGCAGCCGGTGCCGCGGCAATAGCCGCCATCAGATTGTCGCGCGCATCGCCGCTGCGGATGTCGAGGTGCATCTGGCCCTGCAGCGTCATCGCGGCTCTGAGGCGCCGCAGCCGTTCGACATGTTCGGGCCAGACCAGGGCACAGAGCCAGTCGCGATTGTGCGGGTCCGCCAGATCCGTGGGATTAAGCTCGAGCCCGAGACGGGCTGCCACCTTGGGTGTTGCACCCGCCAGCGGCAACCTTTCTCCCCTCAGCTCACAGTCGATGATCAGCGCCTTGTCATCACCAAGCCTGAGCACCACCTCGCCGTCGCGCCGGTAGTGCACCCCGTACCGGTCCCACAGCATGTTAAGCCCGGCCGAAGGGCCGATCTCGATGAGCGCCAGCGGCGCCGGCGCTTTGGCATGGAGCGCGCGAAAGCCCGGATGCAGCAAGGCCGAGCGCCCCACTTCGTTGGTATTGGTGGTGCGGGTCGCAATGAGGCTGGCGATTTCGCCCTCATGCCGGCGTACAAAATCGGCAAAGTGCGCGAACGGATCACCCTCGGAGGCCGCCATGCTGCCCCCGAGGCTCGCATAATACTGGGCAAGAGGGTGAGACTGACCACGCAGCAGCAGATAATGTACTGCGCCCAGAAGCATGTTGGCCCGCGGCTGGCCAGGACGGGCGCGGGCAGAGAGGGCCTTCAAGCTCTCATCCGCCCCTATGCGTTCGGCCAGTAGTGCATAGAGCGGCGAGCCGGCCCGGCGCGCCTCACCGGCAAAATAGCCCCAGTAATCTTCCGCGCGGGTCATCCGGCCTCCGGCAAGGGTACGCCTGCCGCCCTGAACGCGGCCCCCTGCCGCTGTGCCAGTGCAGCCTGATCAAAATCGGCAATTTCCTCTTCAAAGAGACGATGAAAATTGAGCTCGGCGCGCAGCCGGATCAGGGCGCCACCGAGCCCGATCGCCGCCCGATCCATGAACACGAACTGTCGGGGCGGACGAATGCCGCCCAGCGCCTTCAGCCTGGCATGCACCTCATTGGCCTGTTTCAGACCATATTCGGCGGCCGACACACCATTGTCGACGACCCGCACCCGATCATCGAGCAGCGGCTCGAAAATGAACCCTGCCCACAGATTGAGCACCCGAACGAGTTCCGGCGTGACCTTGGCAAATCCCCAGGCCTTGTAGGCCTTCGCCGCCAGCCTTTCATCCTTCAGCTTCAAGGCGCGATAAAGCCCTACCACACCGGCGACAAAATCCGGCGCAAAGGTGCGCACACAGCCATAATCCAGCAGATTGATGCCGTGGTCCGGGCGCACCGTGTAGTTGCCAAGGTGGGGATCGCCATGGATGACACCGAAGCGTGCGAATGGCCGCCACCAGGCCTTGAACAGCGCCGTGGCAATGGCGTTGCGGGTGGAAAGCGAGGCGGTTTCGTAGTCGAGCACCGGCCGGCCTTCCAGCCAGCTCATGGTCAGCAGCCGCCGGCTCGAGAGCGCGGCAAACGGCGTCGGCACCGAAATGTCGTCGCGATCGGCCAGCATCTGCCCATAAAGGCGCATATGCGCCGCTTCGCGCTCATAATCGAGTTCCTCGCCGAGACGAGCCTCGATCTCACGGGCAAATTCGCGCGTATCGATGGTGCCATCAAAATTGCGCTGCAACATCAGCGCCGCCTTGAACTGCCGGATATCGGCGTCCACGGCCGCGCTCATATTGGGATATTGCAGCTTGCAGGCAAGCATGGTGCCGTCCTTGGCCACCGCCCGATGCACCTGGCCGAGGCTGGCAGCATGGGCGGCCTCTTTCTCGAAACTGCGAAATTTTCGTTCCCAGTTCTGGCCCAGTTCCGCCGCCATCCGTCGCCGCACAAAGCCGGAGCCCATCGGTGGGGCATTGGTCTGCAAGGACAGCAGCGGACGGGCGACCTCGGCGGGCAGCACGCCGGGGACCGTGGCCACAAACTGGGCCACCTTCATCACCGGGCCGCGCAACTGCCCAAGGACCTCGGTCAGGTCGGCGGCATTGGCCACGCTGACCGCCTTGCCGCCGGCCAGCGCCCGCCCTGCCCCACGCACCGCAACAGCGGAAAGTCCGGCCGAAACCCGGGCAAAGCGGGAAATGCGCCGCCCCAGCCCGTCTTCATCATCGTATTTGCTCATGATCTCGTTCTAGCAGATCTGGCCCGCCAGCGGCGACGCGCAGCCCCAAAACTCCAAATCTCTTCGTTCCCGGCAAGAGAGGTCTTAAGCGCCTCTTTACCGCTCCCGCCCCACATTGGCACGGTAATGCTCGTGGGCCCCAGATGGCGCAGACCATACTTATCGTGGATGACGACCCGGTGCAGCGGCGGCTCCTGGAGGCCACCATCCGCCGTAGCGACCTTGAGGTGCTGACCGCACCGGGCGGGCGGCCGGCGCTCGAACTCATCCAGGGGCCCCATGGCGAACGCATTCACCTCGTGCTCCTCGATCTGGTGATGCCTGACCTCGACGGGCTGAGCGTACTCGCGCATCTGCGCGTCAGCCATCCGGACCTGCCGGTGATTGTGCTCACGGCCCGCGGCGGCATCGATTCGGCGGTCGAGGCGATGCGGGCCGGC
>JAJZDZ010000002.1 GCA_021851325.1 Pseudomonadota bacterium | reverse complement strand
ATACCGGGCCCGCGGTCCCATGTCCCGGTGCGTAAGCTTGAACCATGCCCGGGCGAAGGCTGCCTGAAAGTCCTGAGGGTTCTGGTAGAAGCGCCGGGAGATTTTTTCGTATGCCGGATCAAATCTTAGAGCGAGATCTGTCACCAGCATGGTCGGCACATGCTGCATCGAAGGGTCGAAGGCATCTGGAATGGTTGCTTGCGCCCCTTTTGCCCTGAACTGGTATGCGCCCGCGGGGCTCTTGGTAAGTTCCCAGTCATAGCCAAACAGGTTCTCGAAGAAGTTGTTGCTCCATTTTGTGGGCGTTCTGGTCCAGGTTACTTCCGGTCCACCCGTTATCGTGTCGCGTCCTTTGCCGATGCCGAAACTACTTTTCCACCCCAGTCCCATCTGCTCGATCGGGGCGGCTTCTGGTTCCGGTCCAACAAGTGTGGGGTCGCCTGCTCCGTGCGTCTTGCCGAAAGTGTGGCCGCCCGCGATGAGGGCAACGGTTTCCTCGTCGTCCATCGCCATGCGTTGGAAAGTTTCTCGGATATCCCTGGCCGCCGCCAAGGGATCCGGCTTGCCGTTGGGCCCCTCGGGATTGACATAAATGAGACCCATCTGCACCGCGGCGAGAGGGTTCTCTAGATCGCGGTCGCCGTCATAGCGCTTGTCACCGAGCCAGGTGTCTTCCGCACCCCAGTAGGTAGCCTCGTCGGGCTCATAGACATCGATGCGTCCACCACCAAATCCGAAGGTCTGAAAGCCCATGCTTTCGAGAGCGACGTTTCCGGCGAGAATTATGAGATCCGCCCAAGATATCTTGCGGCCATATTTCTGTTTGATCGGCCATAGGAGTCTGCGGGCCTTGTCGAGATTGGCATTGTCTGGCCAGGAGTTGAGCGGTGCGAAGCGTTGCTGACCTGCTCCGGCGCCGCCCCGTCCATCTCCCACGCGATAGGTACCTGCACTGTGCCATGCCATACGGACGAACAACCCGCCGTAGTGACCAAAGTCGGCTGGCCACCAATCCTGGCTATCCGTCATCAGTTTGATCAAGTCCTGCTTCAATGCCGGAAAGTCAATGTTATTGAACTCTTCGGCGTAATTGAACGAGGGCCCCATAGGATTCGAAAGGGAAGAATTCTGTCGTAATATCTTCAGGTTAAGCTGCTTCGGCCACCAATCTTTGTTCGATCGCATGCCAACATTTGTCGTTCCATGTGCGACAGGGCACTTTCCTTCACTCATCTCGAATTCCTTTCATAGGAGGACGCATCGTTCCTGTCGGAAGAAAACAATGCGGGCGCCGCCGAGTCAATATACTTTAGAATTTTTCTAATTATAAAAACTGCTGCGCCGAGGATGTCATTCCCAAGGTGCGGGCTTCGTGACTACCTGGACTAAACGCACCAACGTGCCGTCGGTTGAGGTCCTACCACTGGCTTGGACGAGCTGAGACCTGTTGCTCTGCGGACTTATTGGGCCTCTTTCATGCCAAAATTCGATTGGCTAAGGTCTCCGAATGGGGGGCTCACGGAGCGGATCCTCTGGCGCCCTTTGGGCGGCAGAATTGCGCCTGGGCTGGCGCCCTGAGCCAGGTTTATGTAGCTCACACTGCCCGCGGGAACGCACTCAAACCAACCACGCGGGGCGATGAAGGTTTTTGCTTGGAACGGTCGGACATGGAGCCTGTGGGCCACGCGCACATCCACGCCACGGGCGGGGACCTCACGCGGCGCTACCTCTATCTTATCGTAGGTCTCATTGCGCTGCGCGCAGTGGTCGCCGCGTTGCTGCCCTTGTCATTTGATGAAAGCTATTACTGGCTTTGGTCCAAGCACCTGGCCTCTGGCTACTATGATGCGCCGCCGCTGATTGCTTATGCCATCCGCGCCGGTACCGCCGTGTTCGGTAACACACCATTTGGCGTGCGCGCCTGTGCGATAGCATTCTCCATACTGACGAGCTGGGCCATCTGGCGCGCCGGCAGTGAGCTATTTGGTCACGAGGAAGATGGGGCCAGGGCCAGCCTGCTCTTCAATCTTACGTTGATGTGCAACGTCGAACTGATGACGGGCACCCCGGATGCCCCGCTGATCGCCTTTTCTTCGCTCTTTGTGCTTGCCATGGTCCGGCTGGAAACCCGTACGGAAGGTCGCTGGTGGATCGCAGCAGGCATCGCCGGCGGGCTTGCTCTCCTGTCCAAGTATACGGCGCTCTTTCTGGCGGCAGGTGCATATGTCTACATGGTGTTGAGCCCGAATGCCCGGCGCTGGTTGCGCTCACCTCTCCCCTATGCCGGCTTTCTCCTCGCGGTTCTCATGTTTGGGCCAGACCTGTGGTGGAATGCACAGCATGGCTGGATTTCATTCGCTTTCCAGTTCGGCAAGGCTGCCAATGATCACTTTGCCCCCAAACACATTCTTGGGTTTGTTGCCGCACAGCTGGGTCTGGCGACGCCCCTGATATTGGCTTTAGCTCTCTTTGGTCTTGCGCGTGGGCGCGGCCTGCTTTGGGCGCTAAGTCTGCCCACGGTTGCCTTTTTCAGCTTTCATGCGCTGCAAGCGCGCGTTGAAGGTAACTGGCCCTGCTTTCTCTACCCCACGCTCGCACTCGCTGCTGCAAGGGAATGGAAAAGCGCCGGAAACGCCTTCGAACAGTTTTGCAAGCGCTGGGCGATGTGGCTCGCCGCGTTGATCCTGGCGGTGAGCTATGTTCAGGCCCTGTTTGCGGTTCTGCCGGTTCCTGATCCTACCGCGCACCTGCTGGCTAGCGGATTTCCATCAGTGGCCGAAGAGCTGGCTGAACTAAGGACACGTGAAGGCGCAGATGCCTTTGCGGCGACAAGCTATGCTCTTACGGGGTGGCTTTCCTTCTACAACCCCAGCCGTGCACCGGTCACCCAGCTAAACCAGTCGGAACGCTGGCTCGCGGCTCCCTTGGCAGCACCATCACTGCTGCAGAAGCCGATGATCTACGTGGCGGAACCCCGGCGAGATCGCAGTAAGATGCTGACAAAGGAATTCCACTCTGTCCGCCTTATAACGCGCCTGGTCAGGCTGCGAGCCGGGCGGGTGGTAGACCGCTACAATGTCTATCTGTTGCAGGGGTTCAATGGCAAAGCTGCGCTGCGCGTTGCCAATCAATCCAGGTCCACCGCCATTATGGCTGAGTGATCGGCTCCCAAAGGGCAGATCACTCGGCCGATCTAGTCGTGGAATCAGTGGCTGATACGGATCAGACCTAGAACCAGCCGTAGATGGAGCCAGCGATCAAAAGAACGCCGAGTGCCATGCGATAGTAGACAAAGGGCCAGGTCGAAAAACGCTCCAGGAAACGCATTAGTCCCCAGATCGCCACAAATGAGGCGAGGCTGGACACAAAAAGTCCAATCGCAAGCAAATACCAGCCCTGCATGGGTAGATGATACTTTGCCAGCTCGTAGATTTCATGCAGCCCCGCGGCGGCAATTGCAGGTACGCCCAAAAGGAATGATACGCGCGCGGCTTGCGCCCGCTCGAATTCCAGGCCAAGCGCGGCTGTCAGGGTAGCGCCTGACCGCGAGACCCCGGGAATGAGTGCACCCACCTGGGCCAGGCCAATAAGGATGCCATCGCGAAAGGTTATATGGTCTCCGGTTCTGCGATGGGAAGCCATGCGCTCGGTCAGCGCGAGAAGCAGTGCCATGGCGAGGCTCGAAATCCCGATCACCATCGGGGTGCGTAACGGCGAATGACAGGAATTGAGAACTTTGGACAGCGAAGCCCCGGCAATGACGATGGGAATAGTCGCAACAATGACCACCAAAGTGAGCCGGAACTCCGGCTCATGCCAGCGCCGTGTCCGTAGCGCGCGCCAGGCCCCAACAGTGGTTCCTGAGACGTCGCTCCAGAAATAGGAAACTACCGCTGCCAGAGCTGCAAGCTGCATGGCCGCGGAAAACGCCGAACCGGGATCCGGCCAGCCCAGAAACGCCGGTACAGCGCGTAAATGTGCCGTAGAGGAGATTGGCAGTAATTCTGTTATGCCCTGTATCACGCCAAGAAATGCAATCTTCCAGGGCGATAGCGACATAAAGCCGGTGTCGATCCCTTTGCAGTGCGACGCGCCTGCGATGGCGCCATGGTGAAGATAGACATGCATGGTAGTCAGACCACCCCTTAATCTCTCGCATGGGCAATGCTGCACCTTGCGCAGCACGTCCCTGACATGGCAGGCCTCGGCCCGCGATTACGTCCCGCGCCTGCATAGCCCTACGCTGCGGACAGCTACATAACTGTTCGCCTCATATTGTCGATCTCTGCCAGATATTTGCGGCCAATGCCACGGTGGAGCTTTGGGGCAACCAAAAATGTTCCGGCGCCGAGCCATGGGGGTACCGTGCACGCGGTGACGGCACCGTCACCGTCCCTCAGCTGCCGGCCAACGCAAAAAGTTAAGCGACAGCCCTAAGGAGGGCGGAAGCTGGTGGGACTGGGGCAGTCTGAGGCGGCACCTCGCCCTGGGGCCGGCAGAGGTGCGGCGCCCCTCCGAATTGCCCCCGGTCGCGCGGACGTGTCTTGCCTCGCAAAGACAAATCTGGCTGCCTCCTATCAGCTGAGGGAGATCTGCCGTGACATTTCGAAGCCTTGCCTTCGCCGCCCTATGTCTGCTTGCCGCCGGGGCCAATGCAGGCGTCCCTGCCTCGGACTATCAGGCTCTACACTGGCGGCTGGTCGGTCCATTCCGCGGCGGGCGGGTGCTCGCGGTAACCGGCATTGCCGGTGATTCCCGGCATTTTTACTTCGGTGCGGTGGATGGCGGAGTGTGGAAAACGGATGATGCCGGACGCACCTGGAAGCCGATCTTCGATTCGGAGCCAGTGGGTTCGATTGGCGCCATTGCGGTGGCACCATCCGCGCCAAATGTCGTCTATGTAGGTACCGGCGAGGCTGACATGCGTTCGGACATCGCTCTTGGTGCCGGAGTCTACAAGTCGACGGATGCAGGTGCTCACTGGCACTTTATAGGACTGCGCAAGACCATCTCGATTGGCCGCATCCTGGTTGATCCCGCCAATCCCAACATCGTTTATGTCGCTGCTTTAGGCGATCCCTACGGAGCAAACCCAGAGCGCGGTGTATTCCGCAGTGTCGACGGTGGCCGACATTGGACCAAAGTACTTTATAAGAACGCCAATACCGGTGCCATCGATCTTGCCTTCAAACCCGGTGATCCCAATACGATTTATGCTGCGCTATGGCAGACACGCCGTCCACCGTGGAACGTCTACCCGCCGTCTGATGGTCCGGGAAGTGGTCTTTATGTGAGCCACGATGGCGGCAGCCACTGGAGTCAGATTATCGGTCATGGCTTTGCAGACGATCCGGGTCGCATCGGGATTGCGACCAGCCCGGCGGCTCCCAACCGGGTTTATGCCCTCGTCGATGCGCCTTCCGGAGAAGGTGGGCTTTATCGCTCGGACGACAATGGTGTTCACTGGCAACACGTTTCCCGTGACCTGCGCATTTATAATCGCGGCTGGTACTTTGGCGGGATCACAGCAGATCCGAAGGACGCCAACCGGGTTTACGTCATGAACACCATAGTTCTGCGTTCCGATGATGGTGGTGCTCACTTCATTGCCCTAAAGGGCGATCCAACCGGAGACGATTTCCATCAGATGTGGATCGATCCAACCGATCCGAACCGGCAGATGCTCGGTGTCGATCAGGGCGCAATCATCACACTGAATGGTGGCAAAACCTGGAGCAGCTGGTTTAACCAGCCAACCGCCCAGATCTATCATGTCGCGACCGACAATCGCTTCCCCTACTGGGTCTATGGCGCGCAGCAGGATTCAGGTGCGGTAGCGCTGCCAAGCCGCACCAGCAGCGTTGATGGCATCACCATGGAAGAGTTCCATGAGATCTCGGCTGGTGGCGAAAGCGGTATGATCGCTCCAGATCCAAGCAATCCGCACATCATCTATGGCGGTAAGGTAAAGAAACTCAACACCCGTACTGGTCAGACGCGGATAATCGACCCCACTCTGGCCTATCCAGACACGCATTATCGTGGCGTGTGGACTTTGCCTCTCGAATTCTCGAAGACTGGCAAAAAGACGCTCTACTTCGCCAATCAGCGTCTCTTCGCAACTACCGACGGAGGACGGCACTGGCGCCGGATCAGCCCTGATCTCACCCGTCCGGATCCCGGAATTCCGCCCAATCTTGATCCGGTGACTGCCCGGGATGATGACCATGTCAGTGTCCGCAAAGGCGTCATCTACACAATTGCGCCTTCATCGCGTAATCCCAAGCTCATCTGGGTGGGAACGGACGACGGGCTGGTATGGAAAACCTTGGACGGAGGTCTTCATTGGACCAACGTAACACCGCCTGCCCTGACGGCGTGGTCAAAAGTGGCGGGCATCGAGCCCTCGCACTTTAACTCTCAGGTGGCCTATCTGGCGATCGACCGTCACCGCCTCGATGACGATACACCCTATATCTACCGTACCCGGGACGGTGGTAAGAGCTGGCAGCGCGTTGATCATGGCATCCCGCAAGGAAGCTTTGTCAATGTCGTGCGAGAGGATCCGGTGAACCCGGATCTGCTCTATGCTGGTACCGAAAAGGGTGTCTACGTATCCTTTGATGCCGGCCGCGCCTGGCAGTCGCTGCAGCAAAATCTGCCTATGACCAGTGTGCGCGATATCGACGTTCACGACAACGATCTGGTCATCGCCACGCACGGTCGCGGCTTTTGGATCATGGATGACGTTACGGCGCTGCGGCAGATGAACAAGCTTCGTAAAGGTATGGCGACGCTGTTTGATCCTGAAGTTGCTTATCGCGTGCGTCCCGGTGGCTTTGCGGGTACGCCTATGCCCAAGGATGAACCAATGGCCGCCAACCCTCCCGATGGTGCGATGATTGATTATGTGCTTCCGGCCAAGGTCAACGGTGCCGTGACACTGACGATCCTCGATACCCACAATCAGGTGGTGCGCCGCTTTTCGAGCAGCGATCCGGTACCCCATCCCAATGCGGCGACGCTTGCCTATGCACCCGAATGGATGGTCATTCCCCCGCACCTTTCAAATAAACCCGGAATGCAACGGTTCGTCTGGGATTTGCGCGCGGCAGCCCTTGGTGCGCATGCGCGTGCTGATGAAGACGGTGTGTGGATGCCGCCGGGACAGTATACTCTTGTGCTCCAGGCCAATGGCCGGAACTATCGGACATCACTTCAGGTCAAGCCCGACCCTCGCGTCAAGTTAAGCGAGGCAGCGTATCAACGTCAGTATGCTTTGGCCGTCAAAGTCGCTGAAGCGTCGGCCCAGGCGTCAGATGCGCTCGCCGCGGCAAAGACCGTGATTGGCAGCCTGCAGGCCAGATTGGCAGAAAGTGCAGGAACGTTGCGCAGTCAGCTTCGGGCTGCACTGAGTCGGATCGAGCACATCTCCAATGTTCCTCTTCGGCTGCATACCCGCAATTCGATGGGCACGCCGCCGCGCTCGCTGTCAAGCCTGCGTGCGCTTTCTGGAGATCTGGCCAATCTTGAACAGGCGGTTGACGGTGCAGATGCCGACCCAAGTCCTGATGCGCTTACGGCCTACGCCAAGCTTTCGGCGCGGCTTAAGCCAACGCTTGCATCCTGGACAAAGTTCGAGACGTCCGACCTTGGCAAGCTCAATATGAGCTTAAAGGCGGCGGGAGATCAGGTCATCAAACCTTAACCTCGGCCCTCACTTGGAACTGCGATGACTTTGTATCCGAGGTGGTCATCCAAGCGAGATGGGAGGAGTAGGGAACCTCTGTAAGAAGACCACCTCCGTACCGCACGGACATTGGGGGCGGCTTGCGCGAAGGGTACGCTCTCTGTTTTTTCGATTTGATGGAGGTGTGTCTCCGTGCGTCCCCCAATCGAAAGGGAGACACAAGGAGATTCGCCAATCGGCCATCAGGTCGCAATGTGCAGGCGCAAGGCAAAAATGTGGACTGGCCCGCGAGCGCGGTTATACGCTGGGTGAAGAATGAACTGATAGTCGAAACTGGCTGTAAGCCAAGAGTTCAGTCTTGCACTGTAATAACTTTCAAATATGTCTTCGGTCGAATAATTAAGCCGGCCATCCCCGATCAGCAGACCCAGCCCGCCGGCCGCGAAGTAAGCGCGGGCCTGTCGCGAAAGGCCATTGACGACGAAGGCCGCGCCCACGGTGTCGTGAGGCCGATTCCAATCAAGGCCTTTCAGAGACAGCCCGACTGCGACGGTTCGATTGATCTCGGTGAACTCATAGGTTTCTTTGCTACCATCATTGATGCCGGCACGCAGGAAGAGCCCGAGGCTGTGGGTGACCTGCTGATCAACGTCGATTGAAACCCCCGTGCGTGAGCCTCGCTTGCGCACGAGGGCCGTGGACGGAATCGTATGGGTAGCCCGGGCAAGGGCCAATGCATCGAGATAGGAGCCCATCCGTCCATCATTGACGAACCCGGTAATCTTCGCCTGCCCGGGCAGGCCGTTTAGATGATACCGTCCCTCGAACTCTCCCACGACTTCATATTGACCGAAACCACGGACAAGCTGTGAGGAGTTGGGAACCCGAGACAGGTCAAAGAGGCCTGTCCGCAAGGTCCACCAGTGATGTGTCCATTCCACCGCTCCGCCATAGGTGTAACCCCACGCGTCGGCTGCATAGTCAAAGGTACCGGTGTCGATGAGTGACCAATTGAGGAAATTTGTCCTCGCATCATGCGCATACCAATCCGTGTCGAAAATGTCAGTTACTGCAAATTTGCCGAGGGTAATGACGACTTTGTTAGGGGCGGGAGCCGGTTTGCCGTCGCTCAGGCGTGAGGACGCATCGGGAGTTCCAAAGGTGAAGCTCTGTCGGAAAAATAGGCGCTGGAGCCGCAGATAGGGTATCGACTGGCCGACCTTGTAAGCTTCGCCACTGGGGAATCCGGCAACGCCGAGGGTGTTACTGAGGCCGAAGCCCTGGTCGACCTCAGGATCGGCATGCACTGAACCCCCGTGCCATAGCCGTGCACCCAAGAACAAGGTCGCGTCAAAGGTTTCATTGCCACGGCTCGCGGGGCTGAGACTGTTGGCTCCGCTATAGGCCGCGTGAAAGGCGGGATGATATTGATAGACAAACGTCGCCTGCCCGCGCAGCGACCAGGCCGGTTTGGCATGGGCGGGGAGAATTGCAAGCCAGGGCCCCAGCAGGGCCGTGGCGATTGCAGCGCGCGATCGGCCGGTCATTGGTCATATGTGATAGGTTGGCTGCGTCTGCTTCCTAAACAAAGAGGCACACGGCGGCAACCTTGGTCTGGCGCGAATTTCACCAGCGGACCAATTGTGATCGGGATTTAAAGGCCCTGAAACAGGCGATGGCAGCCTGTTCCCTCCAGCGCCTGATCCACGGTGCTGCGCGCCGCCGGATTGAGCCGGCTGTATTCATCCCGCAGCCAGGCAAGGCAGCGGCCCTGATAGGCAAAGGGCGCTTGCGTCCAGGGGCGGCCGTCGACTTCGCACGTAACCGTGTCGCGGCCCTCGCTCAGGGCTTTGGCATTGGCACACATTACCGGCGTGTAAACGCGACCGATTTCATCAAGGAGTGGGCGTAAGGATGAGGACAAATCTGCCGGCGAAAGCCAGTCGGCGTGATCCGGCTCAAGACCGGACAGGTCATCCAGGATATCGACCCAGGCGACGACCCGCGGGGCAACCTTCAACGCAATCGCTTGGGGCGTTGGATCAAAATGCGTGAGCTGGGTCAGTTGGCCGTAGAGCGCGAAATCGCAGGAAGATGGCCGCGCTCCCAGAAGGAATGGGTGACGCCCGAGGTGTTCCTTGAGCACCAGAAGAATGCGCTGATAGCTGGCTTCAATGACAGGCGCGGTCGTGGCGTTGGAGCCCACAACATAAAGCCGGGAAATCTGGCGCTCGCCGATCATGCGCTGGATGGGGGCAAGCTCAGCGTCGGATTGCGGTTGAACACTCCAGCGCGGCAGTTGGTCTTCGGCCTTGCGGGCATCGTCGGCGAAATGCCAGCGATAGTGGAACATCGCTTTGGTCAGCCATTCATCGGCAAAATCCTCGATGAGATAATCGATGAATGCGAGTGCTGGATCAGGTGGCACCACCTTACGCCCTTCAAACTCCTTTTCGAGGCGCCGCACAATCGGTGTGGAATCAACCACCGCCTCGAGCACGCCTGCCTCATTTGGCAGATAAAAAGTCGGCAGCAATGCGACCTTGGGCCTGGGTAGACCGAGGTCGCTGCGATGCGAACCAATCACAAAGCGGTAGGCAATCCTCCGGTAGCGCAAAATGGCCAGCATCTTCCGGGTATAAGGAGACCCCGGTGAACCGAGAAAGGTCAGTGGATTTTGAACCATAATGCCCGCGCACCTATAATTCGCTACCAGTTCCAGAACGGGAGTGGGGCCGCGGGTTGATGAGCGCATTGACGGTGCGTTCTATGACTGCACGCGCCCTCTGCACAGAAAGGTGTTGGTCCTTGCGCAGGCGCCGCCAAGCTTCGAAGCTTAGCAGCAATTCCAGTGCGCAGAACAGCGGCTCATCAGCCTTGATCTCCCGTGGCAGGATCTGGCTGAGCGCCCCGCGCTGCAGCCGGGTCACGATCTCACCCTGCTCCGCCAGATATACTGACTGGTGGCGGTGGACGTCCGCGGCGGCCTTGAACGGCATGATACGCTCGAAAATGCGCACTCTGCGGTCGATGATTTCCTTGAGGCGTAGGTGCCAATCGCTGCTGGCAAACGGCTCCTGGGCGATCGGCAGAACTTCCGAGGTGATTGCCTGATAGATCTGACGGTAAAGCGTTTCCATATTCTCGAAGTGACGGAAGACGGTACGCAAGCCAACTCCGGCATTGGCTGCTACAGCTTCCGCACTGGGATAGACCTCTCCGGCGGCAACCAGCTCCAGCAAAGCCCGCACGATCTGCTGGCGACTGAGTTCGCTGCGCCGTCGTCGGCCATCGGCGCGTTCGACTGAGGACCTGGATTTGGCCATCTCTGCTTCGTCCCTTGTTTGGCGTCCTCGCCTACGCGCGCGTCGTCGCCCTGCCAAAGTTCGAAGCAACATCTGCGCCGCCTGACGCCCGCAGATCGCTAAGCCCTTTTGCGGGGAGCAAGGCTGTCACCTTTATACCCGCGCGCGATTATTCCCGAAACTGGCATATTGAATGCCAGAATGCCCAAAAAGTGGTGAAAAATCTCAAAGCTGCCGTCAGGGCATTGTAAATATGGCCAAATATCCGGTCTACCGGTCCAGCTATGACTATCCGAACTAGTTAACCCCAACTGACCGCACACCTAGGCTGCTCCCGCAAGCGCCTCGGCCGCGGCGGCGTCAAAGACCTTGGAGTCCACCTTGAGGTAGGCGAGCCCTTCCTCTCTCACGACCACTACCTCAGACACGCCTGGCATGCCCCGCAGCTTGCGCACCAGCGTATCTGTGTCGGCGGCCTGCGACAGGCGCAGAAGGCGCGTCGTCAAGTAATTTGGTCGCTTCATCGTGACGGCAATGATGAGCCAGATGACGGCAAGGGCTGACGTCAGTTCGAAGACGCCTGCATCACCGCCTGCCTGCTGGGCCCAGCCCCCAACTGCACCACCGAGGAAGATCCCGAGAAACTGCGAACTCGAATAGACCCCGGTTGCAGTGCCTTTGGCGTCAGGTGGAGCGGCCTTAGTGATCAGTGACGGCAGACTTGCCTCCATCACATTGAAGCCAGAAAAAAAGAGGGCAAGCGACAGGATCAGGACGATGGCGTTGCCGGCTCCGGACAAGAGCAGCAGCTGGCTCGCGGCAAGGGCCATGACCGCACTCACAAACACCATCTTCATGCGCCGGTATTTCTCGGCGATGATGATTGAGGGTACCATGACAATCACGCTCAGGAGCAGGACCGGCAGGTAGACGTACCACTGCTTGTGACTGCTGACCGAAAGGACTTGATGCAGCAAATGCGGCATCACGAGAAAGGTCGCCGTCAGCATCGCGTGCAGGGCGAAAATGCCGTAATCGAGGCGAAGCAGGTCGTGGTTGGCCAGCACCCGGCCCAGCATCGCGGGAACCGCCTCAGCGTCGCGGTGGCGATGGGGTGCTCCTGGATGGGGAACCACGAACAGCGTGATGAGGATGCCTACGACCGCGAGCCCCACCATCAGCCAGAATATGCCTGCAACGCCGATGAGGCCGGCCATCAGCGGACCGGCCACCAGGGCTACGACGAACGACATTCCAATCGTGATGCCCACCATGGCCATGGCGCTGGTCCGGTGTTCCTCGCTCGTCAGATCCGCCACGAGTGCGAGAACCACCGAGCCAACAGCACCTCCGCCCTGCAATGCCCGGCCGATCACGACACCCACGATGGAGGTCGCCAGCGCTGCCACTGCGCTGCCTGCGGCGAAAATCAGCAGACCTGCAACGATCATCGTCTTGCGACCGATCCGGTCTGACATGAGACCGAACGGAATCTGCAGCAGGCCCTGGGTCAGCCCGTAGATTCCAAGGGCCAGGCCGGTGAGCGCGGTGGAGGCGCCGCGGAGGTGCCCGGCATAGGCCGCAAACACCGGGTAGATCATGAAAAGTCCCAAAAGGCGTACGGAAAAGACCGCCGCCAGGGACAGCGCCGAGAGACGTTCCTTGCTTGTCATGGCCGGACCATACCAGCCGAAAGCAGAGGTGGAATAGCTTGGATGTCGCGATTGGGCGATAACATGTTAACAATTCGACATCTGGTGCCCGCGGGTGCGGGCACCAGATGCAATGCGCCTAGAATGCCTTGGAGATGCCGAAGAAGAAGCCCCGGCTGGCTCCCCATTGCGGAGCGCCAACACCGATGCCTGAGCCGTCACGGATTTCATAGCGGCGATCAAGCAGATTGATGACATCGAAGCGGACGGAGATGCCCCTCAGTGCACCATGGGTGAAGGCGTGGCTGGCGCCAAGGTTGACGACAACATAACCCGGAACATGTCCGCCGTTGGGGATGGTGGTGGTGCGACGAAGCCCCGAGCCATAGAGCATATCCATACTGATCCGGTTCATGTCCCAGTGATAGGCAGCTCCCGCGGATGCTGTCATGGCCTGATCATGATCGAGGTAAATATAATGGCTGGCGATATAGGCAAGGTCCGCGGCCGAGAAATTGAACTGACTGGTGATGATGTGCTTTCCGATCGCATGGGCAAAGGCAAGATTGCCATAGGCACTGAATCCTCCACGTGCATAGGAGCTCGTGAATTCGAGTCCGTACTGTTTGCCGCGGGCATAGTTGAAGGGGGTAAGGATGATCGGAGCTCCGAACTGCCCTTCGTCAATCAGATTGCGCGAGATCTTGTAATAGCTGTCAACTCCGACGTTAAGATGCGGAGAGAGCACTTGGCTTGCGCCGATATCATAGTAATTGGCGCGTTCAGCAACCGGGTTGGTATCGCTCAGGACTGCCGGCGCCGCCGTGGTATTCTGAAATTTAGCAATGGTTTCGCTGCCGATCAGCTCGAATGGCGGCGGCGAAAAGTAGCGTGCGTAACCGGCATGTATGGTGGTGCCAGCCAGTGGCGTCCATACCGCATTCACCCTAGGCGAGAGCTGACTGCCCGATGAATACTGTGCGTATTGATCATAGCGCAGGCCGTAATTGAGAGTCAGGCTTGGCAGAAGCTTCCACTCATCCTGGATATAGGCTGAGAATGTCGTGCCACTCTTCTGGCCGTTGTCGGCAATGCCAAGAGGTATATCACTGGTCTGGATACCGGCTGCGTTGACCGGTAGCACGTAGCTGAGGGTATTGCTGGTGGCGTTGTCGTATTCAAAAAACAAGCCGCTGCGCAGGGTGTGCGTGTCAGAAACATGCCACGAGCTGTCAGCCTGCAGCCCGTAGGCCATGTCGCTCTTGCGCGCCTGCTGGGCGATACCGTTGTAAAGTAGGTCGCCGAGCCGATCAGGTGAGAAATTGACGCTCGAATAGCGCATTACTCCCGAAACCTGAACGCTGAAGCGACGTGTGGAATGAAGATATGAGAGGATGCCGAAGTGGGTGATTTCCCGCTGAGTCTCGTTCAATTTTGCGCTGGGATAGGTTGAAACCCCGTTGACGGTCAGACCCAGCTGCGGCGACAGGTTCGGGGTATTGGGAATCTGAAAGAATTCATTCGAGGTTCCTGCCATGATGCTGATACGGCTGTTGGCATTGAGTGTATCCTCGGCGTAGCCGAAGAGGTGATATTGATCCGTATTGTCGTGCAGGGGATTTGCCGCTCCATTGGGCGATTCGATCCCTAACGTGTTGTGCAGATAGTCACCGGAGACGAAATAGTTCCAGTTTCCAGAGGTGCTGCCATAGGAAAAACTCGGCTCTAAGGTGCCGTGGCTGCCACCATAGAGCGAAACCTCGCCTCCCTGATCAAAGGCTCCACTGCGCGTCGTGATACTTATGATCCCTGCAGTACGCAGGCCGTATTCGGCCGGCAGAGCCCCGGTGATGAGCTGCACGGACTGGATCAGCCTCGGATCAAGCGTCTGGCCAAATACCGAAATACCCTCGGGCAGGATGATTCCGTCGATGCGGTATTGCAGCCCATTGTGCTCGCCACGGACGTGCACCTGGCCAAAGCTGTCCATGGCCACGTCGGGGGCCTGTAGGACGACCTGATTGAGAAGGTTATTGGCGCCTCCTGGTTGGCTGCGAATATCCTGCGCCGTGATTTTGTAGGTTGAGGCACCGAGCTGGGTCTGGATCGAATCGCGGGCATGATCGAGGCGGGCGGTGACAACGACGGTCTCGATCTTCTTCGGGCTGCTTGCAACTGCGGCGCAGGCCAGTGGCGCGCAGGCATAGCCGGCAAGCAGCAAGATATGAAAGCGGCGAGGGGCAAACATATGACATCTCCAGCGCGCCCGTCAGAGGGCAGCGCAATATGCAGTGATGGGCGCACGCTCAGAGCGGCGCCACGGATGGGTATGAAGAGAAGGGAGCGCGGAGCTATGCGCGCGGAGGTGCCCGACCGTAAAATCCTGGACGCAGGCGACTGACCGGGCGGTCCTCGCTGTGGCAAATCAGCTTGGCAACCACGTCGGCAAAGGGCGCCAGGAACAGGATGGCTCCTGGTGTCGTATAATGGCCGGCGAGGGCCAGATCCTGGCAGAGAGGACAGGTGGCCGGATCATCCAGAGGGTTGGCTTTGGCTGGCTTGCGCCAGCTCGCAGGCGCCCGCGTTCCTCCCATTGCGGCGGAAGTCATCGCCGCAGGGGGGTGCACATGGGTCTGCAGGACATAGCTCTGTACAGTAAAGATAAGAAGGGCAAGCGCAGTGAAGAGCTGACGGGCACCTGGTGCCGTCCGTCTCTGTGCGATGATACGCAAGCCGCGCATTGCCGTTTGATGTTTGTAGAAGCGGCGGGACCATAGCCTCCCGCTCAGGCGTGGGCTAGCGCTATCTTGCGATCTACTGTGATCCGCGATTGCTGTATGGCGGTAGCGCCCCTAATCTGGGACTTGCAAATGACAAAAACATAATGACAGAACGTACACAGAGAGGGTTTTTGGTGCTTGGCCTGGTGGTGGCGCTCGTCGCCACCCTTGCGGCTTTTGTCTATCTGGCTTCCGAAGCGCGCATCACTGCCCGGTATACCCTGCCCTCATCGATCATGCGCCCGGCCTCGACGCCGGGCGCGGTGCAGCGTGGTGCACACCTGGCCATGATCTATGGCTGCGAGGACTGCCATACTGCACCTGGCAACCCTGCGTTCACTGGTAATATGCTTCATGTCCAGCCAGGCCTTACACTTGCCGCACCCAACCTGCGCCGCTTTCTGAAGCACCGTGGGCCCGGATTGTTTGATATAGCGCTCCGACGTGCCTTAACTCCCGGCGCGCAGGCAATCTGGGACATGCCCTCCAATGCCTATGTCTACATGAGCGATCAGGATATGGCGGCATTGCTTGCGTATTTTTCGTCTTTGCCAGTGATCGGAAATGCGCCATCGGGCATGCACTTCAGCTTCCGCGCCAGGCTTGCAGTTCTGGCCGGGACACTGCGGCCCGCCAATCCCTATGGCCTTGGGCTTATTGGTCCGCGTGAACTTGGTCCAGCCTATGATGGCGGTCGTTATCTGGCCATGATGAGTTGCAGTGGCTGTCATGGCGCCGATCTCGATGGCAAACCCAATGGTGCCCCTGACCTGCGGGTCATTCAGGCCTATGACCGACCACAGTTCTTTGCTCTGCTCCGCCAGGGCGTCGTGCCGAGGGGACGCTCTGCACCGGTCATGGCAAAACTGGCAAGGCGACGGTTCCGGGCACTCAAGGATTACGAGATCAATGCTCTTTATGACTACCTGAAGGCGCGGGCCGAACCCTGACTTCGTGGGGATCGGGACTACCCGCCGTGACGATGAAACCGTTACGCCCGCATCGCTTCCATGCTAAGGCCCCTCAATGCAAGCTCCTGACCATTCCCACATCCCCTCGTCCACCCGCCCGGTGCTCCGCCTTAAACCTCGGGAAGGCCGGCGCGTGCGCGCCGGCGCACCTTGGGTGTTTTCGAATGAGATCCTGCTCAGCCCCGAGCACAAGGCGCTACAGCCCGGCTCGCTGGTCGAGGTGGTGGGCGATGATGGGCGCGCCTTTGGGACCTTCTGTTTCAATCCCAAGACGCTCATCGCGCTGCGTCGCCTCGATCCTGATCCTCGTGCTGTGATCGATATGGCGTGGTTTATGATGCGTTTGTCCAGAGCGCTGGCCATTCGCGAGGCACTCTATGAGCGGCCTTATTATCGCCTGGTGCATGCAGAGGGTGATGGTTTGCCCGGGCTCGTCGTCGACCGGTTTGGTGATGTTCTGATCGTGCAGATCACCACCGCTGGCATGGACGCGCTTCTGCCGCAGCTGACCGACGCGCTGCGTCAGCTCCTTGCCCCGGCCCAGATCATGTTACGTGGCGATGCACAGGCCCGCCTTCTCGAGGGACTGAAGCCTGAAGTCCGTACGCTGCACGGTCCAGATCTGTCGGATCGGTTGGTGGTGGAAGAAAATGGTGTTCGCTACCGCGCTGACCTTGTCCATGGTCAGAAGACCGGTTGGTATTTTGATCAGCGCGACAATCGTGCGTTCATGGCTGGGCTCGCCCGCGAGCGCAGTGTTCTTGACTGTTATACCTATGCTGGCGGGTTTGCCCTTCTTGCTGCCAAAGGGGGCGCGCGCGAGGTCGTGGCGATTGATTCCTCTGCTCCTGCATTGGCGCTCGCAGAAGAGGCGGCCGTCGCCAATGGAGTTGCGGAGCGCTGTCAATTCCTCAAGGCTGATGCGTTTGAAGAGCTTGACCGACTGGCTGCAGAGCGCGAACGCTTTGAGGTGGTGATTGCAGATCCGCCGCCTTTTGTGCGGGCCCGCAAAGACCTGGAAGCAGGGGCGAAGGCCTATCGCAAACTGGCGAGAGCGGCGGCTGGAGTTACCGCGTCCGGAGGGTTTTTACTGCTGGCCTCCTGTTCCCACAATATTTCCCTCGAGCGCTTTGCGCAGGAGTGCGCCATTGGTATTGAGCGTGCCGGGCGAGAGGCGGCCTTGCTGCGTCAGGCTGGAGCAGGCCCTGATCATCCCGCCCACCCCATGCTTCCGGAAACTGCCTATCTGAAGACACTGGTCTATGCCCTCAGCTAGACTGCTCCAGCGGGCCCTATCGGCCTGCACGGTGTCCGGCTCATTGTCCGTCCGCCCTGGTGTTCTGACCCGGCCTGCTGTTCGGCAGCTTCTGGTTCAGGCGGTTCAGTTGGGTATGCGCAGATGGGTCTGGGCGGTAAAGGCGGAAAAGGCTGAGGCCAGTCGGGTACCGTGGAAATTGTGCACGGCATGACTGCGGGAACGGATGACGAGCGTCACCTCATGGCCAGGACTGGTAGCTGGCCAGCGTGGCAATGAAGAGCCATTGGGGTTTCCGGTCTTGGCAAAATTTGTCCAGTATGTCTGAACCATGCGGCGAACAGCGCGGTCCTCAGCCGTGGTGGTCTGCTGCAGCTTCGCGGCAAACTTTGGATATCGGCCCCGGTAACCGCGGTTGCCAAAGACAAATGGAATTTCATAGCCATGGCCGACACCATGGACCCGACTGCGCAACTTTTGCGGCACATAGGCAAAATAGTAGACGTAGGCCGGCTCTTGTCTGCGCGCAGCATAAAGCGCAAGACCCTGTGCACCTGCCGCAAATACGCGGTCATCAAACAGCTCCTCTGCCAGCGCAGCATTACCCTTTATGCCGTGCTGCGCGTAAAGCGCGCGTAACTGTGGTAGTGACGGACCTGTTCGCGATAGCACTGTGGCGGTGTTAAGGCCAGTTGCGGCGAGCAGACTGGCCTCATTGCTGTTTGAGCCGGCAAGATAGGCAGCATGTGCGATATCACCTTGGGCGAAAGCCTCCACCGGCTGTTCACGCAAGACAGTCCCGTCGATCATCGGTGCCGGAGTTTCATCAAAGGGCTTTCCCTTCAGATCGGCAACGATCGCACGTACCGGAAGGCGGCGCATTTCCGCCAGAGCCTTGGGACCATCGCCCTTGATGTGCTCTCGTGCCAGAAAGGCCTGGGCTGCATGCTCTGCAGCCTGTGCACTTGCCAGAGGCACGAGCCCTAGCCCCGATTCGCTGATGGCGCGTATAAAAAGGCCGCGGGCAAGGGGGGATGTCATCAGATCATTGACACTCATCCCACCGGCCGACTCGCCGAAAATCGTGACCTTGCTCGGATCGCCGCCAAACGCCGCGATATTCTGGCGTACCCACTTCAGTGCAGCGATCTGGTCCATCAGACCGTAGTTGCCAGTTGCCTCACCCTTGTGAGCCAAGGCTGGATCATCGAAAAAGCCCAACCAACCTAGCCGGTAATTGAAGCTGACGACGACGACGCCGTGGCGGGCAAGTTCGCTACCATCATAATAGGGCAGTGATGATCCGCCCTCGACAAAACCGCCGCCATAGATCCAGACCATTACCGGTCTCAGCTTGGCGGGGTGGAGGCGCGCGGTCCACACATTCAGGGTCAAACAGTTTTCGCTTTGTGGCAAAGACGCCGCAAAGGGGCTGCTGACATTCTGTGGGCAGATAGGGCCAAATCGTGTAGCGTGGCGCAGTCCACTCCACGGCTGTGCTGGCGTCGGCGGCTGCCAGCGCAATTTGCCGATCGGAGGGGCGGCAAACGGAATGCCGCGAAAGACATCCACACCATGTTCGTGCCCGCCAAGGAGGGCGCCCTGGGCGATACGGGTTTGTGGTCCCGCGGCCCATGCCTGCGTTGCTGTGACGCCAAGGACGCACGCAAGCAGGATACCAAAAAATCGCATGATTGCCTCCGACGGCTGCATCAGAGGCAAGGTCGCTGGCGTCGTCAAGACCTAGATCGAAACCTGGGTGCCGAGCTCAACAACGCGCCCGGGTGGCAAGCGGTAAAACCGCACCGGCGACAAAGCCGAAGAGGCGAGCCACATGTAGAGCCAGGTCCGCCAGCGCCCAAGGACGGGGTGCTCGGACGGCACCATGGTTTCATGGCCGATGAAGAAGGTCGTGGTTTCAATATCGAGCGCAAGACCGAAGGGGCGGGCTTCCTCGAGGATCTTGGGGACGTCGGGAGTTTCGAAGAAGCCGTGATGAATATGCACGGTGAAAAAGCCCTTACCGAGCTTTTCTACCTCAATGCGCTTGTTGGGGGCGACAAAGGGTGTGTCTTCAACGCTGACATGAACCAGAAGGACACGTTCATGCAGAACCTTGTTGTGCTTGAGGTTGTGGAGCAACGCTCCTGGAACAGATTCGGCGCGGGCTGACAGGAAGACTGCCGTCCCTGCGACCCGTACAGGTGTCTTGTCGGCCCGCTCGAGAAAGAGATCGAGCGGCATTGATTCGGAGCGGATGCGGTCCAGGTGGGCGCGTCGGCCCAGACGCCAGGTCTCCATGACGATGAAAACGCAGGCGGCAATGAACAAGGGGAGCCAGCCGCCATCGACGATTTTCATCGTGTTGGAGGCGTAGAACATCAGATCAATCAGTCCAAAAAGACCGAAGAGCGGATAGACCACCCAAGGTTTCCATTTCCACTGACGTACCGCGACGATGAAGGCGAGTATCGTCGAGATCACCATCACACCGGTGACGGCAATGCCGTATGCTGCGGCCAGATGGCTCGAGCTTTTGAAGATGAGGACGATGAGCACTACTCCGACCAGCAGATAGCCATTGATGCGCGGTACGTAGATCTGACCGTAATCGGTGGCTGAGGTGTGCCGGACCTCCATGCGCGGCAACTGACCAAGCTGCACGGCCTGCTGCGTGATCGAGTACACCCCGCTGATGACAGCCTGGCTGGCAATAATGGTGGCAAGAACGGACAGGAACACCATGGGTACATGCGCCCAGTCCGGAACTGCGGCATAAAAGGCAATCTCGGCATTGTGCGGGTTATGAAGTACTGCTGCGCCCTGGCCGAAATAGTCGATGATCAGGGCTGGCAAAACCAGTCCGAGCCAAGCGTAGCGGATCGGCTGTTTGCCGAAATGCCCCATATCTGCATAGAGGGCCTCGCAGCCGGTAACTGCAAGGACGACAGAACCCAGGGCCACAAATGCGGTCCCCGGTTCGCGGATGAAGAGATCAATCGCATACCAGGGACTGAGCGCCCACAGGATTTCCGGATCGCGGAAAATCGCAATCAGGCCGAGCACGGCAAGGGCAAAGAACCAGAGCAGCATGATCGGCCCGAAGAGCTGACCTATCTTTTCGGTGCCGCGGTTCTGAAACAGGAAGAGAGCAATCAGAATGGCAAGGGTGCAGGGCATGACAAGCCCGGTCAGCTGTGGATTGCCAACGGTGATGAGCTCAACTGCCGACAGCACAGAGATCGCCGGCGTCAGCATGCCGTCGCCGTAAAACAGGGCCAGGCCGAGGATCGCCATGAGTCCGATCAGCCACTTTGCGGTGCGCGACAGCCCGGGAGAACGGTGGGCAAGTGTCGCCAGCGCCAAGACCCCGCCTTCGCCCTCGTTGTCGGCGCGCATGATGAAGATGACGTATTTGACCGTAACGACAATGACGAGCGACCAGAAGATGAGCGATAGCGCTCCCATGATCGCCATCTGTCCCGGAACCTGACCACCGGTCGCGACGAGGGTTTCGCGCAGGGCATAAATCGGGCTGGTGCCGATATCCCCAAACACAACTCCAAGGGCGCCCAGGGTAAGAGCCGCCATACGCCCGGGGTTCTGCAGGGGCACCGCAGGGGCAATCTGCTCGGTTGTGGATGGAGGTGCGATCTTTTCGCCTTCCTCCAGCGGGTCGGTCGGTACGGGTTTTGGATCGCTCACTGTCGCTCGGCAGTTGGAACATCTGTTTAGGCTGTAACGAGATAGCCCAAATCCGGATCAGATGTCTCGCCGGTCCCCTCATGCGTTGGCGAGGGCCCCTCCCCCTGTCGCTGCGCGTGGAGGCCCTCCTCGGGGCGCGGACCATAATCTGCCCGGGCCGGCGGAAAAAAGGGGGCGTGGCAGAATGGCGCAGATCTCTGCCCTGGAGGAAGCTCAATTGCTCACGGCGGGCTCACTGACGCGCCGGGCTGGACCAGGGCCGATAAAGCCCTGCACGTGGTAGACGTGCGAACCCCAGGCCCCGGTGAGGAGATCGAAGACGCGAACCAGGCTCCAGTTATTCTTGGGGCTGACGTCACGGACAGGATCGCCGAGATAGATGTTACCGTCATCCAGCCAGTTGGCCTGGTCGACACGGATAGTTCGTCGCCCGAGGATCGCGCTCACTACGGCCAGATGAGCGCGAAAGGCCCCCGCATAATCATCCAGGACCATGACCGCCCCGGTTTTGGGCGATCTGGAGCGGGAATACCGCCCGGCTGCCTGCGCCCACCAGGTCCAGGCATCGCCATAGATGGAAAGCCCGCTTGCCTGACGGGCGAAGGGCACGCATTGCTGCTTCACTGCCGGCTCCTCGAGCCGCGCTCCTTGCAGAAGCGAGGGTTCTGACGCGCAACCGGCCGCCGCCAGAGAGACGGCCACAACCAAGATCACGCGGCGCGTGCGTTCTCCCATGATCCGCGGGCCCCAGTTTAGAGCGCAGCTGGCGCTGACCTAGGCTCGGATTTCATGGTGAAAAAAGGGTTAATTATTCTGCGGGCGGTAAGCTGGGGGCCCGGTCAGCCGCCGGGCGGGTATCGGTCCAGCCCATGGCGCCGATCGACAGCAGTCCTGCCGCTGCGACGAGGAAAAAGGGCACGCTGGAGGCCTGTTCAGCCAGGGCAAAGACCGGCAGCATCAAGCCGGCCGCGATTTCCGCGCCACCCCGCCAGCCCCCGGTGGCCCGAGCTCCGGCCTTGGGGGTCCGCACAAAATCTACCCGAACATTAAAGACAGCCTCAACGGTGGCCCAGGTATTGGCCAGAACCAGACCGCTGGGGAAAATGATCGCAAGGATCAGGGATCGGATCAGTCCGGGCTGACCGTCACGCCCGAGTTTGATCTGCCCGGTGTACAGGTAGGAGACCGTGGCCAGGATGCCGAGGGCCGTCACGGCCAGACCGAGTGCCGCGACGGTCTTGAGATAGACGACGCCCATGGCCATCAGCGCAAGGCTGACGATGACGCTGGCACCGGCCAGAAGGTAGAAGGCAAATTGCAGGATCTGGGCGGTCATCAACAGCTTAAGCCGCAGTGATAGGGCGCTGGTCCAGATCTCCGGGATCAATTTGCGGGCGCATTGGGCATGACCTTTGGTCCATCTTGCCTGCTGGGCGCGCCAGGCCGAGGCCGTTTCGGGCAATTCTCCCGGAACTTCCAGATCAGAAAGCAGAGCCGAGCGCCACCCCTTCATGGCGCAACGCATCGACAGATCGAGATCTTCGGTCAAGGTATCGCCAGTCCAGCCGCCGCCCGCATCAATCGCGGCGCGGGCCCACACTCCGGCGGTACCGTTGAAGGACATGGGCAGACCAACCCGGAAGCGTGCTTCCTGTTCAACGGCAAAATGACTGTCGAGCAGAATACCCTGAACCCGAGTCAGCCAGTTGCGCTCGCGGTTGGCATGAGCCCAGCGTGCCTGCACGTAACTCAGTCCCGGATCCGCCATCAGCACGGGGATGGTGCGGCGCAGGAAGTCGGCAGGCGGAACGAAATCGGCATCGAAAATGGCGACAAAAGGAGCGTCGGAGTGCTTAAGACCGAAGGCGAGATTGCCGGCCTTGAAGCCAACGCGTTCACCCCGGCGCAATATGACGCAGTCCACACCTTCAGGCACTACCTGGGCAATTGCATCGGCCAGCTGGGCGTGGTGTTCGGCGCGTCCATCGTCGAGAACCTGAATATGCAGACGCTCGCGTGGCCAGTCCAGGCGTGCCGCCGCAGCGGCAACCCGTACGGCGAGGAAGCCTTCGTCACAGACCGGCAATTGTACCAGGACGTGCGGTAGCTCTGCCGGCGCGACAGTGGCCACAGCGAGCTTGCGCGGCCGCGCAAACCAGCGGATCAGTGCCAACATGCAGAGCTGCGCAGACAATAATGCCAGCAACACCAACACGCAGGCGAGCACGATTTGAAGCATAAATGACAGGCCGGCCATGGCGGAGCGTTCGGCCCCCCTCTTCCGATAGGTACCGCCAGCAGCGGCGGTACCTGAGGAATAAGCCCGCACGGCGGCAACCCGCACGCAGCCGGGATTAAACTTTGGCGAATGTGCGTTGCGGCGCGAAATTTCGCAAGCCCCGTAAGTTGTTTACCGCGTCCTGCGGCCGTCTAAGAAAAATCCTGTCCGGGAGGGGCCCTTTTTGGAACTTTATGAGAACATATGGGGCGGTTGCGCCTCACAGGGGCCTCGCCGATCAGATTTGTGAGGCCGGGCGAACCGGAAGGTGACGCTGCGCGTCTGGGTGACGGCTTAGCGGTCGGGTGTCACATCAACGGACTGCCCGGGATTGAGGGGCATGCCCTCACGCGCGCGGGCTTCCAGCTGGAACACGAGCCGCTGACGGCTGGCAGCCAAAAGCGCCATGGGGGGTGGGATTTGCTGCTGGCGGGCGATGAAGGTGATGCGGGCAGTGATTGCCCTGGAACAGACATCGCAGCGCACATGCACGCGTTCACCCAGCCTGACGTTGGAAAACTGCGCCTGCGGAACGAAAAAGCGCACGAACACATTCTTGGCCGGAAGGACTGACATAACCGGGGTAGTTGCGGGCACGAACTGACCGACGCGAAAATAAATGTCCTCAACCTTTCCGGACATCGGGGCCACGACCTGACGCCGCGAGAGCTGGAACCGGGTTGCAGCCAGATTGGCCTCCGCCGCCTTTTCCTGGCGCAACAACTGGCTGAGCTGAAGGCTGTCCGCGCCGCTGGCAGTCGCGGAGCGGGCGGTGGCAATCTGCGTCCTGAGGCTGGCGAGCTGCTGCTTGGCCTCGGCGAGGGCGATTTCAGTCTGATCGCGCGCCGCCAGCAGGTGGGTATCGTCGAGCGAGAAGAGTACTTGCCCCTTTTTGACATAATCGCCGCGGCGTACGCTCAAGGATGACAGCCACCCGGGCTTTGTGGGCGAGACAAAAATGTCCTTTCCCTCGGCGTAGCCGAACCAGGGCTGCTGCGGCCCACGTCCACAGCTGCAGAGCAGAAGGCCTATCATCAATGCCAGCCATTGATGCCTGCGCTTCACGACCTGTGCATCCTTCTCGTTCCCGGGGGCCGGCTCGGGCGTGACCTGCTTCTAAAGCAGGCGGGCAAGCTCCCAAATTAATTTTGTGCCAGTCTCACCGGCGGCCAGGGCAATTCGACGCCAAAGCTTTCCATTTGGTCATGTTGGCGAGGGCGCGCAATCACTTTTGCCGGCACCGGTCCAGCTTAGCACCCGATCCTGGAAATTCGTCTCGCTCTGTCGCACGCAGGTGGTTGCAACTGGTCAGAGGACTGGCTTGCCGGCTATCATTTTTCACCTAGCCTCTCCCAATCGTCGCAGCATGGCGTAGAAAGGGACCGGTCCGCGTTTGCATCTTTGAGAACCTTGTGGAGAGCATCCATGTCCAGAACTTCGCGTCTTGGCGCTGTGGTCGCTGCCAGCGCACTTCTGTCTTTGACTGCCTGTGTCAGCCCGACACCCTATAGGCCACAGACCGCGAAAAATCCCGACGGCTACAGCGATCTGCAGCTGACCGCCAACCGCTATCGCATCACCTTCTCGGGCAATGAGGCCACCAGCCGCCAGACGGTGGAAAACTATCTGCTGTATCATGCCGCCAAGGTGACACTACGGGCTGGCTACAGCTGGTTCATGTTCGATACCAGGACCACGCGTGCCAAAACAACTTATATGTCCTCTTTTGAAGGCTGGCCGGGCTGGGATGGCTATGGCTGGTACTGGCATAATTGGTGGGGTCCAGGCTGGGGCATGGGTCCAGGCTGGGGCGCGGGAGCCGGTTATGCCGAATCGCAGCCGATCACCCGCTTCAAGGCCTATGCAGAAATCGTATTTCTCACCGATGCACAGGCGCGCAAAGAGCCGCGCGCGATCAATGCCCACCAGCTGGTCGCCCACCTGTCGCCGCTGATTCACCGCCCTAAGCCGAAGCCGGGGGGGTGAGTTCGGGACGCAGGAGCACCATGCGTGCGTGAACGCCGTTCCGGCTGACCGCCTCCACGCAGAAGCCCTCCTGGTGGCACATATGCGGTACATCTATGGCCGCCATTGGATCGTCGGTGAGTACGACCACGCGCTGGCCCGGAGCTGCGCGCTCCAGCCAGCGGCGTGCATAAAGCGCAGGCAACGGACATTTGAGACCGGTGAGGTCGAGGATTTCGGACTCCTGGTCCATTTATTCGCCTTTTGCGGTGGAGCAGCTTTCGCCTAGTGTAACCCCAAATCGGCCAGCTGGGACGGATATCGAAGTATGCTCAATGAGATCGCGCGTGAGGCGACCTACATACGCAGTGTAGGGCGGACGCTCTGGCGCATGCGCCATGTCAAGCCCGATAGTCCTATCACCATCGGCAGGCTGATCGAGGATCTGGCGCGGCGCATGCCCCATAATCCCGCCATCCTTTATGAGGAAGATACCCTTGACTATCGTGCCCTGAACCAGCGGTCCAACCGCTTTGCCAACTGGGCGCGTGGTCTTGGGGTCAGCCGCGGTGACATGATCGGGCTCCTGATGGAAAACCGCCCCGATTATATCGCTGCCTGGATCGGGTTGACCAAACTGGGCGCGGTCTGCTCGCTGTTCAATACAAATCTTCGCGGCCCAGCCCTCGCGCACTCGCTGCGCGTGGCAAATGCGCGTCACCTGATTGTGGGCTCCGAACTGATTGAGGCCTTTGCTGAGGTGCGCCAGGATCTCGACCAGCCGCCAGTCCCCTGGGTGCTCGACGGTACCCAGGGCGGCGAGGATCTCGGCACGGCGCTGTCAGCGGCCGGGACGGGTGACGGGATCGACGGGGCCTTACGCGCGAAGGACCTCGCACTTTATATATTCACCTCCGGAACTACTGGAATGCCCAAGGCGGCGAAGATCAGTCATCTGCGCCTGCTCTTCATGATGTATGGCTTCGCCGGAGCGCTCAACGCCAAGCCCTCCGATCGCATGTACAACGTTCTTCCCCTTTACCACAGTGCCGGAGGGATCTGCGCCCTGGGTCCGGCCCTGACCACCGGTGGTTCGGTAGTTATCCGTCGCAAGTTTTCCGTTCATGAGTTCTGGAGCGATGTTCATCGCTACCGTCCCACCTTCTTCCAGTATATCGGTGAACTCTGTCGCTATCTGCTCAATGCACCAACGTCGGCGCATGAGCAGGACCACAGTCTACGCGCCATTACCGGCAACGGCTTGCGGCCGGAAATCTGGCAGACCTTCCAGTCGCGCTTCAGGATTCCAAAGATTGTCGAGTTTTACGGAGCAACCGAAGGCAACGTCTCGATGCTTAATTATGATGGCCGGCTTGGCGCGGTTGGGCGCATACCCTCTTATATGCGATCGCTTATGCCAGTGCGCATCGTGCGTTTCGACGTGGAGCGCGAAATGCCCATCCGTAACGCAGATGGTTTCTGCATCGAGTGTGAGAGTGATGAAGCTGGCGAGGCCATCGGGCGCATCAGCAGTGATCCCCGTCAGCGCTTCGAAGGCTATAGCCGCGAGGAAGACACGCAGAAAAAAATCCTTCGCGATGTGTTTGAAAAAGGGGATGCCTGGTTTCGCACCGGCGATCTGCTGAAACGTGACGCCTATGGCTATTTCTATTTTGTCGATCGCATCGGCGATACTTTCAGGTTCAAGGGTGAAAATGTTTCAACCAACGAAGTTGCTGAAGCTCTGGGCGTGATCGAAGGGATCAAGGAGGCCAATGTCTACGGTATTTCCATTCCAGGCATGGACGGACGCGTAGGGATGGCTGCACTTTCGGTTGCGCCTGGGTTTCGTCTTGACGGGCTTGCCGCTCAGCTCGCGGGCACCCTGCCGGCCTACGCCCAGCCGCTATTCATACGGCTGCGGCCAGAGCTCGAAATCACCGGCACCTTCAAGCTGCGCAAAGTTGATCTGGTGCAGGAAGGTGCTGATCCAGCCAGGATCGATGATCCGCTTTATGTCCTAAAGGAAGATCGATACGTACCGCTCGATGCCCAGTACTATGCCGATATCTGTGCGGGGCGGATACGCTTGTGACCAGTAATGCAAGAGTGTGGTTTTGTCGTCCCCGGAGGAGGACGCACGCTTCCGGTCTTGTGCTGTGTTACGCTACCCGCCAGGCTCAGAACTTCTCCAGGAACGCTGAGTGATGAACACGCGATCTTTTTCAGATTGGATTGGCCGCGAAGAGGTACGCGAGGACGTCGCCCATCGCGGCCCGGTAGACGGACTTGCGGCGCTTCTGGACCATGCCGCGCCACCCTGGGTCGCCAGCACATTGCCGCCTCTTGCACACTGGCTTTATTTCCCGGAACATGCCCGTCAGTCGGAGTTGGGCGAAGACGGTCATCCCGTGCGCGGAGGCTTCCTGCCCCCCATCACCTTGCCGCGTCGGATGTGGGCGGGTAGCACCATCGCTTTTCACCGGCCGATTGTGTTTGGCATGGCTATGCGCCGACGCTCGCGTATTGAAGAAATCAGCGAGAAAATCGGCCGTAGTGGCCATTTGATCTTTGTTCGGCTCTGTCATGAGATCGAGGTTTCTGACGGCCTGGCGCTGCGCGAGTGGCAGGATATTGTCTACCGTGAGGTTCAGGGCACCAGCAGCCCGCGCGCAGAGGATGTCCCACCCCGCAACAGCGTGCTACGCCGTCAGATGACGGCCGACTCGCGTCTGCTGTTCCGCTATTCTGCCCTGACGTTCAATGCCCACCGCATCCATTATGATCGCGATTACTGCCGCCAGGTCGAAGCCTATCCAGGACTCGTGGTTCATGGCCCGCTGCTGGCAACTCTCCTACTGGATCATGCCCTGCGCTTTGATCCGGCCATGCGGCCACTGAACTTTTCTTTCCGCGCCCAGCTCCCGGTCTTCGATACCGGTCCTTTCACCCTATGCCTTGCGCCTGAAGAGGATCATCTCGGACTTTGGGTTGAAGCTTCTTCTGGCGCAACGGCAATGCGTGCACAGCTGAAGGCGCAGTAGTGCCTTACGCGCTGACTGGAGTGACGCTATGTGCTGCGCGCCCGGAGCGCCTGAATCAGCTTGGCGCCAGGCTGAGGTCTTGCTGCGCTGTCTCGGCTGGAGGAATTCCATCTCCCCGGCCGTTCCTTTCAGGCTGATTGGGGTCAGGAAAAACCAGTTCGACGGTGGTCCCCAATCCCCTGTTCGAGCGCATGTAAATCCTGCCACCCACCTGAAGCGCAAATGTGCGCATGAGTCTGGCGCCGACGCTGGCTCCGCTGCCGTCCGGATTGTAACCGCAACCATTGTCCATAATTGCGAGGGACAACTCGCCGGCGCCAGTTGATCTCAGCGAGACACGGATGATGCCATTACGGGTGCGATCAGGATAAGCATGCTTGAAGACGTTTGTCAGAGCTTCGACAGTGAACAACGCCAAGGGTACGGCAAGATCGCCGGAGACCTGGCAGGATATAGACTCGATCTCTAGCCTCAGTGTCGAGCTATCCAGCGCAAAGCCTTCATGGATCTGCGCGGCAAGATCGGTCAGCAGTGTGCGCAATTCAACCGTCGCGAGTTCTTCAATGTCATGCAGGATGCGATGGACCAGGGCCAGAGCGTTGATACGGGCGCGGGCCTGCATGAGTGCGTCCCGAGCGGCGTCGTTTTCAACCCGCCCGGCCTGAAGAGACAGGAGGCTCATGACAATCTGCAGGTTGTTCTTGACGCGATGATGGATTTCACGGACGAGCAGGGACTTTTGCTGAAGCGCATCACGCAGACGGTGATCCCGATCCTGAATGGCATCGGCCATTTCGGCCATCGCGTCTCCCAGCATGTGAAATTCCGATGGGGCGTCTCGAAGAGAGGGACGAAGGGCATAATGACCGCTGCGATAGGCGGCGGCCACACGCCGCAGATAGATGATCCAGCGCGTCACCTGTTGCTCGGTTACCATCCAGATCGCAATCCAGGTCAGGGCTATCATGATGAAGGGCAGCACAAAATCCGTCCCTACATGGACATAGGTTGCACCGAACAGCTGCGACTGTGGCATGGCAAAGCCGACATAGACCCGGCTTCCGAGCAGTGCTGCGGTTGAATAAAGCCAGGTCTGCCCTCTCCTGTCATGGGCAGTGAAGAGATCGGCTCCGGTTGAATGGCGTGCCACAGCAGGGGTGAAGAGTGCCTGTGCGACGGCGGGATTATTGGCGGCGATGATGTTGCGCCTTGTGTCGAAGATCGCCACCACTGCGTTGCGTGGGAGATGTTTGGCGCGGACCATGTATTCAAGCCAGTGGGTATCAATCGAAATCGCCACCACCCCTGTGAAATGATCATGGCTGATTAAGGGCAGCATTCCGAGTATGACCGGCTGATGATTGCTAGGGTTGATGATCTGGTCACTGAGTACGAATTTCCGTGCCCTCCGTGCGCGCTGGAATACGGCACGTGCCGCGCCGCTGCCGCCCAATGCCACGGGACGGGCCGAGCAGACGATGTGTCCATGGGCGTCGACGCGCGCCAGATTGGTAAAGAAATTCAGATTCCTTAATGCGTCGGACAGCGCAAGACTACAGCCCTGTCCGCCATGGCGTACCGCTGGCATGTTGGCCAGGGCGCGGGTGATCTGCTCGGCGCTGGCCAGAAGATTTTCCTCCCTGGAGGCGGACGCCCGGGTGATCTGAACCAACTGGGCGCGGATGTCCCTGGTGTCGCGTTCGACCCGATCAAGGCCCTGCAGGAAGCTTGCAATCGCAATCGGTAACAGCGCGACCGTGACGGCGAGCAGGAGGCGGGTGCGCAGCGACCAGCCCTTGCCCACCGAGGGCGAACCTGAGCTGAGGGTGTGGTAAGCCTTCCTACTTGGAGGCGGCATCCTTGCGTCGACGTGCCGACTCTGAGCCGTCGGACGGGGCCAGGCGATCCAGCTGCGCCATGATCTCATTGGCCGCATCTCCTTGGGCCGCGCGCTCGCTTGGCGGCAGAGGCTCCTGTCCTTCGAGAATAGATATCAGCGCCCGTCGGGCGCGGGCAACGCGGCTCTTTACGGTGCCAACCGCGCAATTGCAGATACGGGCTGCATCCTCGTAGGAAAATCCGCCAGCCCCAACAAGGATCAGCGCTTCACGCTGTTCATCCGACAAGGCCCGCAGCGCACGGGTCGTGTCAGACAACTCGGCGGCCCAGGATTGCTGGCCGCTCGTGCCGGGGATCCGCTCTGCCGCATCCTGATCCCAGGGCGCCTGGCGCCAGGCACGCCGCCGGTCCGAGTAAAACTGGTTGCGCAGGATGGTAAATAGCCAGGCTTTCAAGTTGGTTCCCGCGGCAAACGTCGCGCGCGCCTGCCATGCCTTGACCAAGGTTTCCTGTGCCAGATCATCGGCGGTGTCGGGATTGCCGCACAGGGAGCGGGCAAAGGCCCGCAAAAATGGAATCAGTTCGAGAAGGTCGGCCTTGAATTTGGCATCCGCCTCCGGGCGCACGCTACGTGCTGTTGGGGTGTGGGGGTGCACCTCGCGCATGGAGTCAGCCCCCCTGTCTCGAGGAAAGGGAATCCTCCGTTTCGTGATCCATCTGCCGCAACAGGTCGAGGAACTCTTCGGGGATCGGTTCCTTTGCCACCCCGTCAAAGAACCGGCGCAGTTCGCGGCCGATGGCGCGCTGACGGGCGCGTATGACGCGCCGGCCTTCCTGTGCTGCCGGCATTTCGACCTTGGTGTCTTTGGTTTCGGGCGAATTCTTCACGGCGTCGCAGTCCTGCAATTGAGTTTCCCGTCCCATGCGTTTGCCCTCAGGTATCCTGAGAGCCCCGCCACCTGAAAGGCATAGTCTCCAGGGGGCCTGCTTCCCGAAGCAGCGATCGCCACGTGCTACCTCTTGCCCGGGGTTGGGTAGCGAACGCGGCCCTCCCGGAAAAGTTCCTGGCGCCTGGATACTTTCCCCCTGATCTGCGTTCCCGAAAACAGGCGTATCGTCGAGGTCCTGTCTGAGCCTCCGGCTGGTGATCAATTAGAAGAAGGAGCTGGCTTCCCCATGCTGTCATCGCAGGCCATCGCACCCCATCTGCCCTATCTGCGCCGCTACGCACGGGCGCTGACCGGATCGCAGGACAATGGCGATGCCCTTGTGCGCGCTGCACTTACGGCGCTGGTGTCCCAGGAGGAAACGCTCGATGAAAGCCTGCCGCCGCGCCAGGGTCTCTACAAGCTCTTTCATCGTATCTGGACTGCCGCGGCCGACTGTCGCCGTAGCCCCCAGAGCGCTGGCGAACTGCAAAGTCCGGATCAGCGTCTGCGGGTGCTTTCGGCTGGGGCGCGGGCTGCCCTGCTCCTGACGGCGGTCGAAGGATTCAGCTTGGAGGAGACCGGCGCCATTGTTGGAGCCCACCCCGGCGAGGTTGAGGCCAGTGTCCTTGAAGCCCAGCGGACCATTGAGCGCGATCTGGTCAGCCGGGTCCTTATCATCGAGGATGAACCCATCATCGCCCTCGACCTTGAAAGTCTGGTCACCGAACTCGGGCACACCGTTGTTGCCGCAGCAGCCACGCGGGAGCAGGCGGTCCGTGCCGCCCTGGCCCACAAGCCCGGCCTCATCCTGGCCGACATCAATCTGGGGGAAGGTGGTTCAGGCATCGATGCCGTAAATGACATCCTCGCAAGTTTCGAGGTCCCCGTCATCTTCATCACCGCCTATCCGGAGAAGCTTCTGACCGGCGAGCGGCCAGAACCTACTTACCTGATCGCAAAGCCATTTTTGCCGGAGACAGTCCAGGCGACGGTCGGACAGGCTCTGTTCTTTCATCCCCTGAAGCGGCGGGCGGCCTGACGCCGCAAATTTTTTCCACAAGCTCTGCAACCTGTACACTGGCTGCGGGTTATTGAGGCGAGCGGATGTCCGATCCGGTACGCCCCAGCCCCTTCGACACCCCGCATCGGGTGTCCGCTCACTCCCCCAGCGCTGTCGGCCAAACGGTCGAGGGCGGGTTGCCCTGCGAGGCTGTGACGTAAAGGCCTTGAGCCCCGAGGCTCAGCCCCCCTCGCTGAATGGTTCCAGAGAAGACACGGGAAGGTACAAGGCAGCGCCCTCTGGCAGAGATTGACCGGCGCGAGAGCGCTTAAGCCCAAACGCGGTCTTCGGTCCCCTATCTTCCGCCTGGCCTTTGGCACTTTGGGTTTGGCTTTGGGCAGGGCCGCGCTCACCCATCCCTTCCGGGATCTTTCTAATCCTTTGCCCGCTCGACGTAGGAACCATCAGCGGTCAGCACCGTGATGCGCGTACCAACGGTGATATGGGTGGGCACCATGGTCCGCACCCCATTGGCGAGCACGGCCGGCTTGAATGAACCCGACGCGGTCTGCCCCTTGACCACTGGTTCGGTCTCGACGACCTCGAAGGACGCCCGGGCCGGCAACTCGAGCGAGATCGGCACATTGTTGTAAAGCGAGAGCCGAACCTCCATGTTTTCAATCAGATACGGTGCCATATCCCCGATGACCCCGGCCGGAACCGGGACCTGGTCAAAGCTCTCGGGATCCATGAACACGTAGCTGTCGCCATCTTGGTAAAGGTAGGAATAGGTGCGCTCATCGATAAACGCCTTTTCCAGGCTGTCAGTCGTCTTGTAGCGCTCATTGACCTTTACCCCGTCAGAAATGCGGCGCATTTCAAGCTGGGTTACAGGCGTACCCTTGCCGGGGTGAATGTTCTCGGCGGTCAGCACGACATAGAGCTTTCCGTCCTTCTCGATCACATTGCCCTTGCGGATATTGCTGGCAATTACGGCAACCACATTCCATCTCCCGGAAGTATTGAGCGCGCGGCTATAGCAGTTCCGGCCCCGCTTTTCCAAGTGCACTCTTGTCTGCCGGCGCATCCTCGTGCATGGGACGGCCATGACGACACGCCCGTTCTGGTCCGCCGACCGCCACAGCGATCGCCGACCCGCGCTCCTGGCGCGGGGGCGTATCAAACGCGCGCTGCGCGCCTGGTTTGATGAGCAGGGCTATGTCGAGGTCGAGTGCGGCGCGCTCTGCACCTCTCCGGGCAACGAAGCCCATCTCCATGCCTTTACAACCGAGCTTCGCACGACGGCGGGAGAAGGACGCACCGTCTATCTGCATACATCCCCGGAGTTTGCCGCCAAGAAGCTGCTCGCGGCGGGGGAGCAACGCATTTTTGAATTTGCACGGGTCTTCCGTAATCGGGAGCGTTCGGCGCTGCACGCGCCGGAATTCACGATGCTGGAGTGGTACCAGGCAGGAGCGTCCTGCGCGCAGGCCATGGCTGACACCCTCACGCTCGTCCGCCTGGCGGCGAGGACGCTTGGAACCAAGGAATTTGTCTTCCGCGGACATGTCTGCGACCCGTTTGCTGCCGCTCAGATCATGACCGTTGCTGAGGCATTTTCCCGCTTTGCCGGTATCGATCTGCTGGCGAGTCTCGGTCCTCGGGGAGAAGGTAACAGGTCTCTCCTGGCGCAGGCAGCGATCTCCGCCGGCCATATAGTGGCCGACGATGACACCTGGGCGGACATCTTCTCCAAGCTGCTTGTAGGCTTTATCGAGCCGCATCTTGGCGAGGACTGCCTCACCTTGCTCTGCGAGTATCCACGCTGTGAGGCGGCTCTCGCCCGCCCAAGTCCGAATGATCCACGGGTGGCGGAGCGCTTCGAGCTTTACGCCTGTGGCGTCGAGCTGGCCAATGGTTTTGGCGAACTCACGGATGCGACCGAACAGCGCCAGCGTTTTGAGATGGAGATGGCTGAGAAGAGTCGGATCTATGGCGAACGCTACCCTCTCGATGAAGATTTCCTCGCTGCGCTGGCCTGCATGCCGCCGGCCAGCGGCGTGGCACTCGGATTTGATCGGCTGTGCATGCTGGCAACCCGGGCACGCAGTATCGATGACGTGATCTGGACGCCTGCGCCATGACCCTGGATCTTGCAGGAACACCTCTGCCCGACGAGAAGCTGAAGGAAATCACGGCGCGGTATCCCTATGCCCTTACCACGGAAATGGCCCGGCTGATTGATCCATCGGATCCGCACGATCCCATCGCTCGCCAGTTTCTTCCGCGACACGAGGAAAGTCTGCGCCACAGCGAAGAAGCCGATGATCCGATTGGTGATCACACGCACTCGCCCGTAAAGGGTATCGTGCATCGCCATCGTGATCGGGTTCTCCTCAAGCCCGTGCTCAGCTGCCCGGTTTATTGCCGCTTCTGTTTCCGTCGTGAACAGGTGGGGCACGCTGACGGGACGCTCACGCCCGCCGAACTGGATCGCGCGGTAGCCTATGTCTCGGCGCAGCCGACCGTGCGGGAGGTCATCATGACCGGAGGTGACCCGTTTATATTAAGTCCGCGCCGCCTCCGAGAACTCGCCCTGCGTTTTGGACAGGTCGCGCATGTCGAACTCCTGCGCTGGCATACGCGCGTTCCCTGCGTGGCGCCCGAGCGGATCACCCCTGAGCTGATAGAGGCTCTCAAAGTTGAGGGGGCAACGAGCTTTGTCAGTCTCCATGCCAATCACCCGCGTGAATTTACCCCGGCGGCCCGTCAGGCCATCGCCCGCCTGATTGATGCCGGGATGCCGATGCTGTCCCAAACGGTGTTGCTGCGCGGGGTAAATGATGATGTCGACACGCTCGAAGCCCTGATGCGGAGCTTTCTTGTCAACCGCATCAAGCCCTACTACCTGCACCACCCTGACCTTGCGCCTGGAACTGGACATTTTCGGCTCAGCATCGACGCGGGCATCGCTCTGATGCGTGCCTTGCAGGCGCGTCTGACTGGCATCGGAATACCCGATTATGTGCTTGATTTGCCCGGGGGCCATGCCAAGGTTTCGCTCCTTTCGCAAGATGCCGAAGCTCTCGGGGACGGCCGCTGGCGCCTGCGCGATCAGACCGGTAACTGGCACCTCTATCCGCCCCGAGCCTGACGGCGCCGATGGTGCTTTGGCAGCTGGCATGGCTGGGCTAGATTGGCTCGGCAAGCCGGTAGAGGTAGTCATCCAGGAGCGTTCATGGCGGGACTTTATTTTGAAGAGTTTGTCGTCGGTCAGATCTTTAACCATCCCATCCGGCGGACGGTGACGGAGGCTGACAATGTGTTCTTCACCGCGATAACCCACAATCCGGCGCAGCTGCATCTTGACGAGGAATACGCCAAGCAAACCGAGTTTGGCACCCGTATCGTCAACTCGCTTTTTACTCTGGGATTGATGATCGGGATTTCCGTAGGCGAAACCACCCTGGGTACAACGGTTGCCAATCTTGGCATGGACGAAGTGCGGTTTCCCAAACCGGTATTTCATGGGGATACACTGCGGGTGGAAAGTGAAGTTCTAGAATTGCGCGCCAGCAGGTCGCGTCCGGCCAATGGTCTCGTCATCTTTGCCCACCGCGCCTATAACCAGCGCGCGGAACTGGTTGCCAGCTGCAAGCGTTCGGCGCTGATGCTGCGTAAGCCTTAAGCAGATTCCCAGCACGTCCACCCGTTCAAGAGGATGCATCGGTGATTCCACGTTCCCTGCTTTTTGTTCCCGCTGACAGTGAGAAGAAGCTTGCCAAGGCGCTGACTGTTGCGGCCGATGCGCTGATCCTCGATCTGGAGGATTCAGTCGCGGCTCAGAGCCGCGCTGCAGCACGACATAATGTCTGCGCCTTTTTGAGACATGGCGCCCCCATGCAACTTTATGTGCGCGTCAATGCGCCGGGTAGTGCAGATCTGTTGCACGACCTGGACGCTGTGGTGTCGGCTGCGCCCGCTGCACTTGTGGTACCCAAGGTTGAGAGCGCAGAGGATCTCTTTCAGCTCGACAGGCTGATAGCCGAGCGTGAAGTACAAGCCGGTCTCACCCGCGGGCAAATCAAGCTCTTGCCTGTGGCCACCGAAACCCCGCGCGCAGTCTTGAACCTGCTCGCCTATCAGAAGGCACCGCCACGTCTCATGGCCCTGACTTGGGGCGCCGAAGATCTTGCCGCAGCCCTGGGTGCCAGTACCAATCGCGGGTCCACGGGGGAGTTTCTGTTCACCTATCAGGTCGTGCGCAGCCTTGCGCTGATTGCCGCCAAGGCTGCGCAGGTGGGCGCCATCGAGACGCTGCACGCGGACTTTCGCGATCAGGCAGGACTTTTGCGCAGTGCGCGCAACGCGGCACGGGAAGGCTTTGACGGTATGCTGGCGATCCATCCGGGCCAGGTTGAGGCGATCAATGCCGCGTTCTCTCCCAGCGAGCCAGAGATTGCCCACGCCCGCCGGGTTGTTGCGGCCTTTGCCCAGGGCGAAGGTGTTGCCGCCCTGGATGGCAAGATGCTCGATATGCCGCACCTGAAGCAGGCAAAGGCCATCCTCGCGCGGGCGGAACGATTGGCCTCAGCGCCGGCGTGACCGTTTCATCATCCAGCCATAGAGAACGGCAAGCAGCAGTCCGAAGGCAGCAAAGCCGATGAAATCCGCAGGTGCAAAATGGGCGCCAACGAGTGCAAGAGGTGCCTGTGAGGAAAACGCCACGATAAGGCCTGCCAGGATCACTCCGAACAGGCTTTCGCCCACGATCATTCCGGACGCGACGAGGACGCCCAGCTGTTCGGCCTGGGCAGCTTTTTCCTGCCGGCGGGCCCACCGCGTATAGAGATGGCCGATGATGGCGCCGATCACGATCGGCAGTGTTGCGGACATCGGCAGATAGATACCGATACCGACCGCCAGCGGCGGCAGGCGAACCAACCGCGCCAACCCGAGCAGCTCGTCAAGGATGATGACACCAACGCCAACGCCAAGACCAATGCCGATCATGGTGATGTTGAGCTTCTGTTCGATTACGCCCTGTGCCAGCGCAGCGATCAGGGTGGCCTGCGGCGCGGCAAGTGGCTGTGCGGTTACGGTATGAAGGTTGGCGGCGCCGGCAAAGCCGAAGGCCTGAGCCAGGAGATTGAGAACCGGGGGGATGATGGCAGCTCCGGCGATGACGCCGACGATCAGCGCCCATTGCTGTGCCGCTGGCGTCGCGCCGACAAGCTGGCCGGTCTTGAGGTCCTGGAGATTGTTATTGGAGATCGTGGCGATGGCAAACACGATCGCCGTTGCAAAGAGGGAAAAGGCGACGAGGGCAGCCTTGGCCGCGCCTTGGGGATGGGCAATGGCTAGAAAGAGCGCCGCGCAGATCACGATCGCCAGAATGCCGACACCGGAGATCGGACTGTTTGAGGCACCGATAAGACCGGCCATGTAGCCGCAGATGGCAGCGATGAGAAATCCGCCCAGGAATACAAAGGGCAGAGCTGCGGCGATGAGTGCAAGGCTATGGTGAGAAAGGGCCGTGGGCGCGAGAAACCGCGCCATGATGATGCCGATCACGATGAGACAGGCCACGGCCAGCAGCGTGATCCAGCCAATGCTCATGTCGATGTCCCGGCGGTCCTGAATGCCCTGCTTGCGGGCTCTGGCTGCGCCCAGCGTCGACATCACCCCGGTGATGACCGGGCGTCCCAGTTTGAGCAGGGTCCAGATGGCGGCGATGGCGATGGTACCGGCGCCGATAAAGCGTACCTGATTGGTCCAGATGTCCGCGGCATGGGCGGCAGCGGACATTCCTGCTGGCGCAGCCATGCTGAGGGTGAGTAGGGGAACCGCGCCGCCCCAGGCGATGATGAGCCCCAGGAGCATGGCCAGGCCCACGGAAAGTCCAACAAGATAACCTGCCCCTGCGAGCGCGAGAGACCAGCCCATGTCGATACCGCTTTCCGCGCCGCCGCCAAGCGGGAAATACAGAGTGAATTCACCGGCAGCTACGCGTGTGGCAGCCAGTAGAGCCAGTCCCGCCGAGGCAACGGCGCCATAAATGACAGCAATCAATCCTTCACGGGCTTCCGCGCCAGCAGCCTCGCGGGCACGCGCCCCGACCTCGAGTACTTCGGCGGCTGCCACGCCTTCCGGATAGGGAAGATCGCTCGTGGTCACCATCGCCCGTCGCAGAGGGATGGTGAAGAGCACGCCAAGGATGCCACCGGCGGCACAGACCAGGAAACTCTGCCAGAAACTGAAGCCGCTCCACCAGCCGACGATGACAAGACCGGGGAGGACAAAAATGATTGCTGACAGGGTGCCGGCGGCGGAGGCAACCGTCTGCACGATATTGTTTTCAAGGATCGTTGAGTCTCTAAATGCCGACAGCGCCGCCATCGAGATCACGGCGGCCGGGATCGAGGTGGCAAATGTCATGCCAACCTTGAGGCCGAGATAGACATTGGCCGCGGTAAAGACAAGCGTGATCAGCACGCCCAGAATCACCCCGCGCAGCGTGAATTCGAGTGGCGCAGGTTTCTTGGATCCGGTCACGAACACCCCCTGACATGACAGCGGGAGCAGAGTGTCATGTTCGGGCAGGACCTGTCACGATGGGGAAGGACAAGGATGCAGGATTACGAGGTCATCGTGGCTGGGCTGGGTGCCATGGGCAGTGCCACCCTCTACCAGCTCGCGCGCATGGGGATCAGTGCGCTTGGTCTGGACCGGTTCAGTCCCCCGCACGAATTGGGCTCCAGTCACGGCGACAGCCGCATCACCCGTCTGGCCATCGGGGAAGGCAAACATCTGACGCGCTTCGCCCGGCGTAGCCAAGAACTCTGGCGTCAGATGGAACAGGACTGTGGACAGCCGCTGCTCACCCAGTGCGGGGCGCTGATGATTTCCAGCGACCTGTCGAGGGCTCAGGTGCATGGCGCAAGCTTTTTTGCGACCACCCTGGAGGCTGCCAGCCATCATCGGGTCGCGCATACGATGCTGGATGCGACAGCAATCCGCAGCCGCTTTCCGCAGTTCTGCGTGCAGGATCAAGAGTATGGCTATTATGAGCCGGAGGCCGGCTTTGTCCGCCCCGAGGCCTGCGTCCGTGCACAGCTCACACTGGCAGAACGCCTTGGCGCCCATGTTCAGCGCAGCGAACCGCTTTTGGGGTTTGAGCCTGATGGCGCGGGTGTACGGGTCATAACGGAGCGGCGCTCCTATCGCGCCAGGCGCCTCGTACTTGCCACTGGAGCGTGGATACCGGAGCTTCTTGGTGCCTCTTTTGCGCCGGCCTTCCGCGTGACCCGGCAGGTTCTCACCTGGTTTGCCGTGGCCGAAAATCCGGATCTGTTCACTCCGGAACGTTGCCCCGTGTATATCTGGCAGCTGCCAGAGGGTAGACGCATGCTCTATGGCTTTCCGGCGCTCGATGGTCCGTCAGGCGGGGTCAAGATTGCCACTGAACAGGATGAGCGCACCACGACGGCTGACAGTGTCCGGCGCGAGGTAGAGCAAAGGGAAAGTGATGAATTTTTCCGCGACTATGTGCGCCAGAACCTGCGCTATCTGTCAGCCCACTGTCTCAAGGCTAAAAGCTGTCTTTATACCCAGACTGCAGATTTTGGGTTCATCGTGGACACCCATCCGTCCTGTCCTGAGGTCCTGATTGTTTCGGCGTGCTCGGGCCACGGCTTCAAGCATTCCGCCGCACTGGGTGAAGTTTTCTCTCGGTGGGGTATAACGGGACGTCTGCCGGAGAGTTTTACGGTGTTCGGGCTGGGTCGCTTCTAGTGGAGTGAGACCCATCGCCGGGGACAGTTTTCATGAGCCCGCGTCACGGCTAATCTGCCGGCATTGGCCTGCCCTCTTATCGCGTTGGTGTCTGCCTGGGATTTGATCCGTATACGGACTATGAAGCGGCTATGCGGAAGGTTTGCGCAAGCCGTGCTTGCCCAGCCTCGGCCCAGTCACCGGGGCAAGGCCGGCATCTGCGGCCGTAGCGGCAAAGCGGAGAGCCCATGAATTTCTCAGGCGATCGGCAAAGAACTGGACGGGTTCAAGGTCTTCATCCAAGAGTGCGCCCATGAACGGACCCGTGCAGCGTTTTGAACAGCGTCAGCCGATTTTTCTGGTGCCCTGGCCGGTACTCGTCCTCATCGGTCTGCTGTGCACGGCCTATGCCGGATACGCGCTGGCTCCGGTCACGCTCCAGCAGCAGCTGATTCTGCATTATGCACTGATACCGGCGGTGTATGCGGGCGGCGCCTATGGCGTTCATCTGAGCGGGCTGTGGCTCGTGGTCCCCTTTTTCAGCTACCAGTTCATGCATGGCGGGCTCGAGCATCTGGGCATCAATTGCGTCTGGCTCCTGCCGTTCGGCAGTGTGGTGGCGCGGCGCTACGGGGCGAGCCTATTCTTTATTTTTTTCCTCCTATGCGGGGCTCTGGGGGCGGTGGTGCACCTCGCCGCCAACTGGGGCTCTCTTGAAGCGGTGATCGGCGCCTCCGGGGCGATTTCGGGGCTCATGGGGGCGGCGTTCCGGATGATGGATCCGATCCTGCCAATGCTGGACGCACGGCGCGATGAGCGCGGCTTGCTGCCAATTTACTCGCGCCAGATCCTCTTGTGGTCGGTGTTGTGGCTCGGGATCAATATCTTTGCCGGCGTGACCGGGATGGGCGCCGGACCTGGTGTGCAGCTGATTGCCTGGCAGGTACACATTGGCGGCTACTTTGCCGGTCTTTTGCTGGCTGGGCCTTTTGCGTGGTTGGCGGACTTGAACGCCGTAGGCCGGCCCCCCAAATAAATACTGGCCGGACCGTGCAGATACATCTGAACGCGGGCCGTGGAGGTAAGAGCCATGAGCGACAGCGGCGGATCCAATCCCGGGCAGGCAGGACATTATGGTTATGGCAGCCAGGACGGTACGGCACCGTCAGGCTTTCATGCCGCCCGCCTGCTCTATGCAATCGGCTTCGGAATAATTGCCTGGTTTGTGTTCTGGATCGCGATGATCATCGGCGTCGTCCAGTTCGTGATGATGGCGATCCAGGGACGGGTGAACGAGGAACTGCGCAGCTTCTCCGTCAATCTTGTGCAGTACCTCTGGGAACTGGTGGCCTACGTCACTTTTGTGCGTGACGAGAAGCCCTTCCCCGTCGGTCCCTTCCCTGTGGGCCCCCTCCAGCCGCGCCAATAGCGAGATTTGCCCGCTGATCGGACAGGCAGACGCTCCGCGAGCGCCAGCTCGGCGGTGGGGCAAGCTTGCTGCATTAAGAAATTATATTCTAATTAGAATATCTGGTTTGCATCATAATTAGATAATTATATAGCAAAATCAGTATGTTGCATAAGTATCACAATTTAATTAGAAATATCATTCGATATCCACTTCTGGTTGCCGACCCTCCCCCCCGTTCGTAATTTCGCGCCGAAAACGCTCCGAGGCGCCTGCTTGCGTTGGGCGCCCACACCATCGTCCCCCGCGGCCAGGCCGTGGCGGGCGCACAGGGGGATTATTGAATGTCAGCGTTGCGTCGGCCGGTTCGGCCTCTGACCTTTGTGAGTGCATTGCTTCTGACCACGGCCATTGCCGCGCCAGCTTTCGCCCAGATTGAGCAGATCGTGGTGACGGCCCAAAAGCGGACCCAAAACGCGCAGAGCGTTCCGATCGCCATGACCGCCCTGTCGGCCAAGGATCTTGCCGCCCATCAGATCACCCAATTCCAGGATCTGCAGTTTTCCACCCCCGACGTGACCTACACCAAGGGCAATTTCACCGGATCGGACTTTCAGATCCGCGGTATCGGCGTCTCTTCGGTCGGTTATGACGCCGAATCCGGCGTGGCCATCAATATGGACAATGTCTATCTGGCCACGCCGCTGCTGGCTGAATCGACCTTCTACGACCTGCAGCGGATCGAGGTTCTGCGCGGACCCCAGTCGACACTCTATGGACGCGGTGCCACGGGCGGCGTCGTCAATGTGATCAGCTCCAAGGCAGATCCGTCGGCCTTTTATGGGCATCTCCAGGCGTCTTATGGCAATTATGATGCGACCGAACTCAAAGGCTTCCTCAACGTTCCGATCGTTACCGACAAGCTGGCGCTGCGAATTGCAGGCGACTGGACTCGCCATGGGGGCTATACCACCAACGTCCTGAACCACAGCCACATCGACAATCAGGATGTCTATTCGCTGCGCAGCTCCTTGCGCTGGACCCCGACCTCCCGGACCACGATTGATCTGGTGGGCCAAATCACCAATGAAAACGACAACCGGATGCGGTCGCAGAAGCAGCTCTGCCACACCGATCCCACCGGCGTTCTGGGCTGCCTTCCCGATTACCTGACCAACCAGCCGGTCAATCTCAATTCCAACCTGTCCACGATTACTTCTTCGATCCAGGGTCTTAACGCCGCTTTCGCAGGGACGCCGCTGGCTGGAATTGGCAATGCGCTCGGCCTCTTTGATCTTGCCAGCGCACCGGTTCTGCCCGCTGGCTACGTTGATCCAGCTGGAGCGCGCCAGGTCTCGGCGCCGTTCAATCCTCTTTATCGTGCGCAGGACATGTTCCTGTCGGGCCAGTGGAAGCAGTCTTGGTCCAGCTGGCTCGATTCGACCCTGGTGCTGGGCACCGATCACAACTCAGTCTGGAGCCAAGAGAGCTACAACAACATTCCCGGTCTGCCGCTTAACCAGGCAAGGCTTGCGACCGCGGAACAGACTTTTCTCGGGATCATCAGCAATCCCCTGTTTGGAGGTAGCCCCACCTACGCCTCCTTCTATACGCCGTTCTTCAGTCACCCCGGCATGCTTCCGACCTCTGGCGTCGGCAATCTTGGTATCACTGGTGGTAACATCGCGGGCTACTCACCCAATGTGTTTGCCTTCGACCAGTCCGACGGCGCAGCCTCGCAATATTCCGCAGAGCTGCGCTTCAACACGCATTTCAGCGGACCGGTCAACGGTATGCTGGCAGGCTACTATCTGCACACCCACACCACCGGCGACTATTACGTGAATGCCAATACGCTTGATTATCCCGGCATCATTCTGGGTGGCTTGAGCGGCCTTGCCAATCCGGCCTGCCATGTCAGCGGCTGCATCTATGGGCCGAGCTACTACCATTCAAATGGCATGTCGGACACGTTGACGTCCAAGGCGATCTTTGGCGAAGTCTACTACACCGCTATTCCTGACCTGCTGAAATTCACCGCCGGCCTGCGCTGGACGCAGGATGTCAAGGCGCAGCAGGTGCGTGTTGCTCTTTACAGCGGCCTCATTCCGATCGGGACCACAAGCGAGAACTCCGCGATCGACGAGCTCGCCAGTGCCGGCAAGGTCGATTACGATCCGTTGCGCCCGGGCAGCCAGCCGGTTGAGATCCAGAACCAGACCTACAGCAAGTGGACGGGTCGGTTCGTCGTCAACTATACGCCCAAACTCAACTTCACCGATGCGACGCTCCTCTATGCCTCCTATGCGCGTGGCTACAAGGCGGGCGGCTTCAATCCGGGCATTCCGGCCGGCGTCTTTGGCGTGCAGGCGAGCTACAAGCCAGAAAGCATCGACGCCTATGAGCTTGGAACCAAAAATACGGCGCTGGATGGCCACCTGCAGGCCAATGCAGATATCTGGTACTATAACTATACTGGACTGCAGGTTTCGAAGATCGTCGACAACACCTCGGTCAACGAGAACATCAATTCGCAGCTTTACGGTGTCGAAGGGCAGTTCATCTGGGCTCCGACCAGTGCCTGGCAGTTCAACCTGAACCTGTCGCAGACCAATACCAGCATCGGCAATACCGGCATCGTTGATCCGCGCAATCCAACCAACGGCTTTCAGAACGCGCTGCTCGTCAAGGATGCGACGCCTTCGGCCACCGGTGGCTCCAATTGCGTACTTTATTATAATGGTGCGACGCCGGGCAGCCTGCCCAATATCGGGGGACTGTTCTTTGCGCCGGCCGGTGGCGTTGGTGGCCTTGCCAGTCAGGGCATCCCGTATGCCACCTTTGGCAGCTGCATGAATCCCAACACTCTGGTCGCCCCGGGTGTGACGTATGGTCAGGCCTTGGCCGCGCAGGGCTTCGCAACTTCTGACCCGAGCGTGCATGGCACCTATGAAGGCGTACCGACAAACCTGAAGGGCAACAGGCTGCAGAACACGCCCTCCTTCACGCTCAGTGTTGGAGGACAGTACACAATGCCTCTGAAGAACGACTACCGTCTCGTCAGTCGCGTCGATTATTACTGGCAGACATCGATGTACGGGACGGTCTTCAATGATCCCGCGGATCGTATTCCGGCCTGGGGGCAGATGGACGCACAGGTGCAGCTGAACTCGCCTGACGACACCTGGTACGTACGCGGGTTCGTCAAAAACCTGCTCGATGCCAACAACATGACCGGCATGTATGTGACCAGCCCGTCTTCCGGGCTCTACACCAACGTGTTCTATGGCGCGCCGCGTACCTTCGGTATCGCTATCGGCACCAATTTCTGATTTTGCCCGATCCGGCCGTCAGGGGGCGCCGCGCTGCCGGCGTCCCCTTTTTTGTACTTTCAGGGCCCAATATCGGCAATATTAACAGCTTTAATGGTGTTCTTTAGGACGCATTTCCTGTTTCGCGCCGGAGTGAACTGGCGCAACATTCCTGCAACAGTGGCCGAAGATTGCGAACTGGTCTCGGTCTAGCGCTCTTGCGGGGTCACGAGCCTTTGCTCACTCTTCCACTGCTTACATGGCTTTACGGGCGTCCGCTGAGATTGGGCGGGGCCCCAAGTATTCAGAGGAATAGAAACACCAAAATAACGAAACACAGGGGGAGCATTCCATGTCGGGATTTGGTACTCGGACCTCCCAGTCCGCCGCGTTTGTCTCAGCCTTGCTTCTTACCACCATGCTGGCCGCACCGGCCTTCGCCCAGATCGAAACCGTGGTGGTTACCGCCCAGAAGACCAGTCAGAACGTTCAAAGCGTTCCCATCGCCATCTCGGCCTTCACCGCCCACGATCTCTCGGCCCATCAGATCACCCGCTTTAACGATCTGCAGTTTGCCACCCCCAGTGTCAGCTACACCAAGGGCAATTTCACGGGTTCCGACTTCCAGATCCGCGGCATCGGCATCACCGCCGTGGGCTATGACGCCGAATCCGGCGTCGCCATCAACTTCAACAACGTCTATCTGGCCGCCCCGAACCTGGCCGACGGCTCGTTCTACGACCTGCAGCGCATCGAGGTGCTGCGCGGACCGCAGTCGACCCTTTATGGCCGCGGTGCCACCGGCGGTGTGGTCAATGTGGTGGCGGCGAAGCCTGACCTCACGGGCTTCTCGAGCAACCTGCAGGCCACCTACGGCAATTATGACCTGATGCAGTTCAAGGGCTTCGTCAACGTTCCCTTGGTCACCGACCAGCTCGGACTGCGCATTGCCGGCGATTATGTCCGTCACTCGGGCTACACCCACAACCTCTACAATAACAGCCACCCGGACAACCGTAACCAGTACTCCATCCGTACCGAGTTGCGCTGGGAGCCGACCTCCAGAACCCGGGTCGACTTCACCGGACAGTTCTCGAGCGAATCCGACAATCACATGCGCTCGACGAAGCAGCTGTGTACGACCGATCCCTCAGGCATCCTCGGCTGTCTGCCGGGCTCCCTGTCGGCCAATCAGGCGGTCAATGGCAATGCCACGCTCGGCCTCATCGCCTCATCCAAACAGGCGATGCAAAGCACGTTTGGCGCGACCCTCGGGCCTCTAGCCTCACTGCTGGGGATCACGGACCTGTCGACGACCCCGACCCTGCCGCCCGGCGTGGTGCTGCCCTCAAATCCGTGGCAGATCTACACCACCTTCAATCCCACCTACCACGCTCAGGATAACTTCCTCTCGCTCTCCTGGCATCAGTCCTGGGCCAGCTGGCTCGATTCCGATGCGGTCGTCGGCTACGACCAGAACAGCGTCTTTTCCCAGGAAAGCTACAACAACATACCGGGCTCAACGATTAACCCGGTCAACTGGGCGACGGCCAAGGCGGTCTTCCTCGGCACCCTCAATGCTGTGGCTGGTCCCACTTATGCTGGCTTCTTCGCGCCCTATTTCTCGCAGCCCAATGAGCTGCCAGTATCGGGCACGACCAATCTTGGCATCGTCGGTGGCAATTACACCTTCTCGAACTCGCTGGCGGCCTTCGACCAGTCGAACGGGTCGGCGACGCAGTGGTCTGGGGAATGGCGCTTCAACACCCACTTCAGCGGTCCGCTCAATGGCATGCTGGGTTTCTACTATTTGCAGCAGAACCTCGACGGCAATTATTTTGTCAACGCCGATACCCTCGATTACCCGGCGATCATGCTGGGTGGCCTGGCCGGATTGGGCGCACCCGCGCTCTGTGCAACCAGTGGCTGTATCTACGGGCCGGGTTACTACAACAATTACGGCAAGCTTAACCGCCTGAGGTCCAAGGGCATTTACGCGGAAGCCTACTACACCGCGATCCCCCACCTGTTGAAGTTCACGGTCGGCGCACGCTGGACCGAGGACCAGAAGTACCAGCAGGGCCGTATCGAACTCCTTTCCGGTCTGATCCCGATCGGGACCACCAACGAGGACGCGGCGATGGCGGCGTTGGCCGCGCAGGGCCAGAGAGACTTCAACTGCGCCAACGGCTCGGTGCCAGGCACGCCGGCGGCCGCAAGTTGCGGTGTCAACCAGCCGGCCGGTCCGAACGATGCCTGGCAGTTTAACCAGGTCACCTATGACAAGTGGACCGGTCGGGCGGTGGTCGATTACACGCCGAAACTCTCCTTCACCGACCAGAGCCTGTTCTATGCCTCTTATGCCCGTGGCTATAAGGCCGGTGGGTTCAATCCGGGCATTCAGCCGGGCCTCGGCGTTCCGGCCTCCTACAATCCGGAAAGCATCGACGCCTTCGAAGTCGGTACCAAAAATATGGCGATGGGCGGAACCTTAGAAGCCGACGGCGACATCTGGTACTACAACTACACCGGGCTGCAGGTTTCGAAGATCGAGAACAACACCTCGGTCAACGAAAACATCAACGCCAAGCTCTGGGGTGTTGAAAGCACGGTATTGTGGGCGCCGACCAACCGCTGGCAGTTCAACCTTGCCTTCTCCAGCACCAATACCAGCATCGGCAATTCGTCCTCGATCAATCCGCGTAATCCGACCAACGGCTATGCCAACGCCCTCCTCGTCAAGGATGCGACGATCAGTGCTACCGCTGGCGAGAACTGCGTCCTCTACTACAATGGCGCCACGCCGGGTACTTTGCCCAATATTGGCAGTACGTTCTTCGCGCCTCCGGGAGGCATCGGTGCTCTGGCGTCTTCGGGCATTCCTTATGCGGCATACGGCAGCTGCATGAATCCCAATACCCTGATCGCACCTGGCGAAACCTATGGGCAGGCTCTTGCCGCACAAGGGTTCTCGACCACCGCGCCAGGCGTGAACGGTACCTATGGCGGCGTCCCGCAGAGCCTCAAGGGCAATGAACTGCAGAATACGCCGCCCGTCACCATCAGCATCGGTGCGCAGTACACCCTGCCTCTGCCCAACGAGTATCATCTCGTCAGTCGGGTCGACTATTACTGGCAGACTGACATGTATGGCAGTGTCTTCAATGGCGCGGTCAACAAGATCGCAGCGTTCGATGTCATGAACCTGCAGTCCCAGCTGAACTCTCCGGATGGCACCTGGTATCTGCGTATCTGGGCCAAGAACGTCATGGACAATAATTACCTGACGGGCGAATACCTCACGAGCCCGACCTCCGGTCTCTATACCAACGGGTTCTATGGCGATCCGCGGACCTTTGGCGTGACCTTCGGGGTTAACTTCTAAGCCAGCGTGAAAAGTGGCACGCATCTGTCGTGCCACTTGAGAAGGCTTCAAAGGGCGGGACTTGTCCCGCCCTTTTTTCTGCCTGTGGCCGCACTGTGTCGTCTGGTCCGAAACGAACGGCGCAATGAAGCGCCGTGTATTGAGAGCGAAGCTGCAGCGACGAGGGTAGAACCGGATTGCAGTTTGACTGGGTTGATCGGTACGGATTTACCGTCGGACGCATGGCGCGTCGCTAACGGCGCTCGTCTCGCTCTTCACAGATCGCAGCACGCCCACAGGCCTGAACCAATCCGGCCGCTTGCGTCCGACCCTGGGACTTTGGGACGGGCAGGTGCAGCGGAACGTGCCAGGCGAGACCTCGAATGCGCGCGGGGTCTGAACGAGCTGATCGATGCCAACAGCACAGCAAACAGGGATGTGACATGTTTCCCAGCAGTGGCTCTACACCAACGTGCCCCAAAGTGCGCCTTTGGGCATAGGCCGCGCCACCGGGGCTCGTTACCGGCTTTTGTCGTGCACCTGGGGTGCCGGAAGCGATCGGCTCTTATCGACAATTTTAAGTAGTATACCACATGCCACTATGTGTTATTTATGTTGCAATTTCTCGTTTTAGGGCCGTGCCGCCCAGCGCAACATTCCTGCAACACTGACCGAAGATACGAACCGGTTTCGGCTGCGCACTCTTGCGGTGCCCCCCTCCTTTGCCCAGTCTTTCATGACTTCCATAGGCTTACGGGCGGCCGCTGAGATTTGGCGGGGCCCCAAGTATCACGGGAATAAAAATACCAAAATTACGAAACACAGGGGACGCATTCCATGTCGGGATTTGGTACTCGGACCTCCCAGTCCGCCGCGTTTGTCTCAGCCTTGCTTCTTACCACCATGCTGGCCGCACCGGCCTTCGCCCAGATCGAAACCGTGGTGGTTACCGCCCAGAAGACCAGTCAGAACGTTCAAAGCGTTCCCATCGCCATCTCGGCCTTCACCGCCCACGATCTCTCGGCCCATCAGATCACCCGCTTTAACGATCTGCAGTTTGCCACCCCCAGTGTCAGCTACACCAAGGGCAATTTCACGGGTTCCGACTTCCAGATCCGCGGCATCGGCATCACCGCCGTGGGCTATGACGCCGAATCCGGCGTCGCCATCAACTTCAACAACGTCTATCTGGCCGCCCCGAACCTGGCCGACGGCTCGTTCTACGACCTGCAGCGCATCGAGGTGCTGCGCGGACCGCAGTCGACCCTTTATGGCCGCGGTGCCACCGGCGGTGTGGTCAATGTGGTGGCGGCGAAGCCTGACCTCACGGGCTTCTCGAGCAACCTGCAGGCCACCTACGGCAATTATGACCTGATGCAGTTCAAGGGCTTCGTCAACGTTCCCTTGGTCACCGACCAGCTCGGACTGCGCATTGCCGGCGATTATGTCCGTCACTCGGGCTACACCCACAACCTCTACAATAACAGCCACCCGGACAACCGTAACCAGTACTCCATCCGTACCGAGTTGCGCTGGGAGCCGACCTCCAGAACCCGGGTCGACTTCACCGGACAGTTCTCGAGCGAATCCGACAATCACATGCGCTCGCAGAAGCAGCTGTGCGCGACCGACCCCTCAGGCATCCTCGGCTGTCTGCCGAATTCGCTATCCGCTACCGGTGCTGTGAACGGCAACGCCACCCTCGGATACATCGCCTCATCGGTCCAGGCGATGACGACGACGTTCGGTGGCACGCTTGGCGCCCTAGCGCCGCTGCTCGGCCTTACCAACCTGGCGACGACCCCGACTTCAGGTATCTCGAGCCCGGCCAATCCTCGCCAGATCTACACCACCTTCGATCCGACCTATCGCGCGCAGGACAATTTCCTGGCCCTGTCCTGGCATCAGTCCTGGGCCAGCTGGCTCGATTCCGATGCGGTCCTTGGCTACGACCAGAACAGCGTCTTCTCGCAGGAAAGCTACAACAACAATCCCGGCGTAACGATCAACCCGGTCGCCTGGGCGACAGCCAAGGCGGTCTTCCTCGGTACACTTGCCCATGTCGCTGGGCCTGCGTATGCCGCGATTTATGCGCCTTATTTCTCGCATCCCAATGAGCTGCCGATATCGGGCACGACCAATCTTGGCGTGATCGGCGGCAATTACACCTTCTCGAACTCGCTGGCGGCCTATGACCAGTCGAACGGGGCGGCGACGCAGTGGTCTGGGGAGTGGCGCTTCAACACCCACTTCAGCGGTCCGCTCAATGGCATGCTGGGCTTCTACTATTTGCAGCAGAACCTCAACGGCAATTATTTCGTCAATACCGATACCCTTGATTACCCTTCGATTATCCTCGGTGGTCTGGCGGGCCTGGCGGCACCGCAGCTCTGCGGCACCACGGGCTGCATCTACGGGCCGGGTTACTACAACAACTACGGCAAGCTTAACCGCCTGAGGTCCAAGGGCATTTACGCGGAAGCCTACTACACCGCGATCCCGCATCTGTTGAAGTTCACGGTCGGCGCGCGCTGGACCGAGGACCAGAAGTACCAGCAGGGCCGCATCGAACTCCTCTCCGGTCTGGTCCCGATCGGGTCCACCAATGAGGACGCGGCGATGGCGGCGTTGGCCTCGCAGGGTCAGATTGACTTCAACTGCGCCAACGGTTCGGTGCCCGGAACTGCCGCGTCGGCGGGCTGCGGTGTCAACCAGCCGGTAGGTCCGAACGATGCCTGGCAGTTTAACCAGGTCACCTATGACAAGTGGACCGGTCGGGCGGTGGTCGACTACACGCCGAAACTCTCCTTCACCGACCAGAGCCTGTTCTATGCCTCTTATGCCCGTGGCTATAAGGCCGGTGGGTTCAATCCGGGCGTTCAGCCGGGCCTCGGCGTTCCGGCCTCCTACAATCCGGAAAGCATCGACGCCTTCGAAGTCGGTACCAAGAACACCGCACTGGGTGGTGACCTGCAGGCCAATGGTGACATCTGGTACTACAACTACACCGGGCTGCAGGTTTCGAAGATCGTCAACAACACCTCGGTCAACGAAAACATCAACGCCAAGCTCTGGGGTGTTGAAAGCACGGTATTGTGGGCGCCGACCAACCGCTGGCAGTTCAACCTTGGTTTCTCCAGCACCAATACCAGCATTGGCAACTCGTCTTCGATCAATCCGCGCAACCCGACAAACGGCTACGCCAACGCCCTCCTCGTCAAGGATGCGACGATCAGTGGAACCGGCGGCGAGAACTGCGTCCTCTACTACAATGGCGCCAAGCCGGGCACTCTGCCCAACGTCGGCGGCCTGTTCTTCGCGCCTCCGGGAGGCGTCGGCGCTCTGGCGTCTTCGGGCATTCCTTATGCGGCATACGGCAGCTGCATGAATCCCAACAAGCTGATTGCGCCGGGCGTAACCTATGCGCAGGCATTGGCAGCCCAGGGCTTCTCGACCACCGCGCCAGCCGTAAATGGCACCTATGGCGGCGTCCCGCAGAGCCTCAAGGGTAATGAACTGCAGAATACGCCGCCCGTCACCATCAGCATCGGTGCGCAGTACACCCTGCCTCTGCCCAACGATTATCATCTCGTCAGTCGGGTCGACTATTACTGGCAGACTGACATGTATGGCAGCGTCTTCAATGGCGCGGTCAACAAGATTGCATCGTATGACGTCATGAACCTGCAATCCCAGCTGAACTCTCCGGATGGCACCTGGTATCTGCGCCTCTGGGCCAAGAACGTCCTAGATAACAATTATATCACGGGCGAATATCTGACCGCGGCTACCTCGGGCAATTACACCAATGCGTTCTACGGTGACCCGCGGACCTTCGGCGTGACCTTCGGGCTTAACTTCTAGGCCGGCGTGAAAAGTGGCACGCATCTGTCGTGCCACCTGCGCATAGCCTTCAAAGGGCGGGACCTGTCCCGCCCTTTTTTTCTGCCTGTGGCCGCACGCGGCGGACTGACGCGCACGATACAAACCGGATGTTGCGGGCAGCGAACCCCATTGCGAGTAGATTTCGTGGCGGGCGTTGACGCGGCGAGCCCGGCAGGGGTGTATGCGATTTCCCTCTTGCAAAACGAGATACAATTAATGTAAAACAATAAACATGACACATGAAACAACAAATCATGAGAGTGGTCATGCGAGGCGCGCTGCGCGCCGCCTGCGCTGGCTGAGCGAGCTCGGGCTGATCCTCGGTGGGGCAACCCTGATCGGACTCTGGAGCGCGCCCCTGGGGGCCCACCATCTCGGTTTATTGAAGATCAACGTCACTGGCCCAAAGGCCCTGGCTGGCCATATCTATCTGGATCAACTCGCCGAGAGCGTGGTGCTCCTTGCTTTGCTCTATGGGCTGTGGCGCTTGCGCAGCCTGCTGCGCTGCTTCGAGAGCGGGGACTTTTTTGGTCTTGCTCCGGTGTTGCATCTGCGCGCCTTCGCGCTGACTTTGGTGGTGGTACCGGCGCTCGATGTGCTGCTGCCACCGCTGATAGAACTCGGCGCTCACCTTGGCGGGATAGCCGGTATCAGCAGCATGAGCGCTGAAGTCGATGGCAGCGACGTCTGGTTTTTCCTGGTGGGCGGGATCTTCTACCTGATTGCGTGGATCCTCACCGAAGCCCGTCGTGCCGCCGAAGACAGCGCGCAGATCGTCTAGCCATGCCCATCCTCGTACATCTGGACGTGATGCTGGCACGCCGCAAGGTTACTTCCAGGGAATTGGCCCTGCATGTCGGCATCACCGAGCAGAACCTGTCCCTGCTGAAATCCGGCAAGGTGCGCGGTGTTCGCTTCAGTACGCTCGAACGGATCTGCGATTATCTGCAGTGCCAGCCCGCTGACCTGCTCGAATATGTCCCCGGACCGCTTACTTCGGAAGACACGTGAATGGCGCTTCTGAAAGGAGCGGGTGTTGCTTGCTGCGACAGGTCCGAGCACACAGGCTGGCCTTACCCGCCACGACCACTATTCCTACACGATTGCGCAATGAGGCGTGCCGAGCACCCTTTTGAGGGAGCGCCAAAGCGTTCCCTCGCCCCGAAAGGGTATGCTTGAGGGGATCAGAAGCGTCCCAGCAGCGTCAGCGTTCCCATCTGGTCGACACCGCCACTGGTGCTGCGCAGATAGTCGTAATTGACGCCTAACGACCAGGTTCCCGTTGCCACCGAGAGTGTGCCGCCGGCGACAATATTGCCGCGCGTGGGATTGGGACCGGTGAGTGCGAACTTGCTGGTCGGCAGGCTCGCGAAGGCGGCGTGAAGCTTTACCGGGCTTGCCAGGAAGTCGTAACGGTAACCGGCGTGCAGTTCCGGCTGCAGGTAGAAGCCGCCGAGGTCGATATCCTGGCGGATGGAACTGCCAAGATAGGCGCGCGCCGACGAGGCATAATAAGGCGCGACAATGAGGTCGAAGCCATCAGCCCCCGTGGTACCGGAGCCACCGCCGGTTTCGGTGTAGCCTTCCTCGCGCATGGTCAGGGCATCAAGACTGAACTGCGGCGTGATCACCGTGCCACCATAGGTCAGGATGGCTCCGGTTGAGAATCCGCCCGCCAGCGCCAGCGCAGCGTGCTTGTTTGCCGCTGCCCGCGTATAGATGATGGAACCGGTCGTCGGGTTGGTCAGCTGCATGTAACGGCGGCCTTTGAGCGCGCCATACCCGAACGAACCCTGGGTATCGAGGAATATTCCCTTGTTGCGCCAGTCGGTGTAACCGGTCAGCAGGTACCATTGATTGGTAGTCTTGGCGAAATCAGGCGCCTTGTTGGTCTGATCGCCGGAGAAGAAGGTAATCGCCGCGCCGTAACGTCCCGATTCCGGCGTGCCCTTGTCGGCACCGATCGCAAAGCCAAAGCCGCTTCCCTTGTAACCCTCGATATTGCGGCCCGTATCCATACGCTGGAAAAACTCCTGGCCCCACAGGGTGGTGCCACCCTGTTTGTCGGCATACATGCGTAGATCGCGCTGACGCTGCGCCACGGGTCCGCTCGCCTGATCCGTGATGGAGACGAGTACCGCCCGCGATGAACCGGAAAGATCGGGCAGGAAGGCATTATAGGCCGCCTGTGCCTGGGCCGCATTGGTAATGTCAGAGACAAAATTGCCGCCAAGGGTGCTGTCGGTCGCCAGGGCCGCATTGGCATAGGGAAAGATCTTGGCGGTATTGCCCGTAAGTCCGAGCTGGGCGGCGCTCTTGGGCTGCAGATTGAGGACGAGCTGGGAATCGAGAGTGGGCGACGGGCCGGCGCAGTCGCTGACCGCCGATACGTTGAAGGTGCAGACATTGCCGGTGAAGAGATAGGGGATCTGGCCGGCAATCTTGTTGGTCGAATTGCCCACGATCGTCGTCTGGATGCTGGCAAAATTACCGAGTGACAGCTGACCTGCGGGCGCATCCAGAAGAACGAACTGCGCCGGCTGGCCAGGATTGGGCGTCGAAATGAAGCTCTGATAATTGAGGGTGAACTTGGAATTTGGATCCAGGGTGATCGCGCCGGGCGTGGTCACGTTATTGGAGGTGACGGTGACAGCCTGGATCACCGGTCCAACGTAGCCGGCGGCGGTCGAATTAAACGCCTGCGAAATCGACATCCCCAGCGTGCCACCGCTCTTGACGTGCAGCGTGTTGACGGTGAGCCCTTGGGTCGTATTGGTCAGGATGAGCGTGCCAGTGCCGGCGCCACTGCCGACGGTTACCGTTGCGCTGCCGCCACCGAACTCCGTGACCGAACCCTTGACGGTGCCAAAATCGCCGATGTTGAGCGTGTCCAGACCGCCGCCGAGCGAGATGTTGCCAATGATCGAGGCCGGCGTACTGCTGGTGCCACTGACATTGATGGTGTCGTTATGCGAACCCAGCAGGACTTCGCCAAGGATGTTGCCGGTATTGTTGATGGTGACGTTGCCCTTGGCGGCGCTGAGGCCAAGCGCCACGGCCACCTGGCTGTTATCCGCAAGCTGCGTTGCCGAAGCACTGATGAGCCCGCCATAATTGTCGATCGTGGTCAGGGTGCCGGACAGATCTTCCACAGCGTACGCGGAAAGCCCCGGCAAGGTGGTCGAACTCGTGTTGCCGGGATTGGTGATGGTGGTGCTCGTGCTTGATGCCGTGGCGGTGATGGAGCCGCCATTGTTCACCAAAAGCGGCATGTTGCCGTACTGGTTGATGGCAATTGCGGCGGTGGATGCGGCATAGGCTCCGCTGACCGATGAGGTGACGCTACCGCCACCTGATTCGGCATTATCGACAACGATCGAGGGCAGGTTGACGTAATTGCCGACGATGATGCCGCTCGCGGTCACCACCGAGGTCGCCTTGGCATCGGTGGTCGCCGATGCACTGATGGTACCAGGATTGTACAGCCCGCCGCTGAAGGTGACCGTACCGATGGCATCACCCTGCAGATTGACGCCGATCGTGCCGTTCAGATCGGCATTGTAGGGATGGGAACTGATGGCGCCACGGTTGACGAAGCTGTAGCTGCCATTGACCTGCGGAACAGCTGAACTGGTGATGGTGGTATAAGTGCCGATCGTCATCGGCGTCGGGCTCACGGCGCCGGCACCACTGGAAGAAATCAGGACTGCAGGCGCGTTTCCATAAGTGGTGATCGCTGCCCGCACCGTCGAACTGCCGCTCGACAGCGGCCCGGCGTTATAGATACCGCCCTGAACCGAGCCCGCCACAATGAGGGCCGAGCTGGCTTCAGGATTGACCGAGTTGATGAGGGCGTTCTGAATGCCAAGTGCGTCGAGCGCGCCATTGTTGGTGATGTTGCCGGTTACCGTGTTCGCAACCACAAGTCCCTGGGCGCCCTGGCCATAGGCCTGAACCGATCCACCGGAATTAATAAGAACGTTGCCGTTCAGTATGCCGTTGAGGCGGATGCCGGTGACATTGCCGCCGGTCGAGGCAACGGTCGAACTGGGGTTTCCGATCAGGGTGCCCAGAATCTTGATGTCGCCATTGAGCTGGGAGCCGGTGGCCACTTCAACGCCGACCGAGCTGTCGCCGGTGACCGTCGTGGTTGAACCGGCGCCAAGGTCGATATTGCCGTTGAATTGCGGATTGGTGCTGCCAGAAACCGGAGTGACCAGAATGCCGTATTTTGATGTGCCAGTGCCGGTCAGGTTGATCTGGCCGATGCTGTAGAGCGCATCGGTGCCCACGCCCGGGCCATTGGGGGTTGTGGCCGCATCCATCTGGACGCCAATGGCCCCGCTGATCCCGTTATTGCTGACCGCGCTGGAGGCGGTCGTGATCTGGACATAGTTTGCCGAATTGATCTCGATCGCGGGGTTGGCGATCGAGACCGATACCGTGCCGTTCTTGACCGGGGATGAGGTGGTGTCGCCAACCAGAATGTTTCCGGCGGTGCTCGTCGTTTGCGCCTTGTTAACCGTCGTGGAGATGGTGGTGTCGGCATAAGCGGTCGTGCCCAGGGAAAGCGCGACTGTAGCTGCCGTCAGCATTAATGCATGCTTATACAAGGCGGACCTCTTCTGAAACGAGATGCGGCATGATGCGGGTGGGCAGGGGGGGGCCCCTTCGCGCCCTAATCTCAGCCCAGGGGCGCAGCGGCGCGCACCATAGCCAATCCCAAGGGCTTAAGGCTAGCGCGATCGTCATTCAAGGGGGCCCATTCGCGCGCATTTTAATGAGCCGTTAGAGGGTTCTAGCAAGAATAGGGGGTCGCGTGCCCTTACGGTTAGCCATGGTGCCCGAAACCAAGATCCGCTTTTCAAAGCTGACGCAGAAGACTGCGACGGCCGCTGTTGCCCGTCATGAGATGCTTTATGCCGGGCGGATGGGCGGGGCGCGCGCGGTCTTTGCCTTCTGTGATCTTTCCGGGCTTGACCTGTCAGGCCGCAATCTTGCCGATGCCGATTTCACCGGTGCGATTCTCGAGGAGGTCAATCTGGCTGGAGCCCGCCTCGATTCGAGTTCGTTTTTCGGCGCCGATCTGCGCCGGGCCAACCTGGAAGGGGCAAGCCTCAGGCGCGCTGACCTGCGCGGCGCCTCATTGCGCGGCGCCAACCTGATTGGCGCCGACCTTTATGAATGTGATCTGCGCGAGGGCTCCATTGCCGAAAAGGACCGTTTCGGCAATCTGCGCCTGATGCAGCACGACATTGGTCCGTCCCAGCTGCCGGCGGCCATGCTTCATGCCGCCAATCTCGAGCGGGCCAAAATGACCGGGGTGGTAGCACTACAGGCGGACTTTACCGATGCGGTGATGCGTGGCTGTACGCTTACCCGCGCCAATCTGCGCCAGGCACGGCTTTGCGGCGCCAATCTGGAGGGTGCAGACCTCTCCGGCTGCAACATGGCCGGGGCCGATCTGTCGGGAGCCGTGCTCGTTGGCGCCCGCATGACCATGACCGTGTTTGATGGCGCTGACCTTTCCAATGTGCTCACCGACCTCAAGCCTGCGGTCCTCGATGCCGCCATGACTGCGGCGCGCGAGCAGCTGGATGCCCATACACGCTGGGCGGAAACCGACGGTCGGGAGGGAAGTCCGGCCGATCTGACGGATGCTGACCTGCGGGGACTGACAACGCTGTCATTTCGGAGCCTGACAGCGTTGATCGCGCCCCGTGCCGTCTTTTACGGTCTCAATCTGGAAGGCTGTTCGCTGCAGGGCTCAAATCTGAGTGGCGCCGACCTGCGTGCCACCCGACTTTCCGGGGCAGATTTGCGCGGCGCCAATCTGGCCGGAGCACGCTTCAACAATGCCGACCTCAGGGATGCCAAGCTGGGCCCGCTCCTGATCGCCGATGACCGGCTTCTGCCGGTACGTCTGGAAGGCGCACAACTGCGCTACTGCGACCTGCGCGGGGCGGATCTTCGTCGGGCCCGCCTCGACAACGCCGATCTCAGCTACTCCACCCTCGTCGATGCGGATCTGCGCGACGCGATGCTGCAAGGGGCCATTCTGTCAGGTACCAAACTGCCGGCGATGGTGGCCGAGGGCCTCAACGGCCAGGCCCTGCGCAGCTCCGCCTGAGCCAGACGGGCGCCCGTACGGGCGCCCGAATGACTTGCGACGGGATCGCGGTCAGGCCGCCTTGCTGGCCGCCTTGGTCTCAAGCGTCTTGACATCGGCGCCACCGATCGGAATGCGGCGCGGCTTCTTCTCTTCCGGAACAATCCGCTCAAGTTCGATGTGGAGCAGCCCGTTCTCAAGGCGGGCGCCGCGCACCTCGACATTTTCAGCAAGCTGGAAGCGGCGCTCAAAGGCCCGTCCGGCAATGCCGCGATGCAGATAATTGGTCTGGCTTTCGTCGTCCTCGGCACGCTTGCCCTGCACGGTGAGCACGCCTTCGCGGACTTCCACATCCAGGTCATTCTCGGCAAAGCCGGCGACCGCCAGAGTGATACGGTAGTGGGTCTCGCCGGTCCGCTCGATGTTGTAGGGCGGATAGCCCTGGCCCGAATCGAACTGGGGCGCCTGGTCCAGCATGTCGAACAGGCGGTCAAAGCCGACGGTGGAGCGGAAAAGGGGGGAAAGATCGAATGCACGCATGGTCACAACCTCCTCAAAGCCTTGTGCACGGGTCCGCCAAATGGCCGGATCCCTTTCATCAATGCAGGCAGTGAACGAAGGCCATTGGCCCTTCGGACCTGCCGACGCCAAATGAGGTAGGCACCCCTAGGGCAGCTTTCAAGGGTGCGGGTGGGCCAGGGTTCGTGGTGAGACAAGATAGCCCCGCCAAGTCGGGCCAAGCGAGTTGTGCCGCGCCGCGACAAATGCTCATATCTCGACCCGTCGCACGTTCGAAGGGAACATCTTTGACGGTGAAACTGGCTCCAGGGCCACAGCTTCGCCGGCCGTTCGGGCGTACCGTGTTTGGGAAGGCTAACCAGCGAGGCGTGCGCGCCTCATCATCTTGAGGAAGGATGTCTAATGAGCTCGGAGCAGGTGCAGCAGATCGTGCAGCAGATGGGTGGAGCCATCGGGGCCAATTCCGGCCTGGGCGGTACCTTGAAGTTCGATTTTGGAGAGCCGGGCAGTGTCTATATCGATGGCAAGTCGACGCCCAATACGGTCAGTGACGGCGCCGGCAAGACGGCTGACTGCACCATCACTCTGACCCTTGAGACCTTCGAAAAGATGGTCAAGGGCGAGCTCGACGGGACCTCGGCGTTCATGCAGGGCAAGCTGCGTGTTGCCGGCGACATGGGCCTTGCCATGAAGCTCGGACCGGTCCTGGCAAAGGCCCGCGGCTAAGCCAGGCATTGGACCCGCTTCCAACCCGCGTCATCTCGGGTGGCGACGGATGCCGGTTGCGTACCGCCGTCTTCGGCGTCGCTCCCGCCATCCGTCCCCGCGGCCTTTGCCTTCTCCTGCATGGCCTCTCAGAGTTCATCGAAAAATATACCGAGGTGATCGATGAGTTGCGGGCTCGCGGCTTCATGGTTGCGACCTTCGACTGGCGCAGCCAGGGCGGCTCGCAGCGCGCTCTGGCCGATCCGTTCAAGATCCACGTCGAGGACTTTGCGCAATATGACGCGGATCTTGCCGCGTTCATGGACCAGGTGGTGTCCCCCCTCGGTCAGGGTCCCATCATTGCCCTCGCGCATTCCATGGGTGGTCATATCCTGCTGCGTGCACTGAAGGCCAAGCCTGCACTGGTAGAGGCTGCGGTGCTCTCTGCACCCATGATCGGCATGCAGACAGAAGGCTATCCCCCCGTCATCGCCCGCAGCATCTGCAAGCTTCAGACTGTTCTTGGCCGCCGGCAAGACTGGGTCTGGGGCGCGGACACGCTGGATCCGCTCACCATGGACTTTGCCGTCCAGAGGGTGACCCGCGATCGACAACGTTTTGCCCGCACCCAGGCGCTGCTCCGCGCCGCGCCTGATCTGAGGACCAAGGGCCCCAGCTGGGGCTGGCTTGACGCCTCCTTCCGTTCGATTGCAAGCCTGCGTCAGGCCGGCTTTGGCACAGGCCTCACCACACCGCTCCTGACTTTCGGGGCTCAGAGCGACCGGGTCGTGGTCAGTGCCGATTGCCAGAGGCTGATGGCGCGCCTGCCCAGGGCCCGCTACATTCCGCTCAGCGACGCCGAACATGAAATTTTGATGGAGCGCGACGGCATCCGCGCCCAGTTCTGGGCAGCATTTGACGCCTTCGTGGCAGAGCAGCTCTCAGGCCGCCAATAGACGAAGTGCCTCCTCATGCACCCGCCTGTCGCCCGCCGCGACCACGGCAAAATAGTCACCGTTCAGGCTCAGAGCCCGGCCTTGCCAGTCGGTGATGACCCCCCCTGACTGCTCGATCACCGGAATGAGCGCAGCCACATCCCACGGCCGCAGTGCCGCCTCGATGACAAGATCCGTGTAGCCGCCTGCGAGGAGGGCATAGCCGTAACAGTCACCCCCGTAGCGGCTCATGCGGGCGGCCCGCGCCACACGCTCGAAGCGGCTGGCCTCGTCGGCATCGAAATAGCTGAAGGGATGGGTCGTGGTGACGATAGCGTCGGCGAGGCGGTTACAGCTGCGTACCCTCAGAGGTCTTTGACCGGCCGGGCTCATGCGCAGCGCCAGGCCAGGTACCGCCAGAAAGCGTTCGCGCAGGACAGGTTGGTCAATGAGGCCAAGGACCCGCTGTCCCTCCGCTTCGAGTGCGATCAGCGTTCCCCACAAAAGCTGGCCGGTGATGAAGGCCCGTGTTCCGTCCAAGGGGTCAAGAACCCAGCGCCGACCACTGCTGCCCCGGGTCTCGCCAAATTCCTCACCGAGGATTCCGTCTGAGGGGAATTCGGCGCTGATGAGTGCCCGCAGCGCGGTCTCGGCACCGCGATCAGCCGCAGTCACCGGATCAAAGGCGCCGACCTTGGCCTTGTCTTCAACCTCGAGCGGGCGGTCAAACAGCGGGCGGATGACTTCGCCGGCGCGGTCGGCGAGCCGTTGGGCAAATTCTATCGTATGAGGATCGAGTACGGCCATCGCTCCGGTGTAGGATGGCCACCGCAGCAACACAACAGGGCAGAAGGCGCATGAACAGCGTCGTGGTGACAGGCGTGACCACTGGAATTGGATGGGGGTGCGCCAAGGTATTGCTAAGCAAAGGCTTTCGCGTCTTTGGCAGCGTTCGCAAAGAGGCCGACGCGGCGCGGTTGCGGGAGCAATGGGGCGCGAACTTCGAGCCCCTGCTTTTTGATGTCACCGATGAGGCCGCAGTGTCAGGAGCAGCCCGGCAGGTCAGGGCGGCCCTGTCGGGGACGCCTTTGTTCGGGCTGGTCAACAATGCCGGGATCGCGGTGCCAGGCCCACTCCTGCATCTGCCGATTGCCGCCTTTCGCCAGCAGTTCGAGGTCAACGTGGTTGGACAGCTGATTGTCACCCAGGCCTTTGCGCCCCTGTGCGGAGCCGCCCCTGGAGCTCCCGCCCCCAAGGGCCGCATCGTCAATATCACCTCGGTTGGCGGCACCAGTGCCTCGCCGTTTGTCGGAGCCTATAACAGCTCGAAATTCGCCTTCGAGGGCCTGAGCGAGGCGCTGCGCCGCGAACTGATGCTCTTTGGTGTGGACGTCATTACGGTGGCCCCCGGCGCCGTGCGCACCCCGATCTGGGATAAGGCTGAAGCCATCGATGTGTCGCAATACGAAAGCACGGCGTACGGACCTGCCTTGCGCAAGGTGCGTGCGCTCATGCTTGCCATGGGGCAAAAGGGACTATCTGCCGAAGCCATCGGTGAGGCCGTGCACCGGGCGCTGACGGTCCGCGCACCAAAGGCGCGCTATGTGGTGACACCTGATCCGGTGCAGAACCTCGTCGTCAACACCCTGCCCCGCCGCCTGGTCGACCGCATCATCGCCCGGCAATTGGGACTTGCAGGTAAAGTCTAGACCTGATCGCTGTCCAGACGCGCCCGCCGGCGCAGATGCGGCAAGAGTTCCCGCTTGCGCAGGCGGATAGACTGGGGGGTTACCTCGACCAGTTCATCATCCTCGATATAGGCGATCGCCTGCTCCAGGGTGAGCGGCACGATCGGGGTCAGACGCACCGCTTCGTCCTTCGAGGTGGTACGAATATTGGTCAGCTGCTTGGCCTTCAGCGGATTGACATCGAGGTCATTGTCTTTGGCGTTCTCGCCAATGATCATGCCCTGATAGACCTTGGTGCCCGGGCCGATGAAAAGCCGTCCGCGTTCCTCGAGATACCACAGGGCATAGGCTACCGCTTCGCCGTCGCCGGTGGAGACCAGGACGCCATTGCGGCGCCCCTCGATCGGCCCTTTGTGCGGGGCATAGGAATGGAACATGCGGTTCATCACACCGGTGCCGCGGGTATCGGTCAGGAATTCCCCATGATATCCGATCAGGCCACGCGCCGGTGCCAGAAAGGTCAGACGGGTCTTGCCGGCGCCCATGGGGCGCATGTCCTGCAGTTCGCCCTTGCGCATGCTGACCTTCTCGATGACGACACCGGTATAGGGGTCATCAACGTCGACGGTGACTTCTTCGATCGGCTCCAGCCGTTCTGAGGTGGTCTCGTCACGCTGAAACAGAACCCGTGGTCGCGAAATCGACAGCTCAAAACCTTCGCGGCGCATGGTTTCCACGAGCACGCCCAACTGCAATTCGCCACGACCAGCAACTTCGAAGGTGCCCTCACCGGTTTCACGCAGATGAATGGCAACATTGCCCTCGGCCTCGCGCAGCAGGCGCTCGCGGATGACACGGCTCTGCACCTTGTCGCCTTCACGTCCGGCCAGCGGTGAATCATTGACTGCGAGGGTAATGGCCAGCGTCGGTGGATCGATGGGGGTAGCGGCAATGGGCGTGCTGACCTGAACATCGCACAGCGTGTCCGCCACGGTGGCGATCTGCAGGCCGGCGATCGCGATGATGTCGCCGGCACTGGCATGAACCACCGGTACCCTCGCCAGGCCGCGAAACGCCAGCAGCTTGGTGGCGCGGGCCCGCTCAAGCTCCTCGCCGGCGCGACTGAGCACCTTGATGACCCGGTTGACATTGATCTCGCCGGATTCAATGCGCCCGGTCAGAATGCGTCCGAGATAAGGATCCGATTCAATGGTGGTCACCAGCATCTGAAACGGATGCTCCGGCCCGGCCAGCACAACCGGTTTGGGCGGAGGAACATCGGCGACAATGCGGCGGAAGAGGGGGGTCAGGTCCTCGCGAGGCTGTGACAGCTCATCGACTGCCCAGCCGGAACGTCCAGATGCGTAAAGGACATGAAAGTCAAGCTGGTCGTCATTGGCTTCAAGCGCGAGGAAGAGGTCGAAGATATTCTCAAGGGTTTCCTCGGGCTGGGCATCCTGGCGATCCACCTTGTTGATGACCACGATCGGTTTGAGGCCAAGCTTGAGGGCCTTGGAGAGGACAAATTTGGTCTGCGGCATGACGCTTTCGGCGGCATCGACCAGCAGTACCACACCGTCCACCATCGAAAGGATGCGTTCCACCTCGCCACCGAAATCGGCATGGCCGGGCGTGTCGACGATGTTGATGCGCACGCCGCTCCATTCCACCGAGGTACACTTGGCGAGGATGGTGATGCCGCGCTCACGCTCCAGATCGTTGGAATCCATCGCGCGCTCCGCCATGTGCTGGTTCTCGCGCACTGACCCCGACTGTTTCAGCAGCTGGTCCACGAGCGTGGTTTTGCCATGATCAACATGGGCGATAATGGCAATGTTGCGCAGTTCCATCGGTAGAGCGTGCTTTCGCGCTTGCAATCGGCGGCGCTTATAGACGGCTGGCCCCGCTACCGCAATCAGCCCGCCTCCGAACATCCTTCGTCCGACCTGGGTGGCGGAGCCGGAGGCGTGCAGCCACGGCTGCCTAGATCCTGTGGCCTGGATGCGTCCGATCACCTTCCGGTGAGCGTTATCATGAATGAGTCACAAACGAGGCAATTTCTGTCTCAATCTGTCCGTAACGCGCCAGGCGTGCTGGCAACCCCGCCCAGCTCTGGTTAGGACGACGAGGAGGACCGCTTGGTGCTGTTGCCATGCCCCGTCTTCACCCGGACGGCCCAGCCCTCGAACCGTAACAGCAATGTCGGACCCACTTAAATTACCTCACCTTGAGGCCCTTCCAGCTGCCCGCCCCCGCACCGTGGAGCCCGCGGTCCGGCCGTCTTATCGCCGGCCACGGGTGATTCTGGGCGTGCTGGCCGCGATCACGGTCGGTCTGCTGGTGCACACACTGACCGCATCCCAGGGAAAGGGCGGTGTGACGAGACCGCCGCCGGTTGAAGTCGGACGGGTCAAGACCCGAAGCCTCAAGGTGCGGGCGCACACCATTGGGACCGTCCTTGCCGCTGCCACCGTCAATGTGACCTCCCAGGTTGCCGGGCAGCTGCTGCGGGCCGACTTCAAGGAGGGCCAGGTTGTCCGCAAGGGCCACATACTCTTCGAACTGGACAAACGCCCCTTTGAGGCCGCGCTCCAGCAGGCTCAGGCCGATCTGGCGCGAGACCAGGCCCAGCTTGTCGCAGCCAGACGCGATGCCCGCCGCTATGACCTGCTTTTTGCCCAGAACGCGATTTCGGCCCAGCAGCGTGACCAGTATGTCGCTCAGGCCGGGGCCCTCGCAGGGACGGTCGATGCCGATCGGGCGGCAGTCGCCATCGCCAGGCTCAATCTCGACTATGCCACGATCCGCTCGCCGATCACCGGCCGGACCGGTCCCATCCTGATCCAGCCCGGTAATCTCGTGAAGGCCAACGACACCAACCCGCTCGTGGTGGTGACCCAGATCAAGCCGATCAAGGTGTCATTTTTTCTGCCGCAGTCCGATCTGCCCCGCATCGAGCAGCAGATGGCCCGACACCGTCTGGTGGCCGAAATCAGCCCACATGGCAGCAAGCGGGTAAGATCGGCGCCCGTCGATTTTATCGGCAACCAGGTCAGTGGTCAGACGGGCACGATCGAGCTCAGAGCCACATTTGCCAATCGCGACGGAGCGCTCGTGCCCGGCGAACTGGTTGATGTGCGTGTCGTGTTACGCCAGCTCAAAGACGCCACGGTGGTGCCGAGCGCGGCCATCAACATCGGTCCTGACGGCCATTACGTCTATGCGCTTGATCGCGCCCACATCGCCCACAAGATTGCGGTGCGGCTCCGTTATGACAACGGCACCCTGGCAGCGGTTCGGGGCGGGCTGCCCCCGGGTATGCGGGTGATCACGGTTGGACAATTACGGGTGGTTCCGCTCCAGAAGGTCGAGGTCTGGCGGCCTGCCAGCGTTGCGGCCGCGACAAGCCGCCATCATCCGGTCAGAACAACCAGCCTGGCGAAGCGCCAGCCTGCACCATGAATATTTCGGAGCCATTCATCCGGCGCACGGTGATGACCACGCTTCTTATGGTCGCGCTGGTGATCTTCGGTTTGTTTGGTTATTTCCAGCTACCGGTCAGTGACCTGCCGAACGTTGATTTCCCGACCGTCGTGGTCAGTGCCAGCCTGCCCGGCGCGGATCCTGACACCATGGCCAGTGCGGTCGCGACCCCGCTTGAAGGCGAACTGTCGACCATCGCCGGTATCTCGTCGATGACCTCGACGAGCACGCAGAGCCAGACCGAGATCGTCATCCAGTTCGATCTAAGCCGTAACATCGACGCGGCCGCCCAGGACGTGCAATCGGCCGTATCGGCGACGCTGGGTCGCCTGCCGCATAACATGCCCAATCCACCGACCATCCATAAGGAAAATCCGGCCGACGCTGCCATCATGTATCTGGCCGTTTCCTCCGAGACGATGCCCCTGTCGCAGGTTGACTACTATGCCGAGACGCTGCTTGGCCGCCAGCTCTCAACCCTGAACGGCGTCGCACAGGTCAATATTTACGGCCAGCAGAAATATGCTGTGCGCATTCAGGCCGATCCCGACGAGCTGGCGGCCCGCGGCATTGGCATCAACGAAGTTGCAACTGCCGCTGCCAATGCCAATTCCAATGCCGCGACCGGCTCGCTTAACGGACCGCATCAGGCGGACGTGATCCACGCCAATGGCCAACTCACCGACGCCCGGCAATTCGCACGCCAGATCATCGCCTACCGCAATGGAGCGCCGGTGCGTATTGAAGACGTCGCCCGCGTTCTCAACAGTGTCCAGGACACCCGTCAGGCGAGCTTCGAGAATGGCAAGCCTGCCATCCTGCTGGCGATCCAGCGCCAGCCCGGATCCAACACCATAAAGGTTGTCAACGAGATCCGAAAAATTCTTCCCCGCTTCGAAAAGCAGGTGCCGCCCGGACTGCATGTGATGGTCCATTTTGACCGCAGCCAGGCCATTCGTGCTTCGGTCCGCGACGTCCAGATGACGCTTGGCATCGCCGCGGTGCTCGTTGTCCTCGTCATCTTCGTCTTTCTGCGCTCGGTCTCGGCGACATTCATCCCCTCACTGGCCTTGCCGATTGCCGTGATCGGGACGTTCGCGGGCATGTCCTATCTCGGCTTCAGCCTCGACAATCTGTCCTTGATGGCGTTGACGCTATCGGTCGGCTTTGTTGTCGACGATGCCATTGTCATGCTTGAAAATATCGTGCGCCATATCGAGATGGGGGAAGATCCCTATACCGCCTCGCTCCATGGCTCGCGCGAAATCGCCTTCACCATCCTGTCCATGACAGCCTCCCTCGTGGCGGTGTTCATTCCATTGATGTTCATGGGTGGCATTGTCGGTCGGCTGCTGCATGAGTTTGCGGTGACGATCGTCCTCGCCATCGTGTTTTCCGGCGTCGTGTCGGTGACGCTGACGCCGATGCTCTGCAGCCGCCTTCTGCGCGCGGACGAGCGCCTGCATGCCAGCCGGTTCTATCGTTACAGCGAGGCGGCCTTCAGTCGCCTGCATGACGCCTATCGCCAATCGCTCCATTGGGCCATGGGCCATCAGCGCACGGTTCTCGGGCTTTTCCTGCTGAGCATCGGTGCAACCGTCTTCATGTTCCGGATCATCCCGATGGATTTCATCCCCGCCTCCGATAACGGCGCCATCGCGATCTTTACCAAGGCACGGACCGGTACCTCCTTTGATCAGATGCTCCGGTACCAGAAAAAGGTGGCAGCTATCGTCAACGCTGATCCGGCCGTGATGGCCGCGATGTCGGCGGTGGGCTCGGGCGGGTCCAGTGCCGGAGTTAACACCGGTCGGATCTTTGTCCACCTCGTCCCGCGCAGCCAGCGCCGGCGATCGGTTGACGATATCATTTCCCAGTGGCGTCCCCTGTTCGCGAAGATTCCGGGCATCGAGGTATTTACCGCCAATCCGCCGAGCCTGAACATCGGCGGACACGCAACCAACTCGACCTATCAGTACACGCTCGAGGGTCTTAACCTCGGTCAACTCGCCAAATACGCCAATCGGCTGGTAGACATCCTTTCGCGCACCCCCGGCTTTGCCGATGTCAACAGCGATCTGGACATGTCCAATCCCACCGTGATGGTCAAGATCCAGCGCGACCGCGCGGCGGCACTGGGCGTGACCCCGGCGCAAATCCAGACCGCGCTTGGCGCAGCCTTCGGTGGCGAACAGATTTCGCAGATTTATGCACCCACCGACGAGTACGAGGTCATTCTCGAACTCTTGCCCAAATACCAGACCGATCCCTCGGCCCTGCAACGTCTCTATGTCACCTCCAGCAGCGGCACCTTGGTGCCTCTTTCCGCCGTGACCCGGATCACGCAGAGCTCCATGCCGCTGGCCATCAATCATCTTGGCGAACTGCCGGCGGTCACCGTGTCCTTCAATCTCGCACAGGGCAGGGCGCTATCCTATGCGGTCGCAAAGATCGATCAGATCAGCCGGCATATGCACATGCCCCCGACGATCTCGGGCTCCTTTCAGGGCACGGCGAAAGCCTTTGAACAGTCGATGGGATCAAGCGGGCTGCTGCTCCTGATCGCCATCATCGTGGTCTACATCGTACTCGGCATTCTCTACGAAAGCTTCATCCATCCCCTGACCATTCTTTCAGGCTTGCCGGCTGCCGCGGTCGGCGCACTGATCACGCTGTGGCTGTTCCATACCCCACTCAGCCTTTATGCCTTTGTCGGCATGATCATGCTCATCGGAATCGTGAAGAAGAATGCAATCATGATGATCGATTTCGCCCTGGAACGTCAGCGCAGCGCCCAGATCTCTGCCTCTGCGGCGATCTTCGAAGCCAGTCTGGTGCGCTTTCGGCCAATCATGATGACGACAATGGCGGCGCTGATGGGAACCCTGCCGATTGCAATCGGGTTCGGTGAAGGCTCAAATTCCCGCCGCCCGCTCGGTCTTGCGGTGGTCGGGGGACTTGTCCTCAGCCAGCTCCTGACGCTTTACATCACTCCGGTGATCTATGTGCAGCTCGACCGTCTGGCGCAGCTGCTAAGGCCGGCTCAGGCGGTCCAACCTGCTGAGTAGGAGAGCGGTGCCTTGCCCTGAACTCAGGCACTGCGGGCCAGTTCGACAAATTGCTGCACTGCGCTTTCGGGCGTAGCGAAACTCGTGACCAGGCGGATCAGCGTGTGTCCGTCCCGGCTCGTCTGCCAGTCGTAGAATTTGGCACCGTTGGCGCGCAGATGTGCCACGGTTCGATCCGGCAGAAAGAGGAAGATCTGGTTACCCTCAACCGGGTGGGCAAGACGCGCACCTTGAACCTGCACCAGCGCGCGGGCCATGTTCGCGGCAAGCTGGTTGGCGCGCGCCGCCGACTTCAGCCATAGATCATCGGCGAGATAGGCTTCCAGCTGGGCGGAGACAAAGCGCATCTTCGAAATCAGGTGTCCGCTTTTCTTACGGCGAAATTCGAAATCTCGGGCCAGCGCACGATCGAAGAAAATGACGCACTCGGCACTGAGGGCACCATTCTTGGTGGCGCCAAATGACAGAACGTCGACGCCGGAGCGCCAGGAAAGAGCGGCCGGGCTCACCTTCTGTCCCACCAGGGCGTTGGCAAAGCGGGCTCCGTCCATGTGCAGGAAGAGGCCATGCTTCCGGCAGAACGCACTGATCTGCGCGACCTGCCCGGCACTATAGGCGGTGCCCAACTCACTCAGCTGGGTGATCGAAACCACACTGGGTTTTGAACTGTGCACCCCGCGGGAAAAATGCGGCAGAACTGACGCAAGGTCAGCTTGTGTCAGCTTGCCGTCCGCACCGGGGATGCCGACCACCTTGGCGCCATGGGTGAAGAACTCCGGGGCAGCACACTCGTCGGTCGCGATATGGGCCTCCTCATGGCAGAAGATCGCGCCATGCGGCGGGCACAGCGTTGCCAGCGCCAGGCTGTTAGCGGCTGTACCGGTGATGACAGGGAAGACATCGACCTCCCGTTCGAAAATTTCGCTCAAGCGGGCGCGCAACCGGATGCTGCTTGCGTCCTCGCCGTAGGAGGGCTGGCTGCCTTCCGCACTGCGGACTACGGCCTCAAGGATTTCCGGGCAGGCGCCATAGGCGTTGTCGCTGGCAAAGTTCATCGCTGCTCATCAAAATACTGCGGCGCCAACCTAATGGCTGGCAATTCCTGCGGCCAGCCCTCTTCCCAAAGCTGCGCCAAGATGCACAATCAGCCCACGTCGAAGAAGCGGTATGGTCGGCCGGAGGTCAGGGATGAGCGATCTGGAAAGTTTTCGCAGCGAGGCGCGGAGCTGGCTTGAGGCCAATTGCCCCCCGTCCCTGCGCGGTACCTCGGGCCGCCCCGCCCAGGGTGAAGAGGTCTGGGGCGGGCGTCGGCAGACCTACCGGAACCCCGAAGCCAAGCTCTGGCTCGAGCGCATGGCGGCGAAAGGCTGGACAGCGCCGACCTGGCCCAAGGCTTATGGCGGCGGTGGCCTGTCGCGCGATGAGGCCAAAGTGCTCGACAGCGAAATGCGCCGCATCGGAGCGGCTGCACCCCTGCTCTCCTTCGGTCTGTGGATGCTGGGACCGGTTCTGCTTGAATATGGCAATGAACAGCAGAAGCGCGAGCATCTGCCCAAGATCGTGCGCGGTGAAATCCGCTGGTGTCAGGGCTATTCGGAGCCTGGTGCCGGCTCGGACCTGGCGGGGCTGCGTACGCGCTGCGAGGATCGTGGTGACCATTATCTGATCAACGGCCAGAAGATCTGGACCTCCTATGCCGATCAGGCGGACTGGATCTTTTGTCTGGTGCGCACCGATACCAGCAAAAAGCATGAGGGCATCTCGTTCATCCTGTTTGACATGGCAACGCCCGGTGTGGAGGCCCGTCCGATCCGGCTGATCAGCGGCTCCTCGCCGTTCTGCGAAACCTTTTTCACCGACGTCAAGGTTCCCAAGGAAAACCTGGTTGGCCGTCTTAATGGCGGTTGGGAAATCGCCAAGCGGCTGCTCCAGTATGAACGTCAGAATATCTCCGCCGGCGGCTTTGGCAGCGGCTTTGGTGGCGGTCTCGAACTCGAAGATATAGCCAAGAAATATGTTGGCGAAGTGGACGGGCGCATTGCCGACGGTGATCTGCGCGCGCGGGTCGCCGAGCATCGCATGCAGGCCCGTGCCTTCGCCCTGACGGTGCGGCGGCTGGCTGATGAGGCCAAGTCGGCGAATGGGCCGAGCCCGGCTGTCTCGATCCTCAAATACGCGGCCGCGCGGCTCAACCAGGAACGCTGCGAACTGCTCGTAGAGGCCATGGGATATCAAGGACTGGGCTGGGACGGTGACGGGTTCAGTGCGGCCGAAGTCCAGGCGATGCGTGACATGCTGCGGTCCAAGGGCAATTCGATCGAAGGCGGTACCAGCGAGATCAATCTCAATGTCGTGGCCAAGCGCGTGCTTGGGCTCATGGATCATCAATAGCGGGTGGCATCATGGCCGTGCTCAGTGAAGAACAGGTGATGCTGCAAGAAGCAGCAAAAAATTGGACCCGCGAAGTTGCGCCGGTCACGGCCTTCAGGGCCCTGCGCGACAGTGCCAATCGCGAGGGGTTCGATCGGGCCTTGTGGCGCCAGATGTGCGAAATGGGCTGGGCCGGTATCCTAATTCCCGAAAGCTATGGTGGCAGCGGACTGGATTATCTCAGCATCGGGCTGGTGCTCGAGGAGACCGGGCGCACGCTCACGGCCTCGCCTCTTTTGTCGACCGCTCTTGTCGCCACGGCGGCGCTGCTTTTGGCCGGCAATGACCGACAAAAGACCGAATGGCTGCCGAAATTCGCAACGGGCGAGGCGCTCGGCGCCCTTGCCGTCGATGAAGGTGCACATCACGCTCCGCAGCGCGTGGAGCTCACGGCGCGCCAGAAAGGCGCAGCCTTTGTGCTCAACGGAAGCAAGAGTTTTGTCGTCGACGGTGCGACCGCGGACCTTCTGATTGTGGCCGCCCGTTCCTCCGCAGCGCCAGGCGATGAGAACGGGATCACGCTGTTTCTTGTACCAGGGACTCATCCTGGTCTAGTCCGCTCACCCCTGCATATGGCCGACAGCCGTGCTGCCGCGCGCCTTCAGTTTCGTGATGTTGAAGTGATGTCCGATGCCGTTCTGGGCACCGTGGATAAAGGCTTTGGCGTACTCGACGCCATCTTGGACCGTGCCCGCGCCGGCCTTGCTGCGGAGATGCTCGGTCATGCGGCCCAGAGCTTTGAGGTTACGCTCGATTACCTCAAGACGCGTAACCAGTTCGGGCAGCTGATCGGCTCCTTCCAGGCGCTGCAGCACCGCGCCGCCCGCATGTATACCGAGTTGGAACTGACCCGATCCTGTATTGAAGCGGCCCTGAGTGCCTGTGACCGCGGCAGCGCCGAGGTGCCGGCGCTGTGCTCGCTCGCGAAGGCCCGCGCCGGAGATCTCGTGCACCTCGTTTCCAATGAAATGGTGCAGATGCATGGCGGTATTGGCATGACCGATGCCCATGACGCCGGTCTCTACCTCAAACGCGCACGGGTCAGCGAGGCAACCTATGGCAGCCCCGCGTTTCACCGTGATCGGTATGCCCGGTTGATGGGATATTAGTTTCAGCCGTCTTCGGGGAGATTCATCCCCAAAGGCTGGACCAATCCTCATCGATCTCCTGGACCAGGATCTGGACGTAGCAATATCCCAGCTTGTACTGGAACAAGCGGCGTAAAACCTTGCCGCGGCACGGGATGTTACGAAAATCATTTTCGCCCGGCAGGTCGACATAATCGCCGACATTCGGGATCAGGGCGAACTGCGCCTCATCGATCTCGACGTCCACCGGCCGTGCCATGGAGGTGTTGTCCACGGCCTTGGTGGAACCCTTTTTAAGATAGCGATAGTCGATCCCGTACTTCATCGTTTCGTCCCGTGCATGGAAAGAGTCCGGGGCAACTTAAGGGCAAATGTTGCGTCCGTAAAGTCGCGGCGGGACCGTTCACGTCACGCCGCAAGGTCGGCGCCATGGTCAGCCCAATAGGTCCAAGGTGCTGCACCGGGGCAGATCGCCCGGGCGTAGAGCAATCCGCGAAGCGCTCTACGTTCCGGGTAAACATCCCATCGGCGGCCAACCGGACAAGGATTGGGGTCAGCCGTCAACAAAGCGCGGTGCGCGCTTTTGCATATTGGCCATCACCGCTTCGACCTGGTTGGGCGAACCAATCAGGGCTACCTGCTCTATGGTCTCGGCCCTGAAAATCTCCTTTGCATCGGCCTCAACGGCCAGATTGAGCAGTCGCTTGCCGGCCCGGATCGCATCGGGATTCTGGTTGGCGATCAGACTGGCAAAGGCGAGTGCCTCGGCCCGCGGGTCGGCGCACACGCGGGTGGCGAGCCCGATTTTTACAGCCTCTTCTCCCAGCACGGTCCGTCCACTGAAGGTGAGCTCGCGCACGACATCATCGCGGAGGAGCCCGCGTAGCAGCACCATTCCTGCCATATCCGGGACGAGACCCCATTTGATCTCCATCACCGACAGCTTGGCATCGGCAGCTACGAACCGCAGATCGGCCCCGAGCGCCACCTGGAGCCCGCCGCCGAAGGCAACGCCGTGAACGGCAGCAATGACGGGAACGGGAACCTCGCGCCAGACATAGCACGCCTGCTGGGCACGATTGGCACCGGCCCCCGTGCGTGGCAGGTCAACGAGGCCTTCCGTGCCCTTGCGGTCACCACTGGCCATCTTGGCAAAATTGCCCATATCGAGTCCGGCACAAAATGCCCGACCCTCGCCAGAAAGAACCACCGCGCGCACCGCGGTCTCGTGTTTCAGGCGTTCCCCGGTTTCAATCAGGGCGTCAAACATTGCCGTATCGAGCGCGTTCATCTTATCGGCGCGCACCATGCGCACATCCGCAACGCCGTCCTTCAGATTTACCACGACGCGATCGCTCATGACCGCTTCTCCTTGAATAGCCTTCGCGTCAGAGTGTGGGGTGGGGTTTGCGGGGGCGCAAGGGCCATAGCCGCAAAGCCGCAACCCGCGCTCTTAAAAGCTGGACAAGAGGAGGCTGGTCTCCGAATTGGCAATACCTTTGACCTCGCGGATCCGCCGGAGCGCCAGATCAAAGGCCTCAAGCGTGTCGGTCTCCAATTCGAGAACAAGATCCCAGCGTCCATTGGTGGTGTGGACCGCGTGCACCTCCGGATAGCCGCGCAAAGCCTTGATGATGCGATCCGTGCGCTCGCCCTCGACCTCCACCAGGGTAATGGCGCGGATCGCGGCCCGCGGGACATCCCGACGCAGTCTGAGGGTAAAGCCGAGAATAGTTCCGTCTGCGAGCAGCCGGTCGATCCGATTCTGTACGGTTCCGCGGGACACGCCGAGAGCGGTGGCCAGAGCCGAAATCGGGCGCCGCGCATTATCCCGCAGTAGCGAAATGAGCTGACGATCCTTGTCATCCATGGGACGGCACGGCCTTTGGGGCTGGGAAGGCTCCTGGCCGCCATTGTGGCGGCCAGGGTGAACAAATTCCAGCGTCACGATACCGTGAGGCGGGCGCGATCCGCCCTTCATTGGTGGCAAATTCATTTGCCAGGGGCAGAAGGCCTCCCCTAAAACCGAGCCAAGGGGCGTTACTCCCGCAGTCCGATATGCCGTGGCAAGCCTTCGTGGACGTTCGTCTTGTCCCGCCGGGCCGGGGGCCGTCTTTCCTGCCTTAGAGGGAGCTTCCATGAAACGGGCCTATCTTATTACCGCGGCAGTGCTGGTCGCGGGCACCATCGTGTCGGCATCGGCAAGCACGGATTCAGGTTCAAAGGCGTCGGCAGCCAAAGCAGCCGCGGCCCAGAACCACGGCTTTTTCCAGCCGACCGAAACCACCACCAACGGTTCGGTCACAATCAACGGCCACACGATCGATTATGTCGCGCATGCCGGCACGCTCGTCGTGCACGCCCAGGGCTATGATGATGCTCCCCAGTCCAAGGCTGAGGCGGCGAAAAACCCGGATGCCGAAGCCTCGATCTTCTATGTCGCTTACTTCAAGAAGGGGGAGAAGCCGGGCTCGCGGCCCATTACCTTCTTCTATAATGGTGGCCCGGGTTCGTCGACCGTCTGGCTGCATATGGGAGCCTTCGGTCCGGTGCGCGTGGTAACCTACGACCACACCCACACCCCGGCCGCGCCCTATAAGATCGTCAACAATAACAACAGCCTGCTCGATGCTACCGATATGGTGTTCATCGACGCGCCCGGAACCGGCTATTCCCGCATTGCCGGAAAGAACAAGGAGAAGGAGTTCTATGGCGTCGACCAGGATGCCCACGCCTTCGCCAATTTCATCGAAGAATTCCTGACCAAATACAATCGCTGGAATTCGCCCAAATATCTCTGTGGCGAAAGCTATGGAACGCCGCGTTCAGCCGTGCTGTCGTGGGACCTGCAGAGAAAGAACATCGACCTGAACGGCATCATTCTGCTGTCCCAGATCCTCAATTTCGATCTGTCCATCGATGGACCACAGAACAATCCTGGCATCGACACGCCTTATGAAGTGGCCCTGCCCAGCTTCGCCGCTACGGCATGGTATCACCATGTCCTGCCGGGTAACCCCCAGCATCTGATGCCGGTGATCAAGGCTGCCGAGAAGTTTGCCATGGGCGACTACGCGGTAGCTTTGAATCAGGGCTCGAGCCTGTCACCGCAGGCCAAGCTCAATATCGCCAATCGTCTGCACCAGTTCACGGGTTTGCCGGTGTCCCTCATCATGCGCGCGAACCTGCGCATTTCGGGTGGTGTCTTCGAAAAGCACCTTTTGCAGAACGAAGATCTTACCACCGGGCGCCTCGATACCCGTTTCACCGGTCCCTCGATGGATCCGCTCAGCAAGAGCGCCGAATATGATCCGCAGAGTGCTGCCATCAGCTCGGCCTATGTTTCGGCCTTTAACTACTATGCGCACAACGTGCTGCATTACGGCAAAGGCATGACCTACAAGCCGATGATCAATGTCTTCAAATGGTGGTCCTTCAAGCACCAGCAACCCTACGAGGCCTTCTCCTTCCCGGGTGCCACCAATGTGATGCCTGATCTGGCGGCCACCATGAAGCGCGACCCTCTCATGAAAGTGTTTCTGGGTGGCGGCTACTTCGATCTGGCGACGCCCTTCTATGAAGGCTGGTACGAAATGCATCACCTGCCGATCCCCAACAGGCTGCAGGCGAACATCCAGTACCATTACTACAAGACCGGTCACATGATTTACGTCCACGAGCCTGCGGCGGAGAAACTGCACGCGGACGCAGCGGCGTTTATTCGTGAGACCGACAACGAAAGCAAATAGTGACGCCAGTTGGCGCATAGCATCCGGCGCCGCATCCATGAACGGGTGCGGCGTCGGTTTTTCACCTCAACGGGGGATTGATATGAAACGTTTGGCCCTGGCTGCGCTTGCAGCCGTAATGGTTCCGGGTGTCGGGATGCTCAGTGCGTCCGCGACGGCACCGGCACTCCTCAAGCCGATGAACTATGTCTCATCGGGCAGTGTTCGCGTCGGCGGCAAGACAATCGACTACAAGGCCGTGGTCGGTACGCTGATCGTGCATCCCAAAGGCTATGACGATGCACCGCAGGAAAAGAAAAACAATAATCCCACTGCGGTTTCCTCGATGTCCTACGTCGCCTACTTCAAGAAGGGCGCCAATCCTGGGCGTCGGCCGATCACCTTCCTGTACAATGGCGGCCCGGGCTCGGCGACCATCTGGCTTCACATGGGTGCCTTCGGCCCCAAGCGTGTAGTGACCGGCGACCACACCCACACGCCAGCCGCGCCTTATGGGCTGGTGAACAATAAGTATAGCCTCCTCGACGCCTCAGATCTGGTGTTTGTCGATGCGCCCGGGACCGGCTTTGGTCGGATCGCGGGCAAGAATGCCAAGAAGGATTTCTACGGAACCGATGTTGACGCCTATGCCTTTTCGCGTTTCATCATGCAGTTCCTGAGCAAGTACAACCGCTGGAATTCGCCCAAATATCTGTTCGGTGAGAGCTATGGTACGCCACGCTCTGCGGCGCTGATCAATATCCTGGAAAATGACGACAACATCGATTTCAATGGTGTGATCCTCCTCTCCCAGATCCTCGATTACTCTGACAGTATCGATCTGACGAAGGGCAATCCGGGCAATGACCGGCCGTTCGAACTCGCGCTGCCAAGCTACGCGGCGGTAGCCTGGTATCATCACAAGCTGCCCGGCCAGCCCATCGCACAAAAGGATCTGCCAGCATTCCTGCATCGCGTCGCCCATTATGCGATGACGACCTATGCGGAGGCGCTCAATCGTGGCACTAGCCTTGATGCCGCCGAAAAGCTCGCGGTCGCCAAGCAGCTTCACCTCTACACGGGTTTGCCGGTCGACTATCTGATGCGCGCGGATTTGCGCGTCAATGGCGGCCAGTTCCGTCACGAGTTGCAGATTGCCGACGATTTGACCACCGGCCGTCTCGATGCCCGCTTTTCTGGTCCTTCAATGGATCCGCTGAGCGAATTTGCCTATTATGATCCCCAGAGCGCGGCGATCAGTTCAGCCTATGTGGCCGCGTTCAATTCCTATGTCCGTGATGATCTAGGCTATACCGGCAAAATTGCCTACCGCCCGGATGCCCATAATATCGGGCACTGGAACTTCCTGCATCAGCCTCCGGGATATCCCTTCAAGAAGACCCAGGCTCTCAATGTGATGCCGGACCTTGCCGCCGCCATGAAGGCAAACCCTGACCTGCATGTGATGGTCAATGGCGGTTATTTTGACCTGGCCACGGTCTTCTATCAGGGCTGGTACGAGATGCACCACCTCTCCATCCCCCAGTCCCTGACCAAGAACATCCAGTACCACTACTACATGTCGGGCCACATGGTTTATGTCCATGTCCCGTCGCTGAAGCATCTGCACAAGAATGTGGTGGCCTTCATCCGCTCCACAGACAACGTGAACTAGACGCTCGGGACCCCGCGGCGATGATACCCATTGCGCCGCGGGGCCCTGGTTTCTAGATTGTAGCCATGATTGATGACCGGCTACAGCAGGGGCCAGCGCGGGATCTGCGTCTGGCGGTACGTCGTGGACTGGCGGGCCGCTGCCCGGCCTGCGGCAAGGGGCGGCTTTTCCGCAGCTATCTGAAGCCTGTTGATACGTGCGCCGCTTGCCACGAAGATCTTTCGCATATTCGCGCTGACGACGGTCCTGCATGGCTCACCATACTGGTCGTTGGCCATCTCGTTGTGGCCCTGGTTCTTGGTGTGGACAGTTGGGCAGGCTGGCCATTGTGGCAAGCGATGGTTTTCTACCCCACCCTCGGTCTTGTCCTGTCTCTGGCTCTTCTGCCTGTGGCTAAAGGACTTTTTATCGGTGTCATTTGGGCCGGAGAACCTGCGACCGCTTGACAGCAGGACACGGCAATGGACGACTGACATCTGGAACTTAAGGGACCAGTCCTCATGAATGGTGCTCAGGCGCTGGTCGCCACGCTGGCCGAGGCGGGGGTTGAAGTCTGTTTTGCTAATCCCGGCACCTCGGAAATGCACCTCGTGTCAGCCTTTGACACGGAGCCGCGGATCCGGCCGATTTTGGCGTTGTTCGAGGGTGTGGTGACCGGAGCCGCGGATGGCTATGGACGTATGGCTGACAAGCCGGCGGTGACGCTGCTCCATCTTGGCCCGGGCTTTGGCAATGGCTGGGCCAATCTGCACAATGCGCGCCGCGCCAGTACGCCAATTCTCAATCTCGTTGGCGATCATGCCACTTATCACGCCCAATATGATGCGCCGCTGGCGTCCGACGTGAACGGGCTGGCCCGAACGGTATCGGCCTGGGTGCAGGCAAGCGTCAGCGCCAATACCGTGGCCGCCGATGGCGCCCGCGCGGTACAAGCTGCGCTCTCACCTCCGGGGCAGATTGCGAGCCTGATCCTGCCCGCCGACACGGCCTGGAACACGGCGCAAAACCCCGCTCAGCCATTGCCTCCGGTGGCGCCGGCAACCGTCTCTGACGCGGACATTGGCACCACCGTTGAAGCTCTGCGCCGGGGCAAACGCACTGCGATCCTGATGCGTGGTGCCAGCTGTCGGCAGGCTGGCCTTGACGCAGCCGGACGCATCGCCGAGGCCACGGGGGCAAGGCTCCTCGTGGATACCTTCGTGCCGCGGCTGCAGCGTGGCGCCGGTCGTGTGACGGTGGAGCGCATTCCCTATTTTGCTGAACAGATCGTCGAGTTTCTGGCTGATCTGGAGCAATTAATTCTGGTTGGCGCAAAACCACCGGTGGCGTTTTTCGCCTATCCTGGCAAGCCAAGCTGGTGTGCGCCACAAGACTGCCGAATCCTCTACCTTGCCCATCCTCATGAGGATGGAACCGCCGCACTTGAGGCGGTCGCCGATGCGTTAAAGGCGTCGCCCAACCCTGCCCGCACCTCCCTGCAGCGTCCGGGCATACCTCAGGGCCCTCTTAACCAGTTCAGTGTTGGCCAGGTAATTGCCCAGTTCCTTCCCGAGAATGCGATCGTATCCGATGAGGGGGCGACCAATGGCCTGGGTAGCTACATGGCGACTGCCGCGGCGCCTCCTCATGACTGGCTGGCATTGACCGGGGGCTCGATCGGTCAGGGACTACCCCTTGCGACTGGTGCCGCCGTGGCCTGTCCTGAGCGCAAGGTTGTCTGTCTGTCCGGCGACGGCGGCGCCATGTACACGGTACAGGCACTGTGGACTCAGGCCCGTGAGCAGCTCGACGTGACCACCGTGCTTTTTGCCAACCGCTCCTATGCAATCCTGAACATCGAGCTTGCGCGCGTCGGCGCCGGCAATCCCGGTCCGCGCGCGCTATCAATGCTCGATCTGCACAATCCCGAGATCGACTTTGTCGCTCTGGCTCAGGCTATGGGTGTGGAAGCCAGTCGCGCCAGTACGCTGGAGAGCTTCGCCGATCAGTTCGCCGCGGCCATGGCGGCCCGCGGCCCACGGTTGATTGAGGTACTGATCTAGTCCGCCTTGGCGAAACGCGCAGAGCTTGCGATCGCGGACTGGTCGCAGCATTCCAAGACCGTCCCTAGCACGGCCCACCGCAGTGAAAGTGCTGGTAGGGGCAGCGAGTGGCTCGCAAGTCTGGCGGGTGCAGGCTTACGGCAGATCGGACTCGAGTTCTTCGGGCTCGTATCCAAGAATGCTCAGCCCTTCGGAGAGTTCATCACCGAGGAGTGGCGATCCGAGCAAATAGGTTGAGGTCGGCTGCCGATGGGAGCGACGGGCCTGGGCGTGCAGCGTCGGCCAATCCGAGACATCGTTGCCCTGGCGGCCCAGCCAGGCCAGTGCCACGAGATCGATCTGCTCATCTACCGATAGCTCATCGATATAGTTGGCCAGAATCTGCTCGACCGCGTCATCACTGTGCTCCTCGAGGACCCGGATCATATGATCGTCGGCTCCGTCCGAAGAGTCTCCCGGATCGGTCAGCACGTCCTTGGCGTCAAACGCCTTCGCCAGAAGTATGATGTAGGCAACTTTCTCTGGTGCAATCGTCAGTGGGGGGCCCTTAGGCATCGTGGTCTCCCGTCATCAAGCCTGCATTTAGAAGCAGGCGCGACGGGGGTCATTGACCTGGAACAAGGACGCCCAAACGCTATGCCAGGTTCAGATTTGCACAGATCACCCCGCGCTCACCGGCGCTTGGTGTCAGCGAAAAGCCAAGTTCTCGGCAAAGCGACAGCATGCGCTCGTTCTCTTCGAGCACTTCGCCGGTCATCCGCTGGGTTCCGCGAGATTTGGCGTATGAGATCAGCCGTTCCATAAGCAGCTTGCCTAGGCCAAGGCCCTTAAGGCTGCTTCTGACACTGATGGCAAACTCGCAACTGATATTGTCCGGATCAGCACTGTAGCGCGAAGCACCGAGGACTTTACCGTCGGTTGGTCGCACCAGCAGAAATGCCATTTCACGGTCATAGTCAATTTGGGTCAGGCGGGCCAGCAGTGCAGGCGGGATCTGTCGCATCGGCGTAAAGAATCGCAACCGGATATCCTCAGGGGTCAGCTGCGAAAACAGGTCTTCGACACCTGGCGCGTCTTCCGGGCGTATGGGACGCAGCAAAAGCCGGCCCAGGCCGTCAATAGTTTCATAGCGTTCCAGCTCCTTGGGATAAGGGAGAATGGCAAAGCGTGTATTGTCCTGCGCGGCATTTTCCACGCGCACGCGGGCATCGAGGGCAAGCACACCCTTGGCATCGGCGACCAGCGGATTGATGTCGAGTTCGGCAATCTGCGGCACGTCTGCAATCAGTTGTGACAGACGAACAAGACATAGCGCGATGGCATCGATGTCGGCGGGAGCGACGTCACGATACCCCTTCAGACGCCGCCAAACCCTTGTATGGCTCATCATTTCACGGGCAAGCGTGAGATTGAGCGGTGGGAGCGTAATGGCGCGGTCGTTGATGATTTCCGCGGCCGTACCACCGCGGCCAAAGAGCAGAAAGGGTCCAAACTGCCGATCGGTTGCCATTCCCACAATCAGCTCAATCGCTTCGGGACGGCGTACCATCTCCTGCACGGTAAAGCCCTGAAGGCGTGCCTTTGGCAGTGCGTGGGTGATCCGCCGCTGCATCGATTGGGCGGCCTCACAGACCGCAGCCTCGCCAACCAGTCCGAGTACGACACCTCCCGCGTCGGACTTGTGGGTGATATCTGGAGAAAGAATTTTAAGCGCCACGGGTACACCCCATGATGCAGCCAGCTGGCCTGCCTGCTGCGGGTCCGCCACCGCCTGCGAACGCACGTGCGGAATACCGTAGCAATCAAAGATGGCGTGAATGTCGCTTTCCGGCAGCCAGCCCTCACCGTGCTCCTTGAGGGCACGCATTACGATCTTCCTGGCTGCTGCATCATCCGGCGAAAAGTGCTCGGGCAGCGAGGGAGGCACTTCCATCAGTGTTTCCTGACCGCGCTGATAGCTTACCAGATAGGAGAAACCGCGGATTGCCTTGTCCGGGGTGTCGTAGGCCGGAATCTTGGCCTCCGCGAAAATTCCATGGACCTGATCACGCTCTGCTGAACCCAGCCAGCTTGCGAAGACCGGCTTGCGACTTCCCTTGGCTGCGCGCGCGACCGCCTGCGCAGCCTCCACGCTTGAGGCCACTGCGACCGGACAGTTGAGCACAAGGATCGCCTCTGGTCCTGGCGCCTCCAGAAGACCATGCAAGGCAGCTTCATAACGTTCAGGGCCTGCATCACCGATGATGTCGACAGGATTGCCGTGGCTCCAGGTTGCCGGAAGAACTTTGTTCAGTTCCGCGCTCAATTGTGGTGTTAGTGTGCCCATGGCCCCGCCATGATCGATCAGCGCGTCGGTAGCCAGAACGCCAAGGCCTCCACCATTGGTCAGTATGAAGAGACGGTCGCTTGCAAGTTTGATCGGTTGGGCGAGGGTTTCAACGGCGTCAAATACCTCATCGAGATCGTTGACGCGGAGAATCCCCGCCCGGCGAAAGGCAGCGTCGTACACGGCATCGACGCCGGCCATGGCGCCGGTGTGAGAACTTGCTGCCTTCGCTGCTGCTTCATGTCGTCCTGCCTTGATGGCGATTACGGGCTTAAGTCTAGCTGCGGTGCGTGCTGCCGACAGAAATTTGCGTGCCTGGGTGATGGTTTCGATATAGAGCAGGATCGAATGCGTGTTGGGATCAAGCGCGAGGTAATCCAGCATGTCGCCGAAGTCGACGTCAGTCATGTCGCCGAGCGAGACCAGATGGGAAAAGCCAATGCCTCGGGCCGCTGCCCAGTCCAGAATGGTCGTCAGCATCGCTCCGGATTGGGCGACAAATGCCACACCTCCTGAAGGTGAGGAAACCGGTGCAAAAGACGCATTGAGCCGAACAGCGGTCGAGATGATGCCCAGACAATTCGGACCAATAATCCGTAGCAAGGAAGATTTGGCGGCATCCAGCATGGCCCGCTCGAGCGCCATTCCGGCCTCGGTACCAAGCTCATTGAACCCGGCGCTGATCACAACTGCGCCTTTTGTGCCACGTGCAGCAAGATCTGCAACGATGCCCGGAACGGTTTGGGGTGGGGTACAGATAATGGCCAGATCTGGCGTCATTGGTAGATGAGCCACATCACTATAGGCCAGGATCCCGGCAACGGAACTGTGTGTTGTCGACACCGGCATCACCGGTCCTTCAAATCCGCCCTCCAAAAGGTTGCGGGCAACGACATGTCCGACCGAATCTGGCCGGTTGCTGGCTCCGATAAGTGCGACCGAACGTGGGCGAAACACGGCGTCGAGATTGCGGATGGACATGTCAGCCCCTGTTTTTGGAAAGGTGATCTAAGGCGAGTGCAGCGACGGCTTCGGGCGAACGATCTACGTCCAGCTTACACCAGTTGGATGGTGGTGTGAGCCCTCGCATCTGCAAATCAAGCACGGCAAGTGTGGCATCGGAGGCGTCGTTACGGCGCGCCGTAATACGACGGGAAAGCGTCTGATGCATCGCCTCCAGCCAGAACCCGTGAAATGACGCACCGGTTGACTGTGCCACTTTTTCGATGCGGGCCCGCTCCTCGGGTCGGCCATAGACGCTGTCCATAACCACGCTATGACCACCTGCCAGCAATGTCCGCGCACGTTCGTGAAGGGTGAGGAAAACCTCCGCATTCACAGCATCGCTATAGGCCGATTGCGGCAGCCGGTCCATCTCATCCACACCCATAAGGGTCTTGCGGATGACATCACTGCGCAGGATGAGGGCACCGGGCGCCACGCCAATGGTTGGGGCGAGGGCGCGTGCAAGGGTGGTTTTGCCGCTGCCTGAATAGCCGCCAATGGCGATCAGTTGTGGCGCACGGGGGATGAGAAAATCTCTGGCGAGGGCGAAGCAGCGGTGGGCCTCATCGGTTGCAGTTCTATCGCCCGCGGCACTTCGCGAGACAGCCACATGGGCTCGGATTGCGGCCCGCAAGGACAGATAAAGAGGTAGCAGGGCAATGCCTTCGTCGTCCGGAACGAGCTCGAAATAGCGGTTGAACAGCACGTGCGCGAGCTTCCGTTCGCCAATACGCTCCAGGTCCATGAGCAGAAAGCTGACGTCGTAAATCGGGTCGATAAAGACATAATCATCGTTGAATTCGATCGCATCAAACAGCACCGGCTTATTACCCATGACAACAATGTTGTTCAGGTGTAAATCACCATGACAGCGGCGTATTTTTCCGGAACGGCTGCGTTTAAGTAGGAGCGTTTGGCAGTGGTCGAAACCTTCCTTGAGCGCCGTTACGAACTCTTCGATAGCCGCCCCATCAAAGATCCGGGCTGCACGCAACAGCGAGATATTTTCCTCGACGACAGCTCGTGTCACGTCTGCAAAGTTGACGGTTGGAGCGAGCTCCGCACTCTTGTGAAAGGCTGCGATCTCTCCGGCGAGGAGCCTCATCAGCGCCGGATCTGCTCTGTGGCGGGCACACAGTTTGCCCAACAACGCAGTTTGGCTAAAGCGCGTCATCACGACGACACTATCGATGAGCTGCCCGGAGGCCGGAGGAGAGAAGTGCAGTTTGCCGTCCGATCCACGAACAATGTCCCGGACCTCCAGGTAAAGCTCGGGCGCTAACCTGCGGTTGACCTCAATCTCCCGTTGGCACATGGCCCGGCGCCGTTCGACGGTCGAATAGTCCATATAGGGATAGCGCACCGCCCGCTTGAGCTTGTAGGCGCGGTCGCCAGCTAGAAAAACGATGGCGCCATGGGTGTGCACGGTGGCGACCTGCTTCACACCATAGCTCTGTGGTGCAGTCAGGAACCTGATCGTGTCATCCTGCGCATCAGTCATGATGCCAGCCTGTCATATTGTGGGAATGCTCAGAAATGTTCGGCAATGGTGGCGCGGGCGGCCTGCAAATGGCGCATCACCACGTCACTGCGGATGCCCGGTACAATGCCACCGAAGTGGAGGTGATCGAGCACCTTGAGACCTGAGAGGGCTGCTATATGGTGCTCGAATATGGTGCGCTCAGCATTAAGGACGCCGGTTTTTTCCGCCCAGTCTGCCGGTGCACCAGATGAGGTTAAACTGAGAAGCTTCTTGCCGGTCAACAGGGGGGTGTTGGCTCCGGGACCTGGCCCGAAGGCGAAGCCAAATCCGAATACTCGATCGATATATCCCTTGAGAATTGCGGGAGCTGCATTGATCCAGAACGGATAGACAAAGATGAATGCCCCAGCTTCAGCAAGGCGGGCACGCTCGGCGATCACGTCGGGGGCGGGGCCGAAGCCAGGGCGACCAACGATCTCGCTCGCCTTCAGGCGCGGCTCAAAATCCATGGCATAAAGATCGCGCAGATCGACCGTATGCCCCCGGGCGCTGGCGGCCTCCCCCACCGTTCGGGCGACCGACATCGTGAAGCTTGCAGGATCGGGGTGGGCCACAATCAAAGCGATCTTCATACTGCTTCCTTCAGAGCGCCTGCACCGCAACAATGCCCCCTGCGAGAGCATTGTCCAGACGGTCTGGTCCGGCACGCATGCGCTGATTTGGGGGGGACATTTGGTCCCACCCCATGATCATCGACCTCGACATGATCACCAGATCCCTGTCGGCGCGCGGCCTAACAAGCTCTAGCACCATGAAAAACCTCAAGGTTCGCAGGGAATAGCCTAATGGGGCGGGCCTGGCAGATCCTGATCTGCCTCAATGGCACCGACGGGTGCGGCATCGGAACTTTATCGCCAATTCCATCGGCATTTGCTACAGGATGACTGTGACCGAGGCGAACACACGTTCTGTAGATCTGGTAGCGGGGTCGCTCAGCGGAGCCGATCACGAGGTGCTGTTTCATACCGTCATTAATACGGCGGTCGACGGCATTATCGTGATCGACGAATCCGGGCGCATGCTTCTGTTCAACAGGGCGGCCGAAGGACTCTTTGGCTATGCACCTCAGGAGGTGCTGGGCCGCAATATCTCCATGTTGATGCCGGAACCCTACCGTTCTCACCATGACGGCTACATGCAGCGCTATATGGCCACCGGAGAAAAGCGAATCATCGGGATCGGGCGTGAAGTTACCGCCCAGCGTAAGGACGGTTCGACATTTCCGATGTATCTGTCGGTTGGCGAGGACCGCATTGGCGGCGTGAGGGTCTTCCTCGGCATCCTTCACGATTTGACCGACCGCACCAGCCGTGAGCGCGACTTTCAGGAACTCCAGAACGAATTGCTGCATGCCCTTCGTCTGACGGCGATGGGCCAGCTGACATCGGCCCTGGCACACGAACTCAATCAGCCACTCGCGGCCGTCATGAACTACCTCAACGCAGCCCGCAGAACCCTGGATGCCGGCGGAGAGCAGGCGATCGGGAGGGTGCGGGAATTCATGGACAAGGCCGTGTCGCAAACCCAGCGCGCTGGCCAGATCATCCGCCGTTTACGTAATTTCATCGAAAAGCGCGATTCGGATCGCCAGCCCGAGAATCTCAATAGCTGTGTCGAAGAAGCCATAGCCCTCGGACTGGTCGGAGCCTCGGATCGCGACGTCAAGATAACCACGGAGCTGGCAGATGACCTGCCGCCGGTCGTAATTGACCGGATCCAGCTGCAGCAGGTGATGATCAATCTCATGCGCAATGCCCTCGAGGCTCTGGAGAATTCCAGCGAGCGGCACATCGTGATCCGAACCCAGCGACCAACCCCAGATTTTGTGCAGATCAGTGTTGCTGATACAGGACCTGGGATTCCGCCTGAGATCATGCCCAATCTTTTCATTCCCTTTTCGACGACGAAGGCGAAGGGCCTGGGCATGGGGCTGACCATCTGCAAGGCTATTGTCGAGGCGCATAATGGGAGAATTTGGGTGACCGCCCGCAAGGAGGGGGGATCCGAATTTGCCTTTCGGCTGCCCGTTATCGAGGTTACCGAGGCATGAGTGCGGATGATCCGGTAAAGATCTTCGTGGTTGACGATGACGAGGGGGTGAGAAACTCGCTCGCAGCACTACTGAATTCCGAGGGCTACGAAACGCAAACCTTTGCCTCGGCACAAGCTTTCCTGGATAGCTATGTGCCTGCAGCCAATTGCTGTCTCATTGCCGACATCCGCATGCCGGACATGGATGGGCTGGAGCTCCAGGAGGAGCTCAACCGCAGGCAGGTCAAGCTGCCCATCATCATGGTCACTGGGCATGGTGATGTGCCCTTGGCCGTCCGCGCCATGAAGGCCGGTGCAGTCGACTTTCTGGAAAAGCCCTATGACGAGGCTGTGCTGCTTGCGTCGCTGGCGCGCTGTGCCGAGACGGCCCATGCCGTAGCCTCGCACGCCAACGCTGCGGGCGAAATTCAGGTTCGGCTCGAAACCCTGACCGAGCGCGAACGTCAGGTTCTTCAGCTGCTGGCCGCCGGCAAGCCGAACAAGGTCATAGCCTATGAGCTGACCATTTCGCCCCGTACGGTGGAGATCCATCGGGCCCGGGTCATGGAGAAAATGCGGGCTAACAGCCTGGCCGAGCTGGTTCGCATGGTAGTCGCCCTCGGGGCCTCTACCTAAGCAATCTTACGTATACCACCCTTCTTGCAACAGCGCATAATAGCCAACTTACGACGTTACTCCTGTTCCGGGGGGATGCGGGCGGAGGTCATGATTTGGCGATGGAATGCGCTTCATTCATGGTTTGTATCGTAGATGATGACGACGCCGTGCGTGATTCCCTCAGGGCGCTTCTGGAGTCCTACGGGCTCACGGTGTTTGATTTTGACTGCGCCGCCGCCTATCTGAGCGCCAAGCCGACAGTAGAGCCGGGATGTCTCATCGTTGACCTGCATATGCCCGGCTTGGATGGTCTTGAACTCATCGAACTGCTGCGTCGCAGAAAAGTACAGACGCCGGCGATCCTCTTGACCGGGCGTCATGACGATCAGGCCGCCCAACGCGCCAGAGATTCGGGTGTACTCAAGCTCCTGCACAAACCTGTACTTGCCGATGATCTCAAGTTCTGGATCGACCGTGCATTCTCAGTGCGCAATGACATCCCCGCAGTGCGTCATTAAGTATACGCAACACTACGTAGGGGACACTCCTAACTTTCTCCTAATCTTTGCCCGGTGCACGATTGGCGTGAAGAAATAAAGGCACAGGCCCATGTCCTTGCACGCCCAGCCCGCCTATCCAAACAGCGCCCGTTCAGCTCTGGAACTTGTCTTCCACGAGGATGACGCGCTTTTACCACTCAAAGCGGTGTCAACATCTCTTCATTTTTCCCGAAATCAGACAATCTTTAATGAAGGTGATGCGGCCCGCTACTCCTACAAGCTGGTCGAGGGTGGTGTGCGACTGTGCAAGATCCGTCCCGATGGGCGCCGGCAGATTGCTGAGTTTGTTCTGCCCGGCGACGTGTTTGGCTTTGCCCTGGACGAGGAATATTCGTTGACAGCTGAGGCTCTGGGCGATGTGATCGTCCTGCGCTGGCCACGTGGTCAAGTGGAGCGGCTGGCTGAGGAACTGCCGCCGCTGCGCAAGGAGCTTATGGCGATGCTGTGCCGCGAACTGTCCGCCGCCCAGGAGCATCTGGTGATGCTGGGCCGGCAGACCGCCAAGGAGCGGGTAGCCTCATTTCTTCTGCTGATTGCCAATCGGCGCGATGCAGGAGATGGTGATCAGCTGTTGTTGCCTATGGGGCGTCAGGATATTGCCGATTATCTGGGACTAACCATCGAAACCGTGTGCCGGGCGCTCACCGACCTGAAGCGTGAAAGACTGATCGAAATTCCTGATCGGCATCATATCGAATTGCGGAATCTTGCCGCTCTTGAGGACGTGGCTGAAGGCGGGGAATAGGCCAGCATGGGCTATAAGGCGATCATCGCGGCGGTCAATGGCGGACCTGAGGATAAGGCCGTGATGGAAGCTGCGCTCGCCGCGGCCCTGCCGTTTCAGGGACATGTGACGGCTCTTTTTGCCTATCCTGATCCACGTACGGCTGTGCCTGCGATGGGAGCTCCTATGACTCCCGAAGTCGTGCAGCAGGTTATTGACAGCGCGGAAATGATGGCGCGCAAAGAGGCTGAACGTGCCCGTGCGACTATCCGCGCCATCACGGCAGCTCACAATGTAGAACTTGATGCCAAGCCTCGCGATCCCTCCCGTGTCAGCTGTTCGTTTCGTACCCTGTTCGGTCAGCCCGCAGCAGTTCTGCTCGCCGAATCCAAGCTTTCCGACCTGGTTGTAACCTCGGGTGCTCCAGGCGATGCGCATAGTGTGTTCTTGGACGTACTGACGAAAAGCCATCGCCCGATCCTTTTGGTACCGGACGTTGCCATCAAAGATCTTACCGCCCACTGCGCTGTGGGCTGGGATGGTGGAGCGGTCGCGGCGCATGCATTGCGTGCGGCCCTTCCGCTTCTCAAGAAGAGCCCGAAGGTGACACTCTACACGGTCGGTGCGAGGCACAGGCCAACCTCCGAGGCAGCGCGCGATTATCTGCGACTGCACGGCGTTGAAGCCGGTTTACGCGAGCTTGAACCGGAGGGTGGCAGTGCGGGCCTGGCGCTGTTGCGCGGCGCACAAGCTGATGGCGCCAGTGTGATCGTCGCCGGAGGCTACGGCCACAGCCGGATTGGCGAAACCTTGTTCGGCGGTAATACGATTGATCTTACCAGCTCTGCACAAGTGCCCCTGCTCCTGATGCATTGATGCGTCTTTCCCCGTCTTCACAGTGCGCTTCTTGCCGTTCTGCACATCCCTCCTATGTGCTTATTGCGGACTTTCAGCGCACTGATCTGGCAGCTTGACGACGCTCTTGCGCGCAAGATAATTCCACGACCATAACACTCCTGCGACGGTTCCCCCGTCGGCATGGTCATGGAGAGCGCTGCTTGAAGAACCGTAAACCGCTCAGCTTGCGCGTACCCCAGCCCAAACATCGCCCCGGTGACAGCCCGGACTTCACGGGACTGGTGGTTCCCGAAGCTGGAAGTGTGCGCCGGCCTGATATTGGCGTAAGGCCGCACGACATTGCGGATCTGGCCTACAGCCTGATCAGGGTTCTGGACTCAAGCCATCGCGCGGTCGGTCCCTGGGACCCCCGGCTGGACCCCGACACTCTGCGTCGTGGCCTCGTATCCATGCTGCTGACCCGCGCCTATGATGACCGCATGTATCGGGCCCAGCGTCAGGGCCGTACCTCATTTTATATGAAGAGTACCGGCGAGGAAGCGGTCGCAACTGCTGCAAGCTACGCGCTCGAACGTGATGACATGTGCTTTCCGAGCTATCGCCAGCAGGGAATCCTGATTGCGCGTGGTTATCCGCTGTTCAAGATGATGTGTCAGGTCTACTCCAACCCTGCCGATCCGCTGAAAGGGCGCCAGTTGCCAATCATGTATTCGGCAAAAGACCACGGCTTTTTCTCGATCAGCGGTAACCTTGGAACGCAATTTCCACAGGCTGTCGGCTGGGCGATGGCATCTGCGTATAAAGGTGATGATCGTATTGCTGCCAGCTGGGTTGGAGAAGGTACTACCGCAGAAGGAGACTTTCACCACGCCTGCACCTTCGCTGCAGTTTACCGTGCACCGGTCATCCTCAATGTCGTGAATAACCAATGGGCGATTTCCAGCTTTTCCGGTATCGCTGGTGGGGATGACTCGACATTTGCAAGTCGCGCCATCGGCTATGGCCTTCCAGGGCTTCGTGTTGATGGTAATGACTTCCTGGCCGTCTATGCGGCTACGCAATGGGCCGCAGAACGCGCGCGCAGCAATCTTGGTGCAACGCTGATCGAGCTTTACACCTACCGGGTTGAGGGACACTCAACCAGTGACGATCCGTCGCGATACCGTCCTCAGGATGAGGCAAAAGCCTGGCCGCTGGGCGATCCGATCGAGCGACTAAAGAATCACCTTATTCAGCTTGGCGAATGGGACGAGGAACGACACCAGGCTGCGCACAAAGATGCAGTCGAGCAGGTGCGAGCCTCCGATCGTGAGGCTTCGGCGCTTGGGACGCTGGGGCAGGCCAAGCCGAGCATCAAAACCATGTTCGAGGACGTCTACAAGGACATGCCCTGGCATATTCGCAAGCAACGTCAGGAAATGGGGTTCTGAGCATGCCGACAATGAATATGATTCAGGCGCTCAACTCCGCAATGGACACGATGCTGGAGCGCGATCCCAATGTACTCATCTTCGGTGAGGATGTTGGATATTTCGGCGGCGTGTTCCGGGCTACGGAAGGCCTGCAGAAAAAGTATGGCGTTACACGTTGCTTCGACACGCCGATTGGCGAAGGCGGCATAATCGCGACAGCGGTCGGCATGGGAGCTTATGGCCTTAGACCTGTCGTCGAGATTCAGTTTGCCGATTACATATATCCCGCGTTTGATCAACTCGTCTCCGAAGCGGCGCGGCTGCGTTATCGGTCGGCAGGAGATTTTTCCGCGGCAATGACCGTGCGCACGCCCTATGGCGGAGGCATTTTTGGTGGACAAACGCACAGCCAGAGCCCCGAGGCGATCTTCACCCATGTCACTGGGCTGAAAACGGTGGTGCCTTCAACTCCATATGATGCCAAGGGACTTCTGATATCTGCTATCGAAGATGATGACCCAGTAATTTTTCTTGAGCCTAAACGCATCTACAACGGACCGTTCAATGGTCGGCACGACCAACCGGTCGTGCCCTGGTCCAAACATCCCGCGAGCGAGGTACCAGAAGGCTATTATACGGTGCCACTCGGTCGGGCCAACATTGTGCGCCCTGGCGAGAAGATGACCGTCCTTGCCTATGGTACGATGGTTTATGTTGCTCTTACCGCCGCAGAAGCGTCAGGTATCGATGCAGAAGTGATCGATTTACGCACACTTTTGCCCGTGGATATCGAGACCATCGTGACGTCTGTCGAAAAGACCGGTCGGTGTGTGATTATACACGAAGCGACCCGTACGAGCGGCTACGGAGCCGAGCTTTCGGCACTCGTTCAGGAACACTGTTTTTATCACCTTGAAGCACCGATCGAGCGGGTAACGGGCTGGGATACGCCTTATCCACATGCTTTCGAATGGGAGTACTTCCCCGGACCGGAACGGGTTACCGCTGCCATGCGCCGCGTGCTGGAGGGCTGAATGGGCACTTTTGTCTACAAGTTACCTGATGTCGGGGAAGGCACCGCAGAAGCCGAAATAGTAGCCTGGCACGTTCAGGTCGGGGACGTGGTCGAGGAGGATCAAAATCTCGTCGACGTCATGACGGACAAGGCGACAGTGGAAATGACTTCGCCTGTATCAGGCAAGATCATTGCACTTCACGGCGCTCCCGGTGAGATGGCAGCGGTAGGCGCGCCACTCGTCGAATTCGAAACGGAGGTAAAGGGGGGGGCCAGGCCGGTGCCTCCACCGTCTCAAGCTGTATCAGAAGCCGCGTCACTTTCTCCGTCCAGGGCAGCATCTGTGGCGCCTGCCAAGTCTCTTTCCGTGACCGCAAACAGCCGGCCGGCGCAGTCCGCCTTTGTGACACGTGGCAGCGGTGAAAGGCCGGTAGCGTCACCTGCCATACGGCAAAGGGCGCGGGAGCTTGGTATTGAACTACAATTTGTACCGGGTTCCGGACCGGGTGGACGCATCACCCATGATGATCTGGACGCGTTTGTGGCAAATGGCGGACGTTACGCCGTTCCCACCGGTCACAGGGCGGCGCGTGAGGGCGTGGAAGCGGTCAAGGTGATTGGCCTGCGCCGGAAAATAGCCGAGAAGATGCAGGAGGCGAAGCGACGTATTCCTCATTTTGCCTACGTCGATGAAGTCGATATGACGGAATTGGAAGCGCTGCGTGCTCATCTCAACGCGAACAAAAGATCTGATCAGCCGAAGTTGAACGTGTTGCCGTTTTTCATGCGTGCGCTGGTCAAGGTGCTGCCCGATTACCCGCAGATCAACGCCCGCTTCGATGATGAAGCCGGGATTGTGCATCGCCACCAGGCGGTACATGTAGGTATCGCAACGCAGACTGCTAATGGTCTTGTCGTACCGGTAGTGCGTCACGTCGAAGCCCTTGATATATGGCAATGCGCAGCCGAAGTCGCCCGGCTGGCGTCGGCGACCAGGGAAAACAAGGCCAAGGCCGAAGATCTTCAGGGCTCGACAATTACGATCACCAGCCTCGGTCCATTGGGTGGGCTCGTTACTACTCCGGTGATCAATCACCCGGAAGTCGCCATCATCGGTCCCAACGCCATCGTTGAACGCCCGGTAGTGCGGGATGGACAAATCGTCGTTCGCAAGATGATGAACCTCTCATCCAGTTTCGATCATCGTGTCGTTGATGGCTATGATGCGGCCGAATTCATACAACGCATCAAGGCTGTGCTGCAGCACCCGGCATTACTGTTTATGGAGTGAGCATGCCCGAGACTGTCCATGCCAAAGTTCTCGTACTGGGGGGAGGACCAGGCGGCTATGTCTGTGCCATACGTTGCGGACAACTCGGTCTTGACACTGTCCTGGTTGAGGCAGATCGGCTGGGTGGGACATGCCTAATTCGTGGCTGCATTCCGTCCAAGGCCATCATCCAGCGTGCGGGTCAGTTCGAACAAATGGCTGCTATTGCCGCCAAACCTGCTGCCGGGATTTCGCTCGCGGCCAGTCCGGCACTTGACCTGGGTGGCCTCGTTGCTTGGAAAGACGGCATCGTCAACAGGCTGAATTCAGGTGTTGCTGCACTTCTCAAGAAGGCCAGGGTCCGGGTGATCGCAGGGTGGGGCAGCTTTTCGGATGCAAAGACCCTGCATGTCGACACCAAGGAGGGACCTGTAACTATCCACGCCGAACATGTGGTGCTGGCGACGGGTTCCAAGCCGATCGAGCTGGGCTTTCTACCCTTCGGTAACAAGGTCATATCCTCAAGCGAGGCACTCGACCTGCAGCAACTCCCGGCACACCTGCTTGTGGTCGGGGCGGGCTATATTGGTCTTGAACTTGGCATAGCATTTCGCAAACTGGGTAGCCGGGTTACGGTCATTGAGGCCCAGGACCAGATCCTGCCGCTTTATGATCGTGAACTGGTAAGCCCGGTGGCAAAATGGCTGAAGAGCCATGACGTCACCGTACACCTGTCGGCCCGTGCCAAAGGATTGGCGGGTGAGGACCTCGTTATCGAAACCTCCGATAAGACCGAGATCGCGATTGCGGCTGACCGCATCCTCGTAACAGTCGGACGCCAGCCCAATACCTCGGGCTGGGGGCTTGAAAATATGGCGGTCGATCTGTCCGGGCGCTTCGTAAAGGTTGATGCCCGCGGCGCCACATCGATGAAAAACGTTTGGGCCATCGGCGATCTCGTTGGCGAGCCAATGCTCGAGCATAAGGCTGCCGCGCAGGGAGAAATGGTTGCCGAAATTATTGCCGGAAGGAAACGCAGCTTCGAACCAGCAGCAATTCCGGCCGTATGCTTTACCGACCCTGAGATTGTAAGCTGCGGTCTGTCTCCAGCAGAGGCTGGCTCGGATGCACTCGTAGCCCAGTTTCCCTTCGTCGCGAACGGCCGCGCTCTTTCCATGGATGCGGGGGAGGGGTTTGTACGGGTCGTTGCCCGCAAGGACAATCACCGGATTTTAGGGATTCAGGCGGTTGGCGAGCACGTCAGCGAGCTTTCCGGAGAATTCTCTCACGCGCTTGCAATGGGGGCGGTTCTCGAGGACATCGCCGGGACCATCCATGCCCATCCCACCCTGTCCGAAGCACTCCACGAGGCCTCGCTGCGTGGGCTTGGTCACGCCATTCATATCTGAGCCTCGGGACGGCGCCTGTCCAGATTTGGGACAGTTTGCTCCTCGCGGCAGGCTACGCGCGTGATCAAGAGGGGATAAGTCGATCCTGCTCCGCATCAGCCACTTTTCAGGGAACCAGCACACGCGTTAGCTGTTTAGGAGACGAAACGCGGAGCCACGTCGTGCGCGTCGATCCGGTCATCGCCCTGATGGATGAAATCGAGCGGGCCTATGTGGCACTCGCCGAGGCCCGTGACGTTGATGATTTGCGGGCTACCCGTTGGGGGCTGGCGCGGATTGCAGCGTTGCATCAGCGCCTCATCGTGACCGAGCCGACCACGGTCATCGGTGCGGCCTGTCTGTTGCGCGAAGCGGCCAGTCTTCTGCCGCAGAGCCAGTCTCCGTCTTGTAGCGACAGGCTGCGCGAAATAGCGGCCCAGTTTGACGAGGGACGCCGCCGCGTGGAGGATCTCGTCTGGCTCCGCCGTGCGGCAGAAGCACTTAGCGCGGGCGCTCCAAATGACCTCAGCTTCACCGCAGCAGAAATGATCGGATTGGCGCTCAAGGGAGCGTCCCGCCCGGTTTTGTTGTACCGGGCGGTCTGTCCTCCCGCCAGTCTTTCAATGGTGGGGCCGCGACACACACCGGCAATCACCTCCATATCCTGAGCGGCGCGGCGCCGTCCGGTACGGGGCTGAGCGCCGCTAATGCCCCCTCGAGGCGGTTTTGGCGGTTTCTTCTTCGTGATGCTTCTGTATGGTTTGCATCGCAGCAGACATTGCGGCACCGATGAAACGTTCCTTGTTGTCCTTGGCCCAGGACAGGGCGGTTTCGCGTGCCTGATTGGCACCATTGATGGCTGGAACTACGTAACGTTGCCATAGCTCATAGGATTTGCGGGTCTGCTCAAAATTGGCCCAGTTATGAGCGAGTTGCAGAAAGCAACCGAAATCGCCCTGCTTAGCCTGCAGCCTGCGGATCTGCGCAATGGCATCGTCAGGCGTACCCACGACAGCCACGCCTTCTTCAACCAGCGTACTGAGTGACCGGTTCTCTGCCGTTTCACGCCCTGCCACAGCACTAATTCCGGAGAAGTATCCGCTCCATTGATCGAAGCCAAACTTGCAGTTTTCAAAGGCCTGTTCGCGAGTCTCCGCAAGATGAACGGGCCCTACCAGCCTCAGACGGTCGGGATCCATCGTGCGGCCGTTCTCTGCCGCGGTCTTCTGCGCGATCTCCCAGTTGATGCCCAGGGCGTCATAACCGCCAGCCTGGGTTGCGGCAACGCACAACATGCCGAACCCGTGTTTACCGGCCAGTTTGCCGCCGGATGGGGTCACCGATGAGGCGACCGCAATTTCCGGATAGGGGTGGGTGAAGGGGCGCAACTGACAGGTGGCATCAACCAGCTCGAACCAGTCGGTCTTGATCGTAACCCGCTCGCCCTGAAAAAGTCGCACGATGACTTCCAGAGCTTCAACCATGCGTGTGCGCTGCACCGAGGGATCGATGCCCATGGAAAACGCATCCGATGGCAGCAGGCCCGGTCCGACGCCAAACATAATACGCCCACGTGTCTGATGATCGAGCTGAATGATCCGGTTAGCGGCCATAAGCGGATTATGATACGGCAAGGACACCACGCCGGTTCCGAGTTTGATCCGCCGTGTGCGCTCGGCAACGGCGGCTATGAAAAGCTCGGGACTGGCGATGATTTCGAAACCAGCGGAGTGATGCTCTCCAATCCACGCTTCATCATAACCAAGCCGATCAAGATGCTCGATCAACTCCATATCCCGCTGGATGCAAAGCGTGGGATCCTCATTTACGGGATGAAAGGGTGCCAGAAATATGCCGCTTCGCAGTCGCATCGTCATGATTGTACCTTCTGTGGTATTTCGTCCTGTCAGTGTGGCTCAGAGCAGGGGCGGCGGGAAGGGGCCAATGGCCTGCTCTGCCGCTAGGGCAACCTCAAATAATCTGGCTTCGCCGTGCTCAGGCCCAATCAGCTGAACACCGATTGGCAGGCCTGCATGCCGAGCGGCTGGAACAACCAGAGCCGGAGCATGAAGTGCCGTAGGGACTGCGATCCAGTTGAGCGCTGACATGTAGGGGGCCTCAATGCCATCGACTGGAAAGCGGCGGGCGTTCAGGGGCATGGAATGGTCATGGAAAAATGCGGGGACCGGCGTGATCGGAGCAAGAATCGCGTCATAGCCCTGACGGAAAAAGCCGTTCAGACTGCGTTTGTAGCTGTCACGCTTGTGCCTTGCAGCTGCGATCAGGTCCTGTGGCGCGCTAGCCCGTAGACGGTAACGCGCTTCACCGGTTTCATCACGGCCTTCAGTGACTAGACGGATGTCGTCCTGGCGCCGCGCGGCCATTGCCTCACGCAAATGCGCAGGAAAGCTCGCAGCGATAGTGGCAATGAGAAGGTCCAGATAGGTCTCGAGTAGCGCCTCAGCATTGAAGTCGGGAAAGACGTTGTCGACAGCAAAGCCCACCGCAGAAAGGCGTTGGGCCGTCTGTTCGACGGCCTCCTTTACGCACTGCGCAAGTGGCCAGCCCGGTTGCGCACTCCATACTGCAATCCGTCCCTGCGTAGCCGCTCGGGGCTCGGTGAAGGGCCGCTCCCTCAATACATCCCACATCAACTTGAGATCTTTGACATTACGAGCCATGGGACCGGCCACATTCAGATCAACCTCCTGATTTGTGCCGGGTGCGGGAGGAATGTGTCCCTTCAAAGGCAATGATCTCCAGCTTGGTTTGAGCGCGCAAACACCACAGAAATTTGCTGGGTGGCGCAGGGAGCCGCCAATGTCCGAACCAAGTTCCAGTGGCGTGATATCCGCAGCGAGGGCGGCGGCTGCGCCTCCGGAGGATCCTCCAGAGGTCCGGGAGAAGTCGAACGGATTATTGGTTGTACCAAAGAGCGTATTGTAGCTCTGGAAATCGCCAAGCATGAGCGGCACGTTGGTCTTTCCCCAGATCACAGCGCCTGCCTTGCGCAGACGAGCCACCAGTTCGGCGTCAGCACAGGATCGTGGGCGATTGGCAAAGTCCGGGCTGCCTGCAGTCGCAGGCATACCGTTGACGTCGAAGCCATCCTTAATGGTCATGGGTAGCCCTGCGAGAGGGCCAAGTTCCGCACCGCGAACGCGGGCATCGTCGAGAGCGCCTGCGGCCTGCCGGGCGGCGTCGAGATCTTCCATGATGACGGCATTCAACTTGCCGTGATGGGCACGTTGCCTGGCTACATGCAGGTCGAGGAGCTCAAGCGCCGATATGCGCCGATGGGCGAGGTCGTCCAGCATCTGTATTGCCGTAGCGTAACGCATAATCATGGCCAACTCCGACTTCCCACCTCAGCAGAATGGCATAAGCTGGTCATGCCGAGCAAAGTGGAGGGACCCATGCGCGCCGCAGTTTTTCATCAGGCAGGACAGCCCCTGGTCATTGAAGAGATCGCCGAACCCCGCCCATCGCCACATGATTTGATACTGAAGGTTCGGGCTTGCGGTATCTGCGGTTCAGATCTGCATATGACCGAGCCTGGGTCGGTCCTTGGTCTGCCTTCTGGCTCGATCATGGGACATGAATTCGCGGGTGAAGTGGTGGAGGTGGGGAGCGCTGTGCGCACCGACTGGCGCACCGGAACGGCAGTCGTGGGATTTCCCTATCTGTGCTGTGGAGAGCGTATACCGTGTCCCAATCTCACCCTTGGTCTTGGCTCAGGTGCCTGTGCACATGGCGCCGGAATCGGGCTGGGTCAGAGGCATGGCGCCTACGCCGACTATGTTCGCATATCTGCCAATGCCGCGTTCAGGATTCCAGCAGGCATGAGCTATCGCGCTGGCGCGCTGGTTGAACCGCTCGCCGTAGGATTGCACGCCGTCGATATGGCGAAGCTCGATCGCAACGCTGTGGTCTTAGTTGTCGGTGCCGGACCAGTGGGGCTCGCGGTAATCTTGTGGGCACGGTTCCTGGGTATGCGTCATGTTCTTGTCAGCGAAAGATCGGCGGTCAGGCGTCAAATGGCGGCACGCTTTGGTGCGAGCGACGCCATCAACCCGGATGAACCGCTCGCCGGGCAGGTAGAGCGACTGGCCGGACGTAGTGCCGACGTTATCTTCGAGTGCGTCGGCGCACCAGGAATGATCGCGCAGACCATGGCAGAGGCACCGCGGGGGGGACGCATTGTGGTCGCCGGGGTCTGTCAGCAGCCCGACACCATTTTCCCGCTTGCCGGGATCGCCAAGGAGCTCAATCTGCAATTTGTACTTGGCTACCGTCCGGCCGACTTCGATTACGTCATCGCGATGCTGGGATCGGGTCGAATTGATGGCGAAAGCATGATTACTGACACGATAGACCTTGACAGTTTACCCGTAGCGTTCGAAGCGCTGCGTAAACCGAGTAGCCAATGCAAGGTAATGGTGGTGAGCTAGTGAGAAGTCATCCTACCTGAGAGCTTCAGCACATAGCCGATGACCTGCGCCACCGCTTTGTAATGCTCTGGCGGAATGCTCTCATCTATCTCCACGGCGGCATAAAGGGCGCGCGCCAAAGGTGGATTTTCCACCACGGGGACATTGTGTTCCTTAGCCTTGTCGCGGATACGCAGAGCAACTGCGTCAACGCCCTTGGCCACACAAATGGGAGCCGCCATCTTTCCTGCCTCGTACTGCAGGGCCACAGCATAGTGTGTTGGATTCATCACGACGACCGTCGCCTGCGGTACACGCGCCATCATACGCTGACGCGAGCGCTCCATCCTTATCTGACGTATCTTCGCTTTGATAAGTGGGTCGCCATCCGACTGGCGTATCTCCTCCTTGATTTCATGCCGGCTCATGCGGTTGCGCTTCAGGAATTGCATTCGTTGATTGAGATAATCCAGAATTGCCACCAGTGTCATGACCGAAAGCGTGGCAAGCGCAATGTGCACAGCGATCCTCATCATGTTACCAACGAGATCGCGGGGCGACTGCTGCAAGACCGCAAGGACTTCCGTGCGATCTGGCCAAAGTACTGCCCATAGCGCCCCGGCGACCAGCGTCATTTTGACGAGGCCTTTGAGCAGTGACACCCAGCCATCGATACCCAGGAGGCGCTGAAAGCCGCTTGTAAGAGAGAGCTTTGAAAGATCTGGCTTGAGCTTTTCCGCGGTAAATACCGGACGGGCCTGTACGACGTGTGCACCGATACTGGCACCAAGCAAAAGGCCGAGCGGGGCACCGAGCAGGATGAGAAGCATCCAGCCAATGTGACGCGCAACAGCCATGATACTCTGCGGATCTACAGCTATCTGATCCGGTCGGGCCAGAAATACTCGGAGCCCTTCGACGAAATGAGTCCCGGCCGCAGGGCCAAACAGGGTAACCGCCAGAGTGCCTGCCGCAAGGACGATGAGAGTAGTAACCTCCTGGCTCTTGACGACGTCACCATGCTTGGCTGCCTCGTCCAGCCTTCGTGGTGTTGGCTCTTCCGTCCGTTCGGCATCATCGGCTTCGTCGGCCATGTTCTACCCCATGAAATGGGTCATCTGCGCACCGAAAAAATTCAGAAACGCAGTCATCATCGTACCGATGAGAAGAATCATCAGAAAAAATCCGGCCAGCAGATTGAGAGGCATGGCGATGAAAAAGACCTGCAGCTGAGGCATCATCTTGGCTAGAAACCCGAAACCGACATTCACGGCGAAGCCGAAGACCACGAACGGCGCTGCAAGCTGCAGGCCCAACCCGAAGCTTGCGCTGACAAGGCGTACGGAAAGTCTTGCCATGTCTGCTGCCGGAAGATTGGCTGCCGGAGGCATGATATGATAGCTGCCGATGATCGCACTGATGGCAAGGTGATGGAGATTGGTTGCAAATATAAGGACTGTTCCGAGCAATGTCATAAAATTGCTGATCGAGGTGTCCTGTCCGCCAAATGCGGGGTCGAAGCTCTGTGAATATGACAGGCCGATTTGCATGGCAATGATCGAGCCTGCAACCTGTAGTGTACTCATGATGATGGTAGCCATCACGCCAATCAGTAGCCCGACGATGACTTCCTTGGCGATCATGAATGCCAGTGACATCACGCTCGCCGGCGGCGCGACCGGATAGTAGTGGCTTAAAATTGGTGCCATGGCGAAAGTGATTGCCAGCGCTAGTACCAGGCGTACCATGGGGGGTACGACGGCATCACCGATCGCTGGCAGAAGCATGACCATCGCACCAATGCGACTGAAGCCAAGCAGGTAGACAAGGATGATGCCGGAAAGGTTGGCAAGATGAATGACCACGCGAACTCCTCTCAGAACTGGGAAATTCGCGCAGCGATATCGTTCATCAGGCCCTGCATAGCCTGACCTGCAAACGGCAGGGAGATGAGCAGAACCAGAAATATTGCGAGGATTTTGGGTACGAAGACCAGCGTCGCTTCCTGGATCTGCGTCAGCGCCTGCAACAGGCCAATTACCAGCCCTACGACCAATGCCGTCAGCATCGCTGGCGCGGAAACCTCAAGCAGCACGTACATGGCCTGTCTGGCAAAGTCGAGAGTATCGGCGGGTGTCATTTATGTTCTTTCAGATCGGCATCTGCATGATGCTCTGATACGCCGCGATCACTTTGTCGCGGACAGCAAGAACTGTATCGAGCGTAAGTTCGGCGTTGTTGACGGCACTCACGACGTTGACCATGCTAGCCTTACCTTCAACGGCCTTGGAGGTCATGGTCTCACCATGTCTGATAGTATGGATGGCGTCTTTGACCGCTCCGTCAAGGAACTGGGAAAATGTTGTTGGTGGTCCAGACGTTGAGTTGGCGGCCGCCGTTGCGGTGCCCGCGGTAGATGTACCACCTGCACCGATCTTGGCGATGGCCTGATAGGCGGAGGTAGCAGCGGCAGGTGCGATAGCCATGGCAAAGCTCCGAACGAATTTGATTATTTCGTCAGTAGATTGATGGTTTGCGACAGCATGGTTTTGGAAGCATCCATCACTGTCAGGTCTGCCTGGTAAGAACGCTGTGCTTCACGCATATCCATTATTTCGATGAGCGGATTGACGTTGGGAAGCTTGACGTATCCTTGGGCATTGGCGGCGGGATTGCCGGGGTCGTATTTGGTACGAAAGGGACTTTGATCCGGAATAGGCGCCCCGGCTTTCACCACCGTGGCGTCCAGCTGCTGGTTGAACTGGCTGCTGATTGTGGGCACCTGCCGACGATAGGGCGTTCCGCCCGGAGTCGTCGCCGTCGAATCGGCGTTGGCAAGGTTTTCCGCGATAACCCGCATGCGCGCGCTCTGGGCGGTAAGGCCAGATGCCGCGATAGCCATTGATGTTGTAAGATCCATGGTGCTGCTTCTCCTTTGGAATTATGGCTGGCCGATAGCGGTACGCATCATGACGATGCTCTTGGCATAAAGATCGGAAGCTGCCTGATAGTCTTCCTGGGTTTTGGAGACCTTCATCATTTCCTGGTCGATGTTGACGGTATTTCCGGTGGGATTGGCCTGGCCATCGGGCGCTTGCATCTGGGCAAACTGCTGCCCGGACTGAATGACGCCGGAAAGCTGACGTGGACTTGTGCGTTCAAGGGCGGGCGCTGGCAGATTTGCCACGCCATTGGTCAGATAGGACGCAAAGCTCTGTGGCTTGAGGTCTTTGGCCATATAGCCGGGCGTGTCGGCATTGGCGACATTTTCGCTCAATACCGCCTGGCGCGCATTCAGCCAAGCCATGCGCTCATTCAGCATCTTAAGTAACGGGGTGCTGGTGAAGTTCACGGGAAGCCCTCCCTTCACGGATTATTAGCCCTAATCGGCAGAAGCATGCCTGCGGTGCATTAATCGCCGCTTAACGCCAATGAACCTTTTTGCCGGGCAGGAAATTCCCCTTCTTAACGGTCGATTAAGCTTAAGGGCGCAAGTCTCGGCGCCGTCGAAGAGCGGATCAGCCATGGATGTGGTCGACCTCATGCGCTACCTGGGAGCGCTCGCAGTGGTGCTGGGATTGCTCGGCACCGCCTTTGTGGTTGCGCGCAAATATGGCCTGCCTGGCGTGGTAGCGCCGCAGGGAAGCCGGCGGCTAGTGATCACGGAAACACTGATGATCGACGGCCGGCACCGGGCCGTACTGTTGCGTCGCGACGACACCGAGTACCTCATTGTCATCGGTCCAAATGGAACGACAGCGATAGAGAGTGGAAGTCGGGTCGTCCCCACTCCCGGATTGACAGCATGAAGCGTCTTCTCCCGCTCGGCATCATCATGCTCGTACTATTGGTGAGCTTTGCTCATCCGGTATTGGCCGCAACTACAGGCAATGCTTCGGCCGCTGGCAGTGGTCTGAACATCTCGCTTTCGGGAAATGGTCTGTTCACCGACCGGATGATGCAGATCATCGCGCTGATAACCATCCTATCGATCGCGCCGGCCATACTTATCATGATGACGAGCTTTGTTCGCATCGTGGTAGTGCTATCGCTACTGAGGCAGGCGCTTGGGTTACAGACGACACCACCGAACTCGGTGATTATCAGTCTTTCGCTCTTTCTTACGTTCTTTGTGATGAACCCGACACTTACCGCGGCCTATAATGCAGGGGTGGCTCCGCTCGTGGCGGGAAAGATTACGACCGAGCAGGCCCTGGATAGGGCGGGTGGCCCGGTCAAGCAGTTCATGCTAGCCCATGTGCGGAAGTCCGACCTGCAGATGTTCATTGACATGAGCACCGCCAAGCGGCCGCAGGCGCCAAGTGATGTCGGCTTTGCCGAACTTGCCCCTGCGTTCATGCTCTCGGAGCTGAAGCGTGCGTTCGAGATCGGCTTTCTGCTCTTCGTTCCGTTCCTTATTATCGATATGGCGGTGGCGTCAATTTTGATGAGCATGGGCATGATGATGCTACCACCGGTAGTCATTTCACTGCCCTTCAAGCTCATCTTTTTCGTCCTCGTAGATGGTTGGCGCCTGGTGGCGGGTTCGCTTGTCGCCAGCTACATGCACGCACCGCCGCACGGCTGAGGCAGGCTTTTCCGAGCCGGGGGGGCGGTTTAGCCGTCTGCCCGTCCTGTGCCGACGCGCAAGGGCGTGGACGTCCCATGGGGGGCGGCGCTTGGGCCGGCTCTGCTTCGAGGTCATCCGGGCCATGCCAAATTTGCAATACTCAGACGCTAGTGGAACACGTATAAGTCTGAACAGTGAATACTAAAGAAGATATTTATATGACCAAAACATTGCATCTGATGGTAGCGGGGGTCTTGCTCAGCCTTGGCCTTGGTACGGGTTCGGCGCTGGCTGGCCAGAGCCTGGCCGGAGCCTGGGCCTTTCACGTGAGCGGCACCAAGCCCTGCACCGTGACGCTGAGTTCGGATGCAGATGGCGGACGCGGTCACATCACCTCCGGCGCCGACTGCCCTGGTGGCCTGCTTGCTGTCAGCCATTGGCACCGCATTGGGCGCAGCCTCGAGCTGTCCGGCAATGCCGACTCACTTGTGGCCGTGCTTGAGCAGTCAAAACACGGCTATCGCGGCACCCTGGTTGACGGTGGCCGCAAGATTACTCTGACCCGCAGCATGGGCACGGGTAAAGCATCCTAAGAACTCCTCGCGAGCTCCCCCCTTAACGGCCGCGCCGCCCTAAGGTCGCGGCCGTCTTTTTGTGTGTAGCTTTCACCTAGCCAATTCGCGCCAGGCCGCGCGCCTGCTATGTTGCACCGCCACGAGCGATTTGCTGGGTGGTGTTAAAGGTCTGCCGATGAGTGAACCCCATGATGTTTTGCCCGCGCTGAAGCGGGAATGGCTGGTGACGCGTTTGGTGCTGCTCATCGGTTTTACCCTGGCGCTGGGCGTCGGGACCTATCTGGGGGTGGCTGCGCGGCGTGAGATTTTGCTTCTGCGCGCGCAGGTAGCGCGCAAGATTGCCGCCGAGAAGAAGGTCGCACAGCAGATGCACGCTGCCGCGCATGACTTTTGCCCGGAGGCGGTCAAGCAGGCCAAAACTCTCGGAGTACTACCGTCCTATGCGACTCTGGTCGAAAAGCGTCCCCGTCGCACCTCCAAGCCCGGGCGCTATCTGTGCATCGCCCGCACGCCCGCCGCGCTCTATGGCGTGATCGGTGATTTCGTCTGTCCAGACCTCAAAAATGCCAAGTGCCTTTCACTCTTCGCCGTGACCCAGGGTGGAAAAAACGGCGGGGTGATTTACGAGCGGCACTGAGCCGGCAGCTGACCGTGATCAAAGCCCGCCCATGCGGCAGATTTCCGTCCACTCCCGGTCTGTTACCGGCTGTACCGACAGGCGTGACTGACGCAGCAAGGCCATGCCCGCAAGCCGGGGATTGGCCTTGATCTCAGCCAGCGTAACCGGCGTTGGCATGGCGCTGACGGCCTTGACATCGACGAGGCCGAAGCGGCCAGAGCCATCGGTTGGATCAGGCCGATATGAACCGATCACTTCGACAATACCCACGATCCGCTTTTCATGCACCGAATGGTAGAAGAAGCCGCGGTCACCCGGCTGCATCGCCTTCATGTTATTGGCGGCCTGAAAGTTACGAACGCCGCTCCAGGGCTCTCCCGCAGCACCTTTTTGTTGCTGCTGCTCCCAGGACCAGCTGGAAGGCTCGCTTTTGAATAGCCAGAATGCCATCAGAACTCTGCTCCGCAGGCATTGATCGTCGCCTTCCAGGGCCTCACCGCGACGGAATCAAAGAGGCCGGCTCTGGTGTAGGGGTCATTGGCGGCAAAGGCCTGTGCCTGAGCAAGGTCCTGGGCTTCAAGCACGATGAGGCTGCCAACCATGTTGCCAGCCTCATCAAGGAATGGGCCGCCAAGACGCACTGCCTGGCTGTCACGCACATAGGCAAGATGAGCCTGACGGGTGGCCAGGCGTAGCTCAAGTGCATCTTTGCGGTCGATAGAAGAAATGACGAAGAGCATGTGGGAGGTTACTCCGCTTTGAGTGGCCGCTGCATCAGCCGGGCCGCGGCATGCTCGAGCTCAAGCTTGCCGCTCAGAATGTCGGCCACGGCCTCTGCAATCGGTAGCTCGATGCCATGTCTTTGTGCCCGTGTCACCAGGGCAGACGCCGTATAAACGCCTTCCGCCAGAGCGTGAGGTCGCTGCGTCTGTCTTTCGCCAATGGCCACGCCGCGCGAAAAATTGCGCGATGTACGACTGGTTGCGGTGAGCACGAGGTCACCCAGTCCAGAAAGCCCCATCAAGGTCTCTCGCCGAGCCCCCAAAGCTTCACCGAGGCGCGTGAGTTCGGCAAAGGCCCGGGCCAGCAGGGCAGCGCGCGCGCTTTCGCCCAGGTGCAGGCCTTCAACAATGCCGCAGGCGATTGCGTAGACATTCTTCGCCGCTCCGCCGAGTGCCACACCGGTCAAGTCGTCACTGGCGTAGGGTCTAAAAGCACCCGAGCTGAGAGCGGCCTGTAGGCGTTCGGCGGTCGCGATGGGGGCGGCGATTGTCACCGCCGTTGGTAGTCCCAGGGCGACGTCGCGCGCAAAGGACGGGCCGGAGAGCATGGCCGGGAGCAGTTCGGGAGCGGCTTCCTGGAGCACCTCGTTCATCAGCAGCCCGCTGTGCTGTTCCACACCTTTGGCGCAGACGACTGCCGGTAGCTGCACGGCAGAAAATTTCGTCAGGGCCACGACACTGGACCGCAAGTGCTGCGCCGGCACGGCGATGAGCAGCGCCTGGCTGGCGCAAACTTCGGCAAGCTCAGCCGTCGGCACCACCTGCTCGGGCAGGCGGACATGGGGGAAACTTTTGTGGGCGGATCGCTCGCGGACCAGTGTCTGCATGCGCGAAGGATCGCGTCCCCAGAGGATTACACGGCAGCCGGCTGTCGCCGCCGCGATCGCAAGGGCCGTGCCCCAGGCCCCTGCACCCACTACGCCAATGTTATGATAAGCGTCTGGACTAACGCTCATTTTTTATTCCGCTCCGACCCATGCTGCACCGCGAAGATTGAACGAATTGTTGAACATTTAGGTTTTCGTGCTACCTTCATGCCCGTGGGTAGATAGACAATCGCGGTTTTGAAGGAGGCGCAATGTCGGGCAAAGACACGGTCCGCTGCAAGATTGTCGAGGCGGCGAAAAAGCGCTTTTCCCACTTTGGCTATGGCAAGACCACAATGGCCGAGGTGGCGTCGGATTGCGCAATGTCGCCTGGCAATCTTTATCGCTTTTTCCCCGGCAAGCTCGACATCGCCGAAGCCATCGCGACGGAAGACTTTGAAAAGCACCTGTCGTCACTGCGCAAACTCGCAGTGGCACCGGTGCGGGATGCCCGCCAGCGGCTGCACGACCTACTGTTTGAGGAACTGCGCCGGACCTATCATAAGCTGGAGAAAGATCCTCGCGCCTACGAGATGGCGAGCGTCATTGCCCGGGAACGTCCGCAATTTGCGAACTGGATGCTGGCGACGGAGCGCAAGATACTGGTTGAACTTCTGGAAGAAGCTGAGCGGCGTGGCGAGCTGAACTGTGACGACAAGGAGTATGTCGCCGAAATGCTGCAAGCGGCGACCATGAAATTCCGCTACCCACAGCTGTGGTCGAAGCTCACCCTGCCCGCTCTGGAGCGCGAGCTCGAGGGGGTTTTGACACTCCTGATCCAGGGGATCTGTCCGCAGAACCAGGGCCATATCCGCCATGGTCGCGTGACTTCGGTGCCTGCCTGAGGGCTCTTGTTCCCGCCACAATCTGATCCTAAGTAGAGCCATGCGCTCTTTGGTGATAGCTGCCCTTTTAGTTGTTCTCTCCGCCACGGCCGGCAGGGCGGCGGGCTTTAATGCGGCTCAGAAGGCCGAACTCGACCAGCTTTCGCGGGCTCTCAATTCCATCAAGACCATGAAGGGAGCGTTCGTGCAGATCGATCCCAATGGCAGCCTGGAAAATGGCAAGTTCTGGATCGAAAAGCCCGGCCGGGTTCGCTTTGCCTATTCTCCGCCCTCGGACACGCTAATCGTCTCCAATGGGGTTACGGTGGCGGTCAAAAACACCAAACTCAATACTGTGGACCGCTACCCCCTCGTCTCCACCCCGCTTGATCTGGTGTTGTCGAACAAGCTTGATCTGGCCAGCAATCCCAACATTGTTGCGGTCAGCCGCGAAGGCAGTTCACTCATCGTCAAGGCGCGTTCGACGGACAAGAAGGTCTCTGGCATGGTCACGCTGGTGTTCTCCGATCCAGGATATGAGCTACGCCAGTGGACGGTGCTTGACCCGCAGGGTCTTAAGACCACCATAGCACTGCAGAACGTCGAGGTTGCCGTCCAGCTAAAGCCGTCTCTGTTTGTCCTGAACGACCACAACCGCTTTACCAAGGGTCAGTCGGATTAGGGCTGCTGCTTAGCCCGCCACTGTCATGCCAGCCGCACACCATGATGCGCCAGCCACCAGTCGTCGGCATTGCTTGTGACCGCAGACCCATAAGTGGTCAGCCCTTTCACATGGCCGGGGAAAAGTATATCTCTGCGATACGCGATGGCGCTAAGGCGCTGCCCTTTCTCATTCCCTCACTCGATCCCGCGCTCGATCCTGAACTGGTACTGGCCCATGTCGACGGCCTGTTGCTGACCGGCTCGGCATCGAATGTCGATCCAGCCTATTACGGCGGCGACGCGCCTCGTCCAGGCAATCTTGCCGATGCCCATCGCGATGCCACAACCCTTCCGTTGATACGCGCGGCGATTGCCTCAGCCAAACCGTGTCTGTTCATTTGTCGCGGACATCAGGAACTCAATGTCGCCTTCGGCGGCACACTGTTCCAGCACGTACGAGAGGTGTCCGGTCGCTTTGATCACAGTGATGACGCCAAGCAGGGTGTCGAGGCCAAGTATGCTCCCGCGCACGAGGTGACGGTAAAGCCCGGCGGAATGCTTGAAAAGCTGCTGGAACGGCGACGCTTTGCGGTCAATTCATTGCATGGGCAGGCAATTGATCGCCTGGCTGATGGCCTGCGCATCGAGGCCGTCGCCGACGATGGCACGATCGAAGCCGTTTCGGTTGCGGCAACGCCGGGCTTTGCTCTGTCGGTGCAGTGGCACCCCGAATGGCAATGGTCGCAAAACCCCGAGAGCCGGGCCCTCTTTGCAGCCTTTGGCCAGGCCCTTTCAGCACACCGATAGGCTGGATGCGGGTTTCAGTCATCGGCGCCGGCCAGACTTTGGTTGCGTCCATGGTCCTGCCTTAACCGGAACCTAACATCGCGCCGGCTAAGCTTTACGCGGTGACCGGAAAACTGCCATGTCGTCTGCTGCCCGCTTTCTCGGCTTTGCCTTCGCCAGTGCTGATGTCCTGGTAGAAATCGACGAGACGCTAAAGATCAGCTTTGCCGCCGGCGCGCTGAGCGAATTCGCCGCTGGCCGCATGGTTGCGGGAGAGGAAGCCGCTAACCTCTTTGTTCCCGTTGATGCAATCAAGGTCATGGCATTGGTTCGGAATATGCCACAGGCCGGGAGGGTCGGACCGCTAGAGGTTCGGTTGGCCGACGGACGCATGGTACTGCTGTCCCTGTGCCGCCTGCCGCAAGGTGGTGATCATATCTTTTGTACGATGAGCCAGCTTGGAAGCCGCCGCGCTGCAGTCGGCACCATCGATTCCCGCACCGGGCTCATTCAGGATGACGGGTTCCTGCAACTGGCCTGCCAGAAGGGTGAGGACAAGAAGGCTGTTCTTTTTGTTGATATTGCGGGCTTTGCTGAGGCAGTAGAGCAGCTGTCGGCGCAACGGGCAGACCGTCTCTTGGCGCGCTTGGGGGCAGCATTGCGGGCTGCCGGGGTCTTTGGAGCCGGACAGTTCGGCGTTTCGACCTTCGCTGTGATTTGCGGGGCACACACACCGATGCGTCTGGAGGATGTCGTCCTGGATGCTTTGAGTGAGGAAGATGTTGGCCATCTTCGGCTCGCTCAATGTTGGGTTGAGCTCTCTGATGCTGAGCTGAGCGAAGAGCAGCGCTTCCTGGCCTTGCGCCATTGCGCGCGTCTGATAGGAGCTGGCCACTCTCCGTCTCATCCGCGACTGGATATCGCTCATGCCTTTACTCGGATGATTGGTGCTGTAGATGCGTGTCTGCAGCATCTGACGGAGACGGTACTGAAGAGCCATCTGCACGTGGTTGTCATGCCTGTCATCCGCCTCGGTGACGGCGTGTGCATCCACTATCGGACAAATGCGTATCTTGATCTTGATCTGGATACTGGCTCAATTCTTGAGGCGGCTAAGCTGGTCAGTCCGGCGGAGATCCTTGATCTGGCGCTGGTAAGCCGGTGTTTGGCTGCACTCGCAGTGTGTTCTGACGCCAAGCTTGCGGTCAGCATCTCGGGACACACCTTGGCAACGCCCGTTGGCTGCAGTGTCCTCTCCAGCTTTCTGGCGGCACAGGTGGGGTTGTGTGGGCGGCTGAAGATCATCATCACCGGCAGCGATGTGGTCGAAGATCTGGAACGCGTAGCTCGGACGGTTACAGAGCTGCAGACCCTGGGTATAGAAGTCGGCCTTGCAGAGACTGGTTCAGGCGCAGAGCTTCTGCGCTGGCTTCCGGCCGTTCATGTCGACTTCGTAAGCTTTGGCGGAGGTCTGGTCGAGACGCTTGGCCAGGGCAGTCGGCAGCTTGCACTGATGCATAACCTGATCAGACTGTGCCGTCAGCTTGGCGTCGCCACCATTGCCGAGGGTGTGGAGGCCGAGAGTGATCTTGCGCCGCTCCTAGCCTGCGGCTTTGAGTTCATTCAGCGGCTAAGTCCTGAAAGCGCTGATACTGGCTCCGTGCAGGAGATACAGGAGAGCTTGGACGGTATGGCGCGTGAGCGTACTTAGGTTGCGCGCGTATAACCGGCGGAGGTGAACCTATTTCCTCCAGCTATGCCGGTAACGGCTTTGACCAATGTGCCATTGCGCCAGCCATGGTGGCGAATGAAAAGACATTATTTGGCGCTGCTGTGGAGCGGCGTTTTGCCCGTGACAAACAGGGCGCAAGGGGCGGTATCCGCGAGGCGTTTGCGCCCTCAAGCGCCGGATGACAAATGCTCTGCTAAGGAAGTCGGATGCTCCATAGCAAAAGGTCGCGGGCAACGCCCGCGACCTTGTCTGCATAAGTAGCGAAGTCAGGCCTAGCGCGAATAATATTCCACCACGAGGCTTGGCTGCATCTGAACGGCATAGGGCACATCGCCCAGGCGCGGCGTGCGCAGATATTTGGCCGTCATGTGGTTGTGGTCGACTTCGATATAGTCGGGTGTATCGCGCTCTGCCGATTTTGAGGCCTCAATCACCAGCGCCATGTCTTTGGCCTTGCCGGAAAGCTCGAGCACGTCACCTTCCTTCACGAGGTAGGAGGGGATGGTAACGCGACGGCCATTGACCTTGACATGACCGTGACTGACGAGTTGGCGGGCGGCAAAGGGGGTGGGCACAAACTTGGCGCGGAACACCACGGCATCGAGGCGCCGCTCAAGCAGACCGATCATGTTTTCGCCGGTATCGCCAGGACGACGGGATGCTTCGGCATAGTAACGGCGAAACTGCTTCTCGGTGATATTGCCGTAATAGCCCTTCAGCTTCTGCTTGGCCTGCAGCTGGGTGCCATAATCGGAGAGCTTTTTGGCCCGACGCTGTCCGTGCTGTCCTGGACCGTAAGAACGCTTATTGACCGGACTTTTGGGGCGGGCCCAAAGATTTTCACCGAGGCGGCGGTCAAGCTTGTATTTGGTCGTGCTACGTTTGGACATCGGAGTTCCGGCAATGGTCGTGGAGAAGAAGCTGGGCTTCCTCGGAAGGCGCGCACTATAGTCAGGGCGTAGCGCCTGTCAATGCAGCTTTATACTATACTAATTATCTGAAAATACTCATGAATTTTACATGTGGTCTACTACAGGTTGTATGAAATCGGCCCTGCAACCGGAGTGGCTGGCAGCGAGCTGCGCCCAATTCTTCAGGGCTCACACAGTTTCTGTCCCTGTTCAAGCCCACGATGTTCGTCATGGCGGCTCCGCAGGATAGCTTCATCGGATCACACCAAAGCCGTCATGGGCGACGTCAGGGTGCTGCGCAGCATTGGAAGATTGGAGGGCGCTGATTGCGGCACTGGGCTCTGCTTGGCGTCGTGCTCGGGGCCGCCGGCTTGATCTTTATACCAAAGGAACGGTGCAAGCCTTGGCCAAAAGGAAGCCCGTCTCCTGCTGGTTGATCATCCGCTCTAAGGCGACCGCGGCATGCGCGCGCAAGGAGGATCTGCTAAAGCTGATCTTCTTTACGCGGGGCTCCACGCAACTGGTGTTGGTATTGTATTTCAGCCAAGCCTATAGGTGCCGCGCCTCACCTTTGCCGGGTGCCCATTAAACGCTCTGGCGTTCGTGATATTGGCCGGGCGGGCGATAAAGTCTTACAACTCAGGACCAAGGAAAATTTGCCGACCCTGATACCATCGGGACAAGAGGAAGCAGGTCGTCTATGAGTCGTTTTGCTCAGAAAGTCGTGGTGATAACCGGAGGTGCCTCAGGCATAGGGGCTGCCAGCGCCCGCCGGTTTCACCGCGAAGGCGCGCACATTGTGGTTTCGGACCTCAACGCGACTGCTGGACAGCGACTCTGCGTCGAGCTGGGTCGGGACCGTGCCCATTTTTACCGCTGCGATGTCAGTGTCTTTGCTGAGGTCGAGGGACTTATGGCTGCCGCCGTAGAGCGCTATGGCGGTCTTGATATTGTCTTCAACAATGCCGGCATCGGCTCGTTCGCGCGTACCACCGAGCTTTCCCTCGAGGACTGGCAACGGGTCATCGCGACCGATCTTCACGGCGTGTTTTATGGTTGCAAAGCTGCGATACCTCACCTCAGAGCCCGCCGCGGGGGCGTCATCATCAATACGGCTTCGATTTCCGGCATGGCGGGTGATTTTGGTTTTGCGGCCTATAATGCGGCCAAGGGTGGCGTGATCAATTACACGCGCGCCGCTGCGATCGATCACGCACGCGAAAATATCCGCATCAATGCCATCTGTCCGGGACCTGTGGCCACACCGCTTGTGGCAGGGATTGAACAGATGCCCGGGCTGAAGGACAGGTGGAGCGAGGCTGTGCCCATGGGCCGCTTTGCCCAGCCAGAAGAGATCGCCGCGGTTGCCGCATTCCTGGCCTCCGATGACGCGTCCTACATGACCGGAACCATTCTTGCGGTTGATGGCGGACTAACGGCTCATACGGGCCAGCCCAATCTGACGAGGCTCATGGCGGGCGGGAACTGACGCGGTATCGCCCCCGGCGCGCCTCACCTCCCAACGGCTCGCCTTCCGCTGATAATGGCTTGGCTCAGCTACCTGAAATCATTATACATTATCAATGATGTGCGGGCGTGGCGAAATCGGTAGACGCAACGGACTTAAGGCCATTTGACTTGAGTGCCCGTAGGGAAACCTCCGGTGCAGAACTGCTCAAATTCGGGGAACCCTTTGCTGGCGATCCCGAGCCAAGCCGCCGGAGCCGCGCTCCGGCCGGAAGGTGTAGAGACTAGACGGGCAGCACCTAAAGCGGCGACGCCAGGGTGAAGGGATAGTCCAGACCACGAACCGGTTGCCGTCCCCAGGGGCAGGCGATGCGGGCGGCGAAAGCCGAAGTGGTATGAAAATCCGTAGGGCCGAAAGGCCTGTGCCGGTTCAAGTCCGGCCGCCCGCACCACACTACCGAGGCAGGATCGATGCGTACCAGAAGCCGAAAGGCGGCCACGCCAGACGCGGGCCGCCTTTCCATTGCCTGCTGCGGGTTTGGTTCCCGCACGGATTGCGTGCTCTATGCGACGTGGACCTCGTCCGAAACGCCGATCCAGTTCGCGGCACCAAGACGCCGCAGGTCATGACAATGAGACACTGGATCACCTCCTTTCGATTCGTTGTGCCTTAAAACTATACCGCGTTATCAGCGCAAACGAAGCAAAACTTCCTCCCGGCGTTACGGCAGACAGCCTTCACATCTGCATGGTCCAGCCTTCCACGCCCATCGCCGCCTGGCGCACTGCCTCTGTCAGCGTGGGGTGGGCATGGCTGGTACGGGCGATGTCCTCGGAGGCGCAGCCGATTTCGATGGCAAGAGCGGCCTCTTGAATGAGGTTACCAGCCTCGGCACCAATGATGTGGACACCAAGCACCTGGTCGGTCTTGGCGTCGGCAATCACTTTGGCAAAGCCGTCTGTAGCTGCGATGGTCTTGGCGCGGGCATTGGCCGTGAACGGAAACTTGCCGATCTTGTAGCTGACACCCGCGGCCTTAAGCTCTTCCTCGGTTTTGCCTACACTGGCCACTTCTGGAGCCGTGTAGACCACGGCCGGAATCGCATCGTAGTTCACATGCCCATAGCGCCCGGCGATGAGATCAATGCAGGCTACAGCCTCGTCCTCTGCCTTGTGTGCGAGCATGGCACCTTCGCGCACGTCACCGATCGCATAAATGCCCGGCACGCTGCTTTTATAGTGTACGTCAGTCACGATGCGGCCACGGGCGTCCAGGGCAACTCCGACATCGGTCAGTCCAAGGTCTTCTGTGTACGGACGGCGCCCGATGGAGACGAGCATGACATCTGCCTTAAGGCTTGTGGTTTCACCGCCTCCGGCAGGCTGGAGGCGTATCTCGAGGCCCTCCTTGCGTCGTTCGACGCCGACCACCTTGGTTGACAGCTGGAATTTCATACCCTGGCGGCTCAAGATCCGCTGGAACTGTTTGCCGATTTCGCCGTCCAGGCCGGGCGTTATGCGATCAAGGAACTCAACCACAGTGACATCGCTGCCAAGCCGCCGCCAGACAGACCCCAGTTCAAGGCCGATATAGCCGCCACCAACGACCACGAGGTGCTTTGGCACCTGCTTTAGGGATAGCGCCCCGGTTGAGGACACGATGCGATCCTCATCGATTTCGACATTGGGGAGCGTGGCGCTGTCCGAACCGGTCGCAATGACGATGTGCTTGGCCGAAAGCTCACGGACTGTTCCGTCAGCCAACTTTACATCAACCCGGTTGGGCGCTCGTATCCGAGCCTGCCCGACAATGGCTTCGGATTTGTTCTTCTTGAGTAGAAACTCGACCCCCTTTGTCAGTTCGCCCACGACCGAGGTCTTGTGGGCCATCATTGCTTTCAGATCGAGTTCGACCTTGGTCTTGATGCCAAGCTTTGGCAGGTGCTGCAGAGCCTCGTCATAAAGGTGGCTGGTGTGCAGCAGGGCCTTTGACGGAATGCAGCCTACATTCAGACAGGTCCCGCCAAAGGTACCACGCTTGTCAATGCAGGCGCTGCTCAAACCAAGCTGGCCGGCACGGATCGCGGCATTATAGCCGCCAGGCCCACCGCCAATGATGACGACATCAAAGCTATCGGACATGTAAAACTCTTTCTTCGTGATGGCCGTGGCCCTGCTTGCTACCGAGGGCCGCCTGCGGTCTTAGAGGTCGAGCAGGAAACGCTGGGGTTCTTCGAGGTATTCCTTGACGCGTACGAGGAAGGTTACCGCTTCCCGCCCATCAACCAGGCGGTGGTCATAGGACAGGGCGAGATACATCATCGGCCGGATTTCAATCTTATCGCCCACGGCAACTGGCCGCGGCTGGATCTTGTGCATCCCTAAAATTCCCGACTGCGGGGTATTGAGGATCGGTGTCGACATCAAGGAGCCAAAGACACCGCCATTGGTGATCGAAAACGTTCCCCCTTGCAGCTCCTCGAGCTTGAGTTTGTTGTCACGAGCGCGGCTGCCCAGATCCGCAATTGCCGCTTCAATCTGCGCCACGGTCTTGTGCTTGGCGTCCCGCACGACCGGAACAACAAGGCCGCGCTCAGTCGAGACTGCAACTCCGATGTCGTAGTAATTTTTGTAGATGATGTCGTTACCTTCGATCTCGGCGTTGACATTGGGCAGCTCTTCCAGGGCCGCGATGCAGGCCTTGACGAAGAAGCCCATGAAACCAAGGCGGACATGATGCTTCTTCTCAAAGGCGTCCTTATAGGTGGCGCGTAGCTGCATCACATGGCTCATATCCACTTCATTGAAGGTGGTGAGCTGCGCGGCCGTGTTCTGGGACTCCTTTAGACGGGTGGCGATGGTGCGGCGCAGACGTGTCATCGCGACCCGTTCCTCCCGTTCCGCATTTGCCCGAGGTCCCGGCAGGGTAGGGGCCGGGCGGGATGCCTCACGCGCCCCGGCGCGGGCCTCAAGCGCCGACAGCATGTCACCTTTTGTCACCCGGCCGTCTTTGCCGCTGCCCGGCACGGTGGACGGATCGATCCCGGTTTCAGCTGCCAGACGCTTTACCGATGGCATCTGCGCCGAGGCGGCCGGTGTGGCGGCGGCCGGGCTGGCGGGCTTGGGCGCAGCCTTGGCTGCGCTCTCAGCGGCGGGCTTCGCGGGCGCCTTACTCGCGCCTGCGTCCTTGGCAGCGGGCGCACGCGGGCTTGCGCCTTCGGCAATCCGACCCAGAATGCTTCCGACCTCAACGGTCTCGCCTTCCTTCACCGCGATGACATCAAGGACGCCCTCGGTGGGTGCAGGGACCTCGACCGTGACCTTATCGGTCTCCAGTTCGCACAGGGCTTCGTCGCGTGCGACCTTCTCACCCTCCTTCTTGAACCACCGGGCAACCGTGGCTTCTGTCACCGACTCGCCCATGGCGGGCACTTTGATCTCTATGCTCATTTAGGCTCTCCATGCCCTGCCCTATTCCGAGGCAGGAAAATGTAGTTCATCGTATTCTGGCTCAACGGGGCATCGCTCAGCGGCATCAGGGCGCCACGCGCGAAGACATAGATCTCATAGCCAAGGCGGTCCAGCAGGCAGACAGTGCGATTTTGTGCAATCTGCTGCCTGTCCCCACGCCCCTCCAATATCTCCACCAGCAGATTGGGACGGCATCGGCGAAGCAGCTCCTGGGCGCCCTCGATCACCTGGAACTCGTGCCCTTCAACATCAATCTTGATGAAGCCGACCTCGCCGAGCTTCTCCTCGTCAAGTCGTACCACCCGGACCGGAAGCTCCACCCCGGCGGTGCCAGCAGGAAGACCTGAGCCGAGGTAGCCGATATTGTATTGTGGACGGGAGTGCTGGTTCAGCGGCACACAATAGGTCAGCGTTCCCGAATGATCGGATACCCCCGCCTCGCGTACGTCTACCCCGACAAGGCGCGCTTCGCGCAGAAAGCGCGCCAGGGGTGGTGACGGCTCATAGGCGACGGTCTGGCGGGCCAGACGGGAAAGAAAAAACGTGTAGTTGCCGCGATTGGCCCCCACGTCGATTGCCACGCGGTCCCGCGGGACAATCGCCGAGAGCAATTTGAGCTCGCCCTCATGACCGTCACGCGCCTTGCGCCATGCCCGTCTGGCGCGATGGCGTATATAAAGACGCGGGCCCACCACACGATAGGCGAGCTTCATATGCGGCACGGTTGTGCCGGAGTTGCTCAAAGTGACAACGCCTCGTTCAGGAAGGCCTTGAGCTCGGCGGTATGCTGGCTCATGAGGCCTGCGGCAGTCGATGCCGATTCGTGGCGGCCGACATAGCGTGGGCGATCCTTACGTCCGAGGTCGGCAAGCACCTTCTCGATCCGCGGCGCAACGAAGCTCCAGGCTCCCTGGTTCTGCGGCTCTTCCTGACACCAGACGATTTCGGCACGGGCAAAACGCTCAAGTGCCTGGCCCAGAGGCCCAGTGGGGAAGGGATAAAGCTGCTCCAGACGCAGCAGCTGGATGCGCTGCTCGCGGAGCTCTTCACGGGCTTCGTAAAGATCGTAATAGACCTTGCCGCTGCATAGCACGACCCGACGGATCTCGGCATCTGCCACCAGTTTGAGAGCAGAGGCAGCATCGCGTTCGGTGCCATCGTCCAGGACCCGGTGAAAGCTGGATCCCGGTCCCAGATCCGCAAGGCTCGAAACCACCCGCTTGTGACGCAGGAGAGATTTCGGCGTCATCAGGATCAGTGGCTTGCGGAATTTGCGGTGCATCTGACGCCGCAGGATGTGGAAATAGTTCGCTGGCGTCGTACAGTTTGCGACCTGCATGTTATCCTGCGCACAGAGCTGCAGGTAACGTTCGAGACGCGCCGACGAGTGCTCCGGGCCCTGGCCTTCATAACCGTGTGGCAGCAGCAGTACGAGACCGGACATGCGCAGCCACTTCATCTCTCCGGATGACAGAAACTGGTCGATCATGACCTGGGCGCCATTGGCGAAATCGCCGAACTGCGCTTCCCACAGTACGAGGGCTCGCGGTTCAGCGAGGCTGTACCCGTACTCAAATCCCACTACGGCTTCTTCAGACAGCAGGGAATCGATCACCTCGAACTCGGCCTGGCTGTCACTGATGTGATTGAGCGGGAAGTAACGTGCCGCGGTCTGCTGATCCACCAGCATGGCGTGGCGCTGACTGAAGGTGCCGCGGGCCGAGTCCTGACCGGAGAGACGTACGGGATAGCCTTCCTGGAGCAGGGTACCGAATGCCAGCGCCTCGGCCGTTGCCCAGTCGATGCCTTCTCGGCTCTCGAACATGTGCGCCTTGGCTTGCAATTGCCGGACAATGGTACGATGGGCATTGAAGCCGTCGGGAATGGTGGTCAGCGCCTTGCCTACCTGCTGCAAGAGCGCGTCGCCAACCGCCGTATCACCGCGACGGTCTCCTTCGGGTGCCGCCGAAAGGCCCTGCCAGCGCCCATCCAGCCAGTCAGCCCGATTGGGACGGTGGGATTTTGAGGCTTGATATTCTTCATCGAGGCGCTGATTGAAAGCGTCACTCATCGCTTTCACGTCATCCTCGCTCAAGGTGCCCTCGTTGACCAGCTGGCGCGCATAAAGCTCAAGCGTCGTCGGATGGTCCTTGATGGCCCGATACATCAGGGGCTGCGTGAATGATGGCTCGTCGGTCTCGTTATGGCCAAAGCGCCGGTAGCAGAACATGTCGATGACGACATCTTTGTGGAACAGCTGGCGGAACTCCGCGGCGATGCGCGCAACATGCACGACCGCTTCCGGGTCATCGCCATTGACGTGAAAAATGGGGGCCTGAACCATCAGCGCCACGTCAGACGGATAGGGCGAAGAGCGTGAGTAGATGGGCGAGGTGGTAAAGCCGATCTGGTTATTGACGATTACATGGATGGTGCCTCCGGTGCGGAAGCCCTTGATGCCGCTCATCGCAAAACATTCGGAAACCACGCCCTGACCAGCAAATGCAGCATCGCCATGGATAAGTAGCGGCATGACAGTGGAGCGTTCGATGTTGTCTCCGAGCTGACGTTGCTTGGCGCGAGCCTTGCCGAGAACGACAGGATCGACGGCTTCCAGGTGCGAGGGGTTGGCCGTGAGCGACAGATGAACCTTGTTGCCATCAAACTCGCGGTCCGAAGATGCCCCGAGGTGATACTTCACGTCGCCGGATCCTTGAACCTCGGAGGGATTGGCACTGCCCCCCTGGAATTCATGAAAAATCTGCCGATAAGGCTTGGCCAGGACATTGGCCAGGACGTTGAGGCGTCCGCGGTGGGACATGCCGACCACAATTTCCTGCACCCCGAGCTGACCGCCGCGCTTGATGATCTGTTCTAGCGCCGGGATTACGGCTTCTCCCCCATCCAGTCCGAACCGCTTGGTGCCCAAGAAGCGCAGGCCACAGAACTTTTCGAAACCCTCGGCCTCGACCAATTTGTTCAGGATGGCCTTCTTGCCTTCAGGCGTGAAGGAGATCTCCTTATCAGGCCCTTCGATCCGTCGCTGCAGCCAGTCCTTTTGTTCCGGATCGGTAATATGCATGAACTCGTAGCCGATGCGGCCGCAATAGGTACGCGCGAGGAGGTCGACCACCTCCCGCGGTGTGGCCATCGAAAGTCCAAGTACGCCGTCCATGAACACCGGCTTGTCGAGATCGGATTCGCCAAAGCCATAGAAGGAGGGCTCGAGTTGCGGCAAATTGGGCTTCTCCGCCAGTCCCAGCGGGTCCAGCTTTGCCGCCAGGTGGCCGATGATGCGGTGGGCACGGACCAGCTGGATGGTACGGATGGAGTCCTGCGCAGCCACCCGCAATGTCTGTTCGCTGAGCGCAGTCACCGGGGCGCGCGGCGGGGAGATTGCCGAAAGGTTGCCGGTCAGGGCGTCGGTCAACTCGTCACGAAGAGGGGCCGGACTGAGATCTCGATGCCACGCGGGACCTCTGCCGAGCTGAGTTGGCGACAGTGCTTTCTCGCCGAGGGTGACGAAGAAATCCCGCCAGCTGGGCTCGACGCTCGCTGGATCGTCGAGAAATTGGCGGTACAGAGATTCAACAAAGGCGGCATTGCTGCCGAACAGGAAGGACGTCGTCTCCAGTATCGAATTGGAGACAGCGGGATCGGATTGACTCGTCATCTCAGCATGTTGGGCCGGCTTGTTGGGTCGGGCCCGTCCTCGAACAGCCGCATCAAAAGGGGTGCGGGTGCGGAAAGCCCCCGCCTTTAGCGCATCCCGAAAGCGATTGCACGCCCTCGATCACCTAATCTTTGCGACATCTCGCTTAATAGGAGGTGACGGGAGAGACAATCTTCCGTTACCTGGGCCGGGGCGACGGCCTCGATACGGGGGCAGAGGGCTGATCCCTCAGCGTGCGGTCTGGACCAGGTGCAGAACCACGCGCTGGTCGCCTGCGGCGTCGACTTCCAGGGAGGAACTCAAGGATGAGCCTTCGGCGATATGGTTCTGAGGTACACCATCGGCGAGGAGTTCGTCGATCACCGCATTGATCCGCGGCTGCGCATAACGTGGGTCGTAGCCGGGCGCGAGCTTAGTGCTTGGGCCAGAGACTTCGACCAGGGAATTGGAATTTTGTGTTGCCGCCCTGGCAACATCGGCAATTATATGTTTGGCATCCGTCGACAGCATCGTGCTGTGCCCTTCGAAGAACACGACGTAGGCTGGCGGCGGCGGCTTCTTCGGCTGGGCAAAGGGATTGGGTAGCGTGCTGCAGCCCGCGAGCAGCAGTGCCGCCCCGATGATTGCCAGATGAAATTTGCGCATGAAAAAGCCCCCCTAAGCGCGATGACTATAGAGGGGCTTTCCGGTCAGGGCAAAATCCGTCACTTGCCGCTGAGAAGTTCCATCAGCGTGGTGCCGAGAGCCGCTGGATTGGGCGATACGCGAATGCCCGCCGATTTCATCGCCTCAATCTTGGAGTCAGCACCACCCTTGCCGCCCGAAATGATGGCACCGGCATGGCCCATGCGTCGCCCCGGAGGCGCAGTCACCCCCGCGATAAAACCCACCATAGGCTTTTTGATTCGGCTTCTACGGATGAAATCCGCGGCATCCTCTTCGGCTGAGCCGCCGATCTCACCGATCATGATGATGCTCTCGGTTTCATCGTCAGCGAGAAACATCTCGAGTACGTCGATGTGCTCGGTTCCTTTTACGGGGTCGCCACCAATGCCGACGCAGCTGGACTGTCCCAATCCAACGGCCGTGGTCTGTGCTACGGCTTCGTAGGTAAGCGTGCCCGAACGCGAGACGATGCCGACCTTGCCGCGCTTGTGAATATGACCGGGCATGATTCCGATCTTGCATTCACCGGGGGTGATCACGCCAGGACAGTTGGGGCCGATCAGGCGTGACTTCGAGCCCGATAGGGCGCGCTTGACCTTGACCATATCGAGCACCGGAATGCCTTCCGTGATGCAAACAATCAAGCCGATCTCAGCATCGATTGCCTCGAGGATGGCATCGGCAGCAAACGGCGGCGGAACGTAAATCACCGATGCCGTGCAGCCGGTCTTTTCCTTGGCTTCGCGCACGGTATCAAAGACAGGAAGATCAAGATGAGTGGTGCCACCCTTGCCCGGTGAGATGCCGCCGACCATCTTGGTGCCGTAGGCGATGGCCTGCTGCGAATGGAAGGTACCTTGATTGCCGGTAAACCCCTGGCAGATGACGCGTGTGTTCTTGTCGACAAGGATAGACATGCTCAGGATCCCTTAACGGCTTTGACGATTTTCTGGGCGGCATCGGCGAGATCATCGCCGGACACGATGGGAAGGCCCGATTCGGCGAGGATTTTCTTGCCGAGTTCGACATTGGTGCCTTCCAGCCGCACCACCAGCGGTACGTTCAAGGCGACTTCCTTGGCTGCGGCAATGATACCTTCAGCGATGATGTCACACTTCATGATGCCGCCAAAGATATTGACCAGTATGCCTTTGACGTTCGGATCAGAGACAATGATCTTGAATGCTGCCGTGACTTTTTCCTTGCTCGCGCCGCCGCCAACGTCGAGGAAGTTTGCTGGTTCTTCGCCGTAGAGCTTGATGATGTCCATCGTCGCCATGGCCAGACCCGCACCATTGACCATACAACCGATCGTGCCATCGAGCTTGATGTAGGAAAGATCGAATTTTGAGGCTTCAACCTCCTTGGGATCTTCCTCGTCGAGATCGCGCAGGGCCTGAACATCCTTGTGACGGAAGAGTGCGTTATCGTCGAAATTGACCTTGGCATCCAGGCAGACCAGGCGTCCGTCCTTGGTCAGTACCAGAGGATTGATCTCCAGAAGACTCATGTCCTTGGCAAGAAAGGCGCTATAGAGGCCCTCGATCAGCTGCCCACACTGCTTGGCAGCGTCACCGGACAGTTTCAGTGCACCGGCAATGTCGCGGCCGAGGTAGCCGGAATAGCCCACAGCCGGTTCCACCTGAAAGGTCGCGATTTTCTCAGGGGTTTTGTGCGCAACCTCCTCAATGTCCATGCCGCCCTCGGTAGAGGCGATGAACGAGATGCGGGAGGTAGCGCGGTCAACCAGAGCGGAAAGATAGAGCTCCCGCTCGATGGCAGAGCCGTCTTCGATATATAGCCTGCGCACCACGCGGCCGTGCGGCCCGGTCTGATGGGTAACGAGGGTCATCCCCAGCATGCGCTCGGCTTCCTTGCGCACCTCGGCGATCGACCTGACGACCTTGACACCGCCCCCCTTGCCGCGTCCACCGGCATGGATCTGGGCCTTAACCACCCAGACCGGACCTCCGAGTTTCTCGGCAGCCTTGACCGCCTCTTCGACGGAGAATGCGGGAATGCCTTTGGGCACCGGCACGGCGAAGCCGCGGAGCAGCTCCTTGGCCTGGTATTCGTGAATGTTCATCGGATCCTCGTTGCGGCGAGCAGAAAGTTGAGCGGGCGCACCATAACAGTGGAGTTGTGCGGTGCAAGACTGCGCCATACGCCTGTCGCGGGGCGATGGAAAGTCCTTTGCCGACGGTGCGTCGAAGGTGTGGGCGCTGTCAGCAGTCGCGACCTCTGCCTTACCCGGCGGCAGGATTGGCGGGGCGGAGGGTCATCTCTGGCACGGATTTTTCATGACAGGTGCTGACTGAAGACGAGGTCTCGCGCAGGCTTGCCGCCGTGTGCGCGCTGCCGCTACCAGAAAGTAAGAATGTGGCACCGGCGCGTCATTTGCGGATAAAATCAGAGCCCGAGAGCGGCGATGGCCGTCATCCTGCGTGCCATCTTCGTTGCAATGCGGCAGGGTGCACCTGAAGCCGCTTCGCGTCGCGATGTGCCGGATTGGAACAGACGGACGCCGGCCTGTTGCGGACAGCGCCATGATCCCGATTTCGGATGATAATCCCGTACGCCTTACCCCCTGGGTCAACTGGACCCTGATCGGGCTGTGCGCCGTTGTGTTCGTCTGGGAGCTGTCATTGGGCTCGCGGCTGCCCGCAGCGCTCGACGTGCTCGGTTTTGCTCCCATCTCGCTGGCCGCGACCGCGGTCCGTGTGCCCGGTTATGTCGCTGTGCCGCCGTGGATCACGGTCTTCACAGCCATGTTCCTGCATGGCGGTTGGCTTCATATCGCCGGCAACATGCTCTACCTCTGGATCTTCGGGAACAATGTGGAAGATGCGATGGGCCACTGGCGCTATCTTGTCTTCTATCTGGTCTGTGGCGTGGCGGCGGCGTTCAGCTTCGCGGCCATGGCGCCCGGCTCCAACATTCCGATGGTAGGGGCCTCCGGCGCGATTTCCGGTGTTCTTGCCGCCTATGTCCTGCTTTATCCGCGGGCACTGATCCGCGTCGTCGTGCCCTTGGGCATTTTGCCCTACTTCCTGAGGATCAGCGCCGGCTGGGTGGTTGGCTTCTGGTTTGTCATGCAGCTTGTGAGTGCAGTTCTGGCCAGGCCGGGCGACCCTGGTGTCGCCTGGTGGGCGCATGTGGGTGGTTTCCTGGCGGGCGGGCTGCTCACACCACTCTTCAAATCTGCACATGTCCGTCTCTTTGGCAATGTCCGCCGTGGTCCCTGGGGCTGAACCGCCCTTAGGTCTTGGCACGATGTCTGCTCTGTTCATGCAAAGCTGCGCGTTACCGTCTCATTTTGAGCCAGCGCGGACATAAAAGACCGGAGGAAGCATATGAAGCATCGCAATTCACATCTGCTCGTTGGCTACTGGAGCAGATTACGCAAGGGGCGTTCCATTCCGGATCAATCCGACATTGATCCCAGGGCGCTGAAACGCATGCTGCCTGATATGCTCATCCTTGATGCGATCGAGCCCTCGCGTCCGCTCTATCGCCTGGCCGGCACCCAATTGTGCGAGCGTCACGGGTCTGAACTGCGTGGCACCAATTTTCTCGCTGGCTGGGAGGTGCGTTCGCGTCGTGAACTGGCAGCTCTCCTGGCGCAGGCCTTGAAAACGCATCAGCCTCTGTGCCTGTCCTCTTTCGGTACAAGTCCGCAGGCCAGCGTCGTCGAAATGGAAACCCTGCTTGCGCCGGTATCCTTCGGTGGCGGTGAGGCCACACGCTTCGTCGGCATGGTGCAAATTCTGGGAGATGGTGCACAGCTTGCTGACAAGCCGATCGCCTTTCAGCGCCTGACCGATGCCCAGCTGGTGCAGGAGGACGAACCTTTGTCCGTCATCGAGCCGCCGCAGCGCCGGACGGTTTCGCACTTCCCGGAAATATCTGGTCCAATGCGGGCACCCCACCTGCGGTTGGTTGTCGACCATATCCCCACCCCTCTGTCGGCACAGGAACTAGAACCGGTCAACGATTCCGAGAGTGATATGGAACGCCTGGTGCGTGTGCTCTATGGCAATCGCACGCAGCCAGGTACTGGCTTGCAGTCTTGATGCTGCGTCAGTGCGGGTTGGGAATTGTGCCTGCCGAACCGGGAAGAGTGGGCACATTGTTGCCCGGGTTGTCCAAGCTGTGATTGTGCATGATGGCCTGGGTCCGCTCTTCTTCAGCTCGACGGTTCTTAAGGCGGAGCAGCTCGAAGTGCTCGACGATGGAACGGTATTTGACAAACTTCTTGTTGTCGCGCGGCAGACGCTGGTCACAGCGATGCGGTGAATAATGCATGGTTTCCTGACACCACATGTCGAAATTCATGTCAGGGAGCTTGTATGACGTAGGCGGCGTTTGGGCCAAAGCCGCAACCGGCATCAAGAATAATACAACAAGAGCCAGAAATTTTTTCATGGACGTAGTCTAACGCGGATCGAGGTGGAACGGAAAGCGTGACGGGACAAAAGCGGCCGGCTGTGGGAACCGCGCCACAGCCGGCATGTTGCCGCAGTTCCCCCCTCCTCGCTCTTGGAACTTTCTTAGCCGGCAGCACGCTCCAGGTCCTCTGCGACGCGAACCGGCTGGGGCGAAGGAGCCGACCGCCCCAGGATCAGGTCCGCAGCCTTTTCAGCAATCATGATGGTTGGCGCGTTGGTATTGCCCGAAACGAGATTGGGCATCACTGAAGCATCAACCACGCGCAGGCCCTCGATGCCGTGAACCTTGAGCCTCGGGTCGACCACACAATCCTGGCCATGCCCCATTTTCGAAGTTCCCACCGGATGATAAATTGTTTCGGCCGTCTTCCGGATGAAGGCATCGAGTAACGCGTCGCTCTGCACGTGCGCGCCGGGCATCAGTTCGGGCCCCCGGTAGGGATCGAAAGCTGGCTGGGCAAAGACGTCGCGGGCCAGACGAACGCCCTCGCGCAGGGCGCGGCGATCCTCCTCGGCTTCCAGGTAATTGGGCTGAATGATCGGCGGCATCGAGGGATCGGCTGACCGGATCGAGATGTAGCCGCGGCTCTCCGGCCGCAGCTGGCATACATGTGCCATGAAGCCGTGCCGATCTGCTTTCTTGCGCGTGTGATCGTACATGAGCGCAGTGATGAAATGAAACTGCAGATCAGGGGTTTCAAGATCGGGGCGGCTTTTGAGGAAGGCGCCCGATTCAAGGCCCTGACCGGTAGCAAGACCAGTGCCGAACAACAGGTATTGCAGCCCAGTCTTTGCGGCGGCCAGCGGGTTGGACTGGCTGTAAAGGGTAATGGGCAGTTTGCATTCATATTGCACGGAGCAATCCAGGTGGTCTTGGAGATTGCGCCCCACTCCTGGCAGGTGGGCGACCACCGGAATGTCGAAATTTCTCAATATCTTCTCATCGCCAATCCCGGACAAAAGAAGGGTCTGGGGTGAATTGACGGCGCCACCGCACAGCAGCACTTCCTGGTTGGCATGTACCTGCACGACCTCGCCGCGCTGCACATATTCAATTCCCGTGGCCTTGGTGCCCTCAAACAGAATCCGACTGACCAGGGCATGGCTCTGCACGGTCAGGTTGGCCCGCTTCAGCGCCGGACGCAGATAGGCGCTGGCGGCGCTCCAGCGTCGGCCTTCATGAATGGTAAGCTGGTAGGGGCCAAAACCTTCCTGCTGAAAGCCGTTGAAATCCGCGGTCCGTTTATGGCCGGCCTCGACGCCTGCCTCGATAAAGGTACGGAACAAGGGGTTCTTGGAACGGCCGTTAGAGACGTGCAGAGGGCCGTCATCGCCGTGATAGTCGTCGGCGCCGGACTCATAGTTCTCCGCCCGCTTGAAATAGGGCAGCACATCGGCGAAGGACCAGCCCTCGCACCCCTCCTGGCGCCAGCGATCATAATCGCGGGAATGGCCGCGGATGTAGATCATGCCATTGATGGAGGAGGAGCCACCCCAACCCTTGCCGCGTGGCCAGTAGAGCCGCCGGCCCTCCAGATGGGGCTGGCCCTCGGTGTCGAAGTACCAGTTGTGGGGGTTGGGCTTGCCCAAAAGAGCGGGGATACCCGCCGGCATGTGAATCATGAGCGATTTGTCAGGCCCGCCAGCCTCGAGCAGCAGGACTTGGGCGTTTCCATCGGCGGACAGGCGATTGGCAAGTACGCAGCCGGCGCTACCCGCACCGACAATTACATAATCAAATGCTTTCATGGCTAGCCTTGGCAGGAACGATACGGGCGCACTCTAGCCAAAGCTGACGCCTGTGTCGTGGATTTGCTATTGGTGCGGAGGCGGCAGTTTCTTGGTGGCGACAGGTGTGCCAGCTGGGGCAGCCTTGGCGGCTGCCGCCGGTGCACTTTTAGCCTGGAGGCGGGCGAGTTCGGCAAGAAGCGCGGTGTGGCAGGCCTGGCTGGTTGCCGAAAGCGCCTGGATGCGGGCATCCAGGATCCAGCAATCATAATTGGCCTGGGCCTGCGCCGCTGCTTGGGGAGCCTTGTTGCGCTGTGTGCTCAGCATGCGCAGCAATTCCAGGCGGACATTTTCGGCAACGCGGTCGTCGGCAGGCGCCTCTTCGGGCAAGGGCTCCTCGCCGATGGCTGCGGATTCGGCTTTTTGCGCGTAGTGGAGGGCAAGCCGGGCCTCGTTCGGGGAAACCGGCGAAAGCGAGATGGAGCCGCGGGCATCGAAGGCGGTGCGGCCGGGCAGCTCGGAGATGTGTAAGGACTGCGCCAGCCTCGCATATTCGTGATAGAGCGCATGGGAAAACGCGGATCCAGTGGGCTTTACCGCCATCAGCTGTTCATAAGGGGTGCGCCCGGCGCAGCCCGTAAGGATTCCGGCAACGGCAAGGCCCGCAGCGAGCCGATAACGCAACACCATGATGCTTACTCCCAATCTGACCGGGCCTGCCGGAGCTTTGCCCCCTATAGCCCAAGGCACCGGTGCAGGGTAAGGGGTGGGTCCGGCTCGCGGCGATCGCGAGGATTCTAACGTCGGCGTAAACCGGCCATTGAGGTTCGCCGCCTTAGCCTCATGGTGCCGTTGCCACGCCGGAAAGGGGTCATTCAGCGATGAGGATCGATCGGGACAGGGTGATCGACCGAGCACGCGCCGATCGCAGGCGCTATCGGCGGGTTGATCTCAATATTGCGGGCAAATTATTTCTCCCTGATGCCCAAAGCGAAATGCCCTGCCATATCTTCGACCTGTCGCCGGGCGGCGCCCGGATCGGAGCCGAGACGGCTCTGACCGCAGGGCTCACCGTGATACTCTATGTGGGCGAGTTTGGCCGCTTCGAGGGAACCGTCGTGCGGCTCTGGGGTGGAGATTTTGGGGTTCAATTCACCTGCTCTGCCCTCAAGCGCGAGCGCATCGCGGAACGTCTGACGGTATACCTCAATCGTGACCGGGTCGATGAGGATGTCCTTGCCCAGCCGGCGCCGCGCCCGTCACGTACCCTCGCCCGTTACACAAGGGACAATGGCCAGGTCGTCGAATGTGAGGTTACCGACCTGTCCTTGCGCGGCGTGTCGCTGCTGAGTGATGACCGTCCCCCGATTGGCGAGCGGGTGGTCATTGGTCAGATGGCTGGACGCGTCGCCCAGCACCTCGCCCATGGCATCGCGATCGAGTTCATCTCACCGCTGGCCGCTGCCGATGGCGAACCGCTCACAGGATCGGTTCGGGCCAGGCTGTCCGAACGCCGCTGAAGAGCGTCGGGGCAGGTCTTTGTGCAGGACCCGCGCTCAGTTGTCCCTGCGCGTGGCAGCAGGGCTGAGGGAACCCAAAGCTGCCTTTAGGACAGTCTTTTCTTTCGCCTCGGGCGCGGTCTATGACATTGGCCGGATCGCAGCACAGCAAGGAACCCACGCACATGGAACTGAATTCTTCGATTGCCGCCGTCATCACCGGTGGTGCCTCCGGTTTAGGTGAGGCCACTGCGCGCGCATTGGCAGCCAAGGGCGTGCGTGTCGCCATCTTCGACCTGCAGAAGGAAAAAGGAGAAAAAGTCGCTGCCGAAATCGGCGGCGTCTTCTGCGAAGTCAACGTCACGTCGGACGAGAGTGTCCAGGCCGGCTTTGCCAAGGCCCGTGAACGTCACGGCCAGGAGCGCATACTCGTCAACTGCGCCGGAACCGGAAATGCCATCAAGACCGCGAGCCGGGACAAGAAGACCGGCGAGATCAAGCATTTTTCCGCCAAGGATTTCGATCGCATCATTCAGATCAATCTGGTCGGCACCTATCGCTGCATTGCCCTGAGCGCAGCGGGAATGCTGACGCTGGAGCCGATCCAAGGTGAGCGCGGCGCGATCGTCAACACTGCGAGCGTGGCGGCGCAGGACGGTCAGATCGGTCAGGCCGCCTATTCTGCATCCAAGGGCGGGGTTAACGCGGTTACGCTGGTGGTTGCGCGCGATCTCGCCCAGGAAGGCATACGCTGCAATACGATCATGCCCGGACTGTTCAATACCCCGCTCCTGGCTGGCGCCCCCGAACAGGTCAAACAGGCTCTTGCCGCGCAGGTGCCGTTCCCACCGCGGCTCGGTAATCCTTCCGAGTATGCCGCGCTGGCGCTTCAGATGCTGGAAAACGGCTATTTCAACGGCGAATGCGTACGCCTGGATGGCGCCATCCGCATGGCGCCACGCTGAGCCTTGCGCAATCCCCGTGACCTTGCGCGGGCAGCACGCAGACCGCATCTGCATGCTGCCCGCGTGTCACTGCGGTTCAGCCGGCGAGTGAATGCAACTGGCTGTTAGCAAGCGTCAGCTTGGCGATCGAGAGGTCGCCTGTCCGCTCGAGTTCAGCAAGAAAGTTGCGGGTTCGGTTCACCGCGTCTGCATGGAGGCCGGCCCACGCTTCGGCCGCGGCTGCACCGGCGGCGCGATCCCCGCCTTGTCGTTCCCGGTCAGAAAGCACCTTTGCCGTCAGCGCCCTCTGGCCAGCATAGAGATCATCGACGATGCGCCGGATCGCGAGCCGGTCCCAATGCTCGCCTGCATTAATCCGCCCGGCAAGGCTGCGCAGCCGATCCAGTCCGATGATCTCGCCGGTTGCAAAATACGCCCCTGCGACAAGATCGATGGAAAGACTGCGCGTGTGTGCCAGATGGATGATTTCAGGGGCCGCACTGAGCAGCGGCAGCACCGCGATATCCTCGGCCAGTGCATGCGGTACGCCGCCGGCTTCAAGATCGCTGATGCGCTGTTCGGTAGCAGCGGCTTCAAAATCGGAAACCAGGGTTTCAAAGGTACCGGTCAGCGCGGTCACTCCGTTGCGGTACTGCTCTACCGATTGGGCTAGATCCGCACTTTCGGGCACATTCATCACGAACCAAAGGCCGAGACGGCGCAACAGATCGGTGATGTCACAGATGGCCGCGATCTGGATGTCGGCTGCGACCTTGTAGTCGAGCGCGCCGATCCGGGTTTTGAGTCCGGAGAGGCCAAAGGCGCCGTCAGCCAGAGCAAATGCATGCGCCGCGCGGGCTGCAGGTGCTCCGGAAATTTCCTTGAGGCGGTGGATGAATACCGGGCCGGCCAGATTGACGATGCGGTTGGTCAGCACGTCAGTGATGATCTCCCGGCGCAGACGATGGTGCTCCATCTCATGGCGGAAGCGCTCTACCAGCTGCGGCGGGAAGTAGCTCTGCAGTTCCGCCGCAAAGAACGGCTCGTCAGGCAGGCTTGATGCATTGATTTCGGCTGCGAGGTCGAGCTTGGCATAAGCGAGCAACACGGCGAGTTCGGGACGCGTGAGCAGCTGATTGTCGGCGAGACGTTTGCGCAAGCCTTCGTCATCGGGGAGGAATTCAACCGCACGGTCAAGCTTGCCACGCCGCTCCAGATCACGCATCAGGCGGTTATAGGCATCAAAATCCTTTAGACCCCGGGCCTGTGCCACGGAGAGCGCCAATGGCTGATCGTAATTGTCCTGTAGCACATGCCGGCCCACCTCGTCGGTGAGCTCCAGGAGGATCTTGTCGCGCTCGTCCTGGTTGACTTCACCGCGGCGCATGGGACCAGAAAACAGGATTTTGAGATTGACCTCATGATCGGAGGTATCAACCCCGGCTGAATTATCAATGGCATCGGTATTGATGCGCCCGCCCTGCAATGCATATTCGACACGGCCGAGCTGGGTGACGCCAAGATTGGCACCCTCACCTATTACCTTGGCGCGCACCTCGCGACCATTGACCCGCAGTGCGTCATTGGCCCGGTCGCCGACATCGAGATTGTGCTGCGAAGAGGCCTTGATGTAGGTGCCGATGCCACCGAACCAGAGCAAGTCGACATCCGCTTTCAGGATGGCACGGATGAGCTCCGGCGGAGACAGGCGGTCGGCTGTAATTCCAAACAGCTTCTTTACCTCGGCGCTCAGCGCGATTTCCTTGACGGTACGGGCAAACACGCCGCCACCCGGGGAGATCAGCGAGGTATCGTAATCTGCCCAGGACGAGCGCGGCAGCGCGAACAGGCGCTCGCGCTCGGTATAGGAGGTGAGGGGGTCAGGATCCGGATCAAGGAAGATGTGACGGTGATCGAACGCAGCTATAAGACGCGTAAACTTGGATAGCAGCATGCCGTTGCCAAACACGTCGCCGGACATGTCACCAACGCCGACGACGGTAAAGGCCTCGTTCTGGATGTCACGACCCATCTCACGGAAGTGACGCTTGACAGCTTCCCAGGCGCCACGCGCCGTAATGCCCATCTTTTTGTGGTCGTAGCCGTGGCTGCCGCCAGAGGCAAAAGCGTCGCCGAGCCAGAAACCACGCGCCTCGGCAATGGCGTTGGCGATATCGGAAAAGGTCGCGGTACCCTTGTCGGCTGCAACCACGAGGTAAGGATCGTCCTCGTCACAGCGGATCACCTCGCGCGGTACCTCGACGCGGCCTGCGTGGTCAATATTGTCCGTGAGGTCCAGAAGCGCGTGAATGAAGGTCTGATAAGCCTCGATCGCGGCGGCTTGCACCGCTTCGCGGGTCGCGTTTTGCGGCAGCCGCTTGGGGAAGAAGCCACCCTTGGCTCCCACCGGAACGATGACAGCGTTTTTGACCTGCTGGGCCTTCACCAGACCAAGGATTTCGGTGCGGAAGTCTTCCCGCCTGTCTGACCAGCGGATGCCGCCACGTGCCACCTTGCCAAAGCGTAGATGCACACCTTCCACCTGCGGCGAATATACGGTGATTTCCACCAGAGGACGAGGCGCGGGCAGTTCGTCAAGGCGTCGACTGTCCAGCTTGATCGACAGATAAGGCTTTGTGGCGCCTTTTTCGTCACGCTGGAAGAAATTGGTGCGCAAGGCACAGTCGATGACATTGCGCAGTCGGCGAATGATCCGGTCGTCGTCCAGACTGGGGACGTCGGCAAGGGCCGCATCAATGCGCTTCTCGATGTCACGCTGGCGCTCCTTGCGGGTCTCCTCGCCAAGGGCAGGATCGAAACGGGTGCAGAACAGTTCAACCAGCTGACCTGCGATATCGGGATTGCGGGAAAGGGCATCTTCCATGTAGTCCTGGCTGAAGGTAATCCCGGCCTGGCGCAGATATTTGGCTACTGCCCGCAGAATTGTGACGTCGCGCCATGAGAGGTTGGCCGAAACGATCAGCCGGTTGAAGCCATCCGATTCGGCGACATCCGATACGACCGCGTCGAAGGCATCCTCCAGCCGCTGTTTGACGGCATCAAGATCGACGGCCGTACCATCGGCGCGTGCCATCTCGAAATCGAGCACGGCTGCAGCCGTCCGGCCTGCGCCAAGCTCCAGTTCAAAGGTATAGGAATCTTCCGCAATGACGCGGAAGCCAAGATTTTCAAACACGGGCAGGCTGGCTGAAAGCGGCAGCACCGAGCCGATTGCGTAAAGTTTAAGCCGGAGTGCGCCATGTTCATCGCGTGCTGCACGATACGCCCGGGCCCTCACGCCGGTGTTGCCTTTCAGCTGGGCCAGATCAAGCAGCTCATCGAGGTCGCGGACGGCTTCTTCTGGTGAAAAGACGTCACGATAGCGCGGCGGAAACGCCAGAGCATGACGCGTCGCCAGACGTCCACCCTCGGCCTCCCCATGTTTGGCGGCAAGGGCGTCGGCAAAGCCATCCTGCCAGGTACGGATTGCTGCGCGGATGTCAGCTTCCAGGGTGTGCAGCTCGACATCGGGACGCAGACCCTCATTGCGACCAACGATATAGTGCACGCGGGCAAGCATGGAATCATCAAGGATCTGGGTTGATGCCGTGATGCGGCCGTTGAAGCGTCGGGCCAGGAGCTGATGGATGCTTTCCCGGATATGGGTGTCATAACGGTCCCTGGGTACGAACACGAGCGCCGACACAAAGCGGTCGAAGCGGTCGAAACGCAAAAATACCCGCACCTGCGGCCGTTCTCCGAGACGCAGAATGCCCATCGCCGTAGTGAAGACTTCGTCTTCAGTAGCCTGGAACAGCTCGTCGCGTGGATAAGTATCCAGAATATGCGCGAGTGCCTTGCCGTCGTGACTGTCGGGTGCCAGGGGAGCTCGGGCTTTGACGCGCTGGACTTTCAGGCGTAGCAGCGGAATTTCCGAGGGACGCCGGGAATAGGCGCTTGAGGTGAAGAGGCCCACAAAGCGACGTTCTCCGGTCAGACGTCCGTCGGCAGCAAAGATCTTGATGCCAACGTAATCCATCACCACCCGCCGGTGCACGAGGCTGCGCTCGTTGGATTTGGTGATGATGAGGGGAGAGGGTGCGGTGAGGAACTCACGGACATCCGGGCTCAGAGCGCCACGATCGGCACCCCTGTGGACGACGCGTGCCTCAATGTCGCTCAGAACGCCAAGTCCGCTATCAGCGATCGCGTCCAGCCTGCCTGCCGCCTCGTCATAGGCATAATCGCGGCAGCCCAGAAAGGTGAAATGGTTGTCCCCCAGCCAGGTGAGGAAGGCCAGGGTTTCGGCAAATTCATCCGAAGCAATCGCCGGCGGCACCGATTTCAGGGTCTGGATGGTTTCGGCGAGACGCAACTGCATCGCCTTCCAGTCGCGGACCGCAACGCGCACCTGGGAAAACACCTCATGGGCCCCGCGCAGCAGCGCAGCCTTGCGCTGCGTGTCAGTGGTTGCTTCCAGTGCCACCACGATGACGCTTTCACGCAGTTTTCGTCCGTTGGCAGCGCGCTGCCCGGCCTTGTCGCGTGCCGTGGTCAGGATGGGATGAAACAGGGCATGAATGTGTGCGGCCTGCGAACTCACTTCGCCGATCAGTGAGTCGAAGAGAAAGGGCCGGTCGTCGTTGACCGCGACCAAAACGGTCTCATCGACTTGTCCATCCTCACGCTGTGCGTGAAAGACAAACGTTTCAACGAGCGTCTCATCTTCGGCTCTGCAACTCGTCACCGCAAATACCCGCTCGGCGAGTTCGGCAAGGCTGGCAGGGGTGTACCGGGTGATATCCTGGGGCGAGGCGCCGGCGTAGAAATCGGTGAAGAATTCGGCCAGGTCGGGGCGGGTTGCGGGGATCAGGGCTGCGCCTGCGCGCAAGCGTTCAGCGGCCTTGGTGTCGTCATCCGGCGCGACAGCGGCGACGCCGGCGGCGCCGGCGCGAATTGCGGGTTCAGGTGTCATGTTGGTCCATCGGCGTATGTGGCCCCAAGAAGGGCGGCAGATCGGTGACTGTCTTAGCCCAAGCAGTGGACAAAGCGATACTGCAATGGTGCATGGCTCCAATGCCGTTCATGGGTCGCTGTGGCAAAGAAGAGTCAGGCCCCGCTGGGTCCCCTGAGCCGGAGACGGCAAGGAGCACCTTCCGGTTCGTGAGATCCGCCCGCCGGGTCGGGCCCGTGACGGGTATGCTGGGCTCGGCGGCGGCAGCGGACAGCCTCATGGGTGGGGCACAGAGCCGGACTTGCATGCGCGGGCAGGGCCATGATTGAGATCCTCCTGTCGTCGGCGCACGCGCCGGCGACAGAGTTAACAAATTCTTAAGATCTGTGGCCAGGATCCGGGCCAGGCAAATCCGGGCGTTCGCCCTGTTACTGGGCATGAGTGAGGAGAGGTCTCGTGGCTGCTACGGCAATTGTGTTCGATCTTGAATTCACCTCCTGGCAAGGGGCTCTCAGGGGCCGCTGGCTGGCGCCTGGCCAGTTCAAGGAAGTGGTTCAGATCGGCGCGGTTCGTCTCGATACCTCAAGTCTGGCTGAGCTCGCGGCCTGCAATCTTCTGGTACGGCCTCGGCTTAATCCGCAATTATCCGATTACCTCGTAGAGCTGACCGGGATCAGTAATGCCCGTATGAGCCAAGAAGGCGTTGATTTTGTGCCGGCCTATCAGGCTTTCCTGGATTTTTGTGCCGACGGCATCGCGTGCGCCTTCGGCCGCGATGATCTTGTGCTTGCCGAGAACCTTACGCTTTATGGCCTTTCTGCCCCGCCCAGACTGCGGCGCTATTTCAACATCGCCGAATGGCTGCGTGCCAATGGCATCGAAACCAAGGGGCGCCATGCCTGCGACGTGGGCCCTCTGTGCGGCGCCCACTTCGTTGGCCAGCGCCACGATGCCCTGGATGATGCAAGGTCGGTAGCCGCGGGCATTCGGGCGCTGGTGCACAGGGGCGCCGAAAATCCTTTCCTGACAGGCCCGGGCGTCAGGGCAAGTCAATCCTACGCTTGCCTCACCAATCAGGGTCATTGAGGGCAGCAGAGCTTTCGCCCCAGCATTTTCTGTTGCTGACGCGTTCCTGGTCAGCTGAAACTGAGGAGAATTTTAGCCGGGGTGAGGGCCACGTGCCGCAGAGCAGTGATAATGGACTGCCTCAGCTCGGCAGCGTCACGGATGGCGCTGTCGAGCTGATCCGCGCCCTGGAACTCAGCCCTCATCCCGAAGGGGGCTGGTATCGTGAAAGCTTTCGCGATGCACCCAATGCCGCCGGTCGCGCCCATGGGACCGCGATCTATTTTCTGCTGAGAGCGGGGGAGATTTCCCGCTGGCATCGCATCGATGCTGCCGAGATCTGGCATTTTTACCGTGGCGCGCCGCTGGAACTGGGGATCGCAGGTGAAGGCATTGCGACCAGCTATCATCGTCTTGGTCCCCATATCGAAAACGGAGAGCGTCCCCAGCTGGTGGTGCCGCCGCGCGCCTGGCAGTGCGCGCGCCCGCTCGGGGCCTACGCCTTGGTAGGATGCACCGTCGCCCCCGGCTTTGAATTTGACCATTTCGAGCTGGCCCCGCCGCAGTTCCAGCCTTAGCCATCCGGCGAGCGGTGCTGGCCCGCACGCGCCCAAAGTAAGCTCAGCTCGGGTCCGAAATGTGAAAGATCTGATGCAGCACGCGGGCAATGGCACGCGAGGAGGCACGGCCCGCAAAACCCTTGCCGGCGACATAGGTCATGATCAGCGCATGGCCGGCGCGGTATAAAGACGGCGTGGCGCCTTGGACCACATGTACGCTCTGGATCTTTGTCGCCATCGCCTGCCGTCCCGCCGGATTTCGAGCGAAGCGGGCAATCCCCTTGGCTGCATTTTCCAACGCATCCAGGCATTCCGCACGGCTCGCCGCGTCGTTGGCGAGCCCTTTCCACGACGCAAGAAAACTGAGAGAAAGCTGTCGGGTCGCTGCGAGCTTTTGTGCTTCTGCGCTTGCGGCAACCTTGACATCGTCCAACGAAACCAAAGGCACGGTCGGCGGCGTGGAGTCCCCGGTTCGCGTAACCGGCAGGCCAGAGGGCTTGGCATCGGTGTAGAGGGTCATGGCGCCCCAGCCGGTGATCTGCAGCACGGTTCGTCCGGTATCATATTTGAGGACGCGTCCACCCAGCGATGCATTCTTTGCATGCAGGACGAAGACCTCACGCTGCCCGGCGAAGCGCAAAAGGTAGTAGGCACCCTCGCGATTGAGCGAAAAGCTGATGTCGTCGCCCGCCTGATAAGTACCGTCGCGGATGGCCCCAAGACGATCGTTCTGCAGCCGCTGCAGAAACACCGACTGTGCGCCGCTCGGTGTGGCACTGGCGCAGCCGACAAACAGAGCAGCTGCAAGCAGCGCCCAAGACTTCGCCATTTGCTTTCGACCCACGACCAGTCCGTTCCCGCGAAGTCGGGCGGCCCGTTTGGCCGCATCCCCCCGTTGCCGACTGCTTATCAGCGCCGAATCGGGCAACAATATGGAGGGTGCGTTTTGGGCTGAGATGGCGGCCCGCTAGAGATCATCGAAACGCCCGCCGCGCCCCCTGCCCGCGGCAAATCGCGCCGCACCATCGCGGCCACGATCCGAGGCAAGGGCCTGGGAGCCGTGGCGGAATTCATTGGCCATCGCAGCGCCAAAGCCAAGATCCCATTGCTCAAGGGCAGAGGCGCGGTCTTCGCGCAGACAGGTCTGCGGCAACCGGGCAAGCTCGGCGCCGAGACGCTCGGCCTCCTGGCGCGCCTTGCCCCTGCCTACGACCCGGTTCGCCAGCCCGAACGCGAGCGCCTCCTTTGCTCCGACCGGCCGTCCGGTAAGAATCATGTCCATGGCGCGCGAGTGGCCAATCAGCCGAGGCAGACGGACCGTCCCGCCATCGATCAAAGGCACACCCCAGCGTCGGCAGAACACCCCGAAGACCGCGTCCTCCTCAACGACACGCAGATCGCACCAGCAGGCCAGCTCAAGCCCGCCGGCGACGGCATGACCTGCTACCGCCGCGATCACCGGCTTGCTCAGCCTCATCCGCGTGGGTCCCATTGGGGCATCATGGGACAAAAGGTCCAGCTCTGCCTCCGGTGCCCTCAGACGGTTTCCCTGCCCGGCTGCGATGGCCTTCAGGTCCGCGCCGGAACAGAAGGTTCCCCCAGCGCCCCAGAGAACCGCCACACGCTGCGTGTCATCTCCCTCGAAGGCCAGAAATGCCTCCGCAAGGGCAGCGGCGGTCTGACGGTCCACTGCATTACGCCGCTGCGGACGGTCCAGGATGACGGTGGTGACAGCTCCCTCAATCTCAATGCGTATTTCGTCGCAATCGCGCATCGCAGCACCTCTGGCTAGCCCGCAGCCAGCCTGCGCCGGCAAGAATGCCGGGCGCAAGGCTTGGCATCTTGCCCAAATCTAACTAAACCACGACCGCTCCCCTTTAACCGTTCGCCCAAGGGATTCTGCCCGTGACGCACCCCAACAGCTTCAAGGCCAAGAAGACGCTTACCGTCGGCAACCGGAAATACGTCTATTTCAGTCTCACCGCTGCCGAGAAAAATGGCCTGGCCGGCATTTCCCGGCTGCCCTATTCGCTCAAGGTCCTGCTCGAGAACCTGCTCCGCCATGAAGACGGTAATACCGTAACCGCGGCCGATATCCGTGCGGTGGCTGCCTGGCTTACCAAAAAGACCTCGGATCGCGAGATCGCGTTCCGTCCCGCACGGGTGCTGATGCAGGATCTGACCGGCGTTCCGGCCGTGGTCGATCTGGCGGCGATGCGCGAGGCTATGGCTGATCTGGGCGGTGATCCGCAGAAAATCAATCCGCTCGCCGAGGTCGACCTGGTTATCGACCACTCGGTGATGGTCGACAATTTCGCAAGCCGTGATGCCTTCAAGAAGAATGTCGGTATCGAGTTCGAGCGCAATGGTGAACGTTATGCCTTCCTGCGCTGGGGCCAACAGGCATTCTCGAATTTCCGCGTGGTTCCGCCGGGCACCGGCATCTGCCACCAGGTCAATCTCGAATATCTCGCCCAGACGGTGTGGACGCGGAAGATCAAGACCAGCCGTGGCGTGGAAGAACATGCCTTCCCAGATACGCTAGTTGGCACCGACAGCCACACCACCATGGTCAACGGTCTGGCTGTCCTGGGTTGGGGTGTTGGGGGTATCGAAGCGGAAGCGGCGATGCTGGGGCAGCCGATCTCGATGCTCATACCCGAAGTGGTTGGCTTCCGTCTGACCGGAAAGCTTCGCCCCGGGGTCACCGCCACCGATCTTGTGCTCACCGTGACCCAGATGCTGCGTCAGAAAGGCGTGGTTGGAAAATTCGTGGAATATTACGGCCCGGGACTTGATGAACTGCCGCTGGAAGATCGTGCAACGATCGCCAATATGGCTCCTGAATATGGCGCAACCTGCGGCTTCTTTCCGGTCGATGCCGAGACGCTGCGGTATCTCAAGACGACCGCCCGCAAGCCGGCGCGGATTGCGCTGGTCGAGAAGTATGCCAAGGCGCAGGGGCTTTACCGCAGCGCACGCAGTGAAGACCCGGTGTTCACCAGTACCCTGTCGCTGGATCTCGGCGAGGTTCAGCCCTCGCTTGCCGGACCGCGGCGACCACAGGACCGGGTCGCACTGGCCGATGCCGCGGATGAATTTGCTACGGCGATGATGAATGTCTTTCACAAGGAAGATGACGCCAATCGTCGCGTCAAACTCGCTGGCAGTGAGAAGTCGATTGGTCATGGCGATGTGGTGATCGCCGCCATCACCTCCTGCACCAACACCTCCAATCCAAGCGTGATGATCGGTGCGGGGCTGGTTGCCAAGCGGGCGGTTGAGCGCGGTCTGAAAGTCCAGCCCTGGGTCAAGACCTCGCTTGCGCCGGGAAGTCAGGTCGTTACCGATTATCTCGAGAAGGCTGACGTCGCCAAGTATCTCGACAAGCTAGGTTTCAACCTTGTCGGCTATGGCTGCACTACCTGTATCGGCAATTCCGGCCCCTTGCCCGAAGCCGTATCGGACGCGATCAACACCGGAGATCTCGTTGCGGTATCCGTGCTTTCCGGGAACCGCAATTTTGAGGGTCGTGTCCATCCTCTCGTGCGGGCGAATTATCTGGCCTCGCCCATGCTGGTAGTGGCTTATGCCCTGGCCGGCTCCATGAACATCAATCTTACCAAGGAACCGGTCGGCTACGACAAGAACAATGAGCCGGTCTATCTCAAGGACATCTGGCCGTCGCCGCAGGAAATCGCCGCTGCGATACGCAAGGCGGTCAAGCCGAGCGCCTTCCGTGCGCGCTATAGCGATGTCTTTGAGGGTACGGCAGCCTGGCGCAAGGTCAAGATTAACAAAGGCAGCACTTATGCCTGGGATGCGCGTTCGACCTACGTGAAGCGGCCTCCCTATTTTGAGGGCATGACGGCACAACCGGCTCCAGTGGAAGATATCAAGGGGGCACGGATCCTCGCACTGTTTGGCGATTCCATCACCACCGACCACATTTCGCCGGCCGGTTCGATCAAGAAGGACAGCCCTGCTGGCCGTTATCTTCTTGAGCACGGCGTGAAGTTCGAGGACTTCAACTCCTACGGCTCACGGCGCGGCAATGACGAAGTCATGGTGCGTGGGACTTTCGCCAATATCCGCATCAAGAACGAAATGATGGGTGGACGTGAAGGGGGGCTTACCCGTCACCAGCCCAGCGGTGAAGAGATGTCGATCTTCGATGCTGCCATGCGCTATCGCGACGAAGGGATTCCGGTCGTGGTGATAGGTGGCAAGGAATATGGCACCGGCTCGAGCCGCGATTGGGCAGCAAAGGGCCCGAAGCTTCAGGGCGTGCGCGCGGTGATTACCGAAAGTTTCGAGCGCATCCATCGCTCCAATCTCATCGGCATGGGTATTGCCCCGCTGGTGTTCGAGCAAGGCAAGGGACGTAAGGATTACGGCCTGACCGGAGCGGAAATCATCGATATACCAGGGCTGCGTGGGCCTCTTAAGCCGCGCAGCGCGATCACCGCGACCATTCATTATCCCGACGGGAGCAGCCGGCCGCTTCCGCTTCTCCTGCGTATCGATACGGCAGACGAAGTCGCCTACTTCACCAATGGCGGCATTCTGCAATATGTCCTGCGCTCACTGAACCGTACGGCGTAACAGCTCCGGCTCTCCTACCGCCATCAGGCTCTGCGCTGATGGCGGTAGCCGGGCTTCCGCAGCCGCCCACCAATTGGCGCAAATGGTGCTAAAGAGAGCTGGCGCTGTGTACGGCCGGCAGGCTTTTTTTCCGGGACTGGGCAGAGAATGGCTCCCGCCCAGACCGTGCTTCGGCTGCGCGCCCTAGATGAAGCGGAGCCGCATCCGCAAATTCCGGCTCCAGGGTTGGTACGCCAAAGTGGAATCCCTGGAAGTAATCGACACCAAAACTCTTCAAAAGCGCGCCCTCCTCATCGGAACTGACCCATTCGGCCACGGTCTTGAGGTGGAAATTCCGCGCGAGGTTGACGAGCGTCCTTACGAAAATCTGATTATCCGGTGAGGTGCACAATCCCTTCACATAGGAACCGTCAATCTTGACCATATCGACGCGCAGCATCTGCAGATTGCGGAAGGAGGTATATCCGGCCCCGAAATCGTCAATGGCCACCATGCAGCCGAGCTCGCGCAGATTGCTGACAAAGCGCGCACTCTCCTCAAAATCGTTGAGGGCAGCGGTTTCAGTCAGTTCCACAATCATGCGGGGGGCGACATCGCGATGGCAACGGACATACCCGACAAAGCTTTCGAGCCACGCCGGGTCGCGTGCGGAGGTACCGGAGACGTTGACCGCAAGACTCACGGAAGGCTGGGCGCGCAGTTGCGCAACTGTCATTTCCAGAGCAAAGCGATCAACTAGCCGGATCAGGCCGAGCTGCTCGACAGCTGGTATGAAGTGGCCAGCACTGAGAATTTCCCCGTCCGGACGGCGCAGTCTCAAGAGACATTCATAGTGCACCGGCAGATGCTCGCCAGCGGTGACGATCGGCTGGTAGGCGAAAACCAGGCGCTGTTCCTTGAGGGCGCGCACCACCTCATCTGCGATCGTCATCAACCGCAAGCGCGCCGTTTCCCGTTGCGGTGACTTGGCGTAGGCGGCAAAGCCGTCGCGACCGCCGGCTCGTGCCCGATCCAGGGCCTCCTCTGCCCGCAGCATGGCTTCCTGGCTCGTGGCAGCAGCGTGTGGCAGGAAAACTCCGCCGACTGAAATAGTGACCGCAACCTGGCCGGCCTGGGTGTTGATCAGATCGGAGCGGACGCTTTCGCGCAGCCGGTCTGCGACAACGGCAATCTCGCGCTCACTGCAGGTGTTCAGAATGATGCCAAGCTTGTTACCGGCACTGCGTCCGATGATGTCGTCAGCTCTCAATACCTTGCTGATGCGTTCACCGACGGCGACGATCACCTCATCGGCTGCACCAAACCCGTACGCCTCGTTGATCATGGCGAGGCGATCGATGGCGGTAACCAGGTAGGCGCAGTTTCGGTTTTGACGTTTGGCCGTGTCGATGGCGTGGGCCAGTTCGGTGCGCAGACTCGTGCGGTTGAGATGGCCGGTTAGTTCATCGCGGGTCGCAAGATAGTGCAGACGCGTGCTTTCGCGCCGCCTTTCGGTGATGACGCGGACGATGCCAGACAGTCGCTCTGCCTGACCATCCGGGCGGGCGATACGCGCACCGCGCATCTCGAGGACCACTGTGCCCAGCGCCGAACTGGCTTCGAATTCGAGCTCGAATGAGCGATCACTTGGCGCCTTGGTCTCTATCAGCCGTGTAAGTTCTGCCTGCGCCTCAGCACACATCCAGCGCCGCAGACCGTCGCCGCGGTAAAGCCGGTTCGGATCCGTGTGTAAAGACAGGATTTCGCAATCGCCATCCCACACGATACGATCATCGTGAAGCGTCCAATCGAATGAGACTTCGCGCGCGGCTGCTACCGACAGGCGCAAGCGGTCAATCTCATGTGCAGCGGCCAAAGCCCGCATACCGTCGACGGGCTTCTTCGGAAGCGTCTGACTAAGCACTACCCACCATCCCAGGCCTTCTTTCTGCGGCCTTTGCACTGATCATGGTGGGGGCTTGTTAAAAAATCAGAAATTTTGCCCCTGTGGACCGCCTGCCACTCCCCATCGCTGCGATATTGAGTTAATATACGGTTATGACAACGTTGCGGCGTATAGGATCTGTAACGAATTGGGCGCAGCCTAAGGGTGGGCGGACAGCGCGCGCCGTGGATAGCGCATTCCTGTCAACCAATTTGGGCAATTCGCAATCCGGGAATTGGCAGCCACCGCATCTTCTGTCCCATTCTGGGACAGAAGAAAGCGTTGAGATCGAACTGAATGCCGGTTTTCTAGCACAATTGCTGGCGCAGGCGGATGCCGGCGATGAGGTCGTACTCATGCGCCAGCTAGCGGCGCAGGCTTATGCACCGTCGCCGCGACATGTGCCGCAGCAGCTGAACGCAACGTATTAACGTCGGCGCGTTGCCAGCAGGGCTCGGATCGCAATCAGTCTGGCTTCGATCGCACTCAAGCGGGCGTGCCAAGGGTCCATGGCCTCGCGCGGTGTGGAAATTCCGGCTCGATTGGCGACTTCATCAGAGGGCACGGCAAGCAGGTTTGCCAGCAGCCGGACTTCGGCGAGAGAGAGTTCGCGCTGGTCCTTGAAGAGGGCGCGAACCTCCTCTGCGTTAAGTCCGAGTGTTCGGCCAAGATCCTCTCGGCTCAGGCCCAGCATTGTCAGGCGTGCATCAAACCAGACCTGATCAAAAAACAGCGACATGCTATTTGCGGGTAGCGGGCCAGTCGATGGGGGTCGCGCCGAGGATCTGGCCGTAGCCGCCCTGCTGGACGATGACAGTGATGCCTTCGCCAGGGCCTGCTCCGGTGGCGGCGCGGGGAAGGTCGAGTGTCACCTGCTTGCCCTTCCAGATGCCCACAGCCTTTATCCCGGTTACGATGTCCCGATAGGTCAGCGTCCGTCCGGCATTCTCGCCGGCACCGATCTTGACCGTTGCCCGCGGGCGCACCGCCATCATCCAGATCGTTGCAGGCGTCGGGGATTTCATTCTGGCGCTGCTGACCACCACGTGTACTTCATGGGGAAGCAAGGAGAGCTTGATCGGAACATCGGGCAGCTTGGCTTCGCGTGCTGCAATCGCCTGGTCGATGGCCGCGTCCTTGCTGCCAACAAGATCCTTGCGGCCGTCAACGATCACTTGCGGAGTATAGACCCCGCCACGGCCCATGGCTTGGGCGTAGGCCTTCTGCCGGTCGGTGTTGGCTTGCGTCGCCAGCGTGTCCGTCCAGCCAAGCATGTCCCAGTAGGTGATCGGCAGGCTGAGGGCCACGACATCCTTGCGGGCCGCCAGCTGCGCGAGAAAAGCGTCGGCCGGGACGCAGGAACTGCAGCCCTGGCTGGTATAGAGTTCGATTACGACCGGCCGCCCAGGCGCCGGCGCTGTGGCTGAGGCGGGGCCACAAAGGCCAAGGACGCAGATGGCCAAGAGCCGCCCCAGCCAGGAGGCGCAGTGATTGCGGGATGGCAGGACAGGGCGGTGGCTCATAGCGCGACAATAGGGAGGACGCTTGCCCGCCTCCAGTCACTTCAGCTTGATGAAATCAGCTGCGCTGGAAAGCTTTCCGTCGGGGCAACAAAAGTGGCGGTGGCAGGGCTGCACAAGCTGCACCGGCTCCCTATATCTGAGCAAGGGCCCAGGAGGGACGCGGATGTGGCATAACAGCTGGATGTTTGGCTTCCATCACTGGATGTGGGCGTGGGGCATGCCGTTTGGCGGCTTCTGGTTTGTCCTATTTCTTGTGGTGCTCTTTGTGGTGTTGCTGCTGCGTTCGCCACATCGCCACCTCCCCCCCATGCGTTCCGCAGCCCTTGACCTTCTTGAGCAGCGCTACGCCCGGGGCGAGATCGGCCGCGAGGAATATCTGGAAAAGAAACAGGATCTGCTGAGCTAAGGCGCTCAGTTCACTTGCGTTCGCGGGCCAGTTCGGCGAGCTGACGGCGCATGGCCTCAATCTCGTTCTTCAGTTCGCTGATTTCTTCTGAGGCAGGCTGGGTGGGTGGCTCTGCAGGTTGACTGGCCGGATTGTGCGCGGTGTCGTCTCGTGATGCGGGGGCAAAGGGCGTGAACATCTTCATTGCCCGTTCGAACATCGCCAGGTTCTGTCGGGTAATCGCCTCAAACGCCGATCCGCCGCCGCCAAAGGCTTCCGCCAGACGCTGGCGCATCTGCTCCTGATTCTTGGCAAAACTTTCCATGGAAAGATCAAGATAGCCTGGCACAAAGGCCTGCAGGGAATCGCCATAAAGGCGTATCAGCTGGCGCAAGAAACGTATGGGCAGAAGATTCTGTCCCTTGCTCTCTTCTTCGAAGATGATCTGGGTCAGCACCGAGCGGGTGATGTCTTCGCCGCTGCGGGCATCGCGGACCTCGAACTCAACCCCCTCCTTCACCATCTCGCAGAGATGATCGAGCGTCACATAGCTCGAGGTATGTGTGTTGTAGAGACGGCGGTTGGCGTATTTCTTGATGATGACGGGCTCGCCCGTCACGGTCTTTTCATCGCTCACCGGTCTACCCGTATCATGTACCTGCCGCGCCGCCAGTCAGCGCTGCCCTGACGTAACAAGAGCATCACAATTCCACGGCTGTCCAGTGGGCTTCCGCCGCGGCGCTGCACTGCACCCTCCGGTTGTGCACCTAACCCATTAATATAAAATAAGAATTTATGGCAGTTTACCCTCGCTCGCATTCGCGGCATTGTACGCGCCGATCCGTGCAATTCAGGTAAAAGGATATGCCATGACCGAAGTCGTCATCGTTTCTGCGGCCCGCACGCCAGTGGGTTCCTTTAATGGTGCCTTCGCCAATCTGCCGGCCCATGAACTGGGCCGGGCCGCCATTGCTGCCGCACTGTCCCGCGCCGGGGTTGAGGGCAAGGCCGTCGATGAGGTCGTGATGGGCCAGGTATTGACTGCGGCTGGCGGACAAAATCCAGGACGGCAGGCTGCGGTTGCCGCGGGCATTCCCTTTGAAACTCCGGCCTGGCTAGTCAACCAGCTGTGTGGCTCAGGCCTGCGGGCAGTCGCGCTTGGCTACCAGGCGATCGTCAATGGCGATGCCCACATTGTCGTTGCGGGCGGTCAGGAAAGCATGAGCCAGGCACCTCACGCTGCCCATCTGCGCAGCGGCGTTAAGATGGGTGGTCTCGAGTTTACCGATACGATGCTCAAAGACGGGTTGTGGGACGCCTTTCACGGTTACCACATGGGGGTTACCGCCGAAAATGTTGCACGCCAGTGGCAGATTACCCGCGAACAGCAGGATGCCTTTGCGGTCGCCTCGCAGAACAAGGCCGAAGCAGCGCGCAAGGCTGGCCGCTTCAATGATGAAATCGTTCCTGTCGTGATCAAGGAACGCAAGGGCGAGCGTAGTATCGATCGCGATGAGTATATCCGCGACGGCGTCACCTATGACAGCGTGCGCGCGCTGAAGCCCGCTTTCCAGAAAGATGGCTCGGTGACGGCAGCAAACGCATCGGGCATTAATGACGGGGCGGCAGCGCTGGTGCTAATGACGGCCGCCGCGGCAAAAGCCCATGGCCTCAAGCCACTGGCCCGTATTGCGTCCTGGGCCCATGCCGGTGTTGACCCGGCGATCATGGGCAGCGGCCCAATACCGGCCTCGCGTGCGGCACTGAAAAAAGCCGGCTGGGCGGTTTCGGATCTGGATCTCATCGAAGCCAATGAAGCATTCGCGGCACAGGCCTGTGCCGTGAACAAGGACATGGGCTGGGATCCTGCCAAGGTGAATGTCAATGGCGGCGCGATCGCGATCGGTCATCCCATTGGCGCGAGTGGCGCACGTGTCCTGACGACGCTGCTGTTCGAGATGCAGAAGCGTGATGCGAAGAAGGGGCTGGCGACGCTCTGCATCGGTGGCGGCATGGGAATTGCTATGTGCGTGGAGCGCTGAGGAAAGGTGCAGCTGTCTGCGCGCAAGGCTCCTGCCTGCGGTGCACGGAACTGACCCCAACGGCGACAGAAAGGCTTGGCACCCGGCAGTGACCGCGGGGCGATGAGGCAGATAGTGCAAGGTGTGGGAGACCAAGATGGCGCGAGTGGCAGTTGTTACAGGCGGAACACGGGGTATCGGCGAAGCGATTTCTTCCCGCCTCAAGTCGGCGGGATATGTTGTAGCTGCCAATTATTGCGGCAATGATGCCCGCGCGGCTCAGTTCGCAGAGCGCACAGGTATTGCAGTCTACAAGTTCGACGTTGCCGATCTTGCTGCGGTACAGCGCGCGACAGAGAAGATAAAGGCAGAGCTCGGGCCGATCGAAATCGTCGTCAACAATGCGGGCATTACCCGAGACGGCACGATGAAGAAGATGAGTCGCGAAGGCTGGGACGAAGTGCTCGATACCAATCTCGGTGGCTGCTTCAATATGTGCAAGGCCGTCTGGGATGACATGCTCGCGCGGAGCTTCGGGCGGATCGTCAATATCGGCTCCATCAATGGCCAGGCAGGACAGTACGGCCAGGTCAACTACGCAGCCGCCAAGTCCGGCATCCATGGCTTCACCAAGGCTCTGGCCCAGGAGGGCGCGGCGAAAGGCATCACCGTCAATGCCATCGCTCCGGGCTATATCGACACCGATATGGTTGCGGCCGTTCCGGCCAATGTGCTGGAGAAGATCGTCGCCCGCATCCCGGTGGGGCGTCTGGGCAAGGCTGAGGAGATTGCGCGTGGCGTCCTCTTTCTCGTCGCTGACGATGCCGGGTTCATCACGGGCTCGACATTGTCGATCAATGGCGGCCAGCACATGTACTGAACGGGCGGGACAAGTGGTGCGAACGCCGCTATGACAGGGCCATGGATACACCACGCGTTTCGACCCTGATCGCCTCGGACCTCGCCGTCGTGCGCGGTGGACGGGCCGTGTTCCGGCGGCTGGGTTTTCGCCTGTCTGCCGGGGAAGTTCTGTCCCTGGAAGGGCCGAACGGGGCAGGCAAAACCAGCCTCTTGCGGGTGCTGGCCGGGTTTCTGCCGGCTTTTGCCGGCCGCATCGAACTGATCCTGAGCGATGACAGCCGCCTCGACGGTGATGAGCGGGCCCGTCTTGTCGGGTGGCTGGGTCATCAGGACGGGATCAAGCCAAATCTCAGCGTGCTCGAAAATCTTTCCTTTTACGCCCGCCTCTGTGGCCAGACGGGGGCTGACCTGCGTGGCCTTCTGGAGGAAGTGGGACTGACGCGGGCCCGCGATCTGCCGGGCCAGTATCTTTCCGCCGGCATGCGCCGGCGTCTGGCCTTGGCGCGTCTGATAGTCAGCCATCGCCCGGTGTGGCTTCTGGACGAGCCGCTGGCCGCGCTCGACGTGCGCGGCAAGGCGATGGTCGGGAACTTTGTGACGGCCCATTGCCGCAATGGTGGGCTGGTGATCGCCGCCACCCATGAAGCGCTCGGGCTCGACTGTGCCCGTCTGGAACTGGGTGCCCCATGAGTGGTTTTCGGGCACTTCTGTACCGCGATCTGCGGTTGGCCACCCGCGCCGGAGGCGGAGCGGCCCTGGCGCTGGCATTTTTCGCGGCGGTGGCAGTTTTGGTGCCGCTTGGCATCGGCGCGGACCTGAAGCTGCTGGGGCGCATCGCCGGTGGGGTGCTTTGGGTGGCCGCCATATTGGCTGCGCTCCTGTCGCTCGACCGGCTGTTTCAGGCCGATTATGAAGATGGCAGCCTTGATCAGATCGCTTTGGCACCGATGACGCTCGAAACCTCCGCGGCGGCAAAGATTGTTGCGCACTGGCTAACGACGGGTTTGCCCTTAACGATACTCTCGCCCTTGCTCGCCCTGCTCTTTGATCTGCCTGTGGCTGGCTATGTTCCACTGCTGGTTTCGCTTGCCATTGGCACCCCGGCTGTCAGTGCTATCGGCGCCATCGGGGCGGGATTGACCATCAGTATTCGCCGCGGCGGGCTGATCCTGCCGCTTCTGGTGCTCCCTCTGCTCAGCCCGGTGGTCATTTTCGGTGCGGGGGTTGTGAGTGCTGCCCTCAGCGGGCTCGACAATGGCGCAATCTGGCTCCTCTCCGCCTTTTCACTTGCCGCGGTGTGTCTGGCGCCTTTTGCTGCTGCGGCAGCGGTCCGGCTCAATCTCGCCGGATAGCAACGCATGGGACCATAGGCCGCCTTTTCCAGCGGTCACGAACAGGGCATCTCACAACGATGAACATATTCGAACTGGCAAATCCCAAACGGTTCATGCGCTTTTCCGCGGCGCTGCTCCCCTGGTTCTGGGCCATTGCTATCCTGTGTCTTGGGGCGGGTCTCTTCATTGGCCTGTTCCGTGTGCCGCCAGATTACCAGCAGGGGCAGACCGTCAAGATCATGTTCATTCACGTGCCTGCGGCCTGGGTGGGCATGATGGCGTACGCTTCGATGGCAGTTGCAAGCCTGTTCGGACTGGTCAATCGCCATCCACTTGCCGACGCAGCCGCCAAGGCCGCAGCCCCACTGGGAGCGGTGTTTACGGCGCTGGCGCTGATTACCGGCTCGCTGTGGGGCAAGCCGATGTGGGGCGCCTACTGGGTCTGGGATGCGCGGCTGACGTCCTTTCTGATCCTGTTCTTCCTCTATCTCGGCTATATGGCGCTGTGGACGGCGATTGAAGATGAGACCCGCGCCGCGCGCGCCTGCGCAATCCTCGCGCTCGTGGGTGCCGTCAATTTGCCGATTATCAAATATTCGGTGGACTGGTGGAATACGTTGCACCAGGGCGAAAGTATCTTTGTGAAGGGTGGCCCCCTCATCGCGCCGGTGTTTCTGTGGCCGCTGTTTCTGATGGCATTCGGCTATACATTTCTTTTCCTGGCCCTGTGGATGGTGCGGATCCGAACCGAAATCTTGGCGCGCAGAGCCCGTACCCTGCAACTGCGAATGGGGACGGCATGAGCATCATGACCTACCTTGAGATGGGCGGTTATGCCGCCTATGTCTGGCCCGCCTACGGCATCAGCCTGCTCGGGATCGGCGGGATGGTGTTCTGGACCCTGCATGGCTTTCGGCAGGTGAGCCGCAAATTGGCGCTCCTCGAAGAGGAAATGAAGGAGGACGAGTCATGAAGCGGCTGCTTTATGTGCTGCCGGTGCTCCTTTTTGCCGGTGTCACCTATTTCCTCTTCCGGGGACTGCTGGCGCCGCCACCGATGGACCTGCCTTCGGTGCTGCTCAATAAGCCGGTGCCGCGTGACACCATGCCCGCACTGGGTGGGAGCTTTAGGGGCTTTACACCGGCAGACCTGGCCGACGGCCATGTCACCGTGGTGAATTTCTTCGCCTCATGGTGTGTACCCTGTCGCGAGGAGGCCCCAGTGCTGCCTCTCATCACCGCGATCAAGGGCGTGCGTCTTTACGGTGTTGCCTACAAGGATATCCCGGCCCAGACACGGAAATTCCTTGCGCACAATGGCAATCCGTTCAGCCGGCTGGACGTCGACGAAGCCGGCCGCGTTGGCATCGACTGGGGCATTACGGGGGTTCCAGAGACCTTCGTGGTCAATGGCCGTGGCATTGTTAAACTCCGCTACCAGGGGCCGCTCACCCCGGGGATCATTGAAAGACAACTGCTACCGGCCATCCGCAAAGCCCAGGGCGTGTAACGCTTCCCTAACCATGTTGCAGCATGCTGACGGCATGCAGATCAGTGCCGCCAACTTGCTCGCCGCACAGCAGACCAGCAACCCGGCCCGCGCCGGCGTCCAGGCCAAAACGGCAACGCGCTTTGTACCTGAGGGCTTTGCTCCTGCGTCAGGCGACACGCCACACAAGCCCCCGCAGCAGGCCGCACCGGCGCCGCCGGCGGCCTTGCCGCGCGGACTGGGCGTCATGGTAGACGTGGTCGTCTGACGGTCTTAGGGCAGGCGTTTGCGCGCCGAGGTCTTGCGCCGCAACTTGGCAGAGGTCTCAACACTGCGCTCTTCGGCCGCCGCCGCGATGGCAGCCAGCATTTTGACGAAGCGTGGACGCTCGGCTACCGGCAAAGCTTCCAAGAGCGCCTTCTCGGCACGGTCTGCCGCCGCGCGCGCACCGCGCAATGCCTTGCGTCCAGTGGTTGTGATGGCAACAGCGTTGGCGCGTTGATCCTCCTCGGTTCGCTGGCGCGAAATCAGACCTCTGTCCAACATCCGGCGCACCATTTCGGCAAGCGTTGAACGGTCGATACCGGTCATTTCCACCAGCGCCGTCTGGCTGACACCTTCATGGTGTTCAAGCGCCGCGAGAACGGTGAACTGCTGCTTGGTCAGCTCACGTGTGCCATATTCCCGCGCGTACAGATCACCATAAAATTGCTGGCAGCGGCGCATCAGATGCGACGGCGCCTCGGAAAAATCCAGATGGCCGTTCAACTTGCGCTGTGCCTTTGCGATCATCGCAATCCCCTGCGTCTTCACTTCGCCGGCGACCCGGCTGTTTTCCAAACGCGAACTGACAGCCTCGGCCTACACGACAAATACGGCGTTGCGGTCTCGCGCCCCCTTTTGGCGGGCGAACATTAGACGAGAGATTGGGCGAATCACAACAGGCACTGGGGTAAAAACTTTTCCGAGTGCAAGACCGGCTTGCGGATTGCCCCCAATTGCGCGAGCGTTGGCCATGAATAAAAATTCTCCCTCGTTCGTGGCACCCGGGCCACATTTTGTGCGGCGCGTCCCCCAGGGCGACACGCATGAACGTGATGTGTGCGGCCAGTGTGGGCACATTCATTACACCAATCCGAAAATTATTGTTGGTGCGGTTGTCACCCATCAGGATCGAATTCTGCTGTGTCGCCGCGCAATCGCCCCGCGCCATGGTTATTGGACTTTACCTGCGGGATTTCTTGAGGAGCACGAAACACCGCAAGAGGGCGCCCGGCGTGAGGCCCGCGAAGAGGCCTGCTGCCAGATCGCAATCGACGCACTGCTGGGTGTTTATTCTGTACCTCACATCAGCCAGGTACAGCTTTTCTATCGCGCGCAGCTCGATCGTCCCGAGTTCGCGCCCGGCCCTGAAAGCCTCGAGACAAGACTTTTTTTATGGTCGGAAATTCCTTGGGCTGAACTTGCCTTTCCCAGTGTGCGCTGGGCACTGGAGCACTGGCACGCAGTTCAGGGTCGTGAGGTTTTTGCTCCGTTCACGAATCCGTCTTAGGGGCGTCCTTCACAATTTGGTGACGCAGTACCAGTGGGGTCTGGGCAATTGCGAAGACAAAGATGAGGGGCATGATTGCAAAGACCTTGAAATCAACCCAGACCGCAGTCGAAGTATTGCGCCAGACAGCCTCGTTGAGGCCGGCGAGAGCCAGAAAGAACAATCCCCAGCGCCAGGTCAATGCCCGCCATCCGGCGTCGTCGAGTTCGAAGGCCTGCGCAAACACCATGCGCAGAAAATGACGCTCAAACTTGAGACCACCCAACAAAAAAAGCCCGAAAAAGGCATAAAGTATTGTTGGCTTCATCTTTATGAAGGTGGCGTCCTTGAAAATCAGGGTTAAGGACCCAAAGACCAGGACCAGAACCGCGGTGAATAATGGCATCACGGCGATCTTCTTTTCACGCCACCAGATCAGGCCCAAAGAAAGAACTGTGGTCACCATGAATGTTGCGGTAGCAACAAAGATGCCTGCAAATTTGTAGGCGATGAAAAACAGGATCAGTGGCCCCAGATCACTCAACAGCCGCGCCAGCGGCATCTGGGGGGAGCTGGGGCTGGGTGCTTCAGTGGGTTGGCTGTTGCTCATTTTGCGCCTGTGAGGGCCTCGGCAAAGGCTTTGGCGGAGAAGGGCTGCAGATCCTCCGCGGCTTCACCGACACCAATGAAGTGGACCGGAACGCCGAAACGGTCGGCCAAGGCCACAAGGATGCCGCCCTTGGCGGTGCCGTCCAGCTTGGTCATGATGAGGCCGGTGAGCGGCACCGTGGCCTTGAAGGCTTCGACCTGGGACAGTGCATTCTGTCCGGTGGTGGCATCGAGGACGAGAAGCACGGCATGCGGAGCGCTGGCGTCGAGTTTTCTGATCACGCGGACGATTTTTTCGAGCTCGGCCATAAGTCCGGCCTTGTTCTGCAGGCGGCCGGCGGTATCGATCAGCACCACGTCTGCGCCTTTTTGTCTGGCCCGCTGAATTGCATCGAATGCGAGGCCGGCGGCGTCGGCGCCGGCTCCGCGCGCGACCACTTCGGCACCTGTGCGCTCGCCCCACACCTGCAATTGCTCGATCGCAGCCGCACGAAAGGTATCACCGGCCGCCAGGACCACGTTGGCCCCCTCCTCGCGCAGGCGCTTGGCGAGTTTGCCGATCGTGGTGGTCTTTCCGGTGCCGTTGACGCCGGCGACGAGGATTACGAACGGAGCCCTGTCGGCTTCCACACGCAGCGGCTTTTCGACCGCAGTGAGCACCTTGGTGATCTCATCCGCAAGCACGCGTCTTAGTTCCGCTTCGGAAATCTCCCGGTCGTAGCGTCCCTTGGCCACGGCCGCAGCCAACCTGGCAGCCAGACCTGTACCCAGATCTGCCTGGATCAAGGCCTCTTCAAGCTCGGCTACGGTCTGTGCATCAAGGCGGGTCTTGTTAAAAACGCCGCTCAGGCTTTCTCCCAGCGATCCGGTGGAACGCGAAAGTCCGCTTTTGAGCCTGTCTACCCAGCTGGGAGGCGGCGGGGCTTCTCCGAATGTTCTCACTGGGTCCCTGTCAGATGATCACGGTTGTGGCCAGTTATCGTCAGCGTCAGGAAAGTTCCCGGCCTGGCGTCGCCAGCAAAGGTGACGGGGGCGAAACAGCGGGTACGGCCCCTGCCCGCGGTTTCGACGAGAATTTCCTGCTGGCTGCCCAGAAGACGCCCAAAATGCTTCGCCTGCATCTTTTCGCCAAGTGCGCGCAGAGCTGCAGCACGCTGCTTGATGAGGGGTTTGGCGAGTTGAGGCATGCGGGCAGCCGGCGTTCCCGGTCTTGGGCTGAAAGGGAAGACATGCAGATAGGTAAGCCCGGCATCTTCTACAAGAGCGCGGGTATTGGCCGCCATATCCTCGCTTTCGGTTGGAAAGCCGGCAATCAGGTCGGCGCCAAAGACCGCATCTGGCCGCACTCTTCGGACCCGATCACAGAAGGTGATGGTGTGATGACGCAAATGACGCCGTTTCATGCGCTTCAGAATGAGGTCATCTCCGGCTTGCACCGAGAGGTGGAAATGCGGCATCAGGCGGTCTTCTTCAGCGATGGCCTGCCAGAGCGCGTCATCGACCTCAATGGCATCGAGCGAGGACAGTCGCAAGCGGCGTAGCTTGGGAACGCGTGCAAGCAGCTTGCGAACCAGCTGGCCGAGCGTCGCTTCCCCCGGCAGGTCAGTGCCATAGGCAGTCAGATCGACCCCGGTGAGTACGACTTCCGAATAGCCACCCTCTACCAGCTGCTGGGTCTGGCGTATCACCTCCCCCATGCCGACGCTACGTGAATTGCCCCGGCCAAAAGGGATGACACAGAAGGTACAGCGGTGATCGCAGCCATTCTGGATCTGGACAAAGGCACGGGCGCGGTCTTTGAAGCCGTCGACGAACTGCGCCGCAGTTTCGCGGACGCTCATGATGTCATTTACCCGTACCCGTTCAGCCGCACCAAATTCATAGGAGGACTGCTGCAGCTTTTCGGCATTGCCAAGAATGATGTCGACTTCCTGCATCGCGGCAAAGCGTTGTGGCTCAATTTGCGCGGCGCAGCCGGTGACGATGATTTTAGCCGCAGGATGTTCACGGCGTGCCTTGCGGATTGCCTGCTGCGACTGGCGCACGGCTTCTGCGGTTACCGCACAGGTGTTGAAAATGATCGCGCCTTCAAGCCCGCGATCTTCCGCGTGGCGGCGCATAACCTCCGCTTCGTAAGTGTTGAGGCGGCAGCCAAAGCTGACAATCTGATTGGTGCAGGACTCCTCGCTCATGCCATTGCCTCAAGTGCAATCTCGCCCGAGAAAACGTGCCTCACGGGGCCGCTCATGATGACGTGGTCGTCCTCGCGCCAGTGGATGTGAAGGCGCCCACCGTCCAGGTCGATATCGAGATCCCGGTCGCAACGGGCTGCACACGCGGCCGCAACGGCACTGGCGCAGGCACCGGTGCCGCAGGCCCTTGTTATACCGACACCACGTTCCCACACCCGCATGCGCAGGAGTGTGCGCGACATCACTTGCACGAATTCAACATTGGTACGCGCCGGGAACAGCGGATGGTGCTCAATGCGCGGGCCGAGTTCGGCCACGGCTGTGCCCTGCGCATCATCAACGAACAGGACGCAGTGAGGATTTCCCATGGAAACGGCACGGGCGTGGAGCCTCTGTCCGTCAAGCTCCAGAACCAGGTTCTGGGTGTCGCAGTCCCGGGCCAGGGGAATGTCCCGCCAGTTCAGACGGGGAACCCCCATGTCGACCGCAATGTTCCCGCCACGGGCTGCCATGCACACGAGCTGGCCGCCAGCCGTGTCGAGACGAATATTTGACTGTTGCGCCTCGGACAGGAGCAGCGCGCCCACACAGCGTGCCGCATTGCCGCAGCTTTCGACTTCGCTGCCATCGGCATTGAAAATGCGCATGGTGGCGTCTGCCTGCAGAGCCGTTTCGATCACGATGACCTGATCACAACCAATGCCTGTGCGCCGATCGGCAATAGCACAGACCTGCGCCATCGACAGCGTCAGGGGACTGCGCCGGGCATCGAACACGACGAAATCATTGCCGAGGCCATGCATTTTAAGGAATGCCGTCATGTCCGGGCTTATAGAGGCTCGCCCGGGTTATCGCTAGATCTTGACCCGCTTAATTGCAGGGGTGACAAGCCCGAGTGGATTTGGCAGTCGCACTGGATATGCACGAGGCGGCAGACGAATGGGTCTGGCTCGAGGACATCGGGAGCCAGCGGGCGCTTGACTGGGTGCAGGCGCAGAACGCGCGTACACGCGACGCACTGACTGGCTTGCCCTGCTACGGTGACTATTACGCGCGCGCTCTGGCCGTGCTCGATGCGCCCGACCGCATTGCCCTGGCCGAGCTAGAGGGCGGCCAGGCGTATAATTTCTGGCAGGATCATGAGCATCCCCGGGGGCTCTGGCGCCGGACCGCGATCGCCGAATATGCGCAGCCGGTTCCCTCCTGGCAGGTCTTGCTCGATCTGGATGCGCTTGCCGCCGCTGAACGGGAAAACTGGCTGTTCAAAGGGGCGACGCTGGCCCCGACGCAAGACCGGGCCCTGGTCAGCCTGTCGCGGGGAGGCGGTGACAGCGTGGTGGTACGTGAATTTGACCTTGCTGCAGGGAAATTCCTCGAAACCGGGTTCACGCTGTCTGAGGCCAAAAGTGAAGTAGCCTATCTCGATGACGACGCGGTTCTCTATGCCACGGATTGTGGTCAGGGTTCGCTGACGCGCTCTGGCTATCCGCGTAGTGTCAAATTGTGGCGCCGAGGCCGTGATCCTGACCAGGACCCCGTCATCTTTGCTGGCACCGATGAGGATGTACTGGTTGCACCCCTGGTGTTTCATACCGCCCAGGGCACGGTCGCCCTGATCGCACGGGCGACGTCATTTTTTGAGAACGAATATCATCTTGTCGACGCGGCGCTTGGAACCCTGAGGTTGCCGCTGCCCGCCTCTGCCGAGCTTGAAGCCGTGTTCCAGGGCTGGCTCATCATCAAGTTGCGCGCCCAATGGCAACCCGATGGCGAGCTTTTCCCTCAGGGCGCGCTGATCGGCGTACGCCTCGAGCCCCAGCAGCCTTCGTCCCCCCTCGGCGCAAGCGTGCTCCTGGATGCGCCAGGCCCCAGGGCAGCTCTGGCCGACGTCCGGGCCAGCTGCGACGCCCTTTATGTCAGCAGGGTTGAAAACGTGCAGGGCCGGGTCCTGCGCCTGGATCATAATCCGTCTGGCTGGCACGCGGCCAAAATAGCTTTGCCAGAGGGCGGCACGGTGCGGATCGTCAGTGCCGACAGGCGCGGACGGACTGTGCAGTTCCTGTTCGAGTCCTATCTCGTGCCGCCCACGCTCTATGGCTATGCCGCAGAGGGTGGGCCGCAGCCCTTGAAATCGCTGCCGCCGCGTTTTGAGGCCGCCGGGCTGGTGACGGAACAATTTGAGGCCCGTTCGGCTGACGGCACCATGGTGCCCTACTTTGTCACCCATGCTCGGGGCGAGATGGCGCCCCGTCCCACCATCCTCTACGGCTATGGCGGCTTTGAAGTCGCCCTGCTGCCGAGCTATTCGGCTCTGGCGGGGAGGTTGTGGCTGAGTGAGGGCGGCAATTATGTCGTGGCCAACATTCGCGGTGGCGGCGAATTCGGACCGGCCTGGCACGACGCCGCACGCAAGGCCAACCGGCAACGCGCCTTTGATGACTTCGCTGCAGTGGCGCAAGATCTCGTTGTCCGCGGCTTTTGCCGGCCGGACCAGCTTGGAGCGATGGGAGGCTCCAATGGCGGGCTACTCGTGGCCACGCTGATGACCCAGCATCCGGAACTGATCGGCGCGGTGGTGTGCCAGGTGCCCCTGACCGACATGCTGGCTTACATGCGGATCGGTGCCGGAGCCTCCTGGGAGGCCGAGTATGGCGATCCCTCCGATCCACAGTTGCGACCGATCATTGCGGGCTATTCGCCCTACCAGAATGTTCACCGCGAGAGGCGATATCCACCGCTCTTGCTGCTGACCGCCTCAACGGACGACCGGGTGACGCCTGTGCACGCACGCAAGCTGGCGGCCCGCATGCAGGCCCAGGGTCATCGCGTCTGGTTTTACGAGAACACTGATGGCGGTCATGCCGGCGCCGCCGACCACCGGCAGGCCGCAGAGATGTGGGCTTTCAGCTATATCTGGCTCAAGCAGCAGCTGGGCTTGCCCATGTAAATCCTGCGTTAGGTAGCCGGTCTATGACTTGACCGATGGGGTCTGGCCTCCTCAAATCCCGCCGCTTTGCGCGCGAGGGAGAGTGAAACGTGCGGATCCGTACCCTGATGATTGCCGCTGCTACGGCCGGAGCCCTTTCGGCCGCCAGCGTGGCTTTGGCCAACCCCACGCCGCCGGCAGGCAGCCAGACCGCGGCAGACAGCGATCCTTATCTGTGGCTGGCGAAAATTCACAGTCCGCGCGCTCTTGCCTGGGTCAGGCAACAGAATGCGATGAGCGATCGCGTGCTGAAGAGCGATCCGTCCTATCGCGCCCACATGCACACCATTCTTGGGATGCTCAACAATCCGGCACGGATTGCCGAGCCATCGCTGCGGGGCCACTGGGTCTATAATTTCTGGCAGGACCCAACCCATGTGCGCGGGATCTGGCGTCGGGCCAGCATCGCGTCTTACGATTCCGGCCATCCGGTCTGGCACACGCTCCTTGATCTCGATGCCCTGGACAAGCACGCCCACAAGGACTGGGTCTGGAAGGGCGCAGACTGCACGCGAGCCCTCGACCGTTGCCTGGTGCGCCTGTCGCCGGGGGGCGGAGATGCGGTTGTCATCCGTGAATTCGATCCGAAAACGCAGAACTTCATCGCCAATGGGTTCCGGCTGTCACTGGCCAAGAGCCAGGCCAGCTATGTGAACCGCAACACGATCCTGTTCACCACCAATTTCGGGCCAGGCTCGATAACGCCAGCATCCTATCCGCGCATCATCAAGCTGTGGCATCGCGGCGAGCCCCTGACCGCGGCCAAGACCGTCTTTGAGGCGCGACCCACCGATATGGGGGCAGATCCGGTGGTTATTCATGGTCCTTACGGCACCATCTCGCTGATTATTCGGCAGCAGAGCTTTTTCAAGGCGGACTATTATGACGTCGCTGCCGATGGCCATCTCATCCAGATCAAGGTTCCGCAGAACGCGCAGCTGGTTGGCGCGACCAATGGTCAGCTGATCTTTACCCTCCAGGACGCGTGGAAGACGCCGGCCGGTACCACCATCGCGCAGGGTGCACTTTTTGCCCTGCCAGCCCCGGGGTTTGCCAAAACCTCTACCCCACAGCCCGCGGTGCTCTACACACCGGGAAAACATGAGGCGATCGGCGATATCGCAGCGGGCCGCGATGCGGTCTATGCCGCCATCTACAAGGACGTGAAAGGTCAGGTTCTCGCCTTTCATTTCATCAAGGGCCATTGGACCAAAGGCCGTCGTCTTACCCTGCCGAAGGGGGGATCAACGTCGCTGGTCAGCGTCAATGCGTGGGGTCCGCAGGCCTATATCCAGTTCGAAAGCTTCACCCAGCCACCCACGCTTTATTTCGATGATGGCAGCCATCAGGTAAAGGCCATCTATGCGCTGCCGCAGCGCTTCAATCCCAAGCTCGTTTCGGTCGCGCAGCATTGGGTGAAGTCAAAGGATGGCACTGAGATACCGTATTTCCTGATCCGCCCGGCTGACGCCAAGGGGCCAGTGCCAACCATTTTGTACGGATATGGCGGCTTTCAGCTGTCGCTTTTTCCCTGGTACTGGGATGACGGCTACCGACCGCTCGATGCCGTCAAGAACTGGGTTCTGAAGGGTGGCGCCATCGCGGTTGCCAACATTCGTGGAGGGGGTGAGTTTGGCCCGGCCTGGCACCAGGCAGCGCTGAAATACCATCGCCAGCGCGCCTTTGATGACTTCGAGGCAGTGGCGGCGGATATTGAGCATCATGACTGGTCGACCCCCAAAATGCTTGGCATCGTCGGCGCCTCAAACGGTGGGCTGTTGGTCTCTACGGTCATGGTGCAGCGCCCTGATCTGCTCGCGGCCGTGGTCTGTCAGCGGCCACTCATCGACATGCTGCGCTACACGCACTATGGCGCCGGCGCGTCGTGGGAGGCGGAATATGGCAATCCTGCCAATCCTAAAATGCGGGCCTATATCCGCCGCTACTCACCGTTTGAGAACGTCAAGCCGAACGTGAAATATCCGCCGGTACTGTTCATTACCGAAACAAGCGATGACCGCGTTACGCCGGTATACGCCCGCATGATGGCTGCCAAGATGGAGGCACAGGGCCATCAGGTGCTGTTCAATGAAGAGGCAGAAGGGGGGCATGGGCCAGGTTCGACCCACGCCGAGGAGGCCAATTACTGGGCGCTCACCTATACCTTCTTCCAGCAGCATCTGGGCCTGAAATAGCCGTGCGGCGTGAGGCCGGGCGGGAGCTTTCCCCGTCCGCCTCACGTCGGCCGGACGAGCCCCCTGCGATGACGGGCTAACGCCGGAAATTTGACTCGCGGGTTGTTCCGGACTAAATCGACGGCAATCCGGAAAGCCCCCCAGAACTTTCCGGTCCCGGGCTCGGCCCAGGATCGCCCCCAGGCAGCGCAGGTGCGCCCCCTGGGGTTTTAATGCTTGTTCCTGCTGGCGCAGGGAAATGGTGATGCAGACGTGTTTGACTCCTTACAGAAGCGCCTTGGCACTACGTTTGATCGGCTGAGAGGGCGTGGTGCGCTGACGGAGAGCGATGTCGAGGAGGCATTGCGCGAAGTCCGCGTAGCCCTGCTGGAGGCCGACGTCGCGCTGCCGGTCGTGAAAGAGTTTATTGACGGCGTGCGGCCAAAGGCCATCGGCGAGGCGGTCATTCGATCGGTGACCCCGGGCCAGCAGGTGGTCAAGATCGTACACGACGCCCTCGTCGAGACCCTTGGTGAGAAAAATGAGGGGCTTGATCTTGGCTCACCGCCTGCTCCGATCTTGATGGTGGGATTGCAGGGATCGGGCAAAACCACAACCAGCGCCAAGCTCTCTGTCTTGCTGCAGAGCCGTGAAAAAAAACGTGTCCTGATGGCTTCGCTCGATACCAGTCGTCCGGCCGCGATGGAGCAGCTGAAGATCCTGGGCGAACAGGCTGGCGTTGCAACCCTGCCGATCATCGCCGGTCAGGGTCCGGTTGAGATTGCCCGCCGTGCCATGGCTTCTGCCAAGGTCGGTGGCTATGACGTGGTGATCCTGGATACAGCCGGGCGCCAGCACGTGGATGAGCAGCTGATGACCGAGGTTGCCGCCGTGCGGGCCCAGGTCAATCCGCATGAAACCCTGCTCGTGGCGGATAGCCTGACCGGACAGGACGCGGTCAATATTGCCAAGGCCTTCAACGACAGGGTCAAGCTCTCCGGCATCATCCTGACGCGGGCGGATGGTGACGCGCGTGGTGGCGCAGCATTGTCGATGCGCAAGGTGACCGGCGCTCCCATCAAGTTCCTGGGTGTCGGAGAAAAGCTCGATGCCCTGGAACCGTTCTATCCGGAGCGGGTGGCCGGACGCATTCTCGACATGGGCGATGTGGTCAGCCTCGTCGAACGGGCGGCCGAAACCATCGACAAGGAAAAAGCCGAAGCCATCGCCAAAAAGATGAAGCGAGGGGAGTTCGACATGAACGACCTCGCTGAACAGCTGCGGCAGATGAAAAAGCTGGGTGGTATGCAAGGCGTGCTGTCGATGCTGCCAGGCGTAGGCAAGATCAAGGATCAGATGAATGCCGCCGGCCTTGATGACAAGATCATCACCCGTCAGGAAGCGATCATCGGTTCTATGACGCGGCAGGAGCGCGTCAAGCCGGACATTATCAATGGTTCGCGGCGCAAGCGGATCGCTGCCGGCGCCGGCGTTGAAGTCAGTGATGTCAACAAGCTGCTTAAAATGCATCGGCAGATGTCTGACGTCATGAAGAAAATGGGTCGTATGGGGCCGCGTGGACTGGCCGGTATGGGCAATCTTGCCGGCCTGTTTGGCGGTGGCATGCCTCAGCTTCCACCTGGAATGATGCCGGGAAGCAAGAAATGAGCGTGTATGTGTCTTGGCCGGCGGCAGGTGCCGCCTGAAGGACCTGTGCGCATTTTACTCTGGTTTAATGTTTTGAAAGGAATGGACAGTCATGGCACTTCGTATCCGTTTGGCCCGCGGTGGCACCAAAAAGCGCCCGCATTACTCTGTGGTGGTGGCCGATTCACATTCGCCGCGCGATGGCCGTTTCATTGAGAAGATCGGCTTCTACAATCCGCTGCTGCCGCAAGATCATGCCGATCGCATCAAGCTCGACCTCGACAAGGCCAAGGCTTGGCTTGGCAAAGGGGCTATCGCCACCGATCGCGTGCACCGTTTCCTTGCCGATGCCGGCCTGGTCAAACCCTTGAGCCACAACAATCCGCAGAAGTCCAAGCCGAAGAAAAAGGCTCAGGAACGCGCCGAGGCAGCAGCCAAGGCCGCAGAGGCTGGCGGCGCGGCGGCATAACGGCGTCGTTCATGGCCGCGGACATTCTTCTTGGTGTCGTGCTGGGCGCTCATGGTCTGAAGGGCGAGGTGAAGGTGCGAACCTTCACCGAGACGCCGGAGCGGCTGGCGGCCTATGGCCCGGTGCACGATGCCAAGGGCCAGGTCTACGCGGTGAGCCACATCCGCGCGGTTGATGCGGTCTCTGCCATTGCGCAATTCGATCAGGTCAGGGACCGTCACGCGGCAGAAGGGCTCAAGGGCAGCGAGCTGTTCGTCGCGCGTACGGCATTGCCGCAGACCGAGGCGGAGGAGTTCTATCACGCCGATCTGGTGGGATTGCGGGTCGAGGATAGCGAAGGGCGCCTGATCGGCCATATCCGCGGGATTCACAATTTTGGTGCCGGGGACGTGGTGGATATCGAGCGCACCGACGGCAGCGAAGCCTTGCTGCCCTTCAACCGTCAGTTTGTGCCAGAGGTCGAGATCGCCACCGGACGGATTGTCATTGTTCCTCCCGAAGAGGTCGAGGCTCGATCAGCGGGCCATCCCATCAGAGGAGATGTCGAATGAGCGAGCTGATATTTCGCGAAGCCGGCGAGGACGACCTTGCGGCCATCGTCGCCATGCTGGATGACGACGGGCTGGGCCGGGGGCGTGAGCGTCCGCTCCGCAGTGGTGTGGATCCGGTCTATATCGCAGCCCTGCGGGAGGTAAAGGCGCAGGCCGGCAACCATATCGTCATTGTGGAACGCGATGGTGAGCCCGTTGGCACCTATCAGTTCACCGTGATCGCGGGGCTGTCGCGCTGCGGCGCCCGGCGCGCCCAGATCGAAGCCGTGCGGGTCAAATCCGGCAGGCGCGGCGGCGGTATCGGTGAAGCCATGCTGCGCCATGCCATCGCCCAGGCCCGAAAGGAAGGCTGCCAGCTGGTCCAGCTCAGTTCTGACCGCAGGCGGGGGCGGGCTCACCTGTTTTACGAGCGGCTTGGCTTCGTGGCCACGCATGTAGGCTTCAAGCTGGAGCTCAAATGAGCTGGTCGGCAACCGTGCTCACGCTCTTCCCCGAGATCTTTCCGGGGCCGCTCGGGGTCTCCCTGATCGGCAAGGCCGCGGCCCGGGGACTGTGGCAGCTGACGGTTCACGACATTCGCCAGCATGGTGTGGGGCGGCACCGCAGCGTCGATGATACCCCGGCCGGTGGTGGGCCGGGGATGGTAATGCGCCCCGATGTAGCCTGTGCCGCCATCGATGCGGCCCTGGCCGCAGGCGCGAGGGGCCCTCTGATCTATCTTAGCCCGCGGGGCCGACTGCTTGATCAGGCGCGCGTCCGGACGCTGGCCGCAGGACCCGGAGTGACCCTTCTCTGCGGCCGCTTTGAGGGCCTCGACCAACGGGCCATCGAGGCACGCCAGCTCGAAGAGCTCTCCATCGGGGATTTTGTTGCGGCGGGCGGTGAAACCCCGGCGCTGGCTCTGATTGAGGCCTGTGTGCGGCTGCTTCCGGGGGTCCTGGGCGCTGAGGCCTCGGCCCAGGAGGACACCTTTTCGGAAAATCTTCTGGAGTATCCGCAGTTTACGCGACCACAGAGCTTCGAGGGGCGGAGCATTCCTGAGGTTCTTTCGTCCGGCGATCACGGCCGTATTGCGCGCTGGCGACGGACGGAGGCGGAAGCGCTGACGAAAAGCCGCCGTCCCGACCTCTTCTCCCTCTATGAATCCGGGAAACACTAGGCTATACGGCCCCCCTTCATGAATTTGGCAGACGCCTGCGCCGACGGAGACCTGCGATGAACCTTCTGCAAACCCTCGAAGCCGAACAGGCTGCCGCCTTGCGCGGTGACAAGCCCGCTCCCGACTTTCGTCCTGGCGACACGCTGCGCGTCAATGTCAAAGTGGTGGATGCTTCGTTTGACGAGAAGACGAAGCAGATGAAGACCCGTGAGCGCATTCAGGCGTTCGAGGGCGTCTGCATTTCCCGTCAGGGCGCCGGCCTCAATGAAAGCTTCACCGTGCGCAAGATCTCCTACGGCGAAGGCGTCGAGCGCGTGTTTCCCATCTACTCGCCGTTGCTGGATTCGGTGGAAATCGTCCGCCGGGGCAAAGTCGCGCGCGCCAAACTCTATTATCTGCGCGGCCGTCGCGGTAAAGCCGCACGTATTGCCGAGCGCGGCGAGCGCGCAAGCGAAATCGCGGCCAAGGACGCTGCCAAAGCCTAATCGGGCGGGTTTACGCCCCCCCTTGCCTGCCCCGCCCGGCACTGAGTGCGGGCGGGCGCCACCATGCCCGCCTTGCGGCCCCCCATTGTCTTGCAGGCTCGAGAGGCAGGATGCAGCGCCTGCCATAGCCACCTGCCTGGCCACAAGCCCTGATTTTACGGGGTTTTATGCGTCCCTGCCGCAGGATGTCCCCAGCTCCGTTGCGAAAAGACCACGCAAATGGGCATTTTGTGGCATCGCGCCGATTCACGGACGCAAAAAAAGCAGTAAACTCGGCACCATTGATTGATTCGGGGAAGGACTAACCCATGGCCAAAGCCGCCAAGACTGCAAGCAAAGCTCCTGCCAAGAAGGCCGCCGCCGGCGCCAAAACGAAGACGGAGACCATGACGACCCGCCAGCTCGGAGCCCAGCTCGCGGAAAAGCATGAAATGTCGAACAAGGCGGCGAACGCTTTGCTTGACGATATGGCCGACATCATCACCAAGCAGCTCAAGAAGGGCGTGCGGGTTCGTCTGAACGGACTCGGCATTTTACAGGTGCGCAAGCGCGCAGCCCGTATTGGCCGTAATCCCGCCACCGGTGAGCAGATCAAGATCAAGGCCAGCAAGAAGGTTGCCTTCCGTCCGGCCAAGGAACTCAAAGAAGCCGTCTGATCACGTCTGTGTTCAGCTAAGGGACCGGCGGGCGCGAATGCGCTGCGCCGGTCTTTTGCTTTGGATTCGCTGGAACCACTCCCTGCCTGTGGCGTTGGCCATGTGACTGTCTGCTGGCATTGCCGGCGATTGTGACCTGCGGCACGGAGGCACACCGCGATTTGCAAAACCTAACTGCGCTCATTGTCCGCCATTTTAGATTTGCGCCGCCGTGGGCCAGTGCGGTTGTGGTTGGCATCGCAATCCTCATCATGGGCTTTGCGCTGCAGATGGCGATCGTGTGGATCGCCGGTCATTGGGCAAAGCGCTGGCATCCGTTGCTGCAGCTGGTCTTTGTCCGGATCCGGGTCTTGGTGCGCTGGGCTGTCCTGTTACTTGCGGTGGGAACCGCCTTGCCGCTCCTGCCACTCTCCACTGAGGTGCTGGACGCGACGCGGCCGCTGCTTGTGGCAGGCTTCATTCTTCTTGTGGGTTACGCGATCTATCTGGGCGCGGATATCGCCATTGCCCGCTACATGGAATCGCTTCGCCTTGATGTTACTGACAATCTGCTGGCACGCAAAGCTGCGACTCAGCTGCGGGTGTTGCGTCGGACTATCAACGTCCTGATTCTTCTGGTCACCCTAGGCTTTGCCTTGATGAGCTTCAGCAGCGTCCGGCAGTTCGGCATCAGCCTGTTTGCAAGCGCAGGAGTCGCTGGCCTGGCGGTTGGACTTGCCGCTCGTCCGCTTCTCAGCAATCTGATTGCGGGCATCCAGATTGCTCTTGCGCAGCCTATCAAGCTTGATGATGTCGTGGTTGTTGACGGCGAATGGGGGCGCATCGAAGAGTTCACGGCCACCTATGTGGTGGTACGCATCTGGGATCTGCGCCGGTTGATCGTGCCGCTGTCCTATTTTTTGGAGCAGCCGTTTCGCAATTGGACCTATACGAGTTCGCAGATCCTGGGTCAGGTTCACCTTTATGCGGACTACACGCTTCCAATTCAGCCCGTGCGCGAAAAGTGTCTTGAACTGATCAAGGCCAATCCACTGTGGGATGGAGGTGTCGCAGTCTTGCAGGTGGTCGGAGCTGAAGCCAATGTGATCCAGCTGCGGGCGCTGATGAGTTCCGCCGACAGTTCCAAATCCTGGGATCTGCGCTGCGCCGTGCGTGAACAGCTCATTGAGTTCATCCAGCAGAACTTTCCCCATGCCCTGCCGCGAACCCGTGCTGATCTCACATCACCGCAGGATCTGGCCAGCATGGATCGCCCCCGTCCATCAACCTCACCGCAGGGCGTTGCCGCTGACGGCCGTCACGGCAAGGCCCATGGCGCTTCGCTGCCCGGGATCGCGAGCGCCTTGCGCTCCACACGGGCAAAGGGGGGGGTGTCCGACAGGCCCACTCCGGCCCAGGGCCTTGCACCGGCCGGCGACCCCGCCGATGAGGCAGGAGGCGGTTGAAAGACTGGCTCCGGCATGGCGGAATGTGCACCCGGATCGAGGGCAAGAGATGGCGATCAGGTACATTTTGGCTGTGATGCTGGCGGGGAGCGCCGTGATGGCGGGCTGTCGTGCGGGCGAGATTCTGGTTCATGTTGATCATGTCTCGCCCAAGGGTGGAATTGTCTCGGCGGCGCTGTTCGATCGCGCTGATTATCACCACAACAATCATCCTCTGGCGTCGCGCAATGTGCCAGCCAGGTTTCCGAGTACGACGTTTACCTTTCGGCATGTCAGGCCCGGATTTTATGCCATCAAGATGTTCCAGGACATCAATCGCAATGGCAAATTCGATACAGACGTTCTGGGTCTTCCTCTTGAGCCCTACGGGTTTTCCAACAATGCGACGCCATTTCTGAGCGAACCTGGCTTTAACGCAACCAGGTTTCGGGTGGGCCGCGGGCAAACGGTTATCACCATCCGTCTTTCAGGCACCGATGGCATTCGTGTGCCGCAGCGAAAGCGCGCAGGCTGAGAGCAAAGCGATGAGGTCAGCCGCAAGGCGGTGACTGGCGCCGTCAACGCGAAGGCCTGTGGGCCTGGCGAGGACAAATCAGGGGCGCGATGCCGCGCTCCGCTTTGCCCGGGACTGCCTCAGCGGAGCGACCGCTGGCGCTGCCTGCAGGAAGGCGGGCGGATAATAGCCAAGACGCATCGCGGCCGAGCCGCAAATCTGGGTTATCCGCTCCATGTTGTCGTGCCCGAAGAAGCCTTCCCAGTCGCGTGTGGGCGTGCCACGGCGCTGGAACGGATGATCGAGCAGCGCCGTCACGTCATGGCAGGCGCTGAGATTGAATGTATGCGCCAGCCACAGGATGGTCCCCCGTTTGTCGGCACAAAACCGGTCATAGCGCACCAGCGTCAGGCGGTGGCGTTCGCGTTCATAGAATTCGGTTGCGGCAAGCCAGCGCCTGGCCAGAGTTTCGATATAATGGCCCTTTGGCAGGCCGATGTCCTCACCTGAAAGGATGGACTTCCAGGTCCGGTTAATTTTAAGCGTGCTGATATCGAGGCTCTGCAAATGTCCCGGCAATTTCAGCCGGTCGAGAATGCTGCGAATATTGTCAAAGGGATCGCGGATGATGAACCCGGCCCGCTTGAGCCCGAAATGCTCCATCAGGGGCTCGCCTACGAAGGTCAGGCTGCCGTCCTTGATGATGGGAGCCGAGAAGCTGAAGGCATTGCGGCGGACGAAGGTCCGAAGGCTGACCTTGCCCTGCATCAGCTGGGAAAAATAGGGAGCCTTCGTGCCGCTCAGATCGAGGGTCGCCCGCAGCCCGGTTGCCGCTGCAAGCAGGCCGGCAATGGCCGTCCCACCTGACTTCTGGTTACCGAAGAGAATGAGGGGCGCAGGGTGTGGCTGGGAGAATCTGGCCCGCAGACGCTCCAAGAGGATAGCTTTGGAAGGTAATTTCAGTTTTTCTGTGGTGTCCGCCATGTCCCCTATTGCGACTGTTGCTACAGCCGCAATCCTTGCGCAAGGTAATCGCCAAAAGTCGGTGCGATTGAAAGAAGTATCCTGTATCGAAATGTCGTTCATGGCTGTGACGTTCCCGCCCTTGGGGGGTCTTTGATGAGTCTCGTGGATGAGGCCCCTCCGATTAAGGTCCTCCAGGTCATGTCGGGCGCTGGAATCGGCGGCATCGAGACCTTCTTCTTTGACGCGGTAGAGGCGCTGCACCAGGCTGGCCTTCATCAACATGTCGCGATTCGGCCTAACGTTCCGTCTCGCCAGATCGCCCGCCTCAAGGACCTGGGTATCGCCGTGGCTACCGCCGGTTTCCGGACGCTATGGCCGTGGCCAACCCGTCTTGCCCTTGAGCGCGTACATCAAAGCTTCCGTCCGCAGATCGCCCAGTACTGGACCGGACGGGCCGGGCATTTTGCGCGCCGGCGGCCAGGTTGCGCCAATATCGGCTGGTTTGGCGGCTATCGCCAGATGAAGGATTTTCGCGCCTGCGATGACTTCATTGCGATTACGCCAGATTTGGAGCGGCATTTGCGCGATGGCGGTGTTGATGAGGAACACATTTCCCGCGTCCACACTTTTTCCACGGTTGACACGGGTGCGGGTACGCCTGTCAGCCGTGCCCGCTTTGATACACCGGATGATGTTGCCCTCCTCCTCGTGCTGGCGCGACTTCATCCCAAGAAGGGCATCGACACCCTGCTGCACGCGCTGAAAGAGGTCGATGGCGCCTTTTTGTGGATCGCAGGAGAAGGACCCAACCGCAAGGAGTATGAGGACCTCGTCCGGACGCTGGGGCTTGGTGCGCGCGTCCGCTTTCTTGGCTGGCAGGAAGACCGTGCGGGCCTGCTTTCGGCCTGTGATATCTGCGTCATGCCCTCGCGCTTTGAACCATTTGGTACCGTGATGGCGGAAGCCTGGTCAGCCCGGCGCCCCCTTATCGTAGCGGCGGCACAGGGGCCGCGTGCCTATGTACGCGATGGCGAGAATGGCCTCATGGTACCGATCGACAATCCGCCAGCACTGGCCGCAGCGATTCGATTGATCCTGAACGCACCGGATCTGGCCCAGCGTCTGGTGGATGGCGGCACGCGCAGCTTCGCAAGCCAGTTCACCGCGGAGGCGTATGTACGCGGGACCTTTGCCGTCTATCGTCGTGTCCTCGCGCGTGCCCAGAGCGCCGGGGTCTGATGGCAAAGGACGAGACCGCACCGCCGAAAGGTCCAGGACCGCGGAGCGGGCTAGAACCGTTCGCCTATCGCGACAGGGACTTTTATGTGTTCCTGGGAGTGCGCTTTCTATCGGCGGTGGCGGCGCAGATCCTTTCGGTTGCGGTCGGCTGGCAGATCTATGCCATCGCCCGTACCCCACTTGCCCTTGGCCTCGTTGGTCTCAGCCAGTTTGTGCCGATGTTTCTTCTGACCCTGCCCGCTGGCGACATCGTCGATCGCAGGGATCAGCGGCACATTTATGCCCTCAGTCTGGGTGTAAGCGCGGTCTGCGCGGTGTTGTTCGTCCTGCTCAGTGACATGAAGATTACGCACACCTTGCCCTTTTATGTGGTGCTCGTGCTTTTGGGGGCTGGTCGCGGCTTTGCCGGTCCGGCCGGCTCCTCGCTGCTGCCCTTTCTGGTGCCATTCGAACGCCTGCCCAAAGCTATTGGCTGGAGCTCGTCGGTCTTCCAGACCGCCGTGATTGCCGGGCCCGCTCTTGGCGGCTTTCTCTATGTGCTGGGCCCCGTTGCAGCCTATAGCACATGCGTGCTCTGTTTCGGCGTTGCGGCATTGGGGGTTACCAGCCTTGGCGGCCGACGCCGCTCTGCCGCGCACAATCGTCAGACCAGCGCCTATGAACGGGTTGGTGAGGGCGTGCGCTTCGTACGCGCGCGACCGGTGGTTCTGGGCGCGATATCTCTTGATCTCTTTGCCGTGTTGTTAGGCGGCGCTGTGGCGCTCCTGCCTGCCTACGCGCGCGATATCCTGCATGTCGGGCCGCTCGGTCTTGGCATGCTGCGCAGCGCCCCGGCGTTGGGTGCAGCCTTAATGGCCATTGGCTTTGGCCGCTGGCCGTTGCAGCGCCACGCGGGCAGCGCGATGTTTGTAGCCGTAGCGGTGTTCGGCCTTGCAACCATCCTCTTTGGACTGTCTACCAGCTTCTACCTGTCGCTTGCGGCGCTCTTCGTGCTCGGCGGCGCCGATATGGTGAGCGTCTTTATCCGCACCTCCCTGATCCAGATGGCAACTCCGGATGCCATGCGTGGTCGGGTCAGTGCCGTCAACATGCTGTTTATCGGCGCCTCAAATGAACTTGGTGAATTCGAGTCCGGCCTCACCGCCAGCTGGTGGGGTACGGTGCCAGCTGTTGTTGTGGGGGGCATCGGCACGCTTCTGGTGGCCGTCCTGTGGATGTGGGGCTTTCCCAAATTGCGTCAGGTTGACCGGCTGAGTGAGGTTGTCCCGCAGGACTAGTCGACGGGGCCGAGGAATGGGCGAGGGCGGCGCAGTGGCCGCGGGATGTTCCGGTTGGTGCGCCGGCCGCAGCGGTGCCCGTGTGGTTGCCTGCGCCCGTGGACTGGCTCACAGTGACGGGGCAAGGAACAAAGGATGGCGCAGGTGGAGGTTATTGGGGCAGGGTTCGGACGGACCGGCACACTGTCGTTGCGGTCAGCTCTCGAGCGATTGGGCTACGCGCCCTGCTATCACATGCTCGAAGTATTTCAGCGGCCCCAACATGCAGAGATCTGGCGGCAGGCGCTGCTCGGGGAACTTCCGGAATGGCATGGGTTTCTCGCCGACTATCGCGCCGGAGTCGACTGGCCGGTCTGTCATTTCTGGCGCGAACTGGCAAAGCAATTTCCCAATGCCAAGTTCATTTTGACCCGACGGGACAGCGAGGCCTGGTACGCGAGCATTTCCCAGACCATATTTGAAGGCATCCTTCATTCCGCTCCGGCCGAGGGTGTGCGCGGCGCCCAGCAGGCTATGGCGCGCGTGCTGCTTGAAAAGGTGTTCGGCACGCGTTTCGATAAGGATCACGTCATCGCGGTCTATGAAGCGCACAACCGCGCGGTGGCGGCAGCCCTGGGGCCGGACCGCCTCCTTTCTTATGACGTCGGCGAAGGATGGGAACCGCTGTGCCGCTTCCTCCACTGTGCCGTGCCAGAGGAAGCGTTTCCACGGACCAATAGCACCGCTGAATTCCGGGCGCGTATTGGCCTTTGAGCCGGCCTTGCGCCCAACTTCGGAATTGCGATAAGCCTGCAGCAGACGCGTCGGAACATGCTCATGCAGAAAGTCTACAAAGACGCAAAGTCGGCGCTCGAGGGCCTCTTGTTCGATGGCATGACCATCATGTCAGGGGGCTTCGGACTTTGCGGGATTCCGGAAAAACTGATCGCAGCGCTGCGCGACAGCCAGGTTAAGGACCTGACCGTCATTTCCAACAATGCCGGGGTGGATGATTTTGGCCTTGGTCTTTTGCTGGCCACCCGACAGATCCGTAAAATGATCAGCTCCTACGTGGGTGAGAACGCCACCTTCGAGCGCCAGTATCTGTCAGGCGAGCTTGAACTCGAATTCAACCCGCAAGGAACCTTGGCGGAACGTATTCGTGCAGGCGGCGCCGGCATCCCGGGTTTTTATACCAAGACCGGCGTTGGTACGGTGATCGCGGAAGGAAAGGAGCTCAAGGTCTTTGATGGCGAAACCTATGTTCTTGAGCGTGGGCTGAGAGCTGATCTTGCCATCGTCAAGGCCTGGAAGGGTGACGAGGAGGGAAATCTCGTCTATCGCAAGACCGCGCGCAATTTCAATCCGATGATGGCCACCGCTGGCAAGGTAACCGTCGCGGAGGTCGAACAGCTGGTGCCGGTTGGCAGTCTCGATCCTGATCATATTCATACGCCGGGGATTTTTGTACAGCGCATCTTTGCCGGGCGCGCGTACGAGAAGCGCATCGAAAAGCGCACGACCCGTACTTGAGGGCCCTTAGGGGTCGTTCTGGAGATCATTTATGGCCTGGACCAGAGACGATATGGCCAAACGCGCCGCACAGGAATTGCGCGACGGCTTCTATGTCAATCTCGGCATCGGGATACCGACGCTGGTAGCCAACTACATTCCCCCGGGCATGCATGTGACGCTGCAGAGCGAAAACGGCATGCTGGGCATGGGGCCATTTCCGCGCGAGGATGAGGTTGACGCCGACCTTATCAATGCGGGCAAGCAGACGGTAACGGCGCTGCCGCAAACCTCCTTCTTTTCGTCAGCAGAAAGCTTCGCCATGATTCGTGGCGGACACATAGACCTGTCCATCCTTGGCGCCATGGAAGTCAGCGAAACCGGCGACCTTGCCAACTGGATGGTTCCTGGAAAGCTCGTAAAGGGCATGGGCGGGGCAATGGATCTGGTGGCTGGCGTCAAGCGCTGTGTGGTGACCATGGACCATACCGACAAAGCCGGAAACACAAAGGTGTTGCGGCGCTGCACGCTGCCGCTGACTGGTGTTCATTGCGTTGAGCGCATTATCACCAACCTGGCGGTCCTGGACGTCGTGGCTGGCGGGCTGAAGCTCGTCGAGCTGGCACCCGGGGTCGCGATCGACGAGCTCCGCAGCAAAACAGAGGCAACCTTGGTCGACTGAGCCCGCGGACGGCAATCTTGGCCAGCTGCCATTGCACCCTGTGAGCTCGCCCCCTAGCCTGAGCAGGGGATCATCAGGCGGCGGACAGAGATGCGGAGTGGGTTGCTTCGGGGCGCGACAAGAGAACAGCGCAATGCGGTCATTGCCGCCTATCTTGGCTGGACGCTGGATGCCTTCGACTTCTTTCTGCTGATCTTTCTGGTCACGGACATTGCCCGTTCGTTCAACTGTTCGGTATCCGCCATCACCTGGGCAATCACCCTGACCCTGGCCCTGCGTCCGGTGGGGGCCTTTGTGTTTGGCCGTCTGGCCGATCATTACGGCCGCCGCCCAGTCCTGATGGTGGATGTCGCCTGCTATGCGGTTCTGGGCTTCGCCACCGCCTTTGCTCCCAATCTGTGGACGTTTCTTGTCATCCGCGCCCTCTTCGGCATCGCAATGGGTGGGGAATGGGGTGTGGGTGCGTCCCTGACCATGGAAAGCGTGCCCGCGGAGGCCCGTGGTATCGTCTCCGGCCTGTTACAGGCCGGCTATCCGAGCGGACTGCTTCTCGCATCAGCGGTCTACGGTCTTCTTTATCCCTACCTTGGCTGGCGCGGCATGTTCATGGTCGGCATCCTGCCCGCCCTGCTCGTTCTCTTCATCCGCCGTTATGTACGGGAGTCGCCAGGCTTTCACCGCGGCAGCAGACGCCGTCGCCGCACGGTTTCGTTGCTGCGCGAGCACTGGCGGCTCGCGCTTTACGCCATGCTGTTCATGATGGCGATGAACCTCTTCAGCCATGGCACCCAGGATCTTTATCCCACCATGCTCAAGGTCGACAAAGGCATGCGCCACGGCATGATCAGCTCGATCAACTTCATTGCTGCGGGCGGGGCGATCCTGGGCGGACTGTTCTTCGGCGCCCTGTCACAACGTATCGGTCGGCGACGGGCGCTCATCCTTGGGGCACTGCTGTCGCTGCCTGTCATCCCGTTCTGGGCATTCTCAAGTTCGGTCTACGTCCTGGGGGCCGCAGCCTTCGTCATGCAGTTCATGGTGCAGGGCTGCTGGGGCATCATTCCCGCCCACCTCAACGAACTGTCGCCGCCCGAGGCACGGGGCACCTTTCCTGGCACCGTTTACCAGCTGGGCAACTTCCTGGCTTCGTACAACGCCACCATGCAGGCCCAACTGGAGGGCGTCTACGGCAGTTACGGGGCGGCACTCGCCTTGGTAGCGGCTGCGGCTGCGGTGTTCATCGCCATCTTCGCCTATATCGGCCGCGAGGCCCGGCAGATCGATATGGCCGAGTACTCGGCCCATCACCCCGGCGTCTGATCAGGACTTGATGAAGATATCGACCCGATCGGTGGCACCGTGATCATTGGCAGGCACGCCGCCAAGCGCCCGCACGTCGATGCGTTCGGCTGGCACGCCATCTGCGATCAGCGCCTGGCGCACCGCCAGTGCCCGTTCAAGGCTCAATCGTCGGGCCGATGATGAGGTGCTCCCGGGATTGCCGCCATAGCCCACCAGCTCGACGCGGCTGGCGCCGCTGGCCAGTGCAGTCTTCAGGCTGAAGGCCAGATCATTGAGTGTTGCGTTGGTGTTGTCCGAAAGCCCGAACGAGTTGCGATTGAACAGTACCGACGCCTGCTTGGAGAGGCCCTTTGGCACCGTGATGTGGGGCGTTGCAACCGCGCCAGCCGTATGGCTTGGCGCCGGCGCGGCAGCAGAAACGCTGGGGTGCGCTGCGACGGGGGCAGCGGCAGGCACATGTGTGGTGCCGAAAGAGAAGGGTATGGCGGTAGCTTGCGGCCGCACCGGAGCCGCCGCCTTGCGTTGACCTGGGGCAGGACGGTGGACTGGTTTGTGGACGGGTATGGCGACCGCCGGATGGGGATGGGACAAGGCCGGCTTTGGCAAATGCGGCTTGACCGCGCGTTGTTTGACCACACGGCGCTTCTTCACCGGGGCCTTGGGGCGCGGCCGGGCAGGCTTGTGCCAGGGACGCACCGGTCTGGCCGGGTGCGGTGGATGAAGATGGACCGGGGGCAGATTGCGCGTGGCAGCCGGCTCCGGGACGGCCCAGGGGTTCACGGTGACATCGTCGCCAGGATACATCTGGACCTGCGCAAAGGCCGCCGCGTTCCAGCTGAAGGCTGTGGCCGCGACGGCAACAATGAAGCTTGTCCGGGCAAGCCGGCGGAAGGAGATCTCGGTCATGAGCCCAGCCTGGCGCGTCTGCGAGATCACACTTTAGGCGTTGCGTGCGCAGGGCTCAACCGTGCGCCTGCGGCCGCGCCTCTCTGCCCGCACTCTTGAGCAGGTGCAGCATCTGGGGATGCAGGTTCTCATTGCTGGCGAGAATATCGCCGTTTTCGAGCATGGCGCCGCCGCCACTGAGGTCCGTCACGGTCCCGCGGGCCTCGCGCACGAGCAGAATGCCTGCCGCCACGTCCCAGGCCTTCAGGCCATGCTCCCAGAAACCGTCGTAGCGGCCGGCTGCAACCCAGGCCAGGTCGAGCGCTGCCGAACCGAAGCGGCGCACGCCCGGGGTCGTAGCCATCACTGCCGAGAGCTCCTGCAGATAGGCATCATGATCGCCCCGGCCCACGAACGGGATACCGGTTGCGAACAGCGCCTCGTTCATCTGTTTGCGTGCGGCCACGCGCAGACGCTTGTCGTTGAGATAGGCGCCACTGCCCTTCTCGGCAACAAACATCTCGTCAGTAATCGGATTGAAGACCACCGCCGAGACCAGCTGACCTTCGCGCTCCAGTGCGATCGAGATCGCAAAGTGAGGAATGCCATGCAAAAAATTGGTCGTGCCATCAAGCGGGTCGATGATGAAGCGATGGGTCTTGTCCGGTCCTTCGATCTCGCCCGATTCCTCCAGCAGGAAGCCATAACCCGGTCGAGCTTTCTGCAGCTCTTCTAGCAGGATGCGTTCGGTGCGCTGGTCGGCGACGCTGACGAAGTCGCCTGGTCCCTTGAGCGAGATCTGCAGGTTTTCAACTTCGCCAAAATCGCGGATCAGGCGGCGACCGGCCTTGCGCGCGGCGGCGGTCATGACGTTGAGTGCGGCAGAAAGGTAGGGCATGAGCTTGGTCTACTCTGCGCGGCGTATGTAAGACCCATCCTCGGTCGAAACGATGATCTTTTCACCGGATTCAATGAAGGGTGGGACCTGGATCTTCAGGCCGTTTTCGAGCACCGCACCCTTGTAGGAGGGGGCAGCGGTTCCCCCTCTCAGAACAGGATCGGCCTCGGCGACCGTCAGTGTCACCTGCAAGGGCAGCTGAATGCCGAGGGGCTTGCCCTCGTACATCGTCACCAGCGTCTTCATGCCATCCTGGAGAAATCTGGCCTGATCACCAACAAAATCGGCAGAAAGCTCGAACTGGTCATAGCTTTCCATGTCCATGAAGGTGAGCATGTCGTCCGCCGCGTACAGGAACTGAAAATCACGCTTTTCCAGCCAGATCTCTTCCACGGTCTCATCGGAGCGGAAGCGCTGGTTCAATTTGGTGCCGGTGGTGACGTTCTTGAGTTCGACCTGGTTATAGGCGCCCCCTTTGCCCGGCTTGACCTTCTGCGTCTTGACCGCAAGCCACAGACCGCCCTCGAACTCGATCATGGTCCCGGGTCGGACATCGTTACCGGAGATTTTGGCCATAACACACGAGCCCTCCTTAGGGGGCGAGACAATGGGTTGGAGGGGCAAAGAGCGCGCTGGCTTATAGCGGGGGCCATGCGCCGAAGTAAACCGTTGCCAGGGCCGCGAGGGCAAGAAGCAAGGCCGTTCAGGATATCCGGAGCGGCTCCAGGACGCCGCCAGAGAGGGGCTCCAGGTTAGGCAAAGCGGGCATTAAACGCCCTGACTGCAGCCGCAGGACCCTCCGGATGCTCCCAGACCGCGCTGGCGACCGCAAGAAAATCCGCGCCCGCACCGATCAGCGCTTCGCAGTTCGCCAGAGTGATGCCACCGATGGCGACGCAGGGGATCTCCATCAGTTCAGACCACCAGGTGAGCAGCTCAGTCTCGGCATAAAATTGCACCTTCTTGGTAGAGGTCGGAAAGAATGCTCCAAACGCCACATAGTCGGCCCCTGCCTCACCAGCCTCCATCGCCAGATGGCGGGAATTGTGGCAGGTCACCCCGACGATGCGATCCGGCCCCACCAGCTTGCGTGCGTCCTCATAGCGCGTGTCGTTCTGGCCAATATGGACCCCGTCGCAGCCCATCTCGCGGGCCAGATCAGGACGGTCGTTGAGAACGAAAGCCACGTCGTGGGCATGGGCGACCGGCATCAGCTGCGCGCAGCAGCGACGGATCTCGTCGTCAGCCACGTCCTTCAGCCGCAGCTGCAGGCATGCCACATCACCGGCGTCGAGCGCCGCCTTGAGCGTTTCAGCAAAGGCCCTGGGCTCAAGCGCCGGTGGTGTGATGAGATAAAGTCGGCAGTTGCTCAAGCCGCCTCTTTTTCCAGTTCAGCGTTCCATTCGCCTTTGCTCGCCAGGCCGTTCATGCGGGCCCGGTGGGCAAAGGCCGCCTGGGCCCGTGCAGTATTGTCGGCCTTGCCCGCCCAGGCCTTTTGCGGGGCGGCCTGCAGCGCACGGCCATAGGAAAAGGTCAGGGCCCATGGCAGGGTGCTAGCGGCGACCATCGCATTTAGGTGAGCGGTTGCTTCCTGATCGGTCTGTCCTCCGGACAGGAACGCGATCCCGGGTACCGCTGCCGGCACGCAGCGCTTCAGGACCACAAGGGTGCGTTCGGCGACGTCCTCCGTGCGGCCCTGCTGGGCGCATTTCTTGCCAGCGATCACCATATTGGGCTTGAGTACCATGCCTTCCAGCATCACCCGCTGCGCGTAAAGCTCCTCAAAGGTCTGCTTGAGCACGAACTCGGTAACCTCGGCGCAGCGCCCGATATCATGACCGCCATCCATCAGCACTTCCGGCTCGACGATGGGAACGATGTCATGCTCCTGGCACAGTGCGGCATAGCGCGCCAGCGCATGCGCATTGGCATGGACCGCGGTAGCACTGGGAATCCCGGCAGCAATGTCGATGACTGCCCGCCACTTGGCAAAGCGGGCCCCCAGCTTGCGATATTCGACCAACCGTGGTCCCAGCCCATCAAGCCCTTCGGTCACGGTTTCTCCAGGGCAGAGCGCAAGAGGTTTGGCCCCAGCATCGACCTTGATGCCCGGGATGGAGCCGGCACGTTCGATCAGCTCGACCAGCCGCGTCCCGTCCTTGGCCTTCTGGCGAATGGTCTCGTCAAACAGGATGACGCCGGAAATATATTGCCGCATCGCCGCTTCGGAACGGAACAGAAGTTCGCGGTAGTCGCGACGGTTGTCTTCCGTGTTGGCAACACCAATGCCATCGAAGCGCTTCTGAATGGTGCCCGTGGATTCATCTGCCGCGAGGATACCCTTGCCGCGTGCGACCATCGCCGTGGCGATGCGGTTCAGCTCTGCACTGTTCATTATAATTTCCCCTTGTTGACCGCCAGCGCTGCCACCCCCGGCAATTCGCGGCCCTCCAACCACTCCAAGAACGCCCCACCTGCGGTCGAGACGTAGGTAAACTGATCGCCGACACCGGCATGATTGAGCGCGGAGACGGTGTCCCCGCCGCCCGCGACGGAAAGCAGCGCGCCAGAATGTGTACGGGCTGCAACCAGGCGGGCAGCATGTACGGTTCCTGCGTCAAACGGAATGGTTTCGAAGGCGCCCAGAGGACCGTTCCACACCAGAGTGTTTGCGGTATGCAGACGCCGTTCGAACTCGGCAATGGTCGCCGGACCGACATCGAGGATCATCTCGTCGGCGGCGACTTCGCGCACCTTGCAGGTGCGATAGGGTGCGTTGGCCTTGAATTCCTTTGCCACCACAACGTCCGTGGGCAAGATCAGAACCGTGCCCGTGGTCGTTGCCAGCCCGACAATACGCTGCGCCGTCTTGAGCTGGTCAGACTCGTAAAGCGAGCGCCCCACATTGATGTCTTCGGCGGCGAGAAAGGTGTTGGCCATAGCCCCGCCAATGACGAGAACATCGACCTTGTCCATGAGATGCTCGATGACGGCAATTTTGGTCGACACCTTGGCGCCACCGACAACGGCGATCACCGGATGTTTGGGATCTTCAAGGGCCTGGGCCAGATGCTCGAGTTCGGCCTGCATCGCCCGACCGGCAGCGGACGGCAGTACATGGGCGAGCCCTTCGGTTGAGGCGTGGGCGCGATGGGCCGCCGAAAACGCATCGTTGACATAGAGATCACCCAGTGCGGCCAGCGCATCGCGAAAGCCCGGGTCATTGCTCTCTTCACCCGCGTGAAAGCGGGTATTCTCGAGCAGAAGGACCTCGCCATCCTGAAGGGCGCTGACGGCCTTCTTCGCGGTCTCGCCGATGCAGTCATCAGCAAATGCCACGGGCCGGCCGATCGCCTGGGCCAATGCCGGAGCAATCGGCCCCAGCGACATGCTGGCTACGCGCTTGCCTTTGGGACGCTCGAAATGCGAGAGCACGATGACGCGGGCCCCCTTCTGGGCGAGTTCACGCAAGGTAGGAGCCTGCCGGTCGATGCGTGAACTGTCGGTGATCCTGCCATCGCGCATCGGCACATTGAGGTCGGCTCTCACCAGGACGCGCTTGGAGCGAACCTCAAGGTCATCCAAGGTGGCGTAGCGGCCGCTCATTGGTTCCTCCTTCAGATCAGCTTGCCCATGGCGACCGCAGTGTCCGCCATGCGATTGGAGAAGCCCCACTCATTGTCATACCAGCTCATCACCGCCACGAGGTTGCCGCCCATCACCTTGGTCTCGGCCAAAACAAAGGACGAGGATGCCGGATCGTGATTGAAGTCATGGCTGACCAGCGGTGCATCAACGATCTCGAGCACACCCTTAAGAGCTCCCGCCGCTGCTTTTTTCATGGCCTCGTTGACTTCCTGCACCGTGGTCGAACGGCTGGTGATGACCTTGAGGTCGACCAGCGATACGTTGGGTGTTGGGACCCGGATCGAGACCCCGTCGAGTTTGCCTTTGAGTTCGGGAAGGACAAGCCCGATCGCCTTGGCAGCGCCGGTTGAACTCGGAATCATCGACATCGCTGCTGCGCGCGCCCGCTGCAGATCCTTGTGCAGTTGGTCGAGAATGTTCTGGTCATTGGTGTAGGAGTGAACCGTTGTCATCATGCCTTTTTCGATACCAATGGTTTCGTGCAGCACCTTGGCCACGGGGGCCAGGCAATTGGTGGTGCAGGAACCGTTCGAAACAACGATGTGATCCTTGGTCAGGATGTGATGATTGACGCCATAGACGATGGTGGCGTCAGCACCATCGGACGGTGCGGACACCAGTACACGTTTGGCGCCAGCTTCAAGATGCGCCTTGGCCTTGTCCTTGGCGGTGAAAATCCCCGTGCATTCCAGTGCGATGTCGACGCCAAGCTCCCGATGCGGCAACTCTGCCGGATTCTTGACGGCGGTCACGCGTATCTTGTGGCCATCGACAGTCATGACGTCGCCATTGACTTCGACCCGTCCCGGAAAGCGTCCATGCACGCTGTCATAGCGCAGCAGGTGGGCATTGGTGTCGACGGGGCCCAGATCATTGACCGCGACAACGACAATGTCATTGCGCTTCGACTCGACAATGGCGCGCAGAATATTGCGGCCGATGCGACCAAAGCCATTGATAGCGACACGAATGCTCATCTTAATTCTCTCCGATCTGTCCGGCCACGCCGGAGCCTGAATGAGTGGGCACAAACTAGGGGCGGGTCTGCCTGGCTTTATTGATCGATCTCAGCGCCCCTGCTGACAAATCTCTGCGGCCGCAGCTGCCACGTTTTGTGCGGTGATGCCAAACTTCTGGTAAAGCTCGAGATAAGGTGCGCTGGCCCCAAAATGGTCGAGCCCGATGAAGCGGTCGGAAGAATCCAGATAGCGGTCCCAGCTCATGCGTACGGCAGCTTCCACCGCAACCCGCGGAACATGTCCAAGGACGCGGGCGCGATATTCCGCGTCCTGGGCAGCGAACAACTCGAAGCTGGGCATCGACACCACCCGGGCCGGTATGCCCTTCTCCTTCAGCAGGGCCTGGGCGGCGATGGCGATCTCGACCTCCGAGCCACTTGCCATCAGCGTGACCTTGGCGCTGCCGTCCGCCGCTGCGATCTCGTAGCCACCACGGGCACAGAGATTCTCTCCGCTTGCCGTCAGGCGCTGCGCCGAAAGGTTCTGGCGGGTCAGCGACAGCAGTGCCGGGGCCTTGCGCGTCAACGCCAGTTCCCAGCACTCGGCAACTTCCACGGCATCGGCGGGCCGAAACACGCAGAGCCCGGGGATCGCCCGCAGGGCGGCGAGGTGTTCGACCGGCTGGTGGGTCGGCCCATCCTCGCCAAGACCGATGGAATCGTGGGTCATCACATAGACCACGTGGCACTGCATGAGTGCCGCCAGCCGGATAGACGGGCGGGCGTAGTCCGAAAACACGAGAAAGGTGCCGCCATAGGGAATAAAGCCGCCGTGCAGGGCGATACCGTTCATGGCGGCCGCCATGCCGTGTTCACGGATACCAAAGTGGATGTAGCGCCCGTCATAGCTCTGCGGGCTAATGCTTCTGAGACCCTTGGTCAGGGTGTTGTTGGAACCGGTAAGATCGGCCGAGCCGCCAAGCGTCAGTTCGGTGGCAGCATTGATGACTTCAAGCACCGCTTCCGACGATTTGCGGGTGGCAAGCTTGGGTTTGTCGGCGATCAGCTTCTGCTTGTAGGCGGCAAGGGCGGAAAGCACCTCCGGACCGATCTTGGTCGATATCGCGGCTTCAAAGGGGGCGCGTTTGCCGGACTTGGCCAGCCGCTCGCTCCAGGCGCTACGTGCCTTGGCGCCACGCCCGCCAAGGCGACGCCAGGCTGACAGGATGTCCTCGGGAACCTCAAATGCCGGATAGGGCCAGTTGAGATTCTTGCGGGCGCCCTCGATTTCGTTTGTTCCGGGGGCTTCGCCATGCGCCTTGTTGGTCCCGGCGCGCGTCGGCAGGCCATATCCGATGGTGGTGCGGCAGGCGATGAGGACCGGCCGGTCGCTGTTCTGCGCCGCCGCGAGGGCGGCATGCACCTCAGCCCCATTCAGTCCGTCGCAGGACATCGTCTTCCACCCCATCGCGTCAAACCGCTCAAGGGTATTGGTGGAATCGGCCAGGCTGGTGGCGCCATCGATGGAAATATGGTTGTCGTCGTAAAGCACGATCAGGCGATTGAGCTTCAGGTGCCCGGCGAGGCTGCAGGCCTCATGACTGACGCCTTCCATGAGATCGCCATCGCCGGCAAAGACATAAGTGCGATGGTCAACCAGGTCATCACCATAGCGGGCGTTCAGCATGCGCTCGGCCAGGGCCATGCCCACGGCGGTGGCGATGCCCTGTCCAAGCGGGCCGGTGGTGGTCTCGACTCCGGCCAGGTGACCGTATTCGGGATGACCGGCGCAGGGACTGCCAAGCTGGCGAAAGCGTTTGATGTCCGCGATGGTGGGGCGCGCATAACCCGTGAGATAGAGCAGCCCATAGAGCAACATCGAGCCATGGCCGGCCGAAAGCACGAAACGGTCGCGGTCTGGCCAGGCTGGATCCTTGGGATCGAATTTGAGGAAATGGGAGAACAGGACAGTTGCCACATCCGCCATGCCCATCGGCATTCCGGGGTGGCCACTGTTGGCAGCCTGCACCGCGTCCATGGCGAGGGCGCGGATGGCATTGGCCAGGCGACGGATCTCCCCCGGCTCGAGAATCTCCGTCGCTGTGGCTACGGAGGACGTGGGCGCGGTGGTGCTCATCGCCAATGTCTTTCTGTGTGGGACATGAGATCGTCCTGTCGGCCTTAAGAGAGCAAGTGCCACCCGTCAAGAGTGGCACCGGAGGGGCGCCCGCGGGGAAGTCAAAATAAGGCAAAAAGGCCCCAAATCCACGCGATGCGCAGGCGCTGGCAGCGTTGACCTCGGCTTGGCCCCGTGCCTAAGGTGACCGTCGTTTGCGGGGTGATTTGCGCGCGCCGCGCGGCGCCCGCGAGGGAGATTGCGCGAATGACCAGGCTTGAAGCCGCACAAGCCCGCTTTGCCGAGGCGATGACGCGTCTTGAAGAGGTCGCCCAGTCGCTGGCCGGATATCGGGCCCGCGCCGAGCGCGATGCCGCCGAGATTGCGCGCCTGCGCCAGGAACGTGAGGCCCTGATGGCGCGGGTGCAGGAACTCGAAGAAGAAGGCCGCCAGCTTGCCGGCATTACCGAAGAAGTCGAGCAGCGCCTCGATGGCGCAATAGCAGAAATCCGCAGCGCACTGGGAAAATCTTGAATGGCGCTTGTCAATGTCATGATCAGCGGCCGCGCTTACACCATCGCCTGCGATGACGGCGAGGAAGAGCATTTGCGAGAGCTCGGAACTCTGGTGGACGCCAAGGCCCGCGAGGTGCAGGAGACGGTGGGACAGGTCGGAGACCAGCGTCTGCTGCTGATGGCCGCGCTCTTGATGGCCGACGAGGTCTTCGAAGCCCGCAGCCGGCAGGCCGCCCTTAGCCTCGAGCCCCGCCCGCCCGCCCCCCAGGCCGTGGCGGACAGCGCTGTGCGGACCGAGGCAGAGAGGATTGCGGCGCAGGCCCTGGAACAGGCGGTGGGACGTGCCGAAGCCGTCCTGGCTCACCTTGTAGAAGCAGGATCATAGCCTTAAGTTGGGGGCTGGCCGGGTACTGCTCCGTGCGTCAGGTATGCGATGCCCAGGGGCCTTAATGGTACTCACCGGGAGCTGTCCCTGCCCAGGATCGTGGTCTTGGGCACATGGCGCCCACCTGCACTTGCAGGCCCGTGAGGATCCAAATTCCAACGGCGGCTGCGGTCCCGGTCACATGATTGATGTCAGTCACGCCAAGCAACTCCTGCGCCCCCTGATGCGAAAACGGCGGGCCGAGCTTGCGGCTGCGCTTCCGGATCATTCTCTGCAGCTCGTCACCCATGCCGCCGCCCTGCCTTTGTCCTCCGGCGCAGCGGTGGGCGGCTACTGTGCGCTTTCTGGCGAAGCCGATCCGGCTCCGCTGCTGAGGTGGTTGCGTCGCGCCGGCCACCCCGTCGGCTTGCCGCGTATGGACGGGGCCAAGGCGCCCCTGGTGTTTCATCGGCACGAAGAGGGCTGGCCGCTGCAACAGGGCCCCTATGGCATTTCTGAACCGGAGGCTCGCTCTCCCCGGCTTCATCCAGTGCTGGTTCTCGTGCCGCTGCTCGCCTTCGATGCCCAAGGTCACCGCGTCGGCTATGGCGGCGGGTTCTACGATCGCACGCTTCGGGCGCTGCGCCAGAGCGGCCGCATCTGCGCGGTCGGTGTGGCCTTCGCCGGCCAGGAGGTCGAGGCGATCGCATCCGAGGGCTTTGATGAGCCTTTGGACGGGGTGTTGACCGAAGCAGGGTTCAGGCGGTTTTCCGCAAATCTTGCTCCAAACTGATCAGGCCAGGGCCTTTTCGATGGCCGACGCGCCCGCGAGGCTCGTATGGGCAGGGGTCCTGCGGAGTTCTTCGCGGAACCGGCCGGTGAGCGACTGATAGAGGGACAGGTAGGTATTGGCACTGCGCTGCCAGCTGAAGTCCTGTTTCATGTCATTAAGCTGCAGGCGGCGCCAGGCGAGTGGTTCGCGATAGAACGCAAGGGCGCGTGTGATCGCCTCTCCGAGGTCCGCGGTCGAGGGTTCCGCGAAGACAAATCCGGTTGCGGTGCCATCACTGATCGAGATGCGGCTGGTATCTACGACCGTGTCCGCGAGGCCACCGGTCGCCCGTACCACCGGCACGGTGCCATAGCGCATGGCGTAGATCTGGGTCAGGCCACAGGGCTCAAAGCGGGCCGGAGCCAGGAGCAGATCCGCGCCAGCCTGCATGCGGTGCGCCAGAGGTTCCTGGTAGCCAATGCGCACGGCAACGGTGCCGGCATGGGCGCGGGCTACCTGCCGAAAGCGCCGTTCGAGTTCGTGATCACCATCGCTCAGCACGCACAACTGCAGCTCCTGCCGCGCGAGCTTGGGCATGAGTTCCAGAAGCACGTCAGCCATCTTCTGCTCGGTCAAGCGGCTGATAAACGCAAGCAGCGGCAGATCCGGATTTGCGCTCAGTCCAAGCTCTCGTTGCAGTGCGAGCTTGCAAAGCTTTTTGCCAGTCAGTCCGCTGAAATCATAATTGGTGGGCAGAAACGCGTCATGGGCCGGATCCCAGATGCCGTAATCGGCACCATTGAGGATGCCCGTCAGGTCGCTGGCGCGGGCCCGCAAAAGACCATTGAGACCGAAGCCGTAATCGTCGGTGAGGATCTCGCGGGCGTAAGTGGGGCTGACCGTCGTCAGCTTGTCGGCAAAACGGATGCCCGCCTTCAGGAACGAGATCTTACCGTAATATTCCACGCCGTCAGGGGTGAAGCTGTCTTGTGGCAGGTCCAGACCGGCTACGTCCTCGGCCGGAAAGAGGCCCTGAAAGGCCAGATTATGCAGCGTGAAAACGCAGGCGGGGCCGGGCTCAGTGGAGGCTGAAACCAGCAGCGGCACAAGACCTGTGTGCCAGTCATTGGCGTGGATTACGTCTGGCTGCCAGCGCGGCGCGAGCGCACCCTTACCGATCCGCGCTGCGACATGGCTGAGAAAGGCGAAACGGCGGGCATTGTCTGGCCAGTCCTCTCCCCGGTTATTCTGGTAAAGACCATCGCGGTGGTAGAGCTCGGGGGCGTCCGCCAGCCAGACGGGTATGTCTGAGCCGGGCAGCCGCGCCGACAGCAAGCGCGCGTCCTTTACGCCCAATATTCCTGACAAATCTGCGATCGGCTGTGGCCGCGAAAGCTTGCGCAACGCGCAGCCATAGGCCGGCATGAGAATGCGGACATCCGCGCCCAGATTGGCCAGCGCCCGTGGCAATGCTTCGCTCACGTCTGCCAGACCGCCGGTTTTGGCAAACGGATAAACCTCGGAGGATACGAAGAGCAGGCGCATGCCATCCTCCTTAGGGATGAGATTTAAGTATGGCGGAACTTTTAGCAACACACCGGTACGCGCGATTGATCAACATCAGAAAGCCTCTATTGGTTGCTGGCATCGGCTAAGAAAGTTCGACGGAGGCGTAGGATCATGGCCAATCAGCGCGCAGCTGCCCTGGAAATGGGCAATGCCGAACGCCTTGGTGCCAGCGCCGATGCCGAAGGCGTCAACTTTGCGGTATTCTCGGCCCATGCCAGCAATGTACAGCTGTGCATCTTCGATCAGGAAGGTGAACACCGCTACGATATGCCGGCACGTACGGGAGATATCTGGCATGGACGGCTTCCTGGTGCGGGTCCCGGCTTGGCTTATGGCTTTCGTGTTTACGGTCCTTATGCACCGGGCGAGGGGCATCGCTTTAACCCCCAGAAGCTGCTCATTGATCCGGCCGCGCACGCGCTGAGCGGGTCCTGGTGCTGGGATGACCGTCATTGCGGTTACACGCCCGGAGATCCACGCGGGGATCTGTCTTTTGATACGCGCGACAATGGCGCCTTCGCGATCAAGTCTCTGGTTGACCCATTGCCGTCAGTCAGGCCGCCGCGTCGATCCTCTGACCGTGACCTTATATACGAGCTGCATGTCCGTGGCATGACGATGCGTCATCCTGATGTGCCGGCACCGCTGCGCGGTCGTCTGGAAGCGTTGCGCAGCAAGGCGGTTATCAGCCATCTGCGTGCGCTTGGGGTCGACGCCATCGAATTGCTGCCGATCGCGCCATCTGCGACGAGCCGCAGGCTGAGGCCCTTCGGGCTCACGGATTACTGGGGATATAATCCGATCGCCTTTGCCGCAGTTGAACCGCGTTATCTGGCTGCTGGCGCAGAGGGGCTGCCGCAGACCGTGGCGGCACTGCGTGACGCCGGCATCGCTGTCATTCTCGATGTTGTCTTCAACCATAGTGGTGAAGATGACGAGATGGGGCCGACCATCAGCTTTCGCGGGCTGGATAATGCATCCTACTACCGGCTGGCCGCTGACCCGCGGTACTATGCCGACTTCACCGGGTGCCGTAATACGCTCAACACCGCGCATCCGGCCGTCATCCGCCTGGTTCTTGAGAGCCTGCGCCATTGGGTGCAGATGGGGATCGCAGGCTTCCGTTTCGATCTTGCGGTAAGCCTGGGCCGCGACAGCGCCGGCCGGTTTCGTGGCGATGCCCCTTTGCTCACCGCCATCAAGGCGGAACCTGTCCTCGCCGCCTGTCAGCTGATCGCGGAACCCTGGGACGCGGGGCCGGATGGTTATCAGGCAGGTGCTTTCGGTGCACCATGGAGGGAGTGGAACGGGCGTTATCGCGACTGTGTTCGCCGTTTCTGGCGTGGTGATAGAGGTCAGGTGGGTGAGCTGGCTACCCGCGTGTCTGGCTCCTCGGATCTTTTTGGTTCAGAGGCGGCACGCAGTCTCAATTTTGTGACCTCCCATGACGGCTTCAGCCTGGCTGATGTCGTCGCCTACAGCCACAAACACAATGCCGCCAATGGCGAAAGGGGTGAGGACGGCACGGATGATAATTTCAGCGACAATTGCGGCACGGAAGGGCCGAGCACGGAGCCTGCGCTCGCACAGCTGCGGTTGGCGCGGATGAAGGCCTTCCTCGCCACGCTGATGGTGTCGCGGGGTACGCCGATGCTGCGTGCGGGGGATGAGCTCGCGCACAGCCAGGGCGGAAACAATAATGCCTACGCCCAGGACAATGCCGTGAGCTGGCTTGCGTGGTCATTCGCGCAAGACGAGCTGTCCAACTTTGTCGCCACCCTGTCGCAGCTGCGCCGCAACCACCCCGCCCTGCGCGGCGAAGGCGCCCCAGCGCGCTGGTTTGCGCCTGCCGGCCATGAGATGAAGCTTGCGGATTGGCAGGATGTCAGGCTTTGCAGTCTCACCATGTTGCGTGCGGCCGGCGGCGAACGCTTTCTCATACTCTTCCACGGCGGGCTGGCCGCGCAGGAGTTCTGTCTTCCAGACGGAGACTGGCTTGAGATCCTCTGTACCCAAGCACAGCCTGCCCAAAAGTTTCGCGGCGGCGACAAGGTGACGGCGCCAGCCAACTCGCTCATGATCTTGCAAGGCAACCAATGACCCAGGACGATCTTTTATTTCGTCTGAGCAGAAAGGCCGGAATCTTCGACGATTACTGGGATGTACGTGGCCATCGCCATGCCACCAGCCGCGAAACCGCACAGGCGGTCCTGGCAGCTCTGGGGATTGCCGCAAAGACCCCGGCTGAGATCGCTATGAGCCTGCGTCAGCTGGAGGAGGAACCCTGGCGTGAGAAGCTGCCACCGGTGGCTGTTATACGCCACGGCCAGAGCGCTTCGCTCCCGGTGGTGGTGGCGGATGGCAAGTCCGCCGGCGGCTTTTGGCTGCAGCCAGAAGGGGAAGAGATCCGCCCATGGCATCCGCAGCTGGATGCGACGGCAGACGGCTGTTACCTGGATGGGCGCGGCTATCATCGCTTCATGCTGACGCTTCCGCCGCTGCCGTATGGCTATCACCGCTTGATCCGTGAAGATGATGACGGACGGGAGCAGACCGTACTTATTGTCGCTCCGGAACGCTGTTATCTGCCTCCGGTTCTGGAGCGGCAGCGGGTATTTGGCATTAGTGCCCCGCTTTATGCCCTGCGTCGGCCTGGCAATCTGGGTATGGGGGACTTCACCGACCTCAAGGACCTGATCCGCTGGTCGCAACGCCAGGGCGCTGCGGCAGTTGGAATTAATCCTCTTCACAGCCTGTTTCCGACCCAGCCCAACCTCGCCAGTCCCTATTCGCCTAGCAGCCGGCAGTTTCTCAACCCGCTCTACCTTGATCTGACGCAGGTCGAGGAGTTTGCGGCCTGCGACGGGCTCACAGTGTTGATGGCCTCCAAAGCATCCGCCGCTGACGCCGCACTGGTCGACTATGAGAGGGTCAGCCATGCGAAGAACACGGCCTTCACGATGCTTTACGCTGCCTTCCGTGCCTTGCAGCAGCATGATCCTGATCATGGGCGCATAAAAGCCTATAACGCTTTTGTTGAGCAGCGTGGAGAAGCCCTGCGACGCTTTGCGCTGCATGCTGCCCTGTGCGAGCAGTTTGCGAGCTGTGACTGGACACGGTGGCCGGAGCCCTATCGCGCCCCGGACACGGCCGCGTGTGATGCGTACTGTCGCCAGCAGTCTGAACGACTCGATTTTCACATGTACCTGCAGTGGCTGTGCGAACAGCAACTTGGGTCTGCGGCGGACCAGGCCGGGAGCATGGCGGTTGGCATCTATGGTGATATGGCTGTGTCGTCCGCTCCCGACGGCGCTGATGTCTGGGGTGCCCAGCACCTCTTTGCTAGCGATGCGCGCATCGGTGCGCCGCCTGACCCTCTGGCTGAGCACGGACAGGAATGGGGCGTAGTGCCGATGAACCCGCGGGCGTTACGGCGCGATGCCTATCGCGACGTGATCGCCGTACTGCGCGCCAATATGCGTCACTTCGGAGCCTTGCGCATCGATCACGCAATGGAGCTGGAGCGCCTCTACTGGATTCCCCGCGGTCTGCCGCCCGGCGCAGGTACCTACCTAGCCTATCCGTTCTCCGATCTTGCGGCGATTGTGGCGCTGGAAAGCGTGCGCAACCGCTGTCTGATCATTGGTGAAGATCTGGGCACGGTGCCGCAAGGGTTTCGCGAGGCTATGGGAGAACAGAACATGTTTTCCTATCGTGTTCTCTATTTCGAAGAAGAGGGTGGACGCTACAAGCCGCCAAGAGACTATCCCCAGAATGCGACCGCCTGCGTTTCGACCCACGATCTGCCGACATTGCGGGGGTTTTGGGAGGAACACGATATCGCTGACCGGGAACGGGCCGGGCAGTTCGTCGATGAGGAGGAGCGCCTCGCCGCCCAGCGCGAGCGCCGTCGCGCCAAAGCGGCACTCCTTGCTGCGCTCTTGGAGGCCGGTCTGCTGCCGGAGGCTGTGCCCGAAGTCGCGACCCACCTGTCAGTGGCGCTGGCTGCGGCGTTGCATCAATTCCTGGGTACTGCGCCCAGCCGTCTTATGATGGTCCAGCTTGACGATCTGGCTGGCGAAGTGGCCCAGATCAACATGCCGGGGACCACCGATACCTATCCCAACTGGCGCCGGCGGATCGGCCAGGACTGGCCGGCGCTGGATGCATCCGAGCTTACCCGCGCAATTCTGTTGGCGGTCCAGGTTGCACGCAGCTGAGCGCCGGTTTTCAGGGCGCTGCGCCAGATCAACACCTGTGCGAGGTTCTGGCGTTAGGAAAAGGGTGCCCTCGTAACTGGACGCGGGCGACTGAGTATCGGAGGCTGCAGATGCACCGTCCTCTTCCTGCCACCTGGATTGTGGTGATGGATTCCTCGCGCGCCAATTTCTGGCGATTAGAAAGCGATGAGAACGGACAGGGGCATATCGCGGAGGTGGCTACGCCACTTTATTCCCACCTGCATGCGCACGCGCGCGATGTGCGCAGTGATCAGCCTGGGCGTTACCGCAGAGGTGGTAGTCACCATCAGCAGGATACGTTTGACACCGAACACGATCCGCACAAGCTGGAAAAGCATGATTTTGTCCGGAAGGTTGTTGAGCGCCTGCAGTCCGCCCATGAAGCCCACGAGTTTGTCCGTTTGGCGATCGTGGCACCACAGCGGACAATCGGTGAAATTCGCGTGCTGGCCGGGCAGAAGCTGAGCCAGACGTTCTGGCGCGAGATTGGCAAGGACCTGGTCAAGCTGGACCGCGATCAGCTGTGGACGCACATCGCACCAGAACTGGTCGAGCTGCGCCAGGACTGAAGCCAAGCTGTCATGCCCGATCCCCTGCTGCAGGGCACCTGCAATATCGCGAGGGATGGGGCAGGAAGGAAGCCGTGGCGCAAGCGGGGGCGTGCCGCAACGGACAGTTTTCTACCAGGCGCGGTGTCTCTTCGGAGCCTATCTTCAGTCCGCTCGCAGTGGACGGGCCCCATTTGGCCATGCAAGCATTGCTATTCCGTGCTTTGCCCTGGGAGCCTATGGCAGGGTGCCGGCGCACGATCCTGGCTGATTTGTATCCTTCAACGGCGGATCAGAGGAGGGGTCGAGTGACCCGCGCGCCCGCATACACCGTGTGGAAAGCCGGACCGGCGATTGAAGGAGCACGAGATCATGGGTGATGACGATTGGACACCGCAGACGCAGGCAGCCCAGGCATTGGGCTGGACCGATGCCGAGACCGGTGCCGTGGTAAAGCCCCTGCATCCCTCCACCACCTATCTGCGCGATGCGGACAATCTCTATCGCCGGGGCCGGCAGTATGCCCGTGCAGATAATCCCGGCTTCGATCAGCCTCAGGCTCTGCTCGCAGCCCTGGAGCAGGGCGCAGAGGCGCTGATTTTCTCATCGGGCATGGCGGCGGCCACCAGCTGTTTTCTGGCTTTGCGTCCAGGCGATCACGTTGTCATTCCCGAGGTGATGTACTGGTCCTTGCGGGCCTGGCTCAAGAGCTACGCGCAAGAATGGGGCCTTGTTGTCGACAGCGTCGACATGAGCAACCTTGATGCCGTAAGGGCGATCCTGCAGCCTGGACGAACGAAGCTCGTCTGGATTGAAACACCTTCCAACCCGTTATGGCATATCACCGATATTGCTGCCGTCGCCGAGCTTGCCCATGGTGCCGGTGCAAGGGTCGCCGTTGACTCTACCTGCGCGACCCCGGTGCTGACCCGCCCGCTGATCCTGGGTGCCGACATCGTCATGCACTCGGCGACCAAATATCTCAATGGCCATAGTGATGTCATCGCTGGCGCGCTGGTGGTCAGAGAGAGCGACGATTACTGGCAGCGGATCTGCAGTCTTCGCGTCAGGCTCGGCAGTGTTCTTGGTCCATTTGAAGCCTATCTCCTGACGCGCGGTATGCGGACGCTCTTTGTTCGGGTTCAGGTCGCCTGCGCCAATGCAATGAAAATTGCACTAGCGATGCAGGAGAACCCGCATGTGGCAGAGGTTCTATATCCTGGTCTTGCCCATCGGCCTGATCATGAACTTGCTGCGAGGCAGATGCAGGGTGGCTTCGGTGGGATGCTTTCAATCCGGATCAAGGGCGGAGAGAGGGCCGCGATTAGGGCCGCGGCTGCCGTGAAGCTCTGGAAGCGAGCTACCTCGCTGGGTGGGGTTGAGAGCCTCATCGAGCATCGCGGCTCGGTGGAAGGAGCGGAGTCCCCCTGTCCGATGGACCTCTTGCGCCTTTCGGTAGGGATTGAGGCGGCTGAAGACCTCATTGCCGATCTCGAACAGGCGCTTAAGGGCGGATGAGAGCCCAGTTGCCGGCTGTTTGGCAGGTCTACATCCCCGCGCTGGGGTCACGCAGCGCGACTGAGCCGACCTGTGCGGTCCTCGGCGGACGCTATAGCTGCCAGCATGTTGGTCAGCGAGGGTGCGGACAGCAAGTCCTCGTCCATCCGGTTGTCACTGCCTGCGCAGGGATCTGACCTTAAGCACACATCATGATCACACGCGCACCAATCGCGCCCGGCGCCACGCGCTCACACCTTTGGCATATCTGGCGGCTCGTGCGCATGCGTACCTGATTTCGACGCGACAATTTTTATACAAGTCAAGGGTTCCTATTGGTGGCTTAATGCGTTTTGTTGTCGTCGATGTGGAAATGTCAGCCGCTTCTTGTCCGGATCCTGAGCATGGCCCGCACAGCTGCGCTCCTGAGCGCTCTGGGGCTCCTCGCAACATCGCTGGCGCGAGCTGGAGGCGGTACGCTCGATTACCAGGTCCGTATCACAGGCGGAAGCGATGCTTTGAACAGCCAGTTCCGACAGGTCTCGCGGCTGTTCCAGGATCAGAGCCATCCACCTCCAGGCTACGCTGGGCTGGAACAGCGCGTGGACAATGATCTGGACACCTTCCACAAAGTGATGCGTTCCAATGGCTATTACGGTGCAGAGGTAACCGCGAGGATCAAGGCAGACGCCCGACCCGCCCAGGTCACGATCATCGCCAAGCCTGGACCTCTCTTCACTCTGCGTCGCTGTGAAATCAGCTATACCACCAAGCCTCCAGCCTCGGCGCCAGAATCCTGTACACAGATCGGCTTGAAGCTTGGTCAGGCGGCCAGGGCAGCGCCCATCCTCGCAGCAACGTCAGCGCTTATTCTCAGATTGCACAGCGAAGGGCGCCCTGCGGCCCGGATTGTTGCGCGCCAGGCTGTTGTAAATCGCGCCAATGCCGGTATGGCACTTGATTTCCAGGTGGATCCCGGACCGGTTGGTACTTTCGGCAAGATTACGGTTACCGGTACCGCGCGCACCCGCCCGGCGTTTCTCCGGCGCATTGTACCCTGGAAGCCAGGCGCGACCTATGATGCCCGTCTGGTACACAAATACCGCACGACACTGTCCAATCTCGACCTATTTGACTCAATCCTCGTTCAGCCGAACGTCAAGGCGATGGGATCTTCGGGGCAGACACCGATCACTGTCGATGTGCATGAAATGCCTCATCACACCATTCAACTGGGAGCCAAATACGCGACCGATACGGGGCCAGGGGCTCTGATCGGCTGGGAGGACCGCAATTTGTGGGGTGATGCGGAATCCCTAAAGCTGATGGCCCAAGGCGGAACCCTTGGTCAATTGCTGAGCGCCTCACTGACATTGCCTGATCAGCCGGGCCTCGACCAGACCTTGGTCTTTTCGGCGACGACAGCGCATGACACCACCGACGCCTATACGCTCAGTGGCATCCGTCAGTTATCGCAGATTTCAACGCCTCTGGGAGGGGACTGGAGCGGCAAGGCGAGCCTCGGATTTCAGGCTGCAACGGTGAACCAGGGAGGAGTCTCGACGGGAAGCCTGCTGGCGTCACTGGCGGTTGAGGCCGCTTACGATTCCACAGGCTCGCTGCTCAATCCCAGTCATGGTGCGCGGTTTGATATGTCGGTCATGCCCGTTGGCGGCACTCAGGTCACCCGCACCGCGTTTGTCATCCTCAAAACCCAGGCGTCCACCTATCAGCCGCTCAATGACAAGTTGATCGCGGCGGCGCGGGTCAAGCTCGGAACCATTCTCTTTGCTCCGGAATTTTCCATTCCACCCTACCTGCGTTTCTATGCAGGTGGTGGCGGGTCCGTGCGCGGCTATGCCTATCAGCATGTCTCGCCGCGCAACGCCAAGGGTATTCTCATCGGTGGCCGGTCGCTCGCTGAAACTAGCTTCGAGCTACGGTATCGCGCCTGGCAGAATATCGGCATCGTCGGCTTCGTGGATGCAGGAATGGTGTCAACCAGCCCCTATTTTGCCAACAGCGCCAGCCCGCGGGTTGGTGCGGGGATGGGCTTGCGCTATTTCACGAGCTTCGGTCCATTGCGGCTCGATATCGGTACGCCACTTAATCCCGGACCAGGTGATGCGCCAATCCAGCTCTATATTAGTCTTGGGCAGGCCTTCTGATGTGGGAGCAATGGCGCACAGGCTGGCGAAAATGGATAGTGTTGGGCGGCAGCGGAGCCTTCGCCCTGCTGCTGATCCTGGTTGCAGCACTTGAAGTAGGACTATTGAACGGTCCTGTCCTGTGGCTGGCCGGGCGTGTGAGCGGCTATGAGATTTCCTGCTCGCGACTGAATGGAAGCCTTTTCAGTACCTTCAGCTGCGACAATCTGGCGGTTGCCGACCAGCAGGGCACCTTCTTCGTGGCCCAAAAATTCGCACTTTCGTGGGATGTCATGGCGCTCCTCTCCAACCAGGTCAGTATTCAAAATCTGACCTTGAGCGACGCCAAACTTACTCGCTTTCCCAAAGGTGGAAAGAGCCGCTCACAGAGCTTTCTGCCGCGCACGCGAATCTCTCTGGCACATCTCGACATTGCGCATCTTGTGCTTGCCGCATTCAAAACTCCGGCGGCCTGTGTCGGCCTTGCAGGTACCGCAGACATCGGGCCTGCTGGCTTCACAACCGATCTGAAACTTGCACGCTGTCATCCCCGTAAGGGAGAATTTATCCTACGCAGTCGCTATGCCAAGGCCACGGGAAAGATTTCGCTGCGTGCCGCTGCCCATGATGACGGCATGCTGCTTTCGCAGCTTTCTGGTCTGAAGCGCGTTGGTGCCACGCAGCTTTCGCTCGATCTGACGGGCGCGCTTCCTGCACTCAATGGTGGCCTCACGCTGCGCGCGGAGAAGATCGGGCGGGTGGCCGTAACGTTCCAGGCCAAGGCGCCTGATAAGACCCAGATTGTCGGCGACTTTGACCTCGCCCCAGACAGGCTGCCCGGATTTGCGTCAACCTCCAACGGTAAGGTATCCGCGTGGGTTTCCTATAGCGCCCAGCGCGGTGTTCTGGTGCATCTCCTAACGCTGACATGGGGTGGCTTCGCCGCCATGGGCGAACTGGGAGCAAACGCAAAGGGTGGGCTATACGGTCACGTCACACTTCACAGCAGCGTAGCGCACAGTCTGGCAGGCCTGCGGATCGGTCATCTTGAGCTTGGGATGGTTCTCGCTGGCAGCGAAGCTGCACCGCGTATGCAGGCCAGGGCGACACTGAAGAACATCGGTGCGGCGAACGCTTTGATCACCCAGCTCAAGGCGAAGTTCGATGGCGAACGTCAAACCGATGGCACACTCTCGCTGCAGCTTGCCGGCGCAGCCACGGCTGCGCGCTTGCCGCCTCAGCTCTCCGCTCTCCTGGGCGATGGCTTCAGCTTTGGCGCCCAGCTTCAGCGTCCCGCCCATGGTCAGTTCAGACTCAAGGCCAACCTCAAGGGTCACGCTGCCGAGGCAAAGCTCACTGCGGCGCTGGGGCAGACGCAGGGTTCCGGTATTCTCAATCTGCATGTGCCGGATCTGTTCAAGGCAAATGCGGGCTTTGGTGGCAGCGTTATTGCCAGCCTTAAACTCACCAACCTCACGCTTGGCGGGACGCTGGAGGGAGCCTTTGACGTTACTGGTCGGGCGATCACTGCCAAAGGTCTTGGTCTTGCCTTAGGCCGATCACCCCGTCTGACAGGGCGCCTTGCAGTACATGGCAAGGGCTATGAGCTGACTGACCTGCGGCTCCACCTGGCGGCTCTGTCCGCCTCCGGGGCACTCTCCGTTTCCACAACTGGAGCACTTCGCGGCCATGTTGCCGTTGCCCATGGCGAACTGGCGCCCTTCGCATCGGTGCTGGGCTCACCTCTTGCCGGAAGCTTCGCCTTGGAGGCGCGCGCGAGCGGCAGCATAAAGGCACCGGTTCTTGCTCTGGATATCAGTGCTCCCAAGCTCTTGCTGGGCGACAATCTCATGCGTGAGGTGAGGCTGGGCCTGCACGCCACGCTGGCACAGAACTCGCAGGCGCGCCTGCACGTTGCGGCTAGGACGGCTATTGGGCCCGTGGCGCTTGCAAGCACGCTCGCGGTTCATCAGCAAGGCTGGACGCTGGCGGTCTCGCAAGGCGTGCTCGGGCCTGCCAGGCTTGCCGGCATGCTTGCGCGCGACCACGGCGTTTATTCCGGACGCCTGCGCTTGAGCGGTGATCTTCTGGCGCCGGCAGGACTGCTGCTCGGGCAGCCGGCGACCGGCGCGGGAACGATCCTTGTGCAGGGTCGCGGCCACGAACTTCAGCTTCGCGCGCGTCTTGATCATATCACCGTGTCATCGCTAGCGCAGGCCCGTCTTAGCGCCATGGCGAGCCTGCACGACCTGTCTGGACCGGTTGATTTCACGGTACAACTCCGTCAGGGCACAAATGATCTGCAGGCGCGCGCTCAGGCCCGCCTCACTCCCTTCGTGCTTCGGCTGGCTGAGCTTCAGGGACAGTGGTCGGCAATCCACTTTGGTCTTAAGGCGCCAACATCGCTGCAGCTTGGGCAGGGGCAGTTTCAGCTTGCCCGCACCTCGGTCTCGATATCCGGCGGTGTCCTTGAGCTTGCGGCCCACGGTGGTGCCAATCAACTGCTGGCTGAGGCAAAGCTGACGTCGCTGCCTGTCTCTCCTTTTGCAGGCATTCTAAAGCTGCATCACGCGAACGGCACGCTCGATGGGGCGCTGAAGGTCGCGCTCACCCAAGCCTCAACGACAGCCCATCTCGTCCTGCTGGGGCACGACATTGTCCTTTCCTCAGCGGCCAAACCTGCTGAACCAGCCGCGTTTGCCTTTGAGGCAGACTGGAATGGAAAAGTGCTGACGGCAGCTGGCCGCATCAATGGGTTCAGCCCGGCGCCTGCCACGATCAATCTGGAGCTGCCTCTGACGCGTCCTGCCCGCAGCTTTGTTCCGGAACTGGCGACTTCCGGAACGATCAGCGGCCAGCTGCTGGTGAGAAATCTCGATGTCGGCCATTTGTCAGCCTTGCTGCCGCTGGCCGAAGAGAGTGCAAAAGGTCTTGTCACCGCAGACCTCAATCTTGACGGTGATATGGCTCAACCCCGGATTCACGGCAGCCTCGTGATCACCAAGGGCAGCTTCAGTGATCTGCGGACCGGCACGCGCCTGACGAATCTTGATGCCAAACTCGTGGCGGACCACGGCGAGCAGGCAGATGTGCAGTTGACTGCCAATGATGGGGGCTCTGGCACCATCAAGCTGAACGGCAGGCTCTCGCGCTCAGTCGCCCAGCCAGGAACGCCTGGCAGCGTCACCGGCGCGCTCACGGTGGCGTTGAACGATGCCGAGCTGATCCGTGAGGACCTCATCCACGGAGCGCTCAGCGGTACACTGAACGTGAACCTGCCTGCTTCCGGTCCTGCCCTGATCAGCGGCAAGCTGCGTAGTGATACCGTGCGTATTGATCTCGGTGCTGCCATCCCGCCCTCCATTCCCACCATCAATGTGCGCTATGCCGGGCAGCCGCCAGGTCCCACGACAAGCCTGCGGCCACACCCCACCACGGCACCAACGCCGGAGATGTTCAGCACGGCCCGGCTTGCCATCGCAGTTGATATTCCCAACCGGCTCTACATCGCTGGTCGCGGCCTGAACTCGGAATGGGACGGGCATCTTGATATTGCGGGCACCATCGGGCATCCCGCCTTCCGCGGGCGCTTGCAGGTCATGAATGGTAGCGCCGACGTGATCGGCAAATCATTCACCGTGCAAAGCGGAGTAGTTCACATCAGTAATGCCCTGCCGGGCAATGCCGATGTCAATGTCACGGCGCAGCATACCAGCAGTACGCTGACGGTGACACTGACGATCAAGGGTCCTGCGACCGATCCGAAGATTAACTGGAGCTCCGTGCCGGCATTGCCCAAGTCCGAGATTCTTTCGAATCTCCTGTTCGGTTCCGGTACGCCGCAGCTTAGCCTCGGGCAGGCATTTCAGCTTGCGCAAATGTCCGGTGCTTTGAGCAGTCTTGGTCTTGGCGGCGGCGGTGGTGGCGGCCTTTTGGGTTTTGCCCGCAACCTGACCGGGCTCGATGTCCTGAACGTCACCGGGCCCGATACCGCCCAGGGTACCGGGGCCTCCGTGACGGCGGGAAAATATATCGGTGGCAAGATCTATGTCGGTGTCACCCAGGGAGCAAGTAGCTCCGCGAGTTCTGCCGAAGTGCGAATTACTGTAGCGCCTCACGTCACGGTGACCGGAACAGTGGGCGCCAACAATGCCAACTCGCTCGGCGTTGACTGGCTTTGGCGCTACTGAAGCTTATTCCGGGTCTGGATCCAGGGCCAGCAGGGCGAAGCTGGCAAGCCAGTGTTCTCCCATATAATCACCGGCAACGTGTGCGATGGCGCTGGCGAGGTGTTCATCAATGGCCCGGCGCGCACGCGCGCAAAGCGGATCTGCCTGTGAAATTTGTCCCAGGATCAGCCTAAAGCACCACGCCCGTGAGAGGTTGAGACCATCCAGATGAGCAATCTTGCCGTCGCTGCGGTCGCTTACGCTGGCTGGTGAAAACACGTTGGCAGGAGTTCCATGTCCCGCACCGGGAAGAAATGCCGCGAACCAGGCGGTGAACTCTTCGGCGGACAGAATGTCAGCCATCAGCGCTGCCTCGATGAGGGTCGGAGAGAGAAATTCATCCTGCGAGGGTTCGAGGCTGCGATAATCGTGATCGTCGCCATACCAGCGGCGGGCCGTCTGTGCACAGAGGGCGTCAAAATCCCGGTTGCCGGTCGCGCGGGCGTAAGCGCGTGCAAGGACGAGAGCAAAGGCGCTGTTGGAATGGACTCCGGCCCGCACCGGATAGGTGCAAAGTGGCAGATAGGCCTCGAAGCGTTGCACGAATTCCGCGGCCAGCGGCCTGAGGGCCGCTGCCCATGTGCGCCCTTCCGGAGTGCCGTGGCGCGCGAGTTCTCCGGCCAGCATGAGCGCCCAGGCCCAGCCATAAGGTCGCTCGAAACCGCGCGTGCCTGGCTGGCGCAGATAGGCGCATTCGCCTTGGACGTTTTCCGGGGTGAACTGGCGGTCAAGCAGCGTACGGATCGCTGCCGCCTCGGGCAGTGCCGGAAAACGGCGATAGAGACGGGCGAGCAGCCAGTGGCCATGAACACAGGAATGCCAGTCGAAACTGCCAAAAAAGATGGGATGGAGTTGCCGCGGAGAGCGGACATCGTCAGGTCCATTGAGAACGTGGTCAAGCTTGTTGGGATATTCGCGGCCGACATGGCGGAGCGCGATTGAGGCAAATTGGCTCGCAGTCGACGGGGTCAGGGGTGTCATGGAGGGCCCTCTAAAAGCGGAAGACAAGAAGAGACATGAGTGCGATGTTGCCGGCCAGCATGGCAATGGCAGTTGGAATCTGTACCTTGATCACGCCGTAGCGGTCGGGCAGTTCCAGAAGTGCGGCCGGAACAATATTGAAATTGGCGGCCATCGGCGTCGTCAGCGTTCCACAAAAGCCCGACAGCATACCAATTGCACCCATGATTGCGGGATCTCCGCCAAACTTGTTGACGATCAGAGGTACGCCAATGGCCGCGGTCATCACCGGAAAGGCGGCAAACGCATTGCCCATCACAATCGTGAAGAATGCCATGCCGATGCAGTATGCGGCCACCGCAGCCAGCGGGTGAGAGAGCGGGAGCCAGGTGGTTGCGATCCGGCCAACCGCCTGCCCCACGCCACAGACGGCGAACACTGCCCCCAGCGCGGCGAGCATCTGGGGCAGAATTGCGGCCCATCCAATCGTATCGCTGAGACGCCTGGCTTCCTCAAGCGGTGCATGCAGGGAGGATCGCAGCCACAGCATGGCGGCAATCAGCGCCAAGGCGATACCGAGTGCGAGCGCGATCAGTGTCACCTCTTTTGGGTCTGCGAGCGGCAGCCCCCAAACCCGGATCTGCCCCAGCGTGAAGGTGCCAAGGATGGCGACGACGGGGATGATCAGCGCCGGCCCGAAGAGCCAGTTACCATGCTTTCTTGCCCGTGCATCGCGGGCATCGGTGCTGGTGGTTGTGATCGACCCCAGACCTGTGGCGCCGCTGCCGGCCAGCCCGACAAGTGCAAGTACCAGGATGCCGTTGGCAAGATTTCCAATCACTGAACCAAACAGAAAGCTGATCCCGAGCAGTCCCCAAAATGCAGTGTTGCCCAGCCATTTACGGTGACTGCGGTCGCGCCAGGACAACGCCGCGATGACGAGAAACATCATACCGATAAGCCAGTAGACCTGCTCCAGTCCGATCATCGTGCCTCGTCCCTATTCTGGCGGGTGAGTTTCACATCAAGTTGCCACAGGCGCAGGCCGTGAATGGCGAAGGCGAGCAGCGCTGTGGGGATGGCCCACAGCGAAAGGCTGAGGGGCGCCACGCGGATACCCAACTGCTGCAGGAAGCCTTTGATCAGGAGAATGGAGCCAACGGCGAGGAAGATATCCTCACCGAAAAAGGCGCCCACATTATCGGCGCTGGCGGCATAGGCGCGGATCAGCAGACGGGATTTCTGGGACAATCTTCCAAGCCTGCTTTCGGCAGCCCCCTCGGCCATGGGGGCAATGAGGGGGCGAACAGTCTGGGCAGGGCCAAACAGCGACAGCAGCCCCAGTGCCGCTGTGATCTGCCGCAGAGCCAGATAGATAACGAGCAGACGTCCGGCGGTGGCTGCAGTCATGCGCGCGACCAGCATGCGGGCACGTTCCTGCAAACCCTCACGCTCCAGCAGCCCAATGACCGGAAGTATCAGCCACACGATCGAAACATAGCGGCTCTCATTGTAGGCTTTGCCAAAGGTCGCGATGATGGCGAGCGGGCTCTGGTGTGCGGCGATGCCGGTCGCAAGTGCGGCCGCGATAATGACAATCAGCGGATTAACCCGGGCGGCAAACCCGATGATGATCACGCCGATACCGATGAGCGGCCACATTCAACGGCCCTTCAGCTTGGCTTCCACTGCTCGATTGCACAGGCCGTGTAGACGCGCAATGGGGGGCTGCGGAGCAGTTCTTTGGCATTTGTCGCGCAGACGATGGTGCCCGCTCCCTCGCGACGGTTCAGGAGCTGCCGTGATGATTAAATGATTTTCAGGCCTTGGGCGTCGGCCGCCGCGCTGCACGGCAAAGGCGTGCGGCATCCGCCGACGCCGGAGCCTGCGGGAAAGGGCAGGGCGCTCGCGCCAGGCCCGAAGCATCAGGTTCTTCCGGCACAAGTTGGATTTTGCCATAATAATGCTATGGGTATTGCCGGGCGCCGCCATGAGCTTTGCCGGACCCGCAGTCTGTGGCCGGTCAAGGAGGCAGTATTCAGATCGGTATTTTGCGCTGCGGGATGAACCTATATATACGGATCCCCAAGACCTGACGCTTTCGGGATACACCGCGCCGCAATCAGCTGGCGTTCTCGGTGCGTGGCCGGTTGACCTCGCTTGAGTAATGGGCAGTGTGAGCGGCTGCGCTTCCCGACGGATATTCGGATGCTCGCCAGTTTTGTCAGTACCATCGTTCGCATTTCGACGCGGTTTGCGGGCTTCGTTGTGCTCGTGGCGGTGGTGCTCGGTTTGGTCTGCGGCTGGTACACGGTGAGCCATTTTGCGATGGACACCAACAGCGACAACCTCGTTGCTCCCAATACCCTCTGGCGCCAGAACGAAATCCAGTATGACCGCGAGTTTCCGCAGCAGAACAACCTGATCCTGATCGTTCTGGATGGAGCCACCGCCGAGCGCACCGAGGAGGCTGCCACGGCGCTGACCGCAGCCCTGCGCAAGGAGCCGGGATACTTTCGGGATGTCCGCCGGCCGGACAGCGGGCCTTATTTCCGGCGTGACGGTCTCCTGCTGCTGTCGAAGGAGCAGATCCACACGGCCATGCAGCAGCTGATCAAGGCCCAGCCCTTTCTTGGTGGGCTGGCCGCAGATCCCAGCTTGCGCGGTGTGTTGACCACGCTGCAGACCATTTTGCAGGGGGTCACAACTGGGCAGGCCACGCTTGCCTCGCTGGACAGGCCGCTGGCCATCTTCAATCAGACCTTCACCAACGTCCTTGCCCACAAGCCCGCATTTTTCCCCTGGAGCAAGCTCGTGGAATCATCGCCGCACAGCGGGGTTCCAGAAACGCGGGCGTTCATCGAGGTCAAGCCGAAGCTCGACTTTGCGCAGCTGATGCCAGGCAAAAGGGCGACGAACGAAATCCGTCGTGTGGCCCGTGCCCTCCACCTCGATGCCTCGACCGGCGTGCGCGTGCGCCTGACCGGTCCGGTGCCCATGGCTGATGAGGAATTCGCGACCATCATCCAGAACGGCGCGCTGCTTGCCAGTCTGATGATCGGGCTGCTGCTGACGATGCTCTGGCTCGCCTTGCGTTCCAAGCGGATGATCTTGGCGGTCCTTTCGACCATGATCATCGGCTTGGCGGTGACCGCTTCGATCGGGCTCCTCACTTATGGCGCCTTCAACATCATCTCGGTTGCCTTTATCGAGCTCTTTGTGGGACTGGGCGTCGACTTCGGCATTCAGTTCTGTGTGCGCTATCGCCATGAGCGCCGGGTTTACGGAGACCTTGATCCGGCTCTGGTCGCAGCAGGTAAGGGTATTGGCGCCGGCCTTACCCTGGCGGCGCTGGCTGCTGCAGCCGGGTTCTTTTCATTTCTGCCCACCGATTATGCCGGCGTGAAGGAACTTGGCTTGATCGCCGGCGCGGGCATGGTGGTCACCTATGTACTCAGTATCACCGCGCTTCCTGCGCTCCTCAAACTCTTCCGGCCGCACAGTGAACAGACTGAGGTCGGCTGGGCTGCATTGGGCCCGGTCGATGACTTTCTTTGTCACAAGCCCAAGCGCGTCCTGCACACGGCACTGATCATGCTGATTGCCGGCGCTGCACTGATCCCCTTTCTGCGCTTTGATTCCAATCCTCTGGATCTGCGCAACAAGCACACAGAGGCTGTGGCGACCGCGCTTGATCTGATGAAGAACCCCCATACCTCGCCCAACACCATCAATGTTCTGCAACCTTCGCGTAAAGCCGCGGTGGCACTTGCCGGCAGGCTGGAAAAGCTTCCCCAGGTCAGCCAGGTCCTGACCATCGACAGTTTCTTGCCAGATGAGCAGGACGCCAAGATCGCGATCATCAAGGATGCCGCCAATGTTCTTGGGCCCACGCTCAGCCCGGTCTTCACGCCCCTGCCACCTACGGATGCGCAGACCATAGTCACGCTCAGAGAGGTGGCCGCGGCCCTTTTGGCTGCAGCACCTCACACCAAGTCGCTGAAGGCGGCCAAGGATGCCCGTGCTCTGGCTGCGACCTTGCAACGGCTCGCAGCCGCACCACCTGAGCTTCGGAACGCCGCTGCCACCGCCTTTGTGCCTGGACTGAAGACGCTGCTTGCGCAGCTGCGCCTGGCGCTGTCGCCCTATAAGATCGATTTTGCCGGCTTGCCGGCTTCCCTGAAGGCGGACTGGATTTCGGCCACGGGCCAATTCCGCGTTCAGGCCTTTCCCTCAGGCGATGCAAACAAGGATTCCGTCCTCACCCGCTTCACCGATGCGGTACTGAAGGTGGCACCTAACGCGACCGGAACCCCGATCATCATCCTGGAATCTGGGCGCACGATTGTGCGCGCATTTCTGATGGCAGGGATTTATTCATTCCTGTCCATCGCCATCATCCTGCTGTTTGCCCTGCGCCGCTTCGGTGAGGTGCTGGTGGCGCTGGCCCCGCTCGTGCTCGCCGGGGTCATGACCCTGGCCTCATGCGTGCTGGCCGGGATCGATCTCAACTTCGCCAACATCATTGCCCTGCCGCTGCTGTTTGGCATCGGGGTTGCCTTCGACATCTATTTTGTCATGGCCTGGCGCAGTGGCCAGCGACAGCTGCTGCGCTCTCCCCTGACCCGCGCGGTGGTGATGAGTGCGGCGACGACTGCAACGGCCTTCGGGACGCTGTCGATTTCATCTCATCCGGGCACCGCCAGCATGGGCATCATTCTGATGCTGGCACTGGCCTGGATTTTGGTGTCGATGCTGCTTGTGCTGCCAGCACTTCTGACCTACGTGCTGCCACACGAAGGTCTGACCCGTCCGCCTGGTACTGTCTGATCGCGCCTTGTGGCTAGCCCTTCAGCGTCCGGTCGGCCATCTGGTCAAGCTTTTTGGTCAGAGCTGCGACACCGCCGCTTTTGAGGGTTGAGGCGAAGTCAGCCCGCCGTGTCGCCACCTCGCTAATGTAACCGTTGAGATAGATATCAACGATGCGCCAACCCCTGGGTGTCTTATGCATGCGGTAGACAAAGGCAATCGGCGCCTTGCCCGGTATGTTCATCTGCGTCGATACGATATCGTCGCCATCACGCTGTGCCACAGTCGGCGTAACCGTAAAGCTCTCGCCGGCATAGCCGTTGAAGCTGCGGGCGTAGTTTGCGGTGGTGAGCCTGCGAAAGGCATCCATCAGGGCAACGCGCTCCTGAGGCGTCATTTTGTCCCAGTACTGGCCAACCGTGAACTGGGTCATCACCGCGAAGTCGAAGGTGTTGCTGACTGCGGGTTCAAGACGGGCAAAACGCCCGTTTATACCCAGCTGTTTGGCATGTTTCATGGTGTAGAGGAGCGCATCATAGAATTCCCGCACCGGCAGCGTCGCCGCCCGGGCTTCCGCAGGGGAAACCTGGCTGGCAGCCGGTGTTTGGCTTTGCGCCAGCGCTATGACGGGGCCCCCCAGGGACAGGCACAATGCCGTCGCCAGCAGGCGGGTTCGGTTTTGAAATCTCATGGCGTCTCCGAAGCGTATGAACCTATATGGGCAGGACCCGGAAAATTTCTACAGGAGGGAACAACCCATAGCGGCTTTGAGCCACGGCTGGGAGTTGTAGATGCGTCCTTGTTTCATCTGGGAAGGGCAAAAATGCGGCCAAGACAAGGAGAAAATCGGCGGCCTGGGTCTTCAGCCTGGAGTAGGACCAGATCCTGGTCGTGTTGCACTTGCGAATATCAAATGAAACTAGCATTTTACCCGAATACTTTAGCCCCTGAATTGCACTTTTGCGGCCTGCAACGGCGGAGGACGAATTGAACACCACACAGTTTGGGGCCACTTCCCGCCCGCGTTCTCAGCACCGCCAGAAAATCATAGGGGGTCTTGTCCTGGCCCTCGGCCTCATTGTCAGCGGCTGTGCCAGCAATTCTCCCAACGCACCCTATGATCCGTATGAGAGCTTCAACCGCAAGGTCTTCAAGTTAAACCTTCAACTTGACCGCAATGTCGCCCGCCCTCTTGCCCAGGGTTACGTAGCGGTGGTTCCCAAGCCGGCACGGGAGGGCGTGCACAACTTTCTGGGTAATCTCGATCAGCCCGTCATTTTTGTTAACAAGGTTCTGCAGGGCGAACCGGATGATGCCGGCGACACGCTGGCGCGGTTCTTTGTCGATTCGACGGTGGGGATCGGTGGCCTCATCAATGTCGCCTCCATGATGGGGATCCCCGATCACTCGACCGATTTTGGCATCACGCTGGGACGCTGGGGGGTCAATCAGGGCCCCTTCCTCATGCTGCCTCTGATCGGCCCGACCACGCCACGCGATCTGACCGGCAAACTCGTCGATATTGGTCTGGATCCCTCGACTTACATCCAGTACCGCAGTAGCCTTTATTACGGTCTCGGTGCGGGTTTCCTCGGCATCCTCGATGCCCGAGCCGAGCGACTGGGACAGGTGGAAAGTCTGGAACAGACCTCGCTCGACTTCTATGCGACCACCCGAAACCTCTACCTGCAGTACCGTGCCGCGAAGGTAAATCGCGGCAAACCCAACATTCAGAATCTGCCAAATTTCTGAAACGAGGGTATTTCATGCGGGCCTGCCGCGGGCACGATCGCCCGGTGGCCCGCTTTGGCGCACGTCAAGCCCGAGGATGGTGCGCGGCGGCCGCCGTCAGCTTTCCCGTGCAAGCAGAAATTTCGGCAGAGCGACAAGTTCCGCGGCCGTTGTGCCATAGGGACGCAGGAGTTCGATGGCATGGTCTGCAAGCTCGGTGGCCTTAGTCCGTGCGGCGTCCACACCCCATAGGGAGACGAGCGTGGCCTTGCCCGCGGCGGCGTCCTTTCCTACCGCTTTGCCGGCTTTGTCCGCGGTTGAAAGCACGTCGAGAAGATCATCGGTGATCTGGAAGATCAGCCCGATGTCACGCGCATATGTGCGCAGCCGCGTCACCTCGTCCGGGCGCGCCTGGCCGAGTATGGCGCCTGCCGTGCAGCAAAATTCAAACAGAGCGCCGGTCTTCATCTGTTGCAGCAAGACAATCTCGTCGGCGCCAAAGGCGCGCTGCGCCGCCAGCATGTCGACCATCTGTCCCCCGATCATCCCGTCACGTCCTGCTGCCTTCGCCAATTCTTCGACCAGCCGGCAGCGTACACCAGGATCAGGATGTGTGGGTTCTGCCGCCAGGATCTCGAAGGCGACAGTCAAAAGGGCATCACCCGCCAGAACTGCGGTCGCTTCATCGAAGGCGCGATGGGTGGTAGGGCGGCCACGACGCAGATCATCATCATCCATGCAGGGAAGATCGTCGTGAACCAGCGAATAGGTATGCAAGCATTCAATGGCGGCGCCGACGCGAAGGGCGCGGGAAGGCTCGACGGCGAACAGCTTGGCGCTCTGGCTGACGAGAAACGGACGCAGGCGCTTTCCACCCGCAAAAAGAGCGTAGCGCATGGCGTCGTGAATGCGCCCGTGCAATGCCTCAGAGGCTGGAACCAGACGTTCCATCTCGCCTTCCACCGCTCCTGATGCGGCTTTGAGGACCTCTAACATGTCGACGGACGCGCCCGCGTCCCCGTTTACACCCGTCATGATGTTTCCCTGATTGGCTGGATGGTCTCTGTGTGGCTGGAGCGAGCAGGCTGTAGAGCAAATCCTCCACCGCTGCTACGCCAAAACGGATGCCTCTGTCGATCCGACTTGTCTCACGCCTGCAGCACAATCGCGGCATGCTCCCAGTACCGTCGACAGCGCAGGACGCCGCTCGCGGAGACGTCGGAGTGTTCTCGCTCGGCCATGTTACCTCAGCTCTGTGACGGGGCAGCTGGGCCGCGGCCGCCTGTATGCGTTGGCCTGCGCCTGCGCTGTCAGTTGATCGCCTTGTGGCCACGCTATTACCCATACTTCTTATATGGTTGAGATGGGCAGGCCAAGCGGGCAGGGCGGATTGCGAACCTGAGGCCTCGCCCTGCCGATATGAACAAGTATTTGATTCTATTTAAAATAGCAGGATGAGGCAGGTCGTCTTCAAGATTCGTTCGCGGGCTGTTGGCGGCGGCCTCCCAGCGGTGTCACCCCCGACCGGCAGGAGGCCGCACACGAGCTTTGCAAGATTGCCGACATTGTTCTAGTAGTCGGGCCCGTACAGCTCCAACTCCAACCGCCTGCGCGAGATCAGCGATGAAAGCGGCGTTCCGAGTTATCTCCGCGCCAGCGCTGCAGCACCTGACCCCGCTTGGCCAATTGGCAAGCAGATGGGAAAACTGACCGCTGGTGCCGCGGCGTTTGAGGGCCAGGAAGTGGATGAGATCGCGATCGGGTGTGACCGCGACCCGGAGCTGGAAGAGAGTCAGATGGATGGCAAAGGGGAACCCAATCGCCTTTCGTCGTCCAGCAAGACTCAGAACATAACCGAGCGTTCGCCCGCTGCGGACGTGAAGCATGGAGCGTTCAGTGCCGATTCCGTTTAAGCAGGCTGCCCGTATAGGGGCCTATGTCGCGAAGCAGCACGTAATGGGCCGCAAGCGCTATCCGCTGGTGCTGATGCTGGAGCCCTTGTTCCGCTGCAATCTGGCGTGCGCCGGCTGCGGCAAAATCGACTATCCCGATGACATCCTCAACCAGCGTCTGTCCTATGATGAATGCATGCAGGCGATAGATGAGTGTGGCGCACCAGCGGTGTCGATTGCCGGCGGCGAGCCGCTGCTGCATCGTGAAATGCCCCAGATCGTCAAAGGCTATATCGCGCGCAAGAAGTTCGTCATTCTCTGCACCAACGCCCTGCTGCTGGCCAAGAAGATCGATCAGTATCAGCCACACCCCAACTTTACATGGTCGATCCATCTCGACGGCGACAAGGCGATGCACGACAAGTCGGTGTGTCAGGACGGCACCTATGAGAAGGCGGTTGCCGCGATCAAGCTCGCCAAGCAAAAGGGCTTCCGGGTGCAGATCAACTGCACGCTCTTCAACGACGCCGATCCCGAGCGTACCGCCAATTTCTTCGATAACGTGATGGCGATGGGTGTGGATGGCATTACGGTTTCCCCGGGTTATGCCTATGAGCGTGCGCCAGATCAGGAGCACTTCCTTAACCGCGAGCGTACCCGCAATCTCTTCCGTGACATCTTGCGCCGCGGCGATGGTGGAAAGAAATGGGACTTTACCCAGTCCGATCTCTTCCTGGATTTTCTGGCTGGCAATCAGACATACGAATGCTCGCCTTGGTCGATGCCACTGCGTTGCGTATTCGGCTGGCAGAAGCCCTGCTATCTGCTTGGCGAAGGCTATGTGAAGACCTTCAAAGAGCTGATGGAAGATACCGACTGGGACAAGTATGGCGTCGGCAACTATGAGAAGTGCGCCAACTGCATGGTTCACTGCGGTTTCGAGGGCACTGCAGTGGCCGATTCCGTGCGCCATCCCTGGAAACTGGTGGGGCTACACCGCAACGGCGTGCGTACCGAAGGGCCAATGGCACCCGATATCGATCTGTCGCACCAGCGCCCGGCTGAATATGTATTTTCGCGTCATGTCGAGAACAAGCTAGCCGAGATAAGGGCAAGCAAACCCGACACCAAGAAGGCGCAGGCTGCGGAATAGGCTGGAAAAGGCCGTATGGGCCCGCCAGCCGGTGGCGATGAGTTCCCCGAGTTGTCCTGGCTGACGCGCAAGCGCCCCCAGCAGGCGCGGCAGCGAGACGTCGCCCTCGGCTGTCATCGCCACATGTACAGCTGGTGGCAGGCTATGCGCTGCGCCGTCTGCAATCACTCTGAGTGCACAAAAGGGAAGCCCGTGGCGCGCCGCGACCTCGGCGGCGATATGGGATTCGAGATCCACGCCGAGCGCTCCGGTGGCGGCCCGCAACTGTGCCTTCTGTTCCGGCAACCCGACGATGCGATCGCTGCCCGCAAGCGGGCCTTCGACCGCGGCGAGGCTTTCGCCCATGAGGGCCCGCCAGCGTGCGTCGCAGACAAAACGCGTGCCTGTACCAATGATGGCCGTGGCAAGGATGACGTGGCCTGGTCCAAGCTCCGGATCAAGTCCACCACATAGGCCAGCAGACAGAACGGCGCGTCCGCCGCGCGCAATGGCGGCCTCAAGGCGTGCGGCGAGTCCATGATTATCTCCGCCACCGGACAGGACGATTTCACAATCGCTGCCAAAGCATCTGGCTTCGCGCCGCATTCCGGTAACGGCAACAAGACCTGTCATAGACCGAAGGCAACCGAGCGGGTGTTGGAGGTACGCAAATTGCGATACCGGGCAAGGGCCCAAAGCGGGAAAAATTTTGGATAGCCGTGGTAGCGCAGATAGAAGACGCGCGGAAAACCACCACCGGTATAATGGTCCTGGTCCCACAGGCCGTCGGCGTTCTGGCTGGTGTGCAGATATTCGATGCCGCGGGCAACCGACGGATGATCGACCTGGCCTGCTGCCATCAGACCGAGCAACGCCCAGGCCGTCTGTGACGCGGTGGATGGCGCCCGTTCATAACCTTTATAGTCAAGTTTGTAGCTGCTGCAGTCTTCACCCCAGCCACCATCTTCATTCTGGATGGCGATCAGCCAGTCGGCGGCCTTTTTCAGCATCGGGTGTTCGGGTGCAATCCCCGCAGCATGCAGGCCACACAACGCCGACCACGTACCATAGATATAATTGACCCCCCAGCGCCCGAACCAGCTGCCATCCTTGAGCTGGGTTCGCGCCAGATAGTCGATTGCCTGCCTCATTCTGGGGCTGTCCTTGGCTTCTCCCAACTGCGCCAGCATTCCAAGACAGCGTCCGGTGACGTCTTCGGTCGGCGGATCAAGCAGAGCGCCATGATCGGCAAAGGGAATGTTGTTGAGATAATGATAGGTGTTATCGGCATCAAACGCGGCAAAGCCACCGTTACGGCTCTGCAGGCCCACGATCCATTCGGCGCCACGGGCAATTGCTTCGGGCGCGTCTGGATCAGGGCCGATCGCGTGCTGGGCGCGCTCGAGGGCCATGACCACGACGGCTGTATCATCGAGATCGACATAGTGAGGATTGTTGTACTGGAAGGCCCAGCCGCCCGGGCGGACGTGCGGGCGCCACTCGGCCCAGTCGCCCTTCAGTTCGAGGACCTGCAGGGGCTTGAGCCAGTCAAGACCACGGCGGACCGCGGCCAGGGCCGTGTCCGCATTGGCCTCCAGGAGCGCATGGCAGGTGAGTGCGGTATCCCACACCGGGGAGACGCATGGCTGGCAATAGGCTTCGTCCTCCTTGACCACGAGCAGGTTTTCCACCGACTTGCGCGCGATCGCGCGGTCGGGATGGGTGGGAGGATAGCCCAGGCAGTCGAACATCATCACGCTGTTGGCCATGGCCGGATAGATGGCACCAAGACCATCCTCGCCATTGAGGCGCTCGCGCACGAACGTCAGACAGGCGTCGATGGCCCGCTGACGCAACCTTTTGGGCCAGACCGGCTCCAGGGTCTTGAGGATGACGTCAAGCGCGCCAAAAAATGCGGCCCAGTAGGGATTTTGATGGGCGGCACGCAAATGCGCTCTGCTTCCTTTGGGCAGAAACAGCTCCGGCACATGTACCCCGCGCGGGTTTTTCGCCATGGGCTTTTCAGATTGCAGCACCAAAAGTGGAACGATCACGGTGCGTGCCCAATAGCTCATCTTGGACAGGTGAATGGGAAACCAGCGTGGCAGAAGGATCAGTTCGGCAGGAACGGTGGGCGTATCCTGCCACGAACAGTCGCCATAGAGCGCCAGCTGTATGCGGGTGAAGACATTGGCTTTGCGCGCGCCTCCCGCATCCAGGATGGCCTGGCGGGCGCGACGCATGTGTGGGTCCTCGGGGTCATCACCAATCATCTTCAGGGCAAAGTAGGCCTTGACGGTGGCTGAGAGGTC
>JAJZDZ010000060.1 GCA_021851325.1 Pseudomonadota bacterium | reverse complement strand
TGGTGACCGATGCGGCCTGTTTCAGTTCCTGCATCAACGTGGTCGGCTTCTTCCGCAAACTGGGCGCGGTGCAGGTCGGTGAGAACACCGGGTCCGATACCCATTATGCGGAGGTGCGCCAGATCGTACTGCCGTCAGGCCTGTCGACGTTCTCGACACTACAGGCAATCATGCCTGATTATCCACCCACGATCGGTCCCTTTGTGCCACGCCGGATATATGGGGGTAACATCGCCAATACCCCGGCACTTGAGGCATGGATCAGAGGCCTCGCCACCAAGTCGTGATGCGGCCGTGAGGCCTCCTGCCGTGTCAGGCTAACGCAGCGCCTGTCGACGCAGATGACGCACCAGAGCCACCTCGCCAAACTCAACCTGGTTTCGACGGGCTTCGGCATCGGCGATCTTCTTGAGCTGCTGCTCCATCGCCAGCTCCAGGCTCTTCATGTCCGGGAAGGCTCCCGCCAGTTCCAGCTGCACCGCGGCGCACTCACGTTCCAGCTCGGCCAACATCGCCTTGAGATTATCGCGCCGACTGTCGATCGAGCGCAGGAAGGAAGGGAAGGCCGCGCGGCCGATTTCTGATTCACCGGCACGCTGGCGTTCACGGACCACGCTCTCGTCCAGATCGTGGATCTTCTTTTCGGCATCGGCAATCATGGCATCGAGCGTTCCCATGCGCCGCTTGAATTCGTCGACGCGTATTTGTGCAGGAGCCTCCGTTGAGCAGAAATTGAGAAGTCGTCTCTTTCCTGCCCCTTCGAGGCGAGGCGCGCGCAATGCAGAGCCACGACGGGATCTTTCATCGGCCCGGTCTCCTCTCTTTGTCCTTGCTCGGTATTCACTGGAAACGAAGTCAGGCAAAACCTTTGGCCGCATCGGTTAACCCGATCACGCGATCACGAAATTGATGCCGATGCCCCTCCTTAAGCTTGCGGAGAAAGCGGCCATCCGCCGTTGCAAACCGGCAATCGCGCTCGATCGCTAGGGCAATGTAAAGACAATCATACGCTGGATGATCGAGCTCACATGCGATTCGTGTTGCAGTTTCCAGCAGCACGCGGGTCGGAAGAAGTTCGACATCTGAAGCCTGCAGAAGACGGGCGGCGAAGAGCGCCTCATCCTTTGAGAGCTCGCCGCGCTGCGTCTTCTTCCAAAGGATGTTTGCACATTCGGCCACCAGCAATTCCGGCGCTATGAATTTCGAACCCCTGCGCAGTAATAACGCTTCTTCGGTGCCATTCTCCTCGACCACCCATTTGACAGCAATGCTGGCATCGATGACGAGCGTATTCACCGCTCGTCACGTCCTTCGCGGAGCAACTCCTCCGAAGGGGTCTGCTTTCGACCCTTTGTCAGCTTCCGCAGATCCGCAGACAACTTGTCGAACGAGGTTTCGTCCTCATTGGCTAACGCCTGGCGGAGAATCTCCCGATGTTCAGCCTCGGTTGAACGCCCGTGACGCCGGGCGCGACGCTTCAAGCGTGTGACCAAATCGTCGTCCAAGTTTCGCACATGCAGATTGGCAGGCATTTAGCCCTCCATGAGGAGGTTGATCTCAATGATCTCATTTTGAGATCAATTTGTCAAGACAACAAATCCAACTCGCGCAGCGTCCTGGCGACGGAACATCGGGCGCCCTTGTCGGATAGCCATTTCGGCGACGTTTCGGCCGATCAGCCAGATCCCATGCATGCAGCAAGTACAAAACCCCACCACATGAGCCACGATCGCCCCCGCCCTTGGGCCACCAGTTGGCGCGTTGCACACAGCGGCCAAAGGGCCAACATTATCCTGGCGAGATGATGATCTGCCTTGCTGCGGAGAATAACGACCCCGCTTCAGCGGTCATCGGCGCCCAAGGGCCTGCCTTGCGGATCAAGCCGATCGCCGTGTGACAGCCATGGGGAAGAAAGTGCCGTGGCGCACGGATTTGACTACTGCCTGCGAACCGGGGAGCTGCGTGTGGTGCGATCCCTGCCCCTACTCGGCCTCCAAAGTCAGGTCTTCACCACTAACGCAGCGCCTGGCGGCGCAGATGCCGCACGAGGGCCACCTCGTCGAACTCAACCTGGGTTTGGCGGGCTTCGGCAGCGGCGATCTTCTTGAGCTGCTGTTCCATCGCCAGCTCCAGGCTCTTCATGTCCTGGAAAGCCCCTGTCAGTTCCAGCTGCACCGCGGCACGTTCGCGTTCCAGTTCAGCCAGCGTCGCCTTGAGATTGTCGCGCCGGCTGTCAATCGAGCGCAGAAAAGAGGGGAAGGCCGCGCGGCCGATTTCCGATTCGCTGGCGCGCTGGCGCTCGCGCGCGACGCTCTCGTCCAGATCACCAATCTTCTTTTCAGCATCGGCAATCATGGCATCGAGCGTTCCCATGCGCCGCTTGAACTCGTCGACGCGGAACTTCTTGAGCCGCAGCAGGCTGTCACGACGTTTCATGTTACCTCTCCCATTACCCCTTCACCAACAATTGCGCCCAAGGCTGCGTACCCAGCCGCAAGAGAAGTATGCTCTTCCTTGGCTTGCGACAGGAATGCTTCGAGCTTTGGATGCAGCTCAATGGCCGCATCGACCTCCGCATTGGTACCCAGCTTGTAGGCACCCAGACGAATGAGTTCCGCCATGTCCTCATAGGCCGCCATGGTCTTGCGGGCACGCGCAACCACGCCCTGCTCGGCGGCAGTGTTGCAGGCTGGCATGGTCCGGCTGACGGATCTGAGAACATTGATGGCAGGAAAGCGCCCGCGCTCGGCGATCGCCCGGTCCAGCACGATGTGACCATCGAGGATGCCCCGTACGGCATCGGCGACCGGCTCATTATGGTCATCACCTTCGACCAGCACGGTAAAGAGCGCGGTGATCGAGCCGCGCTCGCCCTCGCGACCGGGGCCCGCGCGCTCCAGCAGCCGCGGCAGCTCGGCAAACACGGTGGGCGTGTAGCCCTTGGTGGTCGGCGGTTCCCCCGCCGACAGACCGATCTCTCTTTGCGCCATGGCAAAGCGGGTGACCGAATCCATCAGCAGAAGCACACGCATGCCTTCATCCCGCAGCTGCTCGGCCACGGTCATCGCCACATAGGCGGCCTGCCGCCGTACCAATGCCGGCTGGTCCGAGGTCGCAGCCACAACCACCGAGCGGGCAAGTCCCTCCTCGCCCAGATCATCTTCGATAAATTCCTTGAGCTCGCGACCGCGTTCGCCAATCAGGCCGATGACGATGGCGTCGGCATCGGTGTAGCGGGCCATCATCGACATCAGCGTCGATTTGCCCACCCCCGATCCTGCGAAGATGCCCATGCGCTGGCCGCTGCAGCAGGTGGTAAAAGCGTTAATCGCGCGCACCCCAACATCGAGCTTGCCGCCGACACGTGCGCGACCATGCGCCGCGGGCGGCGCCGCCTTGATGGGATAGCCGATCGCCCCCTGGATCAGTCGCCCTTTCCCATCAGCGGGCTCGGCAAACGCGTTGAGAACACGCCCGAGCCAGGTCATGTTGGGATAGATCTTGAGCGGATGATCATCAAAATCCGCCCGCGCCCCCAGCACCACCCCATGCATGCTGCCGAGCGGCATCAGCAATGCCCGCCCCTCGCGAAAGCCAACCACCTCGCACGGAATCTGTTCGCCATCAGCAGCATAAACCCGGGCCTGCCCGCCCATCGAGATCGCGCCAGCGGCCCCGGTTACCTCGACCAGCAGCCCCTCAATGCGGGCGACACGGCCAAAGCGGCGGAGCTTGGGAACGGCAGCGATTTCTCGGACAAGGGCATTCATGGCGGGTTCCCGGGGCGGGGCCGGCGGGTCCGGCTCCAACCTTACGATCTTCCCCCGCAAGGGCTTAAATGGCGGTAAACTTAACGATGTAAATCAAGGAGATGCATCGCCGCCAGGAGGCCTAAGAGTTATTTTTCGTTAGGCTCTGTTCGAAGGAGATGAAATCGGGCAAAACTGCGAAAGTGGATGTTAACCATTTTCGCTTACCTTGCTGAAGGTCCGTTTACCGGTGCCCAGCAGGGGCAGATCTGGAGGGGGGAAAAAGTCCATGCGTGTGCTGCTTATAGAAGATGACAGCGCCATGGCGCGCAGCATCGAGTTGATGCTGCGCTCCGAAACGTTCAACGTCTACACCACTGATCTGGGTGAAGAGGGTATCGACCTCGGCAAGCTCTATGATTACGACATCATCGTCCTCGACCTGCAGCTGCCAGATATGAGCGGCTTTGAGGTGCTCCGGGCGCTGCGTGTGGCCAAGGTCCAGACCCCGGTTCTGATCCTCTCGGGCAATGCCATCGTCGAAGCCAAGGTCAAGGCGCTCGGCTTCGGCGCCGACGACTATATGACCAAGCCATTCCACAAGGATGAGCTGATCGCCCGCATCCAGGCCGTGGTGCGACGCTCCAAGGGCCATTCCCAGTCGGTCATCACCACCGGCAAGCTTACCGTCAACCTCGATGCCAAGACCGTCGAGGTCGATGGCAGCCGCGTGCATCTGACCGGCAAGGAATATCAGATGCTGGAACTGCTGTCCTTGCGCAAAGGCACGACGCTGACCAAGGAGATGTTCCTCAATCATCTTTATGGCGGCATGGATGAGCCGGAGCTGAAGATTATCGACGTCTTCATCTGCAAGCTGCGCAAGAAGCTTGCCGCGGCAACCAGCGGTGACAACTACATCGAAACCGTATGGGGCCGCGGCTATGTGCTGCGCGATCCGGCCGAGGAAGTTGCCGCCTGAAGCCTGACCAAGCCTTTGCACCCACCGGGTCTCGCATTGACGCCAGATCGGCCCTGATGACGCTCTCGGCCGCATCCAGTGTATTGCCCCTGGATGGGCCTGTGAGGGCGCGCTCCCGCACAAAGACGGGTCCTCGGCCAGCATAGCCGCGGCTTTTACCCACGCCCCGCAGCGCGCGAAAGAGATGCAGGCCGCCCGCCTTCATGGCAAAAGCCATGACCGCGTCTTCAGCCGAAGGCGCACCCTGATCGGACACGCCAGCAGGCTCTTGGGCGGACCTTTCGCTCAGAACGGCTTACAGTTGAGCAGGCGACGGCCAAGCGCCGAGCCGATCAGCAGATGCCCGCCCGCCTGAACCGCAACCCCCGCCGCAGCGATCGGGTGGCCGAGATCGGCATAAAGCTGGCTGACTCGTTGCGGCAACCCGCCCGAAAGTTCAACGCGGACCACGGCGCTTGGCGAGGGATGGCTGGGGTCATGCTCAAAGCGGGCGCGCGCGAACAGTTTGGGATCGCCGGCAATGAGAAGGGCGCGCCGGCCATAAAGCGTGATTGCACCTGGAGCGAGCGGCAACGGATAGCGGCTGGCAAGGGTCAAGTTCCCCATAAAGGGTTCGACCGTGTAGCTCTCAAGCACGCGGGAGATCGCGAGGCCGACATAGAGCCTGCTGCCATCGGCCGCCAGAGCCAGACCACGCGGAGCCCGCAGCCCCTTGGCGACAATGTGCGGGATCTGGCCATCGTAAAAGATGATGCGTCCTTTGGCCGGCGTAACATAGGACCGCAAAAGGCTCAAAAAATCGCCGGCAACCCTTGGCGCAGTCACCGCATAGAAACGGTTCGCATCGAGCGCCGCCAGCGCCCGCACATGCGCAAACAGTGATGAGCCGATCTCTGCGGTTTCGGAGAGCCGCGGATGGGCCCCAAGATGAACGGAGAAGATGTCGACCGCACCGCTGTGTGGACCTGGGCTTGCCGCAAAGAGAACCAGAGGTCCCTTGGCGTCGTGCCACAGCGCAAGCGCCTTCGGATGAAACCCCGGCGGTACTCCTGCAAGACGTGTGGGCGGCGCCGTAGGATGAGCCGGATCGACGAGATAGAGGCCATCTTCTGCCGCAGGCTCTGGTGCGGCGACGGCAAGAAAGGCAAGTCCGGTGCGGGCATCAACGGCGATGTCGCGCACGGCAAGTTTGGCGGCAAGGACGCAGCGTCCGGTGTAGCCGGGTCTGACCTCGGCAAAGCTGCCGCCCGCGGAGAGCGTGCGCAGGACAAGCGCCAATGCCCCGATGAGGAGGACCACACTGAGGATGCTCGCCGCACGTTTGAGATGGCGGCGAGAGTGACCAGGAGAGGCAAGTCGGGTCATCGCCATCAGCTCACCTTGCGCGCGCTGGCAAACTGCAGATCCGCCAGCCTGGCATAAAGCCCGCCATCGGCGACCAGTTCCGCATGACTGCCCTCACCGACAAGACGGCCACGATCGAGCACGAGGATGCGCTTCAATTTCTGGATCGTGGCAAGACGATGGGCGATGATGAGGGTGGTGCGATCGGCCATCAGATTGGCCAGTCCCTGCTGGACCAGCCGCTCATTCTGCGCATCGAGGGCACTGGTTGCTTCATCGAGCAGCAGCAATGGCGCGTCACGCAACATCGCCCGCGCAATGGCCAGACGCTGGCGCTGACCACCTGACAGTGTGATGCCACGTTCACCCAGCAAAGTGTCGTAGCCTTGTGGCAATTGCTCGATGAATTCGGCAGCAGCAGCAGCCTCGGCCGCGCGGCGGATCTCCACACCGCCCGCCTCCTCGCGGCCATAGCGGATATTGTCGGCAATGGTGCCCGAAAAAATGACCGGTTCCTGCGCGACCACGGCGATCTGCTGGCGCAGTTCGATGGGATCAAGTTCGCTGATATCGACATCATCGATGCGGATGACACCCTGGTGCGGCGCATAGAAACGCAGCAAGAGCTGAAACACCGTGGACTTGCCCGCCCCCGAAGGACCAACCAGCGCCACCGCCTCACCCGCGCCCACCTTGAAACTGAGCCCGTCGAGCGCCGCCTGGTCCGGCCGCGTCGGATAGGAAAAGTGAACCGCGTCAAAGCAGACCCGGCCCTCGACTTTGGCGGCGAGCCGGCGCGGCAGAGCCGGCGCGCTGATCTCTGGAACCGTGCGCATCAGTTCGGCTAGCCGCTCGGAGGCTCCGGCCGCGCGCTGCAGATCGCCGAAGGTTTCCGACAGCGCGCCAAAGCCACTGGCCACCAACACCGCATAGAACAGGAACTGCGCCAGCTCGCCGCCGCTCATGTGTCCGGCAATGACGTCCTGCGCCCCGACCCACAGAATAGCGACGATGCAGGCAAAGGCCGCAATCGTCACCACCACGGTCATGCCGGCACGCACCCGGGTGCGTGAGATCGCCATGGCAAAAGAGGCTTCGACATCGGCCGCGAACAGGCGGCTGTCACGCGCTTCATGGGTGAAGGCCTGAACCGTCTGCACCGCGTTCAGGGTTTCAGCGGCGCGCGCCGCGATGGAGGCGATGCTGTCCTGGCTTTTGCGCGAAAGCCGGCGCACCCAGCGCCCCAGTCCCAAAAGCGGTATCATGACCAGCGGTACGGTGATCATGACCAGAAGCGAGAGCTTGAGCGAGGACAGGATCATGAGCACGAGTGCCCCGGTCAGCATCACGAGATTGCGCAGCGCAATCGAAGCCGAAGAGCCGATCACCGTTTGAATGAGCGTGGTATCTGCGGTCAGCCGTGACAGCACCTCACCGGTACGCGTCTGTTCGAAGAAGGCGGGGCTAAGACGCAGCACATGCGCGAAGACCGCGCGCCTGATATCGGCAATGACCCTCTCGCCAATCCAGGTCACGAAATAATACCGCACCCCGGTAGCCAGTCCGAGGACCACCGCCACCAGCAGCAGGAGCAGAAAATAGTGACCGATGCGGGCGGCATCGGCACGGTTGAAGCCGTGATCGATCATGCCCCTGAGCGCCCAGGGAACCGTCAGGGTTGCAGCCGAGGAACACAGCAGCGCCACCCCCGCGCCGACAATGTGCCAACGGTAGCGGGCCAGAAAGGGCACAAGAACACGCAAGGAGGAGAGCGAGCGCGCTTTCGCCCGCCCCTGAGCTAGCCGCCCAACCTCGTCGACAAATTCCTGCCCGGAGCCAGCCACGCGGAAAGCCGTCCTAACCACAGGCAAGTATAGACAGCGTTAACGGAGTTGCGAACGAGACGCTTCGCCGCGCCACCCCAGGATCTGGCGGTTTGGTCCTCGGCCGCGGGGGGCCAGGGGGGCGAGGAGCAGCTTGCATCCCTCCCTCTGATCCCCTATAAGCCGCCGCTTCCAACGGGTTTTCTGAAGAAGGTCGCGGCCATGAAAAAGGGTATTCACCCCAGCTACCACTTTGTCGAAGTGGCGCTCAATGACGGCACGACCTACAAGACCCGTTCGACCTGGGGTGCGGAGGGCGACAAACTCACCCTCGACATCGATCCCACCACCCATCCGGCCTGGACCGGCGGCCAGCAGCAGCTGATCGACCGTGGCGGCCGCCTGTCGCGCTTCAACAAGCGCTTTGCCAGTTACGTCAAGGCCTGAGTTTTCAGCGCGCGTATGACGCGGGGTGCAGTCTGTCTGCGCCCCTTTTTGTTGCGCCCCATCAGGCGCAGAGGCAGCGCCCGCAGGCCGTAGGTAGAGGCCCGACCCCGTCACAGCGTCCTCTTTGACGCCGTGACGCGGCAAGCGCATGGGCGCGCGGGCAAAGCGAGCCTACTCGTCCTCTGCCCCGCCCTCTTCCCCTGCATCAGCGGTGAGCTCTGCAGTGGTTTCGGCGATCGGACGCAGGCCGGCACCGCCCGTGCGGCGGGCGAGGCGATCACGGCGCTCGCCAGCCCGCTCCACCGCAAGGTCGAGTTCGAGCTGGGTGCAAAGGCCCAGGGTGACCGGATCCACCGCCTTCAGATTGGCGATATTCCAGTGCGAGCGGTCGCGGATCTTCTGGATGGTCGATTTGGTGGTGCCGACCAGCTTGACGATATCGGCATCGGAAAATTCGGGGTGATTGCGCAAGATCCAGTAGACCGCATCGGGCTTGTCCTGACGCTTCGACACCGGGGTATAGCGCGGCGCGCGCTTCTGCTTCACCGGGGGGATCTTGTGCTTGGGCACCGCCATTTTTAGGCGCAGGCGCGGGTTTTTCTCCGCCTCCTCGATCTGCTCGCGCGCGAGCTGGCCTGAGATGACCGGGTCAAGACCCTTGATCCCCTTGGCCACATCCTCGTCGGCAATGCCTTTAACTTCGAGCGGATGCAGCCCGCAGAAATCCGCGATCTGCTCGAAGGTGAGCGCGGTATTTTCCACCAGCCACACGGCCGTGGCTTTGGGCATCAAGGGTTTGTCATTATTGGCCATAATCTTCTCCTGTGCGGGGCGGGAGCTGTCATCTCCGGTCCCAGGTCCAACGGCATAGACGTTGAGGCTATGGCCTCCTTTTAGCGCCTGTGCCAGGCGGGGCAAAGTAAAAAGGAGGAGACCCAGGAACTGAGGGCGGCCAGGTCAGGCGAGGCCACGCCTCAGGATCTCCCGCCAGCTCCGCCCCATGCACCCGTGTGCCCCCTTGCCCCGCCCATTTAAGCCGGTGGCGGGCGAAAGGATGCGCGCCCTGCCCCAGGCACCCTCAGTCCGCCGTGGTGAGGAGGATCTTGCCGATATGGGCGCTGGAGGCCATGCGGGTATGGGCCTCCATCGCCCGGGAGAGCGGCAGTACGCTATCGACTACGGGCCTGATCTTGCCAGCCGCGATCAAAGGCCAGACCTGCGCGCGCAAGGCCGCCCCGATCCGCCCTTTTTCTTCGCTGCTGCGGGCGCGCAAGGTGGTGGCCATGAAGGACAGGCGCTTCATCAGCATCACCCCGAAATTCACATTCGCCTGCGCCCCCGCCATGAAGGCGATGTTGACCAGCCGTCCGTTCAGCGCCAGCGCGTGAAAATTGCGCTCGATGTAGTCGCCCCCAACCATGTCGAGGATGACGTCAACGCCGCGTCCCTCGGTCGCCTCCTTGACCACAGCAACGAAATCTTCGCTGCGGTAATTGATCGCCCGCTCTGCGCCAAAGCCGATGCAGGCCGCACATTTGTCGGCCGAGCCTGCGGTGGCAAAGACCCTATGGCCCCGCGCCGTGCAAAGCTGGATGGCAGCCGTACCGATGCCGCTGGAGCCGCCATGGATGAGGACACTCTGGCCCACGTCAAGGCGCGCGCTATCCATCAGATTGGTCCAGACCGTAAAATGCACTTCCGGCAGAGCTGCAGCGGCGACGAGATCGACTCCCTGGGGCACAGGCAGCAGGCACGGCACGGGCACCACGGCAAACTCGGCATAGCCGCCGCCAGCCAGCAGGGCACAGACCTCATCGCCGATGCGCCAGCCCTCTACCTGCGGACCAAGCGCGACGATATGGCCCGAAACCTCGAGACCGAGAATGGGTGAGGCGCCCTTGGGCGGCGGATAGCCGCCAAGGGCCTGGGCGATGTCGGCGCGATTGATCCCGGCGGCAGCAACCTGGACCAGCACCTCACCAGGGCCAGGTTGGGGCCGCTCCACGGTTGACAGCACCAGCCGATAGCCTTTTCCCGGCTCTTCGACCGCGATTGCGCGCATGCTCTGGCTCATTTTTACCTCTAAGTCTTGCCTTGTGGCAGGTTCCGGCTGGAAACTAGCAGGACCAGAGCCCAGAGCGAAAACATGCCGATCGATCCGGACGAATTTCAGCCCCGGCCGCAGCCACGGGAAATCGTGCTCGGCCAGGACCTCGCAACCCTGTCTGAACATGAACTGACTGCGCGCATCGAACGTCTGGAGGCCGAGATC
>JAJZDZ010000059.1 GCA_021851325.1 Pseudomonadota bacterium | reverse complement strand
TGCGTCACATCGCCTATCTGGCGCTGGCGCCGGGTCGCGCGCGCCGTCCGAACATCATCACAACCTATCCGCAGGCCTGGGTCGAGCAGTATCAGAAATCGCATTATCATCGGCTCGATCCGGTGATTGTCAGTCTCGCCGAGCGCAAGGATCCTTTCAGCTGGGAGGTCGAGCGCGCGGTGGCATCCCCGCGGTTACGCCAATTCTATGACGAGGCCAGCTTCTTTGGTATCAGGGCGGGCCTCACCATTCCGCTCTATGACGCGCAAGGCCCGGTGGCAGCGCTGACGCTGGCCACGGCCACAGGACTGAACGATCTGCCGCAAGGCCTTTTCTCCGAGGAAAATGTGTTGCAGCTGATGGCCGTCCTTCTGCATAAGCGCGCGCGCGAGCGGGTCAGCGGGCCGCGCATGGTGGCGGGCGTAAAGCTGTCGCGCCGCGAATATGAATGTCTGGAATGGGCCGCCGCCGGCAAATCGGCAACGGATATCGCTGTGATACTGGCGGTGGCGCCAAGCACGGTGATCGATCATCTCAGCCGCGCCAAGGCCAAACTCGGGGTCCGCACGATCGTTCAGGCTGTGGCTCTGCTTGCGCGTACCACAGCTGGACAAAACCCTCCCCAACTATAGGGCGTGTGTCATGGAGCGAACTGGCCCTCCAATTGGGAGCATCCCTTTTGGAAGGTTCAGATGGTTCTGCTCATCACGCCACAGCGTCACCACGAATTCTCCAGCATTCTCGATGATCTCTATCGGCTGCGCTGTCGGGTTTTTCGGGATCGCCTGAAGTGGCAGGTCGAGACGCAAGACGGCATGGAGCGGGACGGATTTGATGCCCTGCGCCCGGTCTGGCTGCTGCTGGTGACGGCGGCTGGTTCCATCGGTGGCTGTGTACGCCTGTTGCCATCGCTTGGACCGACGATGCTGGGGGAAGTCTTCAGTGAGCTTTTGGATGGGGAGGCCATTCCTCAGCGCGAGGATATCTGGGAAAGCAGCCGCTTTGCGGTTGATGTGGCGCACGACAAAGCTGGAACCGCGGGCCTCGGCACGGCCACCTACGAGCTCTTTGCGGCCATGGTCGAGTTTGCCCTGACGCGCAAATTGTCGGCGATCATGACGGTTACGGATGTGCGGGTCGAACGCATTCTGCGCCGGGCGCAGTGGCCGTTGCAGCGTCTTGGAGGTGCGCGGGTGCTTGGCGCCACGACGGCCGTTGCCGGCCTGCTGCCGATCTCTGAAGAGATATTGGAACGGTTACGCGCAGCCGGCCGCCTGCGCGGACCGGTGTTGTGGCAGCCGGTGTGGGAGGCGGCGCCGTGAGAGACAGCGAAGAGATTTGTGGGGTGCAGGCTGAGGCGCGCGACAACATCTGTCGCGCCTGGAGGCGGCCCGTAACCCCGCCTGCGCTCTCCCGGGCCGCCTGGGCGTGGGAATTTTTGCGCCGTAATCCTCATTTTTGCGCCGCGCTCGCGGGCGCAAGAAGCCAGTTTCAGGAGGAAGATCCGATTGGGCGCTTTAGGGTTTTTCGTGCGCCAGAGCTGGTAGGGATTGGTGGCTCGGCCTGTCTTTACGCATCGTCGGCGGACGAGGATGCGGTGCAGGCCGATGTCGTATGGCACCCTGACATCTACGCTGGCGTTCTGAAGGCTTTTGCCATTGCCGCGCCGATCCGTGGTCGGGCGCCACTGCGTCTTGCCAGTATGCCACTCGATGGTGTTGTGATCCGTAGTGGCGGCACCCAGCATCTGCTTGTCCGCGACGGACAACTGAGCCTGCAGCTGTGTGTCACGGGAACAGATCTGCGCCATCCGGTGCACATCTTCCCGCAAGCTGAGGCCTTGCCGCTGCGTGGCGCCTCACTGAGGGCCTGGTCTTTGCTGCTGGAACTCGAGCGCAATTGCTCCCTTCACCCCTTTCTTCTTGCTCCGCCGCGTCCAGCTTGGCGCCTGTCTCAGGTTCTGACTGCGCTCGATGGCTGGCGTGCAGGTGTCGCCCAGCGCCAGATCGCCATCGCCCTCTTTGGAGCTGCGCGCGTTGCCAGGGAATGGCGTGATCCTCATGACTGCCTGCGTGACTGCGTCAGACGCGCGATCGCACGCGGCCGCCAGCTGAGTGAGGCGGGATACCAGCGCATCCTAGCTACGCACCGTCTGTGAAAGAGAATTTCCGACACGCCGCAGCGCGCCGTGCGGCTGGCCGTCGCGTGCCCGCGTTTATGTCCCGTCGTCCCCAGCCGTGCGCGCGATGGAGGCAATAAGCCCCTCTCCCTGGCTTCTGGGGTTTCCCACCCTCCGGTCGACCGGCCACAGTTCGATGTCGTCGGCGGGCAGGCAATGCGACAGGCACGCAAGGCGCTCCTTGGGGCTTTCAAGCCAGGCTGCCCAGTCGCCCGGCACGAGCATCAGCGGCATGCGGTCATGCACGGTGGCAACGCGCGCATTGGCAGGGCAGGTAATGATCGTAAACGTGTCCTCCGGGGTTAGGTGCCGCTCTTCCCAAAGTCCGGCGAAGGCGAAAGGGCCGCCATGTCTGCGTTGCAAAAAATAGGGTTGCTTGGTTGAGGCTGAGCGTGCCGCCCATTCGTAAAAGCCATCGGCCACCACCAGGCACGGGCGAGAGCGGAAGGCCTCCTTATAGGCGCGGCTTGTGGCAACCGTTTCGCAACGGGCATTGATCATGCGCGCACCGTCGCGCGGAGAGGTTGCCCAGCGTGGCAGAAGCCCCCAACGCAGCTGCACCAGTTCACGCCGGCCAGCCACCCCCAGGCGCACGACGAAACTCGTCTGGGTCGGGGCTATATTGTAGCGGGGTTCGAAATTGGAGGGCGCCTTTGGGTAGAGGACATCGCTGAGCTCATAGAGCTCCTTCAGCTCGCGCCAGCTGTAGCGGTTGGTAAAGCGGCCGCACATCCCGATCTGCGTCCTTTCCGGCCGCGATAAAGGTGCCTCATTTCAGGAGGCCCGCCCGCCTCCCGGCTCACTGCCGGGCATGCGCGATCGCTGCCCAAAAACTTTCCGCCAAGCAATCTATACGTAAGATTAAAAATAATATAGAAATGTTGATTAGGGTCAACGCCGAAGCTGGCGAATGGTGTCACTGATAACGTGTGTATATGTTAATTTTTGCGCCAGAGAACGGCACTTGAACGATAACGAATATGCGTCCAATGCGTCAGTTTCTAAGAATTCCTGCGCCAATTTTGCCTCGACCATCATGAAGAGCCGCGCAGGCGCAACGGACGGCACAAGTATGCGGAGGTATATGGATGTCGTCACCCATGCTGCCTGCGACCGCCGGTCGCCCTGAAACCGCGCCACGGCGCCAGCCCGGACATCGACTGCCCGGGGAATTCCTCTGTAGTCACACCCCCGGGTAGGTGGCAGATGGTCGATCGCGCAGAGCCACCGCAGGACAAGCTGGAAGCCGCAGAGGTACGCGAGGCGCTTGCCCGCGTGCTCAATCATTCGCAATTCGTCGCCGCGCCGCGACTGTCGTCGTTCCTGAAGTTCATTGTCGAAACAACGCTTGAGGGTAATGCCCGGCTGATCAAGGCCTATACCATCGCCACCATGGCCCTTGAGCGGCCGGAAAGCTTTGATCCGGCCGCCGATGCCATCGTGCGCGTCGAGGCCAATCGCCTGCGCAATGCACTGGCCCGCTATTACGCTTTCGAAGGGGCAGAAGACGCGCTCATTATCGAACTGCCCCGCGGCAGCTACGTCCCCAGGTTCTGCTGCCGTGATGCCAACGAACAGACCACGGCTCATTGGCTTGCCGATGGCCATGGGCGCCCCGCCCACGGGGCGGATCTGGCCAAGGCACTCGCTGACCGAAGCATCTCAAATGACGAGCGCATGCTTGAGGTCATGATCGATGAGTACCGGCATTGGATCAGCGAGCTTGTCAGCAATCTTACCCAGATACGTGATGAGCTGATGAATGCCCGCACGGCCGTCGCGGTTTCCAACACCCTCATCCGCCTCAAGAACGACACCAGGAACAGAGAATTACTGAATTTAGCTCCCGTTCCCGGCCAGGAGAATGCGACCTGCATCTGTGGCCGAAAAGACTGCGTGGCCCAGATCGCAGGCTTTGCTGCCGAGGTCACCGACGGGCAACTTCCAGCACAGCTGATTTCTACGCGTCCGCTTGAGGCTTGAAGGGATAATTCCTAAGCCTGTCTGCCGCGCCAGCGGGAGTTCACGGCCGGTTTAGCGCTTGGCCTTCTTTCCGAACGCCGCCCTGCCGTCGCCAGCCTGGGGGGGGCGGCACCTGCCGTTTGGCCCTGTTCGCGCAAAGCTCTATCTTGGCGCCGGTCTTCCTCTGCAACCACGTCACATATGTCTGGGCTAGACGCGCAAGTCTCGCGCGCGAGGGTGTGAGGCATTCGGACTGAATCGGTTCTGGCGGCCGGAGGCTTTGGACTGCTCCCTCAGGCGGGCCACCATCACGGGGTCATGACTCTCAGGCTTTGCTGCCCGCTTCATACTGGAAGAAGAGCGCAAGCCCTCCGTCCAGCCGGCCGGTGGGATCGCGGTGCGGCAGGATCTGAACGACACAGCGTGTAGCGCCATTGCCCTCGGCTAATTCATGGTCACGTGCCACTCCGCTTTTGGTTACGGCGCGTATGTCCCGCAATAGACCATCATAGCCCGGAAGAGCTCCGAGGCTCCCAGCCAGAGACTTGCCATTGTCGGTTGGCGTGAGAGAAAACGGGGCATCAGCGGTCAAGCTGAAGCTGCGCAACACCAGCTTGCGATCAAGTAAAAGCACCGCTATGGGACGAAGCTCACCCACCTCTGATAGCGCATTTTCAGCATTTCCTATATCGGAAATCTTCGACCCCAATTCGACGTTGGCGATACTAAGCTGTTCGCTCAGAATGCGCAGCGCATGTTTGGCGGCATTGAGCTCCAGACTGACGATCTGCAATTCCTCATAGGAAGATCGCGCCTTCTCAACCAGCCGCTTGTAGAAGGCTACGTGCCGACGAAATCGCTCGCGCATCTCTTGGAGCTGCCGCGCATCCTCTCCCGGCCCCTCGCGTCTTGCCTCACCGTTACCGGACACTGGGTCTCGTCTCTCGGTCACAGCAGCAGAGATCATGACCAGAAAGACTTTTCCCTGTGGTCCGTACGCAACGGGCTCCACAATCACGTCGACGAGCGGGCTGTCATCCTCGCGGCCGTAGCGAATACCGCGCCACAACACGGCCTTGTCGCTTCGGAGCGCTTCCATCAATACGGGGTGAACCGCCGCATAGAGCGCGCTCAGTGCAATCGCCTTATCCGTCTCGTTGATGGCGGCGCTAAGCCGTTCAATTGCGCTCTGATTATGATGACAGGCCTGGATCAGCTCGCCCGTAGCATTAAAGACGAAGCTGATCGGATAAAATCGTTCTCCACCAGAAAATTTGACCACATTTCCCACGAAGCCAGATTCCATTGTTTAGTGGCGTGACAGACGATGCAGAACACCGCGCTTTTAGTGATTTCCGCGGCTTGAAAGAACAAAATATAACGCCGCCGAGGGTGGCGGGCGCAGCGAAAGCGCCAGAGAAAGTAAACAGTTCTTTGCTTGCGCACACCGGGTGCTGCCAACGGGCGGAGGAAGAGACTGTGCTTCCCTTGCGTAACGCGCGACAATCAGGGGCCGCGTGGTAGTTCCCGGGAGTTGAGGGGCGTCCTGCTCTGTTTGAAGCGCAAAACATAGCATAAGAGCGCCACGGCCTGAGGTGGGCTGCAGGCCTGACCTTTTCGCCGAATGATCGTGGCACCTCAACTCTGGACGCGACTTATCGACTTTCCACGGTGCTGCAGAATGTCTTGCGTTCGGAGCTGAACGTCGATCCACCCCTTTAACCTCCGCAAAGGTCGCTTTGCCAACATCCATCCGACCGAAACCCCCAATTTCAAACGCCGCGTGCGTACGAGACCAAGCAAAGCCCAAAAGCAGTTCTAGTAAGGAGAATAAAAGGACAGGGAGGAGATATTTGCGGCATATGATAAATGCAACCCATGGTAACAGTTACGCAGTTGTGATTGCCAAGCTACCAACGCATCTTTTCATGGGGCGACATTCGTGGGTGTAAACACAACAACGACCTGCACAGGTGTGGTGGGGCAGCACCTTTGCCTTGCTTGATTGGTGGCGGGTCAGGCTGCAACTGTCATGAACGAACGTCCGCAATTGTTTCAGACATGCATAGAGCTCGAAGTCGCGGACAGGATGCAGACGATCGGCATCTATCTGGAAGCCGCACGCCGGGCTGCCACTCAGGGCGAGCTCGGAGAATTACGCGCCAAGCATCTCGTCGCCAAGGCTGCGAGCGAGCATGTGCGGGCCTGTGAAGCGCTGAAACTACTCTTGCGCGCCCGCTATCTGGAGAAGGTCACGCGTATTTCGTCGGCGCCACCCAGCCCCTCCCAGGACGGCTGACTTGTCAGGCCCTCAAAATTCCTGAACCGAGACAATCTAGGTAAAGACGATGGTGCGATTGTCATCGAGCAGGATACGATGCTCCGCGTGCCATTTAACTGCCCGCGCCAGTACCCGGCTTTCGATATCCCGCCCGGTCGCGACAAGGTCGTCGATCGCACAGGCATGGGTAACAGGTTCCACCGCCTGCTCGATAATAGGACCTTCGTCGAGTTCCTCTGTCACGTAATGCGCGGTTGCCCCGATCAGCTTGACGCCACGGGCATGCGCCTGGTGATAGGGCCGCGCACCTCGAAAGCTCGGCAAAAATGAGTGGTGTATGTTGATAATCCGCCCGCGCATGGCGGCGCACACGTCAGGTGAGAGGATCTGCATATAGCGGGCAAGGACAATGAGCTCGATTTCCTCGTCTTCTATTAACTTGAGAAGCTGGTCTTCGCGATGTTTGCGATCCCCGTCCAAAACCGGCGTGTGGCGAAATCTGATCCCATGTGCTCTCACAAGGTCACCGAGGTCAGCGTGGTTGGAAATCACCAGGGGGATTTCAATGCCGATGGCACCGATGCGGTTGCGATAAAGAAGATCGGCAAGGCAGTGGCCCATGCGTGATACGAGGATGAGCGTTCGTGTCTTGATGGCGCAGTCATAAATTGACGCCGCCATCCCGAATTCGGCTTCAATTCGTCGAAACGCCGTTCTCAGGAAGGGAAGCTGCCGATCGCCTTCGGAGCGAAAGGCCGTGCGCATGAAAAATTGCTGCGATACCGGGTCACAAAATTGCGCGCTTTCAATGATGTTGCAGTCATTGTCGAGCAGAAAGCGCGAGACGCTCGCCACAATGCCGCGTTGGTCAGGGCATGATAAAGTCAGGATATACTGCGGCAAGCTCATGATGTGGCTACCTGAATTCTGCTTCCGGCAATAAAATAAGCGCAATATGAAAAGATGTTTTCGGCGTAACGGTTACAGTATTTTAAAAAGGCCCGGTCACTTGCATGTTAGCTAGGCCATCACATGAAGCGAACAATATGAGCGACTTCAATTCCTTTGGCAGCAATACCTATTGCGGCAAGCCGGTTTCGTTCACCCCGGCGCACGATGATGCTTCTGTGGATGAGATTGATGATTTGATCGCGCTGGCAGACGGCCTGCGCAATGCCTCGATGTATATGGCTGCCGCCCGCCGTTTAAGCGCACAGGGTGTGCCCGCTCCCTCTCTCAGCGTCTTTGCAATTGAAAAAGCGATGGAAGAGCTGAACCTTGTCCGCTTTGCGCTGATCCGCATCTGCGAATATGTGGTGCTCGACGACGTTCACTAGGATGTCCAGAGGAGTGTTCACCTGGCCGTCTTCCACGCCTTAAGATAAATCCTCCTCTGCAGCCTTTCCCGCGATAGCATAAAGGCCGCACGGTAAATCTAGCGGCTGCAAAGCGCTCGCTTTGGGCTCGGCCTTCGTTCTGTCTGCCCGACTACGTGTCCGGTGACGCTGAACGCGTGGTGCGCTTCCTCGTCCACCACATTCGAGTCTTCCGCAAAACCGTACGGCTTTGTCCTGAACGTGATCTTGAGGAAAGATCTGGGCTCACCGGATCTTCGGATGATGCTCCATTGGCTTTTAACAGCAACGCTGTACGTACGCTTACGGGATCTGGCTGGGGACCGCAGGTGTCTTTTGTGCCTCCTCTACTTCTGAAAGCTGATTGGAGCACGCCTTGGGCGTCAGTGTACCGATCTTGAGGCAGTTCCAATAGAAGACCATGGCCGTGAACCTGCAAAAAAAACCGCACTCACTTTTTGATGTTTCAGATCTGTGGCAGCCCCAATGCGCCGCCAATCTTAGACTGCGATTTTGGTTGAAGCGTGCATAGCAGCAGGCGGACGCAGGTTAACTCTCTGTAATTTCAGCGGATAGAAGAACGACAAAGTGCACGCGTCTGTCAGGGACGCTGCAACGGTGGGTGTTGCGCATCTCGTTGGACTCCAATTGTGCTCCAACTTTGAAGCAAGAGTGCTCGACGAGTTTCAACGAGCACGGAAAAATCTCTGTGTCTGCAACGGCATTCGCAACATCAGAGATCTGGCACGACGTTTGCAGAAAGCATGTTGTCTTGACTCTGACCTCCTGTGCGAAATGCCTCAGAGCTCAGAATCAGACCAGGATCCAAAGCTGCGGGCTGACTGCTCGCCTGATGTAGGAGCAGCTGCCTAAGAGGAGCCTGTGCGGCAACACCAACTGGTCCCAAGGACCAAAGCATGGAGATCTTAAAATGAAGAGGATTGTACTGGCAGCCGTGTCGGCTCTCGCCCTTTCAGTTGCTATTGGGCCCGCGATGGCCCTGGATTTGGGTGGCACGTCCACAAGCGGCGCCTCGGGCAACTCGGGCGTTGCAGCCAATGACGGAAGTACCGCGCTCAACAGCTCGACGCTCAGCAACCTGAACGTGGTGTCGACAAACACCCTTAGCTCGCACTTTGGCCGCACCAAAATTTCGTTTGGCGCGGCCGCTGCTGCCGGTAATGGTGGAAATGGTGGCAGTGGCGGCGTGCTTGCCATGGGCAATGGTGGAAGCGGCGGCAATGGCGGGTCGGGCGCAGCTGCGGCTGGCAGCCTCAATAACGGCAGCATCAGCCAGAACAGCAACGCGTTCCAGAACTTTGCCGGCATCAACACGATGACGCAATCCACCGCCTCCTACAACAACAACCAGGCGGCAACGTCCGTAGCGGCCTATTCCCCGATTGGGTTTGGTACGGGCTCCGCAACGGTCCACTGATCGCTGCGGGACATTGCCGGCGGGAGCCCCACTCGCCGGCAATGTCATCTTCCCAATGACCATCCTATTGCCACGGAGAGTTGGGCCATGTTTGCAAGCAAAGCAAGGTTGTCGCGGAAGTGGATGACGTCAGTTGCCATCCTCGTGACCATGATACCCGCGGTTTCCGGTGCGCAGGCGGCGCAAGGAAACCCAAGTGATGCCTTCGGGCAATTGTCTGCTGTCAGCGACATGTCACTCGGCCACATGCATGGCAGAGGCGGCAATATCGTGTACTCGGTGGCGGGCACCAACAATCTGAACGCGACCATCGATAACAGCTCGATCACGGCCGGCGGCAATATTACCAACGGCTCGGTCACTTTCGCCGGAAACTCGATGCAGAACTTTTCTGGATTGTCGAATTTCGTCGCCAATACCGGTAACAACAACAATCTTCAGGCGGCAATGGTGGTCAATGTAACTCTGAACTAGGGGATGAGAATTTCGACGCGCGTGCGGATTGGGGTGGGTTCGATGCGCAGGGTGACTGCGAGCCTAGGGAGAGCTGGCATGCGCGGAAATTGGCAAAAATACTTTCCTCAAAGTGGCTTCTTGCTCGTTGCGGCCTTTATCCTTTTCTGCCTGGGTTCAAGGTCAGCTGCGGCCGGCGAGGTTTATCTGAATTCGCCAAGCGGTGTTTTTTCATTTCATCTGAAGAGCATGCGGGAACTGCGGTACCAAGGCGTCGTGGTGCAGCATTATGATTACAGCTGCGGCGCAGCAGCGGTGGCGACGCTTCTGACATATTCCTATGGGCGGCCGACGAGTGAGGCTGAGCCCTTCCTGCAGATGTTTCGTAATGGTGACAGGGCCAAAATCGTCAGTCTTGGCTTTTCGCTCCTGGATATGAAAAACTATCTTCAGTCTCTCGGGTACAATGTGAGCGGATTTCGTCTTTCACTGGCCCAGCTTGAGCAGGTGCGGGTGCCGGGCATCGCGCTCGTGGTGGTAAATGGGTACACGCATTTTGTCGTGATCCGGGCGGTAGACGACGCCAATGTGCTTTTTGCGGATCCGGCCCGCGGCATGCAGATCCTGAGCCGCCATCAGTTCGACAAGATCTGGGATGGCGTCTTACTGGTTATCCGTAATCATCTGCGCCTGGCGCGAGCCGGATTTAACGAAAAGGCATTTCTCGCGGTACGGCCCCGGGCGCCGCTTGGTTCGCCGATGCAGCAAAAGGCATTGGGCCTCAGCGTCTATACGGAACAGCTGTTTGCCGCCAGTGGCTTTAGAGGGTTGAACTGATGAACCCCTGGTCACAGCATTCCCCCATGATGGCCTTGCCGATCCACGAGGAAGGCAACGACGGATTTGTCGAACAATCCGTTCGACCGGACTGGCTCCAGGAGGCTGCGGAAATTCTCTATTTGGCTCTGGTGTCGGACGCTCCCTCCACGGCGCGGGGCCTTGTGGCGCGGCTACGTCGATTGGGCGTCAGTCCCGGCGTTCTCGGCTTGCTGTTGCCCGCGCTGCAAACGCGTATCCGCAGCGGCGGAAAGTCCGTGGTGCGGTTGGGTTTGGAGCGTGGGGATACGGAGGATCTCTCTGGGCTGAATGAAGCATTGCAGCGCCTCCTGGAGCGGATCGCAGAAGAGCTCGAACCTGGCTGTGGCAGCCACAAAACTCGCTCTTGTGGTTATCTTGGACGCTGCCGCCGCTTTCTGGCCTCGGCAAGCCTGCTGGCGATGTTTGGGCTGGTGCC
>JAJZDZ010000016.1 GCA_021851325.1 Pseudomonadota bacterium | reverse complement strand
TCACCGCTGTAGCACGCACGCAGAGCGGACTGCATGCAGACTATCTCTTGCAGCTTGACCTGCGTCGCTTCGAAGCCGATTACCTGAGCCCCAATGGTGCGCCCCGCGCCCAAGTGAGCCTTGCGGCCCGACTGATCCGTCTTAGCGATCGCAAAGTGGTGGCAACCACACGCATCGGCACACAGGCATCGGCAGAGCACAACTCCATAAAGGCCGCAGTCACCGCCTTTGACCGCGCCACGGCCAAGGCCGTCAAGGCGCTGGTGGCCTGGACCCTTGCGGCACCTCCCCCCTCGCGCCATCGACGCGCAACGCCGGATCCCGACTGAAACCCAAGCCGCACTGCACCGTCTCTCCAGGTTCACCCTGGCGCGTGGTCGGACGGGCGCCTCCACATCATGGCGATTGCCGCTGCGTCAACCCTAGAAAGTGTCTCGTCCTTCAGGTTTTAGCGACGGCTTTCGGGCGCATCAGCCAGTTGAACCTCACCGACACAGGCCTAGACTGGGTGTTCAACCACAGTTGGAGACGCGCGATCATGCACAATCGCCTGACCGAACTTCTCGGCATTACCTACCCCATTGTTCAAGCGCCCATGGGCTGGATCGCACGCTCCAAACTGGCCTCCGCGGTCTCCAATGCCGGTGGCATGGGCATCATCGAAACCTCCTCGGGCCAGCTTGACGAAGTCCGCAATGAAATCAGAAAGATGCGTGCGCTCACCGATAGACCCTTTGGTGTCAATATTGCACAGGCGTTCGTGCGCGATCCCGACATCGTTTCCTTCGTCATTGATCAGGGCGTAAGATTTGTCACCACCTCGGCCGGTGATCCCAACCGCTATTGTTCGGCGCTGAAAGAGGCAGGCCTGACGGTGTTCCACGTGGTGCCCTCTCTCAAGGCAGCCCTACGTGCGATCGAGGCTGGCGTCGACGGACTGGTCGTCGAGGGCGGCGAAGGCGGCGGCTTCAAGAATCCCCGCGATGTCGCAACCATGGTGCTGCTGCCGCTGGTCTGCTCCAAAACCGACAAGCCGGTCATCGCCGCCGGTGGCATGGTCGACGGCCGCAGCATGGCCGCAGCCCTGGCGTTGGGCGCCGATGGCATCCAGATGGGAACACGCATGGTTTCGGCTGCAGAATCCCCGGTACATGAAAACTGGAAGAAGGCCATCGTCGCGGCCGAGGAAACCGATACCGTATTCCTCAACCGTTTCGGTCCGGGCCCGGCTCTGCGGGCCCTGCGCACCAGCCACACCAGCGCGCTTGAAAAGGATCCCGCTGAGAACATCATGGCGGAATTCCGCAATGTCCTCGATCTTTATTTCGGTGGTGACCTCGAGGCCTCGATCCCGCTGACCGGGCAGGTTGCCGGACGCATCGACAGCATCAAACCGGTGGCACAGATCATCAGCGAAACCGTGCGCGAATGTGAAGAGATCCTGGAGCGCCTGGGGCGCACCTATCAGCGGCACTAAAGGCTCATACCGCATCAGCCTGAGACCGTGGCAGCAAGGCCTCTGGCGCGCGCTTCGCGCGACCGTCGCCTCAGCCGCCCGGGCCAAGATCAAGATGCGCGGCCAGCACCACGGCGGCTCCTGCCTCAACGCTAAAGCCGTGCAGGACCCTGTCGTGCGACGAGAGCTTTCCTGCACTATCAACCAGCACCCGCCAGGCAGAAGGATCCGGCAGATGGAAGGCAAGCTTCGTCGCGGCACCATTGAGGCAGAGCGCGATAAGATCTGCCCGCGTCCGCCGCCGCCCGGCCAGCCGCATCGTCAAGGCCCGCCCTTCGGCAAAATGCCAGTCCTGTTCCGTGAGAAAGCGGCCCTTCTCGTCGAACCAGTCGATATTGCGGATCCCTGGCGCAATGAGGTCGTGACCGTGCAGAAAGCGCGGCGAACGCAGGACCGGATAGGCCCTGCGGATTTCGGTCAGCCGGCTGACGAAGTCTATCAGCGCTTGACCGCGGTCGCTTGCGGCCAGCGACCAGTCGAGCCATGAGATCTCGTTGTCCTGACAATAGGCATTATCGTTACCGCCCTGGCTGCGCCCGAATTCATCCCCCGAAAGCAGCATCGGCGTGCCAAGCGACATCAGGAGACTGACGAGGAGCGAACGCTTGATGGTCTCACGTCTGGCGGTAATCTGCCCATCATCGCTCGGCCCTTCCTTGCCCCAGTTTGCTGACAATGTGTCGCCATGCCCGCCGGGACCTTCGCCATTGGCCTCGTTCTTGCGCGCCGTATAGGACACCAGATCCTCCAGGGTCATGCCGTCATGCGCGGTAATGAAATTGACGCTCGCCCAGGGACGACGCGAGCCGTGACCGAAAACATCCGCGGATCCCGAAAGCCGTCGCGCCAGCTCGCCACGCTGCCCCCCATCACCCCGCCAGTAACGGCGCAAGGTGTCGCGATATTTGTCATTCCATTCGGCAAAACCCGGTGGCATGTGGCCCAGACGATACCCACCCAGCCCCAGATCCCAGGGCTCGGTGACCAGCTTCAGACGTGATAGCAGAGGATCTTGTCGCAGCGCATCAAAGAAGCCGGCGCCAGGATCATAACCATTGTCCTCACGCCCCAGCGTCATGCCCAGATCAAAGCGGAAGCCATCGACCTGAAAGGTGTTTGCCCAATACCGCAGACTGTCCATTACCATCTGCAGCACACGCGGATGAGACAGGTTGAGCGTATTGCCGGTGCCAGTGTCGTTGATGTAGTGGCGCCGGTTCTCGGGCAGGAGGCGATAATAGCTCTGGTTATCAAGTCCGCGCCAGCTCAGGGTCGGGCCGGTTTCGTCGCCTTCGCAGGTATGATTGTAGACCACATCGAGGATGACCTCGATGCCAGCTTTGTGCAGACGGCGGATCGCCATACGCATCTCGTCGGCCACACCGCGCGCAAGGTAGCGCGGTTCGACCGCAAAAAAGCCGAGCGTGTTGTAACCCCAGTAATTCGCCAGCTTGCGCTCGAGCAGCAGACGATCCTGCAAAATGGCATGGACCGGCATGAGCTCGAGTGTTGTCACCCCCAGCCGCCGCAGATGGGCGATGACATAAGGATGGCAAAGCCCGGCAAAGGTGCCACGCTGTGGGACCGGAACCTCTTCAAGCAGCCGCGTCAGGCCGCGCACATGTGCTTCATAAATGACCGTATCAGACCAGGGAACACGAGGCCGACAATCCTCATCCGGCAAAGCCCCATCCTCCACCACCCGGGCTTTCAGCATCGCGGGCGCGCTGTCGCGCCGGTCAAACGACAGGTCGGCACGCGCGGAGTGGATGCGATGACCAAAAAGTGCGTCGGTCCAGCGAAAATGTCCGGCAAAGGCCCGGGCATAGGGATCCAGGAGCAGCTTGTGCGGATTGAAGCGGTGCCCTCGCGCCGGATCAAAAGGCCCATAGGCCCGCAAGCCATAAACCAGCCCCGGCATGGCATTGGGCAGATAGCCGTGAAAGACCTCGTCGGTATGCTCCGGCAGCGCGAACCGCGCGATCTCCCGCTTGCCGCCATCGTCGAAGAGGCACACCTCCATGCGTTCGGCATGCGCCGAAAACACGGCAAAGTTCACGCCCCTGCCATCCCAGGTCGCGCCGAGGGGATAGGGAAGCCCCGCCTCCAGACGCTCAGGCCATGGACGCATCATGATCCGTCTCGAGCTGGAAGATGGTGGTCGCAAGCGGCGGCAGCGTCAATGTCAGGGATTGCCGGTAGCCGTGACTTGCCACCTTTTGCGATTTTACCCGTCCCGCATTGCCAACGCCGCTTCCTCCATACTGCGTCCCATCGGTATTGAGCAGTTCGCGCCAGAAGCCCGAGCCTGGAACCCCCAGACGATAATCCCGGTGTACCTGGGGGGTCAGATTGGCGACGACCAGAAGCGGTGGCTGGTCGCGGAAACGGCGTACGAACGCAAAAACGCTATTGCTGTCGTCATCTCCCACCACCCAGGAAAATCCGGCTGGATCAAAGTCACTGGCGTGGAGCTGCGGCAGGCGCCCATAAAGCCGATTGAGATCGCCAATCAAGCGCTGCAGGCCCGCAGCCCCTGGATCATCGAGAAGCTGCCATTCGATCTCGCCATCATGGCTCCACTCGCTAGGCTGACCAAGTTCACCGCCCATGAAAAGCAGCTTCTTTCCCGGGTGGGTCCACATAAAGGCGAAATAGGCGCGCAGATTGGCCCGTTTCTGCCAGACATCGCCAGGCATGCGCCCAAAGAGCGAACCTTTGCCGTGAACGACTTCATCATGCGAGAGCGGCAGCACAAAGCGCTCGCTATAGGCATAGAGCAGGGAAAACGTCATGTCATTGTGATGCCAGCGCCGGTGGATCGGATCCTTGCCCATGTAGAGGAGCGAATCGTGCATCCAGCCCATGTTCCACTTGAAGCTGAAGCCAAGCCCGCCATCTTCTAGCCGTGCGGATACGCCCGGCCAGGCCGTAGACTCCTCGGCGATGGTTATCGCCCCCGGCACCTCTTCGGCAATGGTGTGGTTGAGCCGTCGCAAGAACGCGATCGCTTCCAGATTTTCGCGTCCGCCGAAGCGGTTGGCGATCCACTCCCCTTCATTGCGCGAATAATCGCGATACAGCATCGAGGCAACGGCATCCACCCGCAGACCATCGACATGAAAGGTCTTCAGCCAGTAAAGCGCACTGGCAATCAGAAAACCCTGAACCTCGCGACGACCGAAATTGTAGATGAGCGTGTTCCAGTCACGGTGAAAACCTTCCCTGGGATCGGCATGCTCGTAAAGCGCCGTACCGTCGAAGCGGGCCAGACCATGGGGGTCGGTGGGGAAATGCCCCGGCACCCAATCAAGAATGACCCCAAGCCCGGCGCGGTGCGCGGCATCGACGAAATGCGCAAACTCCGCGGGCTCACCAAAGCGGGCACTGGGCGCAAAAAGCGAAAGCGGCTGATAGCCCCACGAACCGCCAAAGGGATGCTCCATGATCGGCAGCAGTTCGACATGGGTAAAGCCCAGTTCGCGCACATAAGGTACCAGCCGCTCGGCGAGCGCCTTCCAGTCGAGGATGCCGGCGGGATCGTGCTCGGGCCGCAACCAGGACGGCGCATGCACTTCATAGATGGAGATGGGCGCCTCCGCCGCCTGCCGCCGGGCCCGTTCAGCCATCCAGTCCTGGTCGCTCCAGCGCAGTGCAAAGCGCGCGGGAACCACCGAGGCGGTCGCCGGCGGCCGCTCCGTCGCCCGCGCCAGCGGATCTGCCCGCTGCGGCAAGAGCGAGCCATCGGCACCAATCAGTTCGTATTTGTAACGCGCGCCCGCGGTCACGCGCGGCACGAACAGTTCCCACACGCCTGCCTGGTGGCGCCGACGCATGGGATGACGCCGTCCATCCCAGGCGTTGAAATCTCCCACCACCGAAACGCGCTTCGCATTGGGGGCCCACACGGCGAAGCGAACACCTTCAACACCATCGACAGTCTGCCGCGCCGCTCCCAGCCGCTCTGCCAGCTGCCAGTGACTGCCCTCGGTGAAGAGATGCAGGTCGAGCTCGCCGAGCAGCAGCCCGAAGCTGTAGGGATCTTCGGTTTCCTGTATCGCCTCCGGCCAGTGAATGCGCAGCAGATAGGGCCCTGGGGCCGCCACCTTTCCGACGAAAAGGCCGCCTGCGCCCTGCGGCGCCAGCTGACCAAGAAGGCGGTGATCCTGACGGGACAGGACCTCGACCTTCAGCGCGCCAGGCTGGAAGCTGCGCACCACGGGATCGCCGTTCTGCTCATGCGGTCCCAAAAAGCCAAAGGGATCGTCAAGGCGTCCTTCGAGCAGAGCCGCGCCACGCGGATCACTGCCCACCGACTTACTGGCCATCGCCGCCCTCCGCGAGCAGCCGCGCAAGGAGGCTCTCCAGCCCTGCGAGCGGAATGTCAATCCAATCTGGCCGGTTGGCGGCCTCGTAGCTGATTTCGTATGCCGCCTTTTCCAAGGCAAAGACAAGAAGCACCCGCTCCTCGCAGGCGCTGAGCGCTGCTGCGCGACCTTCTTCATAGCCGCGCAGAAAGCGCGCCTGCGCCGCCTTGCGGAATTCCTCGAGCAAGGCCGCAGCGCGGGCTTCCCCGGGCCCACCGGTCGCAATCCTGCTGTCGCGCGCCGCCATCGCCGCGGCGTAATCAAATGATCTGAGCACCCCGGCAACATCGCGCAGAGGGCTGGTCTTGGCCCGGCGCTCCTCCAGCGTCTTGGTGGGTTCACCTTCAAAATCGATCAGCACCACATCGCCAGCCGCAACCAGAACCTGGCCCAGATGCAGATCCCCATGAATGCGGGTGAGGACAAGCCCCATGGCGCGCTCAAGAACCGTCCAGACCTCTTCCTGCGCTGCCGCACGCAGCTCCAAGATTGCCGCCAGCCTCGGCGCGAACTCCGCACGCTCGGATAGCGCTGTGAACGCCTTCTCAAGCTGCGCCACGACCCCTTCCTGCCAGGCCCGCACCGTCGCCAGCTCGGCGCGCTGCGGAGCAAACGCAGGATCACGGCCAGGTTGTGCCAGCACCTGGTGGAGCTGACCCAAGCGCCGACCAAGGACCGTGGCAAATTCCTCATAGGCCTCGAAATGCGGCCCCTCCTGATGGGGATGCACCGAGAGCTCATCGATAATCCGCGTCAGCTGTTCAATCGTCCAGGTCGCGCCGTCCCCCTGGTTGGCGACAAAACCCTGCACGATTGCAAGCGCTGAGACCCGGCCCGCCCCATCCACGCGCACCACCTCGCCCAGCATCGGCGCCACGCCATCAAAGCCGCGCTCGGTCAGCAGCCGTCCCATTTCCGCTTCGGGATGTTCGCCCACAACCTTACGCCGCAACAGTTTGATCACCACTCTGCGTCCCACGATCAGTGTCGAATTGGTCTGCTCAAGACGCGGCCACTCGATGTCGCCCTCCGTCGCGAGGTCGGGGGGCAGCCCGCCAACCGCCCGAAACAGGATATGGCCATCGCCAAACGCAATCTTGGCCCGCAGCGTAAGGCCGGCGAGCACCCCACGGGCAAAACGGCTGGTGGCAAAGCCATCGGTGAGCAGGCCCACCCGGCGGCCCCGCCGCGCCCGCGCGAAGGCCAGCGGCGCGGCGAACGGGCTTGTCGGCTCATCCTCGAAGGCAATCGCCATGGGCAAGGCGTAACATTCGGACTGCGGACCGGAAGACACCTCGACATCGGCAAGAAGACAGTCCGCGTCGCCGCCAGGCAAGGGTGCAGAGGCGACAATGCGTACCTGCTCGATCGCGGTGTGCTTGGCTTGATACCAGCGGCGATGGGCGATGTAGGTGGGCAGAATGCTTTGCTCGAGGCTGAGCCGCATGGCCCCTTCGAGCGCGAGCGCCTCGCGCACGACAAAGGTGAGCAGTTCCATGCCCGGTCCTGCCTGGGCGATGCTCCAGGGCGGGGCTTCGGCGTCCACGGAAAGCTGAAACCAGTAAAAGCCAAATGGCGGCAAGGTCAGCATGTAGGAGAGCTGGCCGATCCGCGGAAAGGATGTGCCGCCGAGCAATTCGACCGGCGTGCGCCCCTCGAATTCGTTCAGATCAAGTTCAACCGCCTGCGCCGTCCGCGAGACATTGGCCACACAGAGCAGCGTCTCCGTGCCATGCTCGCGCAGATAGGCGAGGATCTTGCGGTTCTGGGGGGTGAGAAAGCGCAGGCTTCCCCGCCCGAAGCTGAGATGGGCGCGGCGCACGACCAGCATCCGCCGCAGCCAGTTGAGCAGCGAGTGGGGATCGCGCCACTGCGCCTCCACATTGACCGCCTCATAACCATAGAGCGGGTCCATGATCGGGGGCAGCACGAGTGTGGCGGGATCGGCACGGCTAAAGCCACCATTGCGATCCGGCGACCACTGCATCGGCGTGCGCACGCCATCGCGGTCGCCCAGATGGATGTTGTCTCCCATCCCGATCTCGTCGCCATAGTAGATGATCGGGGTTCCGGGCATCGACAACAGCAGCGAATTCATCAGCTCGATGCGACGGCGGTCGCGCTCCAAAAGCGGCGCCAGACGACGGCGAATGCCGAGATTGAGCCGGGCTCGCCGGTCCGCAGCATAGACGTTCCAGAGATAGTCGCGCTCATTGTCCGTCACCATTTCGAGCGTCAGCTCGTCATGATTGCGTAAAAACACCGCCCACTGGCAATTGGCGGGAATGTCGGGAGTCTGACGGATGATGTCGGTTACCGGAAAGCGGTCTTCCTGGGCGATGGCCATATACATGCGTGGCATCAGCGGGAAATGGAAGACCATGTGGCACTCATCGCCATTGCCGAAATATTCCTGGATGTCTTCCGGCCACTGGTTGGCCTCGGCAAGCAGCATGCGGTCCGGATAGTGTTCATCCACCTCCTTGCGCATACGTTTGAGAATGGCATGGGTTTCGGGCAGGTTCTCATTGTTGGTGCCTTCGCGCTCGACCAGATAGGGAACCGCATCAAGCCTGAGGCCATCGACGCCCATGTCAAACCAGAAGCGCATCACAGCCATGACCTCATCGAACACCCGCGGGTTATCAAAGTTGAGATCCGGCTGATGACTGAAAAAGCGATGCCAGTAATAGGCCTTGGCCTCCTCATCCCAGGTCCAGTTGGATTTCTCGCTGTCGATGAAAATGATCCGTGTACCCGCATATTTCCTGTCGTCATCGGACCATACATAGAAGTTGCGGGCAGCCGAGCCCGGCTTGGCGCGGCGGGCGCGCTGAAACCAGGGGTGTTGATCAGAGGTATGATTGACCACGAGCTCACTGATGACCCGCAGCCCTCTGGCATGGGCCTCCTCGATAAAGCGCCGCACGTCACGCAGGCTTCCATATTCGGGATGAACCGCACGATAGGCACTGATGTCATAGCCGTCATCGCGTCGGGGGGACGGATAAAAGGGCAGCAGCCAGACGGCGGTAACACCGATCTCCGCCAGATAGTCCAGCTTCTCGATCAGGCCGGCAAAATCGCCGATCCCGTCATTGTTGGCGTCAAAGAACGACTTCACATGCAGCTGGTAGATGACGGCATCCTTGTACCAGGTGGGATCCGAAGACGGCAACTTGACTTTCCTGCGGGTCATCATCAGGCCTTTCTGGCCGGAGTTACGCGCCAGATCGCATAGGGCCGTTCGGTGCCAAGCCACAGACGCTGCATCTTGCCGTGCCAGAGCGTGAGCTCTCCACTGATGAGCTCCCGCGCTTCCACGGCGCCATCATCGCCCAGTCCCCATTCCCAAAGCGGCACCTCGAACCAGGCGTCCTGCGCCTGCCGGGGATCAAGACTGACGGCAATCAGAATCCGCGCCTGCTCTCCTGGTGCATGCTTGCCGTAGTAGAGAACCTGATCGTTGAAGGCCTTGTAGAATGTAAGCCCCATATGGCTTTGCAAGGCCGGCTCGGCCTTGCGCAGACGGTTCAGCTGGGCGATTTCCGCGACGATGTTTCCAGGCATTGTATAGTCCCGTGGGCGGATCTCGTATTTCTCCGCGTCGAGATATTCCTCGCGTCCAGGCAGCGCCGCTGCCTCGCAGAGCTCAAATCCCGAATACATCCCCCAGAGCCCCGACAAGGTTGCCGCAAGGACGGCGCGGAGCAGAAAGCCACTGCGCCCGGACACCTGCAGGAAATAGGGATTGATGTCCGGCGTGTTGACAAAAAAATGTGGCCGCAACCAGTCGCTCACCGGGGGCGTGGTCAGTTCGTTCAGATATTCGGTCAGTTCCTGCTTTTGGGTACGCCAGGTGAAGTAGGTGTAGCTCTGGGAAAATCCGAGCCGCGCAAGCTCATACATGAGCTTGGGCCGGGTGAAGGCCTCGGCCAGAAAGATGACCTCGGGATGGCGACCGCGGATATCCGCGAGCAGCCAGCGCCAGAAGGCAAATGGCTTGGTATGGGGATTGTCGACACGGAAGATCTTGACCCCCTGGGCAATCCAGAACTCCACCACATCCCTCAGTGTCAGCCACAAGTCGGGGCAGGCATCCGGCTGATAAAAATCGAGATTGACGATGTCCTCGTATGTCTTCGGCGGGTTCTCGGCATATTTGATGCTGCCGTCAGGACGGTAATCAAACCAGCCAGGATGCGCCTTCAGCCAGGGATGGTCCGGTGAACACTGGATGGCAAAATCGAGCGCAAGCTCGAGGCCATGATCGTGACAGGCGCCAAGCAGCGCCTGAAAATCCGTAAAGCTGCCAAGCTCGGGGTGGATGGCGTCATGGCCGCCTTCTGCCGAGCCAATGGCGTAAGGCGAACCCGGCTCACCGGGCTGGGCGTTCACGGCATTGTTCGCGCCCTTGCGGTTGGTGTGACCGATGGGATGGATCGGCGGCAGGTACAGCACATCAAACCCCATCGCCTGGATGCGCGGCAGTTCGCCGATCACCGCACGCAAGGTGCCGTGCCTGCGTTTGTCCGTAGTCACCGATCTGGGGAAAAGTTCGTACCAGCTGGCAAAACGGGCCTGCCGACGCTCGGCATCGACCAAAACCGGAGCGCTGCGGGCCAGATGCTGCCGCTCCTGGCAACAGCGCATGGCCTCAATGGTACGGGGCGCAAGGAGCACTTCCAGCTGCGCGGCCACCGGCCCCGCAGCAAGCGCGCGGCAGCACGCGCTCAATGTCTCAGCCGCAGCTCCGCCATCAGCCTCAGTACCCGCAACGGCCTCTTGCGCCGCGGCGATAAGACGGCGCCCCTCCTCCACGTCCAGTTCGAGGAGGACCCCGGCATCACGTTTCTTTTCGAGGTCACGGACAAAGCTGCCATAGCCATCGATCCAGGCTTCGATGGCGAAACGATGGCGCCCCAGCCGGCGCAGCGGAAACTGCGCCCGCCAGCGATCATTGCCGAGCGACTGCATCGCGACCCGCTGCCAGCTGCGCGCGTCCTCGGCGCGGTAGATCAGGTCGGCGCTGAGGACAGGATGCCCGTCGGTAAAAATGTCGGCTTCCACCGCCACCCGTTCACCCACAATACGCTTGAGCGCCAGGCCCGCGGCGATATGGGGGGTGACAGCCGCAATGGTCACACGCGGCAGCTTGAGCGCCTGGCGCACATCAAGGCTCTGGCGAATGTGCACGGCCGGCAGCCGCCGAACCTGGCAGAGCCTGGCTTCGCCAGGGCGCAGCAACCTGCTCCCGTCGCCCGCAAACGGCGCCAGCGGCACAAGCTCCTGATATTCGCAGAGCGCTCCGAGCAGATCCCCGTCAATCTCCGTGGCCAGCAGAGGATCCGGATTGATGAGAACGACCAGATCATCCGCAGCCCCCGTGCTCAGGAGGATCGTCACCGCGGCGCTGGGACCGCTATGCTGACTGAGCGCGCCCGCGGCCGCGCGCTTTCGGCGGGCATGATGATTGGCCGCGCGTACGCACGCGTTCAGCTGCGTCTGGTCCCCCTCGGCCTCATCCGCGCTGGCAAAACCCGCGGGCAGCACAAGCCCCGTCCCAACACAGGCTGCAACCGCAAGGCGCGCGCAGCGCGCCCGCGTGCGCGCCGGCGCCATTTTGCGCCAGCTCCCAACCTGGCTCATGACCGGCGCAATCCGGCTCAGAAGGGCGTGCTCTTCAACGAACCAGCTTTGGCGATAATCCCACCACGGTAGCGAGCCCAGCACGTAATCAAAGCCACACCCCTTGAGCTGCAGCATGCGCACCCAATCCTGCGCGGTGGCATCGGCAATCCAGAGCAGAGGGCCTGCGTCTGCGATCAGGCTGGCGCACAAAGCTGGCCCCAGGGCTCCGCTCTGGGAAAGACAAAAACCGGCGCAGCCAGCCTGGCGTAATACCTCAACCACCGCACTCCAGAACTGGATCACCGGCTCGAGCTGCGGCGCGGTGCGCAATTGCGCCCGCCCCTCCAGCCGCACCGCCTGGCGCGGATCGACGACGCGCCCGGCCAAAGACGGCCGCAGCGCAAAGAGCTCAGGCTGTGCGCCGACGAGGGGATGCGACGGATCAAGACTGAAAGGATCAAGCTCGACCAGGAGCGCAAGCTCTGCACCCTGGCAGAGCGCGGCGAGCTTGCCGACACGTTCAGCAAGCGCAGGCGAAGGGGGCCTATACCCAAGTTCCGGCAGACTGACCATGAGCGCCGAAAATCCAAGCGCACCTATCTCCTTGATCCTTGAGGCCGTAATCGGCGTCGCGCCCGCCAGAGCGCCCAGGTGAAATATCGTCGGTGCGGGCATCCCCTCCTCGTGGTAGACGGCAGACACATGGCACGCGACCACACCTTTGTCGGCCACCTGCACCAGGTTTTAACCGGCAGAGGGCGCGCCGGTTCCAGAAACGGGTGCACGAGTTTGGGTTCCGGCGCCGCAGGAACCAATGTGAACAGGTGTCATTGCGTCCGCCAGGCGCTACAGATAGGCCCAAGAATCGACAGCCCGCTATTTCCGCGCCCGAACACGTTCCCATGCCCGAATTTCCCGACGGTCTGCCTCGCCCACGCCGCGACTGGGCGATCGCCACACTTGGCCTCGTCATCATCATGGCGGTGATGGATGGCGCCATCGCCAATGTCGCGCTTCCGACCATCGCCCGTGACCTGCACACCAACGCCACCAACTCGATCTGGATCGTCAACGGCTATCAGCTCGCCATTGCGATCTCATTGCTGCCCTTGGCAGCACTGGGCGAGATCATCACCTATCGGCGCGTCTTCATCACTGGCCTTGCCCTCTTCACCCTCGCCTCGCTGCTCTGTGCCCTGTCACAGAGCTTCTGGATGCTGGCGGTCGCCCGCATCCTGCAAGGCTTCGGTGCTGCCGGCATCATGAGCGTCAACACCGCACTCCTGCGCTTTACCTGGCCCCATGCCGAGCTCGGCCGCGGCATCGGACTTAATGCGCTCCTGGTGGCGGTTGCTGCCGCTCTCGGCCCGACGGTGGCAGCAGCCATTCTTTCGGTCGCCAGCTGGCCCTATCTTTTTGCCGTCAATATTCCCCTGGGGCTCGTTGCGCTTGCCGTCGCCGGACGCACCTTGCCGGATTCACCACGGGCCCAGCAACGTTTTGACAGTCGCTCGGCGATCATGAGCGCCGCCATGTTTGCGCTCTTCGTCACCAGCATCGACGCGCTCGGCCACGGTGAAGACCCCTGGATCTTTGTCGGCGAACTGGCTCTCACCGCAATTCTCGCCATGGTTCTGGTTCGCCGCCAGCTGACCCTGGCCTCGCCCCTCCTGCCCGTGGATCTGCTCGGTCAGCCGATCATCGCCTTATCGGTCGGCACCTCCATCCTCTCCTTCACCGCCCAGATGCTCGCCTTGGTGTCGCTGCCCTTCCTGCTGCAAACGCGACTTGGCTTTTCGGCAGTGGCGACCGGGCTGCTGATCACCCCCTGGTCGGTTGCAACCGGCTTTGCCGCCCCCATTGCGGGCAGGCTTTCGGACCGCTATCCCGCAGGCCTGCTGAGCGCCATCGGCCTCATCGTATTTGCCAGTGGTCTTGCCGCACTTGCCGACATGCCGGCCCATCCGGCCATTGCCGACGTCATCTGGCGCATGGCGCTGTGCGGCGCCGGCTTCGGCCTTTTCCAGTCACCCAACAACCGCGCCATGATCGGCAATGCGCCACGCGCGCGCGCCGGCGGTGCGGCCGGCATGCTGGGAACCGCCCGCCTGCTCGGACAGACCACGGGGGCCGCCCTGGTGGCATTGTTCTTTGGCCAGCTGGGTACGTCCGGGCAGATCGTAGCGCTTGAAGTTGCAGCCGGAGCTGCTGTTTTTGGTGCGTGTATCAGCGCCATACGCCTGTTCGATTGGCCACAAAAGCAGAATGTGAGGACCCTATGAAACTTGCGAGCTTTGAACGTGACGGCAAGGTGCACTGCGCCATTGCCGTTGAAGAAGGACTGATTGACCTGTCGCGCGCCGCCCCCGAACTGCCGGCAACCATGATCGGACTGATCGAGGAATTTCCCCGCCTGCGCAGCCGGCTGCAAGAACTTGCCAGCAGCACGCGGCCACATCTGCGGGCCGCAGACGTGCATCTTCTTGCGCCAGTGCCGCGTCCCTCGAAGATCCTCGCCATCGGCCTCAATTACGCAGACCATATTGCAGAAACCGGACGCGAGCCGCCCAAAGAACAGGTTTGGTTTTCCAAACTCGCCAATGCCGTCAACGGCCCCTTCGATCCCATCGAGCTGCCGCGCGCCTCGCACCAGGTCGATTACGAAGCAGAACTGGTCTTTGTCATCGGCAAGCGCTGTCGCCACGTGCGCAAGGAGGATGCGGCCTCGGTGATCTTCGGCTATTGCGCCGGCAACGATGTCAGCGCCCGCGACTGGCAGTTCAAGACGCCGCAATTCATCCTCGGCAAGAGCTTTGACAGCCACGCTCCGTTTGGCCCCTACATCGTCACCGCCGACGCGATCAAAGATCCCCACAACCTCGGCATCCGCTGTTTCGTGAACAACGAAAAGCGCCAGGATTCCAACACCCGTCATCTCATCTTCAACATCTTCGACCAGATCGCCGAAATCAGCCAGGTGATGACACTCGAGCCTGGCGATGTGATTTTCACCGGCACTCCGGGCGGAGTTGGAGTGGCAATGGAGCCGCCCACCTTCCTCAAGGAGGGTGACGTGGTGCGGGTCGAAATCGACGAGGTGGGTGTGCTCGAAGCGGTGATGAGGTCCGAGTCCGCTTGAGACAGATCAACATCCTTCAAGGCGGGGTCGGCCCATATGTTTGCGCTCTGAAGCAGTGGCCGACCCATGCCTGCCGATCGCATCGTCACGCTTACGCTTAACCCGGCCATCGACCTGTCGGCGGCCACCGGTCGTCTTGAGCCTCTGCAGAAGCTGCGCTGTACCAATGTGCGGCGCGATCCGGGCGGCGGCGGCATCAATGTCGCCCGCGTCATTGCGCGGCTCGACGGCAAGGTGACCGCGATCTTCCCGAGCGGCGGCATCAGCGGCAAACTGCTCGAGCAGCTGCTGCGCGCCGAGGGTCTCAACCAGATCGCCATCGGGACCGAGCTGGAGACCCGCGAGGATGTCACGATCTTTGAAGAGCAAAGCGGCCAGCAGTACCGCTTTGTGATGCCCGGAGCCGCGCTGAGTGCGGCCGAGCAGGGCGCGATGCTGGACGCACTGAGCAGGAGCGAGGCCGAGCTTGTGGTTCTCAGCGGCAGCCTGCCGCAAGCAACGCCAGCCTCCCTTTATGGCCAGATCGCCAGGGCCGTCCGCGCCCGTGGCCAGCAGCTTATCGTCGACAGTTCCGGTGCCGCCCTCAAGGCCGCGCTGGCTGAAGGCGTCTTCCTGATCAAGCCCAATGCCCGGGAACTTTCCGCCTTAAGCGCTCAGCCTCTGGCCAGCGAGGACAGCTTTATCGCCGCCGCGCGCAAAATCGTTGATGCCGGTGGTGCCGAGTTCGTCGCGCTCACCCTTGCCGATCGTGGCGCCCGGCTCATCGGCCGCAGCCAGATCCTGCGTGCGACCGCCCCCAAAGTGACGGCGCGCAGTACCGTGGGAGCCGGAGACAGCTTTACCGGTGGGTTTGCCTGGGCCCTGGCGCAGGAGCTGGATCTCGCACAATGCCTGCGTTTCGGCGTCGCTGCCGGCACCGCAGCCATTCTTGGTCACGGCACCGAACTCGCAAAGGCCGACGATGTGCATCGCCTGGCCCGCGTCATCGACGTCCGCGCCGATTGATACCGGTCAAGGTTCCGCGCCCCGGCAGATCCAATCATGCGCCGCCGCGCAAGGAGCATGCCCATCATGACTGGAGAATATATTCGCTGGTTTCGCGACATCACCATGCGCGACGTGCCAAGTGTGGGCGGCAAGACCGCCTCGCTGGGCGAGCTCTATTCCCAGCTTGCCGCGGAACACATTCGCGTCCCCAACGGCTTTGCCATTACCGCCGCTGCTTATCGCGATGCCATGACCACAACCGGAGGCTGGGAGAAGCTGCACCACGCCCTCGACGATCTCGATGTCAGCGATACCGCACAGCTTGCCGAGCGCGCCAGGATCTGCCGTGAAACCGTCTATGCGGCCACTGCAGGAACGGCGCTGAAGACGCAGATTCTCGCCGCCTACAAACTTCTGAAAGACGAATATGGTGCCGGGCTGACACTGGCCGTGCGCTCCTCGGCAACCGCGGAGGATCTGCCCAATGCGAGCTTTGCCGGCCAGCATGAGAGCTACCTGCATGTTGCCGGCGATGATGGCCTGATCGAGGCCTGCCGCAACTGCTTTGCCTCCCTGTTTACCGAGCGCGCCATCGTCTATCGCCATAACAACGGCTTCGACCACTTCAAGGTCTTTCTCTGTGTCGCGGTGATGAAGATGGTGCGCTCCGACCTCGGGGCCTCAGGGGTCACCTTTACCCTCGACACCGAATCGGGCTTTCGCGATGTGGTGTTCGTGACCGCAGCCTACGGCCTGGGCGAAAACGTCGTCCAGGGTAACGTCGATCCGGATGAATTCTACGTGCACAAGCCAACCTACGCGCAAGGCTTTCGCGCCGTTCTTGACCGCCGGCTGGGGGCCAAGCAGATGCGCCTCGTCTACAGCCACGGTCCTCAGCGCACCCGCGAAAAGATGGTTCCCCGTCGCGAACGGACCAGCTTCTGCCTCAATGATGAGGAAGTCCTGTCACTGGCCGGCCATGCCATCGCCATCGAAGAACACTACTCAAAGTCTGCAGGCCATCCCATGCCGATGGACATTGAGTGGGCCAAGGACGGCGCTGACGGCAAGCTCTACATCGTGCAGGCACGGCCAGAAACCGTTGCCTCCCAGCGCGGCGCAACCTTCGAAACCTATCACCTCAAGGAACATCCCACAGCCCGCCTCAGCGGTCGCGCCGTCGGCGAAAAGATCGCCGCAGGCAAAGTGCGCGTGATCACCGGTCCGAACGAACTGTCCACTTTCCGCGATGGCGAGGTGCTGGTGGCGGCGACCACGACGCCGGATTGGGAACCGGTGATGAAAAAGGCGGCGGCGATCATCACCGATCGCGGCGGACGCACCTGCCACGCTGCGATCGTCGCCCGCGAGCTGGGACTGGCGGCGGTGGTGGGAACCGGAACCGGTACCACCGCGCTTCAGACCGGCGATGTCGTCACCGTCTCCTGCGCCGAAGGAGAGACCGGACATGTCTATGACGGACAGGTGGCGTTCGAGCGCGTCACCGTCAAGGCCGACGTGGTCCGCCGCACCAAAACCGAAATCATGGTCAATCTCGGCAACCCGGATCTTGCGTTTCGCACGGCGATGTTGCCGGCAGCAGGCGTTGGTCTGGCGCGTATGGAATTCATCATCAACGAGGCGATCGGCGTCCATCCGATGGCCCTCGCCCATCCCGAACAGGTGACGGGAGCCAAGGAGCGTCGCCAGATCGCCGCACGCACGGCGGGCTTTGCCCGCCCGCAGGATTTCTTCATCCGCACCCTGTCCGAAGGAATCGGACGCATTGCGGCGGCCTTCTATCCGCGCCCGGTGATTGTCCGGCTCTCTGACTTCAAGACCAATGAATACGCCACCTTGCTGGGCGGACATGCCTTCGAGCCGGTGGAAAACAATCCGATGCTGGGGTTCCGGGGCGCCGCACGCTACGCCCATCCGGCCTATGCCGACGGCTTTGCCCTGGAGTGCGCGGCCCTCTTGCGCGTGCGCAAGGAGATGGGCCTGACCAATCTTCGGCTCATGGTTCCGTTCTGTCGCCGTGAGGAAGAAGCGCGCAAAGTGCTCGAAACCCTTGCGGCCCATGGTCTGAAACGCGGCGCGGACGGGCTTCAGATCTACGTGATGTGCGAAGTTCCATCCAATGTCATCCGCATCGACGGCTTTGCCCAGCTGTTTGACGGCTTTTCGATCGGTTCCAACGATCTCACACAATTGACACTCGGTGTCGATCGCGATTCAGAAATTGTCGCTTTTGACTTTGACGAACGTGATCCTGCCATGCTTGAAATACTCCGTCTTGCGGTCACGGGCGCCAGGCGCAATCATCGCCATTGCGGCATCTGCGGTGAAGCGCCAGCCAATTTTCCCGATCTGGCCGCGGCGCTCGTAGGGATGGGCATCGACTCGATCAGCGTCAATCCCGCGAGTCTGATGCGAACCATCGCGGCCGTGGCTGCTGCCGAAAAGCCGCATACGCCAGATGCCACCTGAGCCTGCAGCGGTCGCGCCGGGCCTAAAGGAGATCACATGGTCGCGATTTTGCTGCCACACCTTCCCGATGAACTTGTCAGTCTGCAGCAACTGGCGCTCGATCTGCGCTGGACCTGGAGCCACGAAGGCGACGCCTTGTGGCGCTATATCGACGAAGGGCTGTGGGATCTGACCTCAAGTCCGTGGGCGGTTTTGCAGGGCACCTCGGCCGGACGGCTGGAAAGCTTGCGCACCGATCCGCAGTTTCTCGCCAAACTGCGGGATTTCTGCCAGCAGCGTGAAGCCTATATGCAGCGTTCGGGCTGGTTTGCGCAGAACTATGGCGAGAAGAAGCTCGGGGGCGTGGCCTATTTCAGCATGGAATTCGGCCTTGGCGAAGCCTTGCCGCTTTATGCCGGCGGCCTCGGCGTCCTCGCCGGTGATTTCTTGAAGACCGCCAGTGATCTTGACGTGCCGATGGCTGGCGTGGGCCTGCTCTACCAGGAAGGCTATTTCCGGCAGATGATCTCGGCTGATGGCAGCCAGCTTGAGGCCTTTCCCTATAACGAGCCGGCCACCATGCCCATCGAGCCGGTCACCGATCCGCACGGTGGCTGGATGCGCATCACCATCGAACTGCCCGGCCGCTCGGTTCATCTGCGGGTGTGGCAGGCCAATGTCGGACGCATCAAGCTTTATCTGCTGGACTCCAATGACCCGCTCAACAGCCCGGTGGATCGCGGTATCACCGGCAAGCTCTATGGCGGGGGCGGCGAAATGCGCCTGATGCAGGAGCTCATGCTCGGCATCGGCGGCTGGCGGCTGATTGCACGGCTGCGTCCGGAAATCGAGATCTGTCACATCAATGAAGGCCATGCGGCTTTTGCCGTGCTCGAACGGGCCTGCCAACTCGCCCGCGACCATCATCTCAGTCTCGAAGAAGCCGTCTGGGCCGGCCGGCCCGGCAATGTCTTCACCACCCACACCCCGATGCCGGCCGGCTTTGACCGCTTCGAACCCGAATTGCTCCACCGCTATCTGCCCAGCGCCGAGCCGCTCCTCGCCGAGGAGCCTGAACGGCTCAAAGAGGTGATCGCCATGGGTCAGGCCGAGCCTGGCAATCACGGCGAACTTTTCAACATGGCCTATTTCGCGCTCAGAGGATCGGCCTATACCTGTGGCGTGAGCAGGCTGCACGGCACCTTCAGCCGGCGCATCTTCCAGCCCCTGTTTCCGCGCTTTCCCGAAGCCGAAGTCCCGATTGATCACGTCACCAACGGCGTCCATATCCCATCCTGGGATTCTGCCGAAGCCGACCGCCTGTGGACCGAGGCCTGTGGCAAGGAACGCTGGCGGCAGATGCCCGATGCGCTGCATCGGCAGATCCTCGGCGTCGCCGACGACGAATTGTGGCAGCTGCGCAGTCGCGGCCGGCGCCTTGCCGTCCAGCATGCACGGCGCCATCTGGCCATGCAGCTGCGGGAGCGGGGCTTCTCCCACCAGGTGGTGCAGCAGGCCCAGAGCGTGCTTGATCCCAATGTGTTGACCCTCGGCTTCGCCCGTCGCTTCACGCCCTACAAGCGCCCCAACCTGCTGCTGTTCGACAAGGCCCGCTTCATCAGCCTGCTTACCAACGAACACCGACCAATCCAGATCATCGTCGCCGGCAAAGCGCATCCTGCCGACGTGATGGGCAAGGAAATGGTGCGCGAATGGATCGAGCTGGCGCGCGAGCCAGCCTTGCGCCGCCATGTCGTGTTCCTCGAGGACTATCATATGGGCATCGCCCAGATCCTGGTGCAGGGCGTCGATGTCTGGATCAACAATCCGCGCCGTCCCTGGGAAGCCTGCGGTACCTCGGGCATGAAGGTCCTCGTCAATGGCGGGCTCAACTGTTCGGTGCGGGATGGCTGGTGGGACGAAGCCTTTACCGCCGAAGTCGGCTGGGCGGTGGGCGAGATCGACCACCATCTCGTCAGCAACGATGCTGCCGATGCCAACAGCCTTTACGACCTGCTCGAAAACGACATCGCACCAGAATTCTATGACCGCGATGCCGAAGGTGTACCGCGGCGCTGGATCGCCCGCATCCGCGAAAGCATGGCGCAGCTGACCCCGGAGTTTTCAGCCACGCGCATGGTGCGCGACTATGTTGAAAAGGCCTATCTGCCGTGCGCCGCCTCCCGCGCGCGGCGGGTAGCCAATGACTGTGCCCCGGCCCGTGCCCTGTGCGCCTGGAGCCACAGCACGGCTGAACGCTGGCACAGCCTCCACCTCGGAGTTCCCAACGTCACCCGCGGCGAGGATGGCAGCTGGCATTTCACGGTGCCGGTCAGTCTGGGAGACGTCAGCCCTGAGGAGGTCAGGATCGAGCTCTATGCCGAGACCAGAGGCCCGCTTGGGGCCGCGCTCCTGTCCTTGAACCGTGAACGCCCCATTCCCGGCGCCATGAACGGCTTCATCTACTCCGGCAGTGCCCCCTCGAGCCGCGCTCCCAACGATTACACGGTCCGCGCGGTTCCCCACCACACCGATGCCCAACTCCCGCAGGAACTGCCCTTGATCCTCTGGCAGAAGTAGGGCTTTTGAGGCCACGATCGCGCCAGGCGCAGATGACCGTCTGCGGCCAGGGCCTCAAATCCGGGATTTGCGTGCATGCGTCTTCTCTTCATTGGTGATGTCATCGGCCGGGCTGGTCGCGAGGCGGTGAGCAGCTATCTTCCCGCGCTCAAGGCAGAACTCGACCTCGATTTCATCATTCTCAATGGTGAAAACGCCGCGCATGGCTTTGGTCTCACGCGGCGGCTCGCCGACGAATTCTTTGCTCTTGGCGTGGACTGCATCACCACCGGCAATCACTGGCTTGATCAGCGCGAGATTCTCTCTTTCATCGGTGAGGATGACCGGGTGCTGCGGCCCCTCAACCTGCCCAAGGGGACACCGGGGCGGGGCGTCAACCTGTTCCAGGCCAAAAACGGCGAACAGGTTCTTGTCATTGCGCCCATCGGCCGGGTGTTCATGGAACCACAGGATGATCCTTTTGCCGCGGTCGCCCGGGAACTTGAACTCTGCCCGCTCGCAGAGGGCGCCGATGCCATCGTCGTCGATTTTCATGCCGAAGCCTCAAGCGAGAAAATGGCCATGGGCCATTTCTGCGATGGCCGTGTCAGTTTGGTGGTCGGCAGCCATTCCCATGTTCCAACCGCAGATGCGCAGATCCTGCCCGGCGGGACCGGCTATCAGAGCGATGCGGGCGCCTGCGCCGATTATGATTCAGTGATCGGCATGGACAAGAACGAGCCCCTGCAACGCTTTTTGACCAAGATGCCCGGCGGCCGCATGACCCCCGCCGAAGGTCCAGGAACGCTCTGCGCGGTCTTTGTCGAAACCGGTCGGGGCGGTCTGGCGCAACGCATTGAACCGGTCCGTCTCGGAGGTCGGCTGAAATCAACGCGCCCTTAAGGTGCAGAGCCTGTTAGACTTGATGCAGATGTTGTTGTGGACAGGAAAATGATCCCGTTTACGTTGCTGACCCTCGATCACATCGTGCTGCGTGTCGCCGACCTCTCTCAAAGTCTGGCCTTCTACTGCGAGGGGCTCGGCGCCAGCCTGGAAAAGGTACAGGATGACATCGGCCTGTGGCAGCTGCGCGTGGGCACAAGTCTCATTGATCTGGTACCACTTGCAGGCACGCTGGGCGCACGTGGTGGCCGTGGTCCCGGCCAGGAAGGCCGCAACCTCGATCATTTCGCGCTCAGCATTGCGCCCTTTGACAGAGACAAAATCCACGCCCACCTCACCCGGCATGGCATCGCCATCGTCGAGGAAGGCGCGCGTTATGGCGCCAATGGCGTCGGCCCAGCCATCTATCTTCGTGATCCGGACGGCAACATCGTCGAGCTCAAGGCGGCAACCAATGCATCGCCCTCACGCGCCGACTGAGACCTCCGCACGTCTCACCCTCTCCTAGCCTGGGGCCGGTGCGAAAGCCGGTGCGAGTATTGGCGCAAACAAAAAGCGCGCCAGCGTGAGCAGCACCGCTGCCGTCACCATCAAGGCCGCATGCAGCAGCCAGAAATGGACCGCCGTCATCGTGCTCAGCAGTCCGCCAATGTAGCCGACGAGCATGTTGCCGATAAAAAGGTGCAGGTAGTAGACCGCGATCATGGTGCCCGACAGGCCTTTCGGTGCGGCCCGCGAATAAAGTGCAAGCCCCGTAGGCAGGACCATCGAGAAGCCAAAATCATTGACGAAGTGAAAGGCGAAGGCCCAGTAGATCGAGACCGGATGATGGCTTTGCGCGACCCGGTAAGACGCCGCAGCCAGAACCAGGGGCGCGCAGGCGGTGATTGCGGTGCCGATGACGATCTTGGTGATTTCATCGGGCTCGCGCCAGCGCCGCGCCCACCAGCGCCAGAACCAGATCACAAACGCCATCATCCCCGTCGAGATAAAGGCATCGACCGAAAGCATCCAGGTAATGGGCATGGTCTTGCCGAAAAACACCAGCTGGTAATTTTTCTGGGCCCAGATGAGATAGGCGTTGAAGATTTCCTGGTTGCTCACCAGGGAAAGTGCCAGCACCGGCAAAAGTCCAACCAGGACCGCGATCACGCGCCAATCCTGCGCCGAAAGCTTGGGCCGCTTGACCTTGACCTGACGCGAAGGCTCCGGCGGCATCGACGGACGCCCGATCAGATACGTGGCAAGGCCGATCACCATACCCACGCCAGCGGCACCAAACCCCCAGTCCCAGCCAACGGTCTGGCCCAGCGTGCCACAGATCAGCGGTGCCACGATCACCGCGAGCTGAATGCCCAAAAAATAAAGCATGAAGCCATCGGCCCGGCGCGGATCATCCTCGCCATAGAGATCGCCGACCTGGGCTGCGATATTGCCCTTAAAGCAGCCCACCCCCACCAGCAGACACAGCAGGGCCGGGAGCAGACTGACCTCGAAGGCCATGAGAAAATGGCCGAAAGCCATCAGCACGGCCCCGATGGTTACGGTATGGGTGCGTCCCAGGATGCGGTCGGCAAGCCAGCCACCTGCGAGCGGCGTGACAAATACCAGACCGGCATAAAGACCAAAGATGGCACTGGCCAGGGCCTGGGGCGAGAGCGGGCCATAGGCCCAGGTGATGGCGTGGGCAAAGGGCGCAAAACCCCACACATGGCGGATGCGCCCTGGCTTGAAGAGATATTCGGTCAGGTAGAGCACGAGCAGGGACTGCATCCCGTAATAGGAAAAGCGTTCCCAGACTTCGGACATCGAAAGCCAGCCCAATCCCGGGGGATGCCCGAGAAAGGCGGTGTTGGTGCGGCTGCTGAGCTGGAATTCCTCGAGTGGCGAGCGGAGCGCCGCACCACTTTTGACCTCAGCGGCCATGACGAGGTCTTCGGCCTCTTCGGCTTTGCGATTGGGCAAGCAGGCGCCCCCATGGGATTTCAGGCGGCACTCTTATGGAGCCTTGGCGAACACGCAAGCTCTGGGTGTGGGGGCAGGTGTGGGGCTTGATGGAGCCCCGCGGCTGGCGCTATGCACGCGCTTTCTTCATGGATCAAGGCAATGGCCGGGCATTCCCAGTTCAAGAACATCATGCACCGCAAAGGGCGCCAGGATAAGGAGCGCTCCAAGCTGTTTTCCAAGCTCAGCCGGGAATTGACCGTGGCGGCCAAGATGGGGCTGCCCGATCCCGCCCACAACCCACGCCTGCGGGCGGCGATCATTGCCGCCAAGGCCGAAAGCATGCCCAAGGACAATATTCAGCGGGCGATCGACAAGGCGAGCGGCGCCGCCGCGGACAACATCGAAGAGGTGCGCTACGAAGGTTATGGCCCCGGCGGCGTCGCCCTCATCGTCGAAGCCCTGACCGACAACCGCAACCGTACCGGGGCCGATGTCCGGGCCGCGTTTTCCAAGTTCGGCGGCAGTCTCGGCGAGCCCAATTCGGTTGCCTTCATGTTCGATCGGGTGGGCGTCATCACCTATCCCAAAGCCAAGGGTAGCGACGATGCCATGCTCGAGGCTGCGATCGAGTGCGGGGCCAACGAGTGTGTCTCAAGTGAAGATGCGCATGAATTCATCGCCAGTCTCGAGGATTTCGCGAGCGTGCGCGATGCGCTCGAGGCGCGTCTGGGCGAGCCCTCTTCGGCCCGCGTCGAGTGGCGTGCCAAGACCATGACTGCGGTATCGGACGATGCTGGCGAAACTCTGATCAAACTTCTGGACGTGCTCGATGAGCACGATGACGTGCAGAACGTCTATGGCAATTACGAATTCTCCGACGCCCTGATGCGCAAGCTGGAAGCCTGAGGCCGCGCCGGCGCAGCTTCGGGCCGCCCCCGCGTCGGCGGTCGGTCTTTGCCTGCTTGCGGCCCACTGCGGCATCCTGGCTGGGCGGGGTGCTTTCGGTGCCGGAGCTGCGGATGGCACGCTGGCGCTGAGGTCACCATTAGCGATAGGTATGCTTATGGCACGCGCGATTCGTATTCTGGGCCTTGATCCTGGCCTTGCCCGCATGGGCTGGGGCGTGATCGAGTTGTCCGGCACCCGCCTTGCCCATATCCGCCATGGCATCCTTTCGAGCGATCCGCGCCAGGACCTCGGCCGACGGCTGCTGGCGCTCCATGACGGACTTGGCGCGATCATCGCGGCGCTCGCGCCGCATGCCATCGCAGTCGAACAGGCCTTTGTCGCCAAGGACCCCTCCGCCGCGCTGAAGCTTGGTCATGCCCGCGCAATCGCCCTTCTTGCCGCCGCCCAGGCCGGGCTCGACATCGCCGAATACGCCCCCAACCACATCAAAAAATGCGTGGTCGGTGTCGGCCATGCGGGCAAGGAGCAGGTCCAGGCGATGATCCGCATTCTGCTGCCGAGCGCCAACTGCGAGCAAGCCGATGCGGCCGATGCGCTGGCGGCGGCCATCACCCACGCCCATCTTGCGGGCAGTCTCGCCCGCATCAAGGCCGCGTCGTGATCGGCAAGCTCACCGGAACCGTGGACATGGTCGGCGAGGACCATGTCATCCTCGATGTCGGCGGCGTGGGCTATCTCGTCCACTGCCCGGGTTCGAGCCTCGCCCGGCTTAAACCGGGCGAACGGGCGGCGCTGATGATCGAGACCCGCCTCACTGAGGAAAGCATCAGGCTCTATGGCTTTGCGACCGCACAGGAGCGCGAATGGTTCCGGCTGCTGCAGACGGTACAGAATGTTGGCGCCAGGGTTGCCCTCTCGGTGCTGTCGACGCTGAGCCCGCAGGAACTGCACACCGCCATCGCCCTCTCCGACAAGGCGGCAATTGGGCGGGCACAGGGCATCGGCCCCAAGCTCGCGACCCGTATTCTGAGCGAACTGAAGGACAAGGCCCCGGCGCCGATTTTTGCCGGCGGCAGCGCCAAACCAGAGGGCGCCCCGGCCTCAGGCGCAGATGCGCAGGCCGCCCTCACCAAGCTTGGCTATGCCCCGGCGCAGGCCGCAGACCTGGTCGCGCGTGCGCTCAAGACCCTCGGTGCCGACGCCCCTGTCGACGCCATCATCCGTGAAGCCCTAAAAGCGATGGCGCGATAGGATCGAGCCATGGCAAAAGCTCCCATGCCCAGCCCGGACCACGTTCTTGATCCCAGCCGCCGCGATGATGACGTGGTCGAGACCTCGCTGCGGCCGCAGGTACTTGCGGACTTTATTGGTCAGAAGCAGGCCCGCGAAAATCTTGATGTGTTCATTCGCGCCGCGCGGGAGCGTGGCGAGGCCCTCGATCATGTCCTGTTTTCAGGCCCACCAGGCCTCGGCAAGACCACCCTCGCCCAGATCATTGCCCGTGAGCTTGGCGTGAATTTCCGCTCGACCTCAGGTCCCGTGCTCGCCAAGGCCGGCGATCTGGCGGCGATCCTGACCAATCTGGACGAACGTGACGTCCTCTTCATCGATGAGATTCATCGCCTCAATCCCGTAGTCGAGGAAATCCTCTATCCCGCCATGGAGGATTACGAGCTTGATCTGGTGATCGGTGAGGGCCCCGCCGCGCGCTCGGTGAAGATCGGCCTCAAACCCTTCACGCTGGTCGGGGCGACCACCCGCTCCGGACTGATCACCACCCCGCTGCGCGACCGTTTCGGCATTCCGGTGCGGCTCAATTTTTACAGTGCCGAGGAACTGGTGGCGATCGTGGCCCGTGGCGCCCGTCTCCTCGGTTTTGATCTCAGCCTCGATGGTGCCGAGGAAATCGCCTCCCGCGCCCGCGGTACGCCGCGCATCGCCGGCCGGCTGTTGCGACGGGTGCGGGATTTTGCAGCGGTCGCCGGCCAAGCCCGCATCGATGCCAGGATCGCCGATGCCGCGCTCACCCGGCTGGAGGTTGACGGGCGCGGGCTGGATGCGTTCGATAGGCGCTATCTCGCCCTGATCGCCAGTGCCTTTGCCGGAGGTCCGGTGGGAATTGAAACGATCGCAGCGGCGCTCGGAGAAGCCCGCGATGCGATTGAGGAAATCGTGGAACCGTTCTTGATGCAGCAGGGCTTTGTCCAGCGCACGCCCCGCGGGCGTGTCCTCACCGGTGCGGCCTGGGGCCATCTGGGACTGACGGCCCCGACACAACGGGGGAGCGATGCGGGCCTGTTTGACGGGCAGGAGCCAGCATGAGCCGGGAGGCGATCTATGTGCGCCTGGGCGCCCTCGCCATTGCCCTGGCCATCGCCTTTGCCGTGGTGTGGTCCTATGGCATGACGGCGACCATCATTGGCGCCTATCTGTCACGTGCCCGCCCGCCCGCCGCGACACCGGCTGCGCCATCCGGGGTGGTGACGGTATCCGTGCTCCCCGCCAGCCCCCAGAAGGGCACGACCGCTCCGCCAACGGAACCCGGGCGATGACGCACGACGAGGAGCACAGGGGTGGCTTTGGCCATTTCAGCGGCAAGGTCCATGTGCTGCCGCTGCGCATCTACTATGAGGACACCGACCTCTCCGGAGTGGTCTACCACGCCAATTATCTGCGCTTCATGGAACGGGGGCGCAGCGAATTCTTCCGTTGCGCCGGGATTTCCCGTCTCGCGATGCTGGAAGATGCCGAGCCCTGCGCCTGGACCTTGCGCACGGTCGCGCTCACCTACCACCGTCCGGCTCGCGTCGACGATCTCATTGAGGTACACACCCGCTGTTCGAATCTGAGCGGCGCACGGATGTGCGCCGATCAGCGTATCTATGCCAAGGATCAGCTTCTGGTATCGGGAAGCGTTGAAGCCTGCATCATGACGCTGACCGGCAAGCCGCGCCGAATTCCGCAGGACTGGCGCGCAATCTTGGCGCCATTGGTAGTTGAGGCTAACAGTTAAAAAAGGGCGCGCCAAAATTCGGCCACGTTACGATGCGCTTCTCGCGGCCATCCCAGATTACGGCCGGCAAGGGCGCGCACGGGACCGATTGCTCCGCGCACAGTCAGCGAAGAGGTTGATGGATGACGATGAAGCACCTGATCACCGCGGCGGCCATTGCCTTGTCGGTGATGTTCCTGGCCGTGGGGGGAGCCCCCGCCCTGGCCCAGCCTGCCCCCCCGAAGGCCGCTCCGTTAGGAGCGCCGGTGGGCGCAGCCGCGCCGCTGGCCGCTCCCACAACGGCGGTGACGGTCAACCAGACCGGCGGCACCAGCGCGCCCACCGCCGAGGGCTTTTCGATTGTGCATATGTTCCTCAATGCCGACATCATCGTCAAAGCGGTGATGAGCCTCTTGTTCCTGGCTTCGCTGTGGTCGTGGGCCATCATCATCAATAAATGGCTGGCGCTGCGCGCGGTGCAGCGTCAGGCCAGCCAGTTCGAAAAGACCTTCTGGTCAGGGCTCTCGCTCGACGAGCTGCACACCCAGATTGCCGCCCGCAACGAGCATCCGATGTCCGCGGTGTTCACGGCCGCGTTGCGCGAATGGAAGCGCGCCTTTGAAAATGGCCCGCCGCGCGAAAGCCGTCTGGGCGGCATCAAGGAACGCATCGAAAAGGCCATGAGCGTCACCATCCTGCGCGAAACCGACGGGCTCGAGCATCAGCTCGGCTTTTTGGCGACAGTCGGAGCGACGGCACCTTTTGTCGGACTGTTCGGAACCGTCTGGGGCATCATGAACGCGTTTACGGCCATCGCCGCGCGTCACAACACCACGCTCTCGGTGGTGGCACCGGGTATCGCGGAGGCGCTGTTTGCCACCGCGATGGGACTTCTGGCCGCCATTCCGGCGGTGATTTTCTACAACTGGTTCACCAACCAGATTGTCCGCTACACCGGGCGCCTTGAGGCTTTTGCCGATGAGTTCTCGGCCATACTCGGGCGCCAGCTTGACGAAAAGGCGGTGCGCTAATGGCCGCAACGATTCAGGGCCGGCAGCGTGGCCGCTCGCGCCGCCCGATGGCCGATATCAACGTCACGCCCTTTGTCGACGTCATGCTGGTGCTGCTGATCGTCTTCATGGTCACCGCCCCCTTGCTCACGGTTGGCGTACCGGTGGATCTGCCCAAAACCAAAGCCCAGCCTCTTGGTCATGAGACCCAACCCCTGTCGGTGACGATCCGCCGTGACGGTTCGGTCTATCTGCAGAACACACCAATTCAGGAGGACCAGCTGGTCGCCAAGCTCAAGGCTATTGCAAGCAATGGCTATGACAGCCGCATCTTCGTGCGCGGCGATACCCATGTGGATTATGGACGGGTGATGGAAGTGATGGCGCGAATCAGCGCTGCCGGGTTTACCCATATCGGGCTCGTGTCGGATGTCGCAAGGCAAAAGCCGCATCATCACTAGGCTCGTACCGGCCCACACCACGCAGGATGGAACAGGGCGCCTGGGCCTGGCCGGCTCGGTGCTGCTGCACCTTGCCGTGATTGGTGCCACGCTGCTCAGCTTCCAGCATCACTTCAAGATTCCCAATCAGGGCCCACCGGTGATCCCGGTGGATCTGATCACCATTGCCCCCAAGACCAATCTGCGTCAGGTCGCCCCCGAGCCGCAGAAAGTGATCGAAAAGCAGCCGCAGCCGCTCAAGGCGCAGCCGGTCAAGACCGCCAACCAGCCGCTGCCCGAGGAAACCCGCGCCCCCCGCGTGCCGATGCCGATCAAGATGCCGAAGCTGAAGATGGCCCAGGCCAAGCCGGTCGATGTCAAAGCCCCGGTGTTCACGATCAAGGCACCCCAACCCCATGTTGTGCCCCATGAGCGGCCACGCCCGGCGCCGCCTCACCGGGCCAAGCCCAAGGCCTTCAACATCAACAGCGTCCTTGCCCTGCTCAACAAGGAAAAGCCGGCGCCAAGCGCAGCCAAGGGGATCACCGGCGCCCAACCGCATCGTGGGTTTGGCGCCCAGACGGCGATGACCCTCCAGCTTTCCGACGCGCTGCGCAGTGAGGTCGCGCCGTGCTGGAGCCCGCCCGTGGACGCGCCAAATCCTTCCGATCTCATTGTCGAATTCGAGCTTTTTCTTAATCCGGACGGCAGCGTCGCGAGACCGCCACAATTGGCTGCAAGCTCTGCAGCGGCTGCCGCGAACAATTCCTATACCCGGGCAGCGGCGGAAGCAGCGCGGCGGGCGATCTATACCTGTGCGCCCTACAAGCTTCCCGCCAACCAGTATAATCAGTGGCGGGATATCGAGATTCAGTTCGATCCGCGCCAGATGATGGGGGCCCAATGACGGGCAACCGGATGGCAGGGTGAAAGCAGAGGAGAAACGGCATGCGCAACTGGTGTCTAGGCGTGTTGGCGGCGTTCGCGATGCTTGTGGGCACAATCATGCCCGCCGCGGCGCAACTGCATGTCGACGTCACGCAGGGCAATGTCCAGCCGCTGCCGATCGCCATTCCTGATTTTGTTGCGGCGACCGCGGGGGACGAGACCCCCGCCGTCAATATCGCAGCGGTGGTGCGCGCCGATCTCGGACGCTCCGGCCTTTTTCGTCCGCTCAGCCGGAAATCCTTCATCCAGAAGATCACAAACATTAATGTTCCGCCACAATTCAGCAATTGGCAGGTCATTAAAGCCCAGGCCCTGGTGACCGGCGAGGCGGCAATGCAGCCGGACGGGCGGCTGCGGGTCGATTTTCGCCTGTGGGACGTCTATGGCGGCAGCCAGATGCTCGGTCTGCAGTATTTCACCACCCCCGAGAACTGGCGCCGTGTCGCACACATGATTTCCGACGCCATCTACAAGCGCATCACCGGTGAGGAAGGCTACTTCAACACCCGGATCGTGTTCATTTCGGAAAGTGGTCCGCCCACCCATCGCATCAAACGCCTCGCGGTGATGGATGAGGACGGGGCCAATCCGGTGTTTCTCACCAATGGCAGCTATCTGGTGCTCACCCCGCGGTTCAATCCGACCGCACAGATGATCGCCTACATGTCCTATATTTCTGGCAAGCCCCGGGTCTATCTCTTCGATCTGGAAACCGGCCACCAGCAGATGCTCGGCAACTTCCCCAATATGACGTTTGCGCCACGCTTCTCGCCGGATGGCAACAAGGTCATCATGAGCCTCGAAAAGCACGGTAATTCGGAGATCTACGTCATGGACCTGCGCACCCGTGCCGTCACCCAGCTGACCGACAATCCCTCGATCAACACCTCGCCCTGCTACTCGCCTGATGGCAAGCAGATCACCTTCGAATCGGATCGCGGCGGCTCGCAGCAGATCTATGTGATGAACGCCGATGGCTCCAACCAGCATCGCATCAGCTTCTTCAGCGGTCGGGCCGGTACGCCGGTGTGGAGCCCACGGGGCGATCTCATCGCCTTCACCAAGATCGAACCAGGCAGCTTCCGTATCGCAGTCATGCACCCCGATGGCTCGGGGGAGCGTGTCATCACCGATGGCTGGCAGGATGAAGATCCCACCTGGGCACCTAATGGCCAGGTACTGATGTTCACCCGCAGCTACCCCAATGGGCGTGCGGATGAGATCTGGTCGGTCGACGTGACCGGACGTAATGAACAGCGGGTTAATACCCCTGGCCCCGCCTCCGATCCGGCCTGGTCCCCGCTAATCCAGTAAGATAAACAAAAATTTCTGTTGCGCGTAACCAAGGCCCGGGTCTATTTCCGCGCTCACACGTTCAACCGTGATGTGCGCGCCTCCAAATTGCGCTCGGCCCTAGCGCACAAGGGCTGGCGACCCTTGTGGGGAGTGGACTTCCAATGATGAAATTTTCAAACGCTATAAAATTTGCAGCCATACTGTCCGTTGTAGCCTTGGCCGGCTGCGCGGAAAAACCCAAGGCCGTTCCCGCGGCGCCTCCCGCCCCGCCAGCGGCCGCAGCTCCCGCGCAGGTCAAGACCTCTTCGATCGTGCCAGGCAGCGCGGAGGATCTGCGCGTCAATGTCGGCGATACGATCCATTTTGCCTTCAACAGCTCCGCACTGAACAGCACGGCCAAGGCGACCCTGCAGCGTCAGGCCGCCTGGCTTCAGAAATATCCAGCCGTGACCGTACAGGTTCAGGGCAATTGCGACCCCCGCGGCACGCGTGAGTACAACCTTGCCCTTGGTGCCCGCAGAGCCAGCGCAGCCAAGGAGTACCTGGTCAGCCTCGGTGTCTCCCCGGCGCGCGTCGACACGATCTCCTACGGTAAGGAGCGTCCGATCTGCGCTGAATCAAACGCCAGCTGCTACGCCAAGGATCGTCGCGACGTGACCGTCGTCACCAGCGGCGGTGCGACTTCCTAAGGCCAGATGACTGGCGCACGGGGGAACGTGCGCCAATCAGGCTTCAAGAAAAGGGCGTCGACAGAGCGCGGCGCCCTTTTCGCGTTTGCCATGCAGCCGTAATTCGGTCCAACTCTAGAGCTGGACTGACAAGTACCCTTCATTGCTGAGAGGATCACGCTATGGGTCTTCGCCTTGCGCATCGTGCCAGCCTGGTAGCGTTTGCTGCCACCCTGCTCCTTGGCGCCCCCGCGCCGCTTGCGGCCGCCCCCGCCCAGGGCGGGCACCATTGGGTGCAGGTCGCCGGTCTGTTCGGCGAAAGCGATGCGGAAAAGGCCAGGCGCCTTGCGGCTGCCCAGCGCGAGCAGGCCCAGGATGCCGCCATCTCCAGTCTCACCGAACGGGTTTCGGATCTGGAACGAGCCCTGCGCAACGTCACCGGCGAAGTCCAGTCCGCGCAGCATCAAAATGCTCTCCTGCGCGAACAGATCACGCGCATGAAGAAGGACTTCGACTATCGCGTCTGCCAGCTGTCGGCTCAGATCCTGAGCAACGCCAGCGGCGCCAGCGCCGACAGCACAGCTACGCCGCAGCTCAACTGCAGCGGTTTTGGCGGCGGCACTGCCTCACCGGCAGCGCCGGCCACAGCTTCGGCCGCGGGCACGGCGGCGGCGCCGGCCCCCGCGGAGGCCTCCGGCCCAGCCCCGCTGGCGGCCGAGCCCGGTACCCTCGGCACCCTGCCCTCCGGCACACCTCTGCCGCGGCCAGGCCGCGAAATAACCGTCAATATGGGTGCGGTCGCCGCCGGCAACAGTACGCCGCCAGCGCCATCGGGGGAGAGCGGGGCCTCCTTCGACAGCGCCATGAAACTTCTTGCCCAGGGCCGCTACAGTGAAGCCCAGGCGGCGTTCCGCAGCTTTGCGGCGGCCAATCCCACCGCTCCCAAGGCCGCACAGGCGGTCTATTGGGATGGATCGATTTCCTATGTACAGAAGGATTATGCCAGCGCCGCCCGCGCCTTTGCCGAAGAGATCAAGAACTATCCGCATGCAGAACTCGCCCCACAAAGCATGCTGCGCCTTGGCCAGTCGCTGATTGCGATGAAGCAGAAGCAGGAAGGCTGCACCACTCTTGCCGCACTCCACATCAAATACCCCAGAGCCTCCGAAAGCGTGCGCCGCGAGGCTCTCGCAAGCCGCAGGGCGGCCCATTGCCGCTGAGCTTTTGCGCGTCTTTGGCGCCAGCATGGCGGCACTGCCACGACAGCCCTGGCCGGCGGCAGTTGCGGTTTCGGGCGGTGCCGACTCCCTTGCCCTGTGCTGGCTCCTGACGGCGTGGGCGAAGCAGGGGGGGCTTGCTCCGCCTACCGTCCTCAGTGTCGATCACGGCCTTGGCGCCGGCTCTGACGACATCGCGAGGAAGGTGGTTGAAACAGCGCAACAGTGGCAACTCACAGCCTCTGTCCTGCCCTGGACTGGACCCAAGCCGCGGCGCAATCTGGAAGCGGCCGCACGCGACGCGCGCTATCAGCTCCTGGGTGACTGGTGCCTCAGCCACGGCATCAAGGGTCTTTATGTCGGTCATACCCTCGAAGATCAGGCCGAAACCCTTCTCTTGCGGCTTGGCCGCGGCTCCGGCGTCGATGGCCTCTGCGCCATGTCGGGCCTCAGTCCCTTTCCGCTTGCGGGCTATTTTGAGCTTGCCCTGGTACGCCCGCTGCTGATGCTGGCGCGGGCGTCGCTGCGCCGCCTGCTGCGGGAACTGGGCGTTGCCTGGCACGAGGATCCCATGAACGAGGATCCGCGCTTTTCCAGGGTCCGGATCCGCCAGGCCTGGCCCACGCTCATCGCCGCCGGCCTGGCACCCGAGCGCCTGGTACTCGCCACCGACCATCTGCGCCGCGCCCGCAGCGCCCTGCAGAGTACAGCGGAGGCCTTCGTCGCGGACCATTGCCGCTTCGAAGACGGCCACGCCCAGCTTGATCGCGCGGCACTCGCAGCACTGCCCGAGGAGATCGGTCTGAGGGCGCTCGCTCTGGTGCTGATGCGGGTCAGCGGCAGCAGCTACCGTCCGCGCTTTCGCCGCCTGCAGGCGCTTTACAACAGTGTATGCAGTGGAGAACTTGGTGGTGGGCGAACCCTGATGGGCTGCCGGCTTGCGCCGGTGCCCCGGGCCCGGCGCCTTTTTGGCGAGGCCAGCCTCTGGGTGCAGGGCGAGGCACCACGTCGCAGCCCCGGGGGGGCCTCCGCGGGCGTAAAGAAGCGGAGTGTGGCAAGAGGTGGAAGTTCGCGCTCCGATATGGAAGACTAGGCGGCCGACTATGAACCCTTGGCGGGGCGATTGCCCGCACGGGCGAAAGCGCCTAACCTTTTAGTGCTGGCAGGATGCGTGAGTGTCCCTATCTATAGGGAGCACCCGGCTGCCCGCAAAGCAGACGATCCGGCCCGGTTGGCCGGCTCAGTGCGTGGCCCATCGCCAAAGAAAGAACGACCGTGAATAATCTTCGTAACCTGGCCCTTTGGATCATCATCGCGCTGCTTCTGGTGGCGCTCTTCAATATGTTCCAAGGCACAGGCAGCCATCCGACCGCCTCGACCATCAGCTTCACCCAGTTCAATCAGGAGGTGATGCAGGGCGATGTCAAAGCTGTGACCATTCAGGGCAGTCAGATCAAAGGCCAGCTGTCGAACGGACAGGGCTTTACCACCTACACGCCCAATGATCCGGACCTCGTCCAGCGCATGCTCGCCCACAATGTCCAGATCAAGGTCCAGCCTGCCGATCAGGGCATGCCTACGCTGATGAGCATCTTCATCAACTGGTTCCCGATGCTCCTGCTGATCGGGGTATGGATCTTCTTTCTGCGCCAGATGCAGTCAGGCGGCGGCAAGGCCATGGGCTTTGGCAAAAGCCGCGCCAAGCTGCTCACCGAGCGCACCGGACGGGTCACGTTCGAGGACGTCGCCGGCGTTGATGAGGCCAAGGAAGAACTCAAGGAGATCGTCGACTTCCTGCGTGATCCGCAGAAATTCCAGCGGCTGGGTGGACGCATTCCCAAAGGTGTGCTGCTCGTAGGGCCCCCGGGCACCGGTAAGACCCTGCTCGCCCGCTCGATCGCCGGCGAGGCCAATGTGCCCTTCTTCACCATTTCGGGATCAGACTTTGTCGAAATGTTCGTCGGCGTCGGTGCCAGCCGCGTGCGTGACATGTTCGAGCAGGCCAAGAAGAACGCCCCCTGCATCGTCTTCATCGACGAAATCGATGCCGTCGGCCGTCATCGCGGCGCCGGACTTGGCGGTGGCAATGACGAACGCGAACAGACCCTCAACCAGCTTCTGGTCGAGATGGACGGCTTCGAAGCCAATGAAGGCGTCATCCTGATCGCCGCCACCAACCGTCCCGATGTGCTCGATCCAGCACTCTTGCGCCCCGGCCGCTTCGACCGCCATGTGGTCGTGCCCAATCCGGATCTGGCCGGACGCGAAAAGATCCTGCGCGTGCATCTGCGCAAGGTGCCGCTGGCACCGGACGTCGACCCACGCGTGATTGCCCGCGGCACACCCGGCTTTTCCGGTGCCGATCTGGCCAATCTCGTGAACGAGGCAGCCTTGCTTGCGGCCCGCCGCGGCAAGCGCGTGGTAACCATGCCCGAACTCGAGGATGCCAAGGATAAGGTGCTGATGGGTGCCGAACGCCGCTCGATGGCGATGAGCGACGAAGAAAAGAAGCTCACCGCCTATCACGAGGGTGGCCATGCTCTGGTCGCACTCGCGGTGCCAGGCTCCGATCCGATCCACAAGGCCACCATCATTCCGCGCGGTCGCGCCCTTGGCATGGTGATGCGCCTGCCCGAGCGTGACCAGCTTTCCGTCACCCGCGAGAAAATGATGGCGGATCTGTGCGTGGCATTTGGCGGACGCATCGCCGAAGAGCTGATCTTCGGCCATGATCGCGTGACCACCGGTGCGATGAGCGACATCGAACAGGCAACCCGCATGGCGCGGGCAATGGTGACACGCTATGGCATGAGCGATGATCTAGGTCCGATTGCCTATGGCGAAAACCAGGAAGAAGTCTTCCTCGGCCATTCCGTATCGCGGCAGCAGAACATCTCTGAAGCCACCGCCCAGAAGATCGACAGCGAAATCCGGCGCATCATCGACACCACCTATGGCCGGGCCCGTCAGATCCTGAGCGAACGCATCGAGGACCTGCACACCATCGCCCGCGGCCTGCTCGAATACGAGACCCTGTCAGGCGAAGAGATCCAGAACCTGCTCAAGGGCATCGCGCCGGTCCGCACCCCCTATGACGAGCCCGAGCCCATGCGCGGTGCGGGCCCGTCGGTGCCCGCCGCAGGCCGGCCGCGTGGCGTGATCGCGCCGGAGCCCCAGCCCGGACACTAAGCCGCTGCACGGTGTGAGAAGACCAAAGGGGAGGCCAGGCCTCCCCTTTTCGGTTGGAGGCGCAATGCAAAGCTTTGGTATTCTCAACATTACTGCCGACAGTTTTTCCGATGGTGGCCGCTTCCTTGAGCCGGCAGCCGCCCTAGCGCGGGCCCATGCGCTCTTTGCTGCCGGCGCGGATGTGCTTGATCTTGGCGCCGCCTCCTCGGCGCCTGCGGCGCAAGCCGTGCCCCCCGAGCTTGAAATCGCCCGCCTCAAGGGCGTGATGGACGCCTTTGCGGCCGACGCCCATCGCCTCTCGGTCGACAGCTTTGCCACCCCTGTGCAGCGCTGGGCGCTCAGCCGCAATGTGGGCTATCTGAACGACATCCAGGGCTTTGCCGATCCCAGCTTTTATCCTGAACTGGCCGCAAGCCAGTGCCAGCTCGTCGTCATGCATTCGGTCCAGGGCCAGGGCCCGGCCCGGCCGATGTTTGTCCCCGCCAGCGAAATCTATGATCGGGTCTGCCGTTTCTTCGAGCAGCGGCTCTCGCGTCTGCTCGCCGCCGGCATCACGGCCGACCGGCTGATCCTGGATCCGGGGATGGGCATGTTCCTCGGCACGGATCCTGAGGCATCCTTCACCATGCTCCGCCATATCGGGGCGCTCAAAGCGGCGTTTGGCCGGCCCGTCCTGATCTCGGTCAGCCGCAAATCCTTTCTGCGCCGCCTGGTCGATGCCCGACCCGAGGCCGCGGGCGCGGCAAGTCTGGCGGCCGAACTGTTCGCACTGAGCTCAGGCGCCGATTTTCTGCGCACCCACGATGTGGCGGCACTGCGTGATGGCGCCAGGGTGTTTGCCCGGCTGAGGGAAAAGCCGCCGAAAAATGCAATCTAAGTTGTTCCACGAATGGCTAACGATCTTTAATCCAGCTGACTACAATAAGGGACCAAGGGGCACGACGCCCGCAGAGAGGATCAAGGCGCAATGGCGCGCAAATATTTCGGTACCGACGGGGTTCGCGGCCTCGCCAACAGTTTTCCGATGACGCCGGAAATCGCCATGAAGATCGGCATGGCGGCCGGTCGTCTGTTCACCCGGGGCGAATACCGCCACCGGGTGGTGATCGGCAAGGATACGCGGCTCTCCGGCTACATGATCGAGCCTGCCCTGGTTGCCGGCTTCACGGCAGTGGGCATGGACGTGTTCCAGTTCGGCCCCCTGCCCACACCGGCGGTGGCGATGCTGGTGCGCTCCTTGCGCGCCGATCTCGGGGTCATGATCTCGGCCTCGCACAACCCCTATCATGACAACGGCATCAAGCTGTTCGGACCCGATGGCAACAAGCTCTCCGACGACACCGAGCAGCAGATCGAAGCACTCATGGACAATGGTCTGGCCGAAGGCCTTGTCCTTCCGGCGATGCTCGGCCGCGCCAAACGGATCGACGACAGCCAGGCGCGCTACATCGAATTCGCCAAGCGCAGCTTTCCGCGTCACCTCAGCCTTGAGGGTCTGCGCATCGTCATCGACTGCGCCAATGGCGCGGCCTACCGCGTCGCCCCCGCCGTGTTGTGGGAACTGGGCGCCGAAGTCATTCCCATGGGCGTGAACCCCGATGGCTTCAATATCAATTTCGAATGTGGCTCGACCGCGCCCCACGCCATGGCCGCCAAGGTACGTGAAATGCGCGCCGATTTCGGGATTGCCCTTGATGGTGATGCCGATCGCGTGGTGATGAGCGATGAACATGGCCGGATCATCGACGGCGACCAGATTCTGGCGCTGATGGCCAAGTCCTGGAGCCGCCGGGGCGATCTTAAGGGTGGCGGCGTGGTGGGAACCATCATGTCAAACATGGGGCTCGACAAATATCTCGCCGGCCTCAACCTCAAGCTGGGACGCGCGGCCGTCGGCGACCGCTACGTGATCGAGATGATGCGCGAGGGTGGCTACAATATCGGTGGCGAACAGTCCGGGCACATCGTGTTCAGCGATTTTGGTACCACCGGCGACGGCCTTGTCGCCGCCCTGCAGGTGCTCGCCGTCATCGCCGACGAAGGCAAGCCTGCCTCGCAGGCCGCACATCTCTTCGAACCCCTGCCGCAGATCCTCGAGAACGTGCGGTTCAACGGCACCGCGCCGCTCGACAACGAGCGGGTCAAATCACAGATCACCGCTGCGGGCGAGCGGCTGAATGGCAAGGGTCGTATCCTCGTGCGCAAATCTGGCACCGAACCGGTGATCCGGGTGATGGCCGAAGGCGACGATGAGAAACTCGTACGCGAGGTGGTGCGCGAGATCTGCGCGGCCATCCGCTCCGTGGCCGCATGAAACGGCTACTGGTCATCGCCGGCTCGGATTCGGGCGGCGGGGCCGGGATCCAGGCGGACATCAAGACCGCGGCGGCCTTCGGGCTTTACACCATGACCGCCATCACCGCGGTCAGTGCCCAGAACACCACCGGCCTCAGCGCCCTCAAGCTGATGCCGGCGGGGCTTGTTGCCGCCCAGATCCGGGCCTGCCGCGACGATATCGGCATTGATGCCATCAAGATCGGGATGCTCGGCTCGGCGTCCATCATTCGCGCCGTCGCCAGGGAAATCGCCGTGCTTGACGTACCCATCGTGCTGGACCCGGTGCTGGTGTCGAGCAGCGGGCAGCGCTTGCTGGCTGAGAACGCCATCGCCACCCTCAAAACCCTGCTGCTTCCTTTGGCCAGTCTCGTCACCCCCAACCTTCCCGAAACCTGCGCCCTCCTGGGCCAGCACCCGCGCGGGCTCAAAGGCCGGGTCGCGGCCGCACGGCAGCTGATCGCGCTTGGCGCCGAAGCCGCTCTCATCAAGGGCGGACACAGTCACGAGAGGATACTGCGGGACGTACTGGTATGGCCGGGTGGCAGCCTTTGCGTCCAGGGCGCGCGCCTCACCAGCCGTCACACCCATGGCACCGGCTGCACCTATGCCACGGCCATAGCCTGCGGCCTCGCCCAGGGCCTTGAGCTACCAGCGGCGGTCGGGCAAGCCCGCAGCTATCTGCAAGGAGCGATCCGCACCGCTCCCGGCCTTGGCCACGGCCATGGCCCGCTCAATCATGCCTTTGTGCCCACCCCAAGGACGCCACGCCGGCGCGGCACGGCATAGGTAGCGCCTGCCCAGAGCAGGCGTTCAGGCGAGCACTTTATTCAGGCGGCCGCGAATGATCTCTTCGGCCTCGCGCGCGATCCGGCTCACAAGTTCGGCGCAGCTCGGGATGTCGTGGATGAGACCTTGGGTCTGCCCCGCCGACCAGATGCCAAAATCGGTATCGCCAGCATCATAGACCTTGGCGCCGCGCGTTCCGGCCACCAGATCGCGCACATCATCAAAGGTCGCATTGCCGCGCCGCTCGATGGCCACGACTTCCTGGCTCACCTTGTTGCGGGCGACGCGGGCCGTGTTGTGCAGGGTGCGGAAGATGAGATCGGTGGCACGCTCATCATTGGCCACCAGCGCTTCCTTCACCTTCTGATGGATCGGCGCTTCTTTCGTGGCCATGAAGCGCGTGCCCATGTTGACGCCATCGCAGCCCAAAGCCAGCGCCGCAACAAGACCGCGCGCATCGGCAATACCACCCGACGCAATCACCGGAATCTTCAGTTTTTCAGCGGTGATCGGAAACAGCACCATGCCGCCAATGTCATCCTCACCGGGATGCCCGGCACACTCAAAACCGTCGATTGACACGCAGTCCACACCGATGCTTTCGGCCTTCAGGGCGTGACGGGCCGCGACGCATTTGTGGATCACCTTGACACCTGCAGCCTTGAACGCCGGCAGATGCGGGGCAGGATTGTTGCCCGCCGTTTCTACCACCTTAATGCCGCTTTCAATGATCACCTGACGGTATTCGTCGTAAGGAACAGGCGTGATGGTGGGCAGAATGGTCAGGTTGATACCGAAGGGCTTGTCGGTCAGCTCCCGGGTTTTCTTGATCTCGGCCATCAGCTTTTCGGGCGAGCCCGGTGTCAGCGCAGTGAGAAAGCCAAGCGCACCGGCATTGGCGACAGCACCGATCAGTTCCGCCTTGCCTACACGGGTCATGCCGCCACAGGTGATGGGCGTGGCAACGCCAAACATTTCGGTAAAGCGGGTCTTGAGCATGGCTGGCCCTTCAAAAAATGATCGCACCCGGCACCCTGCCGGGCTTTGACGCACAAAGGCAAGGGGGAACCAACGTCAGCTTCGGCGTCTAGCGGGCGACGAAAGGATCATGCACCAAGATGGTGTCCTCACGCTCGGGACTGGTGGACAAAAGCGCCACCGGAGCACCGATCAGCTCTTCAATGCGGCGCACATATTTTACCGCCTGAGCCGGCAGATCAGCCCAGCTACGCGCGCCGCGGGTGGATTGCGACCAGCCCTCCATAACTTCATAGACGGGCTCGCAGCGGGCCTGCAGAACGGCATCCGCCGGCAGGTGGTCAAGATGGGTGCCATCCAGCCGATAACCCGTGCACAGCTTGATTTCAGCAAAACCGTCCAGCACATCGAGCTTGGTCAAAGCGATGCCATCGATGCCGCCGGTAATCACGGTCTGGCGTACCAGCACCGCATCGAACCAGCCGCAGCGGCGCTTGCGGCCGGTCACGGTGCCAAACTCAGCGCCGCGCCGCCCCAGTTCATCGCCGGTGGCATCGCTGAGTTCGGTCGGAAAGGGCCCCTGGCCCACGCGGGTGGTGTAGGCCTTGGCGATGCCAAGGACATAGCCGATGTCGCGTGGACTGATGCCGGCTCCAGCCGCTGCCTGACCGGCGACAGTGTTCGAGGAGGTTACATAGGGATAGGTGCCGTGGTCGACATCGAGCAGTACCGCCTGCGCCCCTTCGAACAGGATCCATTTGCCCTGCCGGCGGGCGTCGTCGAGAAGACGCCAGGCGCAATTGGCGAACGGCAGTATCTTGCCCGCCACCTCCTGCAAGGGTTCAAACACGTCAGCAACACGGATTTCCTCGCGGCCCATGCCCCGGCGCAGCGCATTGTGATGGGCAAGCAGCCGTTCGATCTTGGCCGGCAGACTCCCCAGATCGCGCAGATCAATCACGCGCAGCGCGCGCCGACCGACCTTGTCCTCATAGGCAGGACCGATGCCACGCTTGGTGGTTCCAATCGCCTGGCTGCTGCTTGCGCTTTCACGCGCCTCATCAAGTTCGCGGTGCAGCGGCAGGATCAGCGTTGCGTTTTCGGCCACCACAAGACCTTGCGGGGTGATCGCAACACCCTGCTCGCGCAGGCGTTCAACCTCTGCCGCAAAGGCGAAGGGATCAACTACAACGCCATTGCCGATCACCGCAAGCTTGCCCGGCCGGACCACACCGGACGGCAGCAGACTGAGTTTGAAGGTGACGCCATCTATGACGAGGGTATGGCCGGCATTGTGCCCGCCCTGAAAGCGCACCACGACATCGGCGCGCGCACTCAGCCAGTCAACAATCTTGCCTTTGCCTTCGTCGCCCCACTGGGCGCCGATCACGGCCACATTCGACATTTTTTACCGCACCCGCATAGAAGACGCCCTGGCGTTCCGCCCGGGCACGGTGGCGACTTATAGTCTGAAAGCACGCGTCGGTGCGAGCTCTATTTGGGCAAAAATGGCAGCAGCATGGGAACCCGTGCGCGATAGCTGGCATAGGCCTCCTCACCCAGCTCCTGACCAAGAAAGCGTTCTTCAGCCCACGCCTTGGCAACAAGCACCGCCAGGATCGCCGCCGCCATGGCAAAGGCCAGGGGCGACGGGGCCGCAAGGGCTGTCGCCCCAATCGCCAGAAGGATGCCGGTGTAGATCGGATGGCGCACCAACGCGTAAGGACCCTGATCCACGATATGATGGCCCTCCTTCAGGGTGATAAAGCCCGACCACAGGCGGCCCAACGTCAGCCGCGCCCACCAGGCAAAGCCAAAACCAGCCAGCACCACGCCAGCACAAAGCCAGCCGAAGAGCTCCGGCACCGACCAGAGCGGCCGCGTCAACAGCTGCCCGGCCTGGTTCCAGGCAAAAATGGCGATGAGACCGACGACGGTGAGAGGCACCATCATCCAGCGGGAGCGCTTTGCCGCGCGCGCCGCAAAAGGCGCGGCCAGGAGCCAGCTTAGCGCCCACAAAAGCCACAGATCACGAATTGCCAGGGCAGCGTCTAACCGCGACAGGCTGAAGGCAAGATTCATGAGCTGACCTCCCTTTTCCCTCCGAACGGAAGCAGCATGGGCACCCGCGCACGATAGGTGGCATAACCCGCAGCGCCCAGCTCCGCAGCGAGGAAGCGCTCTTCAAAGCGGGCCTTCAGGGTCCAGCCGACCACCAGCATCATCCCGCCCACAAGCGCCAGCGTCGTGCCCTTGGCGGCCACGGTCATGATCACGCTTGCCATCAGGCCGGTATAGATCGGATGGCGCACCAGGGCATAGGGCCCGGTGTCGACCAGAACATGATCCGCCTTGCGGGTAATGGTGCCCGACCACAGACGACCCAAGGTCAGCCGCGCCCACCAGGCAAAGGCGAAGCCCGGCAGGCTGAGAACGAACAGGCCCCAGCCCAAAAATTCGGAGGGCTGCCACAGGCGCAGCCCCGGTAGCGCCAGGAGATAGATCCCGTGGTCCGTCTGGGATACCGCCTGCCAGACCGGACCCCCGCCCGTGGCGATGACGCCCAGCAGAAGGAAAAAACCTGGCGCCTCAAAGAGAAAAACCAAGATCGTGGAGGGGGCCCGCTTGACGGTCCCAGCGCTGAACATCGCTGCGATCATCCAGCTTGCATACCAAATCGCCCAACTGAGCTCGATGGCAACAACATAATCCGTCATGACTGCCCCCCAAACTCACATGGGGATGGGGAGGAGCCCTGACAAGAGCGATGCTAGAAAGCGAGCGCTCTTGCCTCCTTGACCAGCGGCAGCTTGCCAATGGCGCCCAGAACCTTGCTGTCGAGCGGACCATCGACTTCAACCAGGGCAATAGCATCGGCGCCGGGGGCACTGCGGCCCAGATTGAAGTTTGCGATATTGACGCCGGCTTCGCCCAGAAGCGTGCCAAGCCGGCCAATGAATCCAGGCTTGTCTTCATTGATGACATAAAGCATGTGCGGCGCGAATTCCGCATCCATGTTGATGTCCTTGGCCTGGATCAGGCGCGGACGGCCATCGGCGAACACAGTTCCGGCCACCCGCCGCGTCGAGCCATCGGCCAGGCGCGCGGTCAGCTTGATGTAGCCTTCATAGACGCCCTGGCGCGGACGCCGGGTTTCGCTGATCTTGATCCCCCGCTCCTTGGCCACCAGAGGGGCATTGACCATGTTGACCTCGCTCAGGGTGGGATGCAGAAGCCCCATCACCGCGGCCTGGGTGAGCGCGCGCAGATTGAGATCCGCAGCGCTACCCTCATAGAGAATGTCGAGGTTCTCGATGCTGGTTGTGGTCAGCTGACCGACAAACCCGCCAAGCTTTTCGGCGAGCGAAATCCACGGCCGAACCTTCTGCGCTTCATCGGCGGAAATCGACGGCATGTTGAGCGCGTTGACGATGGCCCCGGTCAACAGATAATCCGAAATCTGTTCGGCGACCTGCAGCGCCACATTTTCCTGGGCTTCCGCCGTGGAGGCTCCCAGATGTGGGGTGGCGATGAGTTTTTCATTGCCGAAAAGACCGTTGGCTTTGGCCGGCTCCTCCTCAAACACATCGAGGGCCGCCCCTGCGACATGACCTGATTCAAGCGCCGCCTTGAGCGCCAGCTCATCAACGAGACCGCCGCGGGCGCAGTTGATGATGCGCACGCCTTTCTTGGTCTTCTGCAATGCATCTGCCGAGAGGATGTTGCGCGTCTCTGCCGTCAAGGGCGTGTGCAGCGTGATGAAGTCAGCACGCGCCAGCAGGTCGTTGAGCTCGACCTTCTCGACACCAAGCTCTGCCGCCCGTTCGACCGACAGATAGGGATCATAGGCGATCACATGCATCTTGAGGCCACGGGCCCGGTCCGCGACGATCGAGCCGATATTGCCGGCCCCGATCAGTCCCAGGCTCTTGCCGTAAAGCTCCACGCCCATGAACCGGTTCTTTTCCCATTTACCGGCGTGCGTCGAGGCATTGGCCGCCGGGATGTCTCGTGCCAAAGCCATCATCATGGCAATGGCATGCTCGGCGGTGGTGATGGAATTGCCGAACGGCGTATTCATGACGATGACGCCGGCGGCGGTCGCCGCTGGAATATCGACATTGTCGACACCGATGCCGGCACGGCCGACGACCTTGAGCTTCTTGGCGGCCTTCAGCACCTCGGCCGTAACCTTGGTCGCAGAGCGAATGGCAAGACCATCATAGTCGCCGATAATGGCAACAAGCTCCTCCTTGGAGAGCCCGGTCTTGACGTCCGCCTCGATGCCACGCTGCTTGAAGATGGCAACCGCTGCCGGCGACAGCTTGTCCGAAATCAGAACCTTGGCCATTGTTCAGTTCTCCTTCACCTGGCCGAAGGCCCAGTCGAGCCAGGGCATTAGTGCTTGCAGATCAGCCTGCTCAACCGTCGCACCACACCAGATCCGCAAGCCCGGCGGCGCCGCACGATAAGAGGCAATGTCGAAGGCGATGCCTTCCTTTTCCAATACGCTTGCAAGTTTCTTGGCGGCCTCAGCCTGGGCTTTGTCATCAAGCGCCGTAAACCAGGGATCGACGATCTTCAGACAGACACTGGTCTGGGAGCGGATATGAGGATCCGCCGCAAGGAAGCGCAGCCACTGCGACTGGGCGACATGCGCCGCGATGACGGCGAGGTTGGCCGCGGCCCGCGCCTTCAGGGCATCCAGGCCTCCCATCTCCTCGGCCCATGCGAGGGCATCGAGGTAATCCTCAACCGCCAGCATCGACGGCGTGTTGATGGTCTCGCCTTCGAACAGGCCTTCGATCAGTTTGCCCGCCTTGGTCATGCGGAAGATCTTCGGCAAGGGCCAGTGCGGCGTATAGGCTTCCAGCCGCGCAACAGCTCTTGGACTTAAGATCAGCATGCCATGGGCGGCTTCGCCACCCAGCACCTTCTGCCAGGAAAAGGTGGTGGCATCGAGCTTGTCCCAGGGCAGATCCATGGCAAACGCAGCACTCGTCGCATCGCAGATCGTTAGCCCCAGCCGGTCCTGCGAAATCCAGGTACCGTCAGGCACCCGCACACCCGAGGTGGTGCCATTCCACAGAAAGACGCAGTCGTGATGAGGATGAAGCTGCTTGAGATCCGGTAATGCGCCATAACCGGCTTTGTAGACATTCACATCCTTGAGCTTGAGCTGTTTGACTGCGTCCGTTACCCAGTCTTCGCCAAAACTTTCCCAGGCAAATACATCAACCGGCAACGGACCAAGCAGCGACCACATCGCCATCTCCACAGCGCCGGTGTCTGACGCCGGCACGATGGCGATACGATGGGTATCAGGCACATTGAGCAGCTTGCGCGTGCGATCAATCGCCTCTTTCAGCTTGGCTTTTCCGGGTTTGGAGCGATGCGAACGGCCGATCACGGCGTTCTTGAGCGCGTCCGGGGTCCAGCCTGGCCGCTTGGCACAAGGTCCGGACGAAAAAAAAGGCCGTGCAGGGCGCACGGCCGGACGATTTCCGGTCATAGTCATTCCTTTCAGAATGAAGCGCCTCGTTGGGGAGGCGTGGCCCACAGTTCTTATAGGCGCATCAGCTCTTCGGGTCAATCACAACTTTGCAGACGTGGAGCTCTGGCTGTTGCGTCCGCATCATTTGCACACAGGCTGAACATTCTGATCGCGGCGAACGGGTGTTTTGCGTACCCACCTCCGGCAACGCACAAAAGCTTCTGCAGACAAGTAAAACATGGCTTTAATCAAGCGCTGTTGACCAGGCCGGTCAATGACGGTGCACCACGCGCACGGCACCCTGCGTGACACAATGTCCCGGCATCAGACGAAAATCTCGGCTTCCATGTAAAGTGCACACGGTCCCTTCAGAATGGTCCGTTCCTTGGCCTGACGACAGATCAGGTCGCCGCCGCGCGGCGAGATCTGACGGGCAAGGAGTGTCGTCTTGCCAAGCCGTTCGGCCCAGAATGGCGCCAGGCTGCAATGCGCCGAACCAGTTACCGGATCTTCGGGGACGCCCTTGGCCGGTGCGAAGAAGCGCGAGACAAAATCATAGTCACCAAAGCCTCTGGCCGTGGTGATGAGGCCCCACATCCCCTGCGCATGCAGGAGAGGAGCGATCCGCCCAGGACCCTCAATACCGGCAATCGTCTCAGCATCTTCCCAGACCGCCATCAGATAGCGTGCTCTGAGGAGTTCTCGAGGCGGAGCAACACCAAGGGCCCCCGCAAGCTCGTCAGCAAAATTCTTGTCCCACCATGGCGTGGGTGGATCAGACGGCAGTGACATCTCGTGCCAGCCATCGGCGCCGCGCAGCACCGAGAGCCTGCCCGAGCGGGTCTGAAAGCTGACCTCGGCAAGTTCAGGTTCCAGTTCCGTGAAAATGAGGTGCGCGCTGGCCAGCGTGGCGTGACCACAGAGGTCGACCTCGGCCTGTGGTGTAAACCATCTCAGGTCATATTGCCCCGGTGCCGTGCGTACAAAGAAGGCAGTTTCCGCGAGATTGTTTTCGTTGGCGATCTGTTGCATCTGCTCGGCGCCGATAAACCCTTCCAAAGGAACCAGCGCCGCAGGATTGCCTTCAAATGGACGTCCTGCAAAGGCATCGACCTGCCACATCTTCAGCTTCATCGCTCAACTCCACGCTCTGCTTTCAAGGCCAAAACCGGCCCTCCCGGACCTAAGGTTGCCAACTGCGTTCCGCTGGGTCCGCCTTGCACCAGAGAAGTTTATCCGTTCGTCGGGGTTTGCAAAAGCGCACGGAATTCATTGCGCAGTTCATGCACCGAGGCAATCACCGGTTCTTTGGGCACACCGATGTCAACGAGCAACGCTTCACTCAGCTGCAGGCTCGATTCGATCGTTTCGGGGACCGCATCGCTGACCCCCAACGCGTAAAGCCTCTTGGCATGTTCGGCATCACGCGCCCTGGCGACAATGATGAGGTCGTCCCGTTCTGCGCGCGCCGCCGCAACCACAGCATCAGCGGCACCAGCGTCATCCATGGTGACAACCAGAGCTCTGGCATCCTTGATGCCACAATGGCGCAGCAGTTCGATCCGACGCGCATCGCCAAAGAAGATCGGCGCGCCACTGCGTCGTTCGCGGGCAACAAGACCGGCCAGGGCATCGATTGCGACAAAATCGATATTGTGGCGGCGCAGCATCTGCCCAACCAGTTCGCCAACACGGCCATACCCCACGATCAGAACGTGATTTCTGGCCTCTTCGGGAGCCGGCAAAACCTCGGCCAGCAGCGTTTCCTCACGCGTAGTGACCTTGAAGCGCTCGGACAGACGCACCAGTAGCGGAATGGCAAACATGGTGATGGTGGCAGCAATCAGAGCGTTGGTCCCGGTCGAGACCGCGACGAGGTGACCGGCCATGGCCTGGCTGATCAACACCAGGGCAAACTCTCCGGACGGTGCCAGTATCATGGCGGTTTGGACCGCAACCTGCGCTGGCAGACCGGCCAGACGCGACAACGGTGCAACGACGAGCATCTTGATGGCCAGAATGCCTCCGACGAGACCCAGGAGGAGCGAAGGCGCCGCCGCGATCTGGCCGAAATCGAGGCGCGCCCCCACAGCGGTGAAAAAGAGGCCAAGCAGCAAGCCCTGGAAGGGCTCGATCGTCATTGCGATCTGCCGGCGAAATTCTGTCTCCGCGAGCAGCAGTCCGGCGATGAATGTCCCCAGCGCCATCGATTGACCGAGGGCTGCAGTTGCGGAAGCCGCGCCGATCACCACCAGAAGCGATGCGGCAACAAACAGTTCGCTGCTGCGGGTCTGGGCCACCAGACGGAACAATGGCTTCAGCACCAGCCGACCCAGTCCGACCAGCAGCGCCAGTTCCAGCAGCCCGGTTGCCAGAGCCAGTAGCGCGGTCCAGGCCGAATGTCGGGCGTGGTCGGGAGAGAGCAGCGTCAGCATGAACAGCAGGGGGGCCACTGCCAGATCCTGGAACAGCAGGATGGCAAAGCTCGTACGTCCGGCAGCCGAATTGAGCAGGCGGCGCTCGGACAGCGCGGGCAAGGCGATGGCTGTCGAGGACAGGGCAAGTGCCGTGCCATAGACAATGGCTGAACGCGGCTGTGCCCCCAGCAGATAGGCAATTGCACCGATGGCAGCAGAACAGATGATCACCTGGGCCGGCCCGAGTCCGAAGACGAGGGAGCGAAGACGCAGCAAACGGTCGAAAGACAGTTCAAGCCCGATCATGAAGAGCAGGAAGGCAACCCCCAGATCGCCCAGATCGGCCATGCGCGCAGGATCATCGAATGTGACGTAGCTGAGCGCCGGCAGGTAATGGGCCAGTGCGCCCAAACCAAACGGCCCGAGCAGGACACCGGCAGCGAGAAAGCCCAGCACCGCGGAGAGGTGCAGGCGGGCAAACAGCGGCACAATGACCGCCGCTACGCCGAGGAAGAGCAAAAGATCCGAACTGACATGGGTCGCGCCGAGCATGACAAAAGGCTGCCGCTGCTCCTTCCGCAAAGCAAGCCAGGGTCCGCAAACGCGACCTTTGGCCCCGTTACCCTCCGCCTAAGGCTTCATGCGCTGGGTGCGGGGGTTCCGGTCGCAGAGCTGGAACGGATGTGGCTGCGGCGCTCCGCAAGCGTGCGCTTCATCTGTGTCTGCAGCTTCTCGAAGGCACGAACCTCAATCTGACGAACCCGTTCACGCGAAATGCCATATTTCTGCGACAGCTCCTCAAGCGTCGACGGCTCGTCCTGGAGCCGCCGTGCGGCGATGATTTCACGCTCGCGTTCATTGAGCTCATCGAGTGCCGTGCTGAGCAGTTCGCGCCGCTCGTTGAGCTCTTCGCTGCCTGCCAGTATGGCCTCCTGGTCAAGCCCGTCATCGGTGAGCCAGTCCTGCCATTCGGCGTCCGACTCATTTTTCACCGGCGCATTGAGAGACGAGTCCGGTGCCGAAAGCCGCCGGTTCATGTCCACCACATCGTGTTCGGGAACCCCGAGCCGGTGAGCTATTTCACGCACGTGCTCCGGCGTCAGATCGCCTTCCTCGAGGGCGTTGATCTGACTTTTTGCCTTGCGCAGGCTGAAAAACAGCTTCTTCTGATTAGCCGTGGTGCCCATTTTGACGAGGCTCCACGAGCGCAGGATGAATTCCTGGATCGCTGCCCGGATCCACCACATGGCATAGGTGGCAAGGCGAAAGCCCTTGTCCGGCTCGAAGCGTTTGACCGCCTGCATCAGCCCGACATTGCCCTCCGAGACGATTTCGGAAATCGGCAGGCCATAGCCCCTATAGCCCATGGCGATCTTGGCCACGAGACGCAGATGGCTTGTTACCAGACGGCGGGCGGCCTCCGGGTCCTGGTGTTCCTTCCAGGCCTTGGCCAGCATGTATTCTTCTTCAGGTTGCAGAAGCGGAAATTTGCGGATTTCAGACAGGTAACGCGACAGGCCGCTCTCGCCCGTCAGCGCCGGCACTCCTCGGCTGCTCATCAAATCAGGCCCCCTTGGCCCTGGTTCTCCCGGCGCCACAGCCGCCGGGCATAGACGTCCCTCCGCTTTCTTCGATAACGCGACAGAGAGCAAAATGGACGGTAACGCTCCGCCAAAATGGCCGAAGCGGTCCCCGTAAAATGGGAAGTCTCCGCCTCCAGATCAAGGGTTAACGCCCTTCGCGCCGCCTCAGGCCTCGTTCAGCCCCCGGAGCGCCTCGATGAGAGCGGCAAAATCGGCTGGCCACTCTGATTCAAACCGTAGCGGGCGATTGAGCACCGGGTGATGAAACCCGAGCAGGCGGGCGTGCAGGGCCTGCCGCGTAAAGCCTGCTGCGGCCCCATAGGCGGCAATTTGCGCCTCGCTGCGGCCGCGCGGCGCGCTGCGGGCACGCCCGTAGGTCGGGTCGCCGATGAGCGGGTGGCCCAAATGGGTGAGATGGACCCGGATCTGATGGGTGCGCCCGGTCTCGAGCCGGCATTCGACCAAGGCGGCAATAGCCTGGCTCGGGGGCCCGAAACGTTCCAGCGTACAATAGCGGGTGCGTGCGTCCTTACCACCGCCCCGGACAACCCCCATGCGCTTGCGATCAAAGGGATTGCGGCCGATCTGACCCTCGATCCGGCCCTCGGCCTGGCGGGGCGCGCCCCACACCACCGCGTGGTAGGCCCGCTCAATGGCATGGGCGGCGAACTGCTTGGCCAGGCTCGTCATTACCTTCTCGGTCTTGGCTGCCACCAGAAGGCCGGTTGTATCCTTGTCCAGGCGATGGACAATGCCAGGGCGGGCGACCCCGCCCACTCCCTTCAGGCTGTCGCCGCAATGGGCGATGAGGGCGTTGACAAGGGTTCCATCAGGATTGCCGGCAGCAGGATGGACAACAAGGCCGGCCTGCTTGTCGATAACGATGAGATGCTCGTCCTCATAGACGACCTTGAGGGGAATGGCCTGCCCAAGCGGTTCCGCCGCAACAGGTGGGGGGAGCATCAGGACAAAACCCTGTTCGGATTTGATTCGATAATTGGCGTCTTTTATGGTCTCGCCCCCCGAGCTGACCCGTCCACCGGCAATCAGGGCCTGCAGGCGCGCGCGACTGAACTCGGGAAATTTGGCAGCAAGAAACCGGTCGAGGCGCCAGCCGGCCTCTGCCGCATCGGCACGTGTGCAGCGCAGCTCCGGCTCGGAGGTCAAGATGTCAGGCAGTTCGGATCGTGACATGAACGAGGATGTGGCGCGCGGCAGCGCCCAGGTCAATCCACCCGCAGAGCGGGGCGCGCTCCATACTTTTGCGGTGACCCTGGTGGTGGTGCTGTCAACCCTGATTGTCATCGGCATCGGGCTGCTCATCTATGGCTTCCTGCGCCACAGCCAGCCGGTGAAGCCAAGCCTTGCGCACGGGGCCAGTCCTGCAGCCACCCGCAACCTGACCCTGCCCGCCCAGACGGTCATCAAGACCGTGCGCGTTGCGCAAAACCGTCTCGTCCTCGCGCTCAAAACCAAGCAGGGCCAGGAAGTCGATATCTTCAGCCTCAGGGATGGACGCCTGGTTGCACGGATCATGGCACCTGCTGCCACGCCATGATCGAGCGGCTGGTCCTGCCGGAGGATCTGAGGGCGCAGCTTGCCCGCGAAGCAGAGGAGAGCTTTCCGCGCGAATGCTGCGGGCTGATCGAAGGAACCCTTGGGGGGGGCACGGCGCAGGCCGTCGTCCTGCATCCCTGTACCAACCTGGCCAGGGAACCAGATCGCTTTGAGATCGACCCCCGTGACCACATCAGGCTGCTGCGCCAGCTACGCGGCACGCCACGCAGCCTCATCGGCTGCTATCACTCGCACCCCAATGGGCGGGCCGCTGCCTCTGCGCGCGACGCGCAGGGGGCAAGTGACGAAGATTTTCTTTGGCTCATTCAGGCGGTCGGCCCCGATGGCGCAGGCGCGCTTGGGGCCTTCGCCTTCGGCGCCAACCGCTTTCATGTCCTGTGCGTGGTCGATCGGTCCTGAACGGTGGGCGCGAAAGTGCAAGCTCCGTGCCCCGAGCACAGCCAGAACCCGCTCACCTGACCACGGCAAGCGACATCAGCTTGCCGAAAGACCAGCCAAAAGGTTATAAGCCCCGCCTTCGGCTAGGCTCCCATCGTCTAGCGGTTAGGACGCGGCCCTCTCAAGGCTGAAACAGGGGTTCGATTCCCCTTGGGAGCGCCAAACAGTTCAATGTACGGACCGGAGAGATCGGTAGCAGATCGTACCGGAGAGATAGGTTACAACCTCGGGCCGAACGGGTTGTCGAGGGGTCCCAAGCTTTTCTGCTCCAGACCGATGTATCCCCATAGCTCATGAAGGAGACGAGCCAAACGCCGTGTTCGACCTCCCTGATGCCGACAGTCTGGCCGGCAAAACGTTTGAGAGATTGATCTTCTTGCGGTGCAGGCAGATGCGGCCACAGCGGGTGACGACAATCTCGCGGCCATGGTGTGTTGGGGATACCTGATCCCCGGCAGGCCCCGGTATAGACGGGTTGAACGCGCGTAGACCCCGGCCGGGAACTTCAAGGCCAAGGCCTCATGGGCGCCGCTCGTGGTTGAACGCCTGACGGAAGGCATCAAACTTTGCCTTCTTTGCCGAGCTTTGTGCCAATCCCCCGCCGTTGCAAATTCGGTACCACCGAAACCGGCCCTATTCCATACCCGTGCGCTTGATCGCGGCCATAGAGGCCAGCATCCCGCAATTGCTGGAAGCGCGCGTGATCATCACCGCCGTCCACACCATGCTACGAAGGACGGCTGAACAGGAACCCGATCCATGGATCGAGCAGGCCAAGCTCAGCCTCGTTGCCGCCTTCGCGAACGGCGTAATCAAAGACAGGGCCGCTGTGCAGGCGGAAATCTCGTCATCTTGGTCGAACGGGCAAACCAAAGGTCAGATCACCAAGCCCAAGCTCGTCAAACATCAGATGTATGGCCGCACCAAGCTGGATGCCCTTGAAGCGAGATTGCTCGGCGCAAATTGATCCCTCCCTGCACCAAATCTGCGCCAAAGCCCTTATACCACGTCGATTAACAACCCAAGGCGTTGCACTGGCGCTTACGCGAAGGCGCCCGGTTCGTGGCGGGCCCTTCGGCATCGTGCCTGTAAACTGACACGAGCCAGTTCTTCTCAGCTCCCCGTATTTTGCCTTCCCACGGATGATTCTAATGCTTGTGCTAACCGCATGCACAATGAGCCAATGTACTAATCCTCAATAACCAGCGAATAGCTCGTGCTACGCGCACCAGCAGCGTCTTTCTTAAAGATGCCGCGGGCTTCCAGAGCGTCGATGCCTCGGCGGCAATGGCCCACGGCACATCGCGCGACATGTTGCGAAGTGCCTTTCCCAGACATTTGCAGTCCTGATCTTTGAGCCGGCGCATCCGCCTTTGATCGGCGAAGCGGACGATGCCCTAAGCCGGATTACCTGCTCGCATCTGATGGAGTCGCAGGCGGACCCTGCCGGATTGCGCACAAAACCTTGCTATTAGGAAACTCCGCAATCCTATTATCAGCGCGTTCCCGAGCCGAACGTACCTCTCTATCGTTACGCGTAACACTCTTCCCAAGCGCTTACGCATATCGACCGATGAGATCAGTCAGCGTTACTATTTTCGTGTAGGCTATTGATACGCGCCCGTGCTACAAAGCATTCATTAAACGCACCAGGCAGATCATGCGGTAATACATGCTGCTCCGGCGAAAATTCGTGGAACGGCGCTCCCGGAGCGCCAAAGATCATAAATCAGGAGGTCCCATGAAGTGCCAAAGCTGCGACACCGAGTTGATGCCAAAGAAGCGCGATGGTGTTGAGATGGAAGTGTGTCCATCCTGCGATGGAATGTGGCTCAGTCGTCAAGAGCTTAGCCAGCTGGAGGATAAAGCCTTCGACTTTGGCGACGACGAAAAAGGGAGCCTAATGCTGGGATCCTCGCCCACCACCCATAAGTGTCCCCAATGTGGCAAGTTCATGAATAGCTTCCAATACCGGCTTTATGAGCTTGAAATGCTTTTCTGCGAGGACCAGCACGGCTTTTGGCTAGAGGCCGACGAGGATAAGCGCGTGCTGGAACTGATGAAAAAGGAGGAGGCAAATCTCGCCAGAACAGTTCTGGCTGAAGACCGATTTGCCGCGCACCTTCGATACCTGCGTTCAGGTTCTTTCATGGATAAAATTCACGATTTGGCCATTGCGGCGATCGACCCACGGTCGAAACCTAGGTTTTAGACCTCATATGCAGGCAGGAAGGCATCGAGCCGGTAAGCCTTCATGCTGTCACCGGCGCACACTTGAACAGCGGCACATAGCCTTCGCGCGCTGTGTCACTCCCTTCTGATGCCCACCCACCACTGTCGTGTAGGCCATCGCCCTTAGCTTGGTGCTAGATCGACGCCAAAGCCGCATACCTGCAAAACGCACACAATTCGTAGCGCGAGGTGATCGCGATCAGCCGGCTTCAGGTTTACCTATCAAAAGCTTAACCGCGGAAACATGCGAGCCTTATTGAAACAGGCTCAGCTTGATTTACATGATGTGGGGAGCAGTCAGGTGCCCCGCTTTTTCAATCCTAGACGTAACACGAAATGAGAAAACTTCGATGCTCATTCGCCGGGTCGCTTTTGGTTTCGTGTCGGTTGGGGTCGCGGCATTTCTGACGAGCTGTGCAACTCAGCCAAAATATAGCTACTATCGTGTGTCTTGTGCAGTAGCCGGCAGTTATCCTGGTTATAGGATGTCTGGTCCGTCTACACCTTCATCGACACAGCCACCTGCTACAAGCAAGAATTCTGCGACGACCACGCCGCAACAGACGACCTCTCGCACACGCTCGCCGAAAAGCAGGAAAAGACGTAGGGGATGCGTGGTGGCTGTACAAAATGGCTACGGCAGCGGGTACGGCTACAGTGGCTATGGCTACTATCCTTATCCGTATTATTCCGGCTATGGCTATCCTTTCGGAGATGCTTATTGGGGCGACAGCTGGCCCGGCTACGAGTCGGGCGACTTCGGGCTGACCTTTGAAAGTGGCGATGACTTTGGTGATTATGATGGCGGGCAGTTTGATCAAAGTGACTTCCATGGAGGGCTTGGCGACATCCCTGATGGAGACAGTCGTCGGATCGTGACGGTATTCCATGGTAGCTCTGGGGGGACCGCTGAAGGATCATTCGCACGCCAGGCAGGAGGCGGACATAATGGAGCCGCAAGTTCTCCGCGTACCAGAGCGGGGCATCCTTTTGAACGCAGATGATAAAGTCGAACCGATCGTTTTCGTGCCGAGTCGCCACGGCCGGGTCGACGACAAAAGTGGCGCCTCTGCGAGCGCAGGTTCCAGTATCCTTTGACAGTCAGGGACGACACTTTGTGGTCAAACAGCTGCCCATCGGCTCGCCAGCCGTAGGCTGCGACCGCGCTCCGCGATCGAAGCCGGCGATAGGCACACGAGCGGTCTTCACTACGATAGCATGCAACACGACGGCGCTACGGACTTAGGCATTTACTCCCCACGTCCGAAGCCCCGTCTCGGGCAAGGCGACGTTTTTCGGAGCCTATGGTCTGCATCGCGCAATACGGCTGTGGTCGAGCAGACTGATATTGTCTGCCTGGCTGGCAGCAAAGCGCGACTGCGGTCGGGCGGTATCGTGGCGGAGTTTGAACCGCAAGTGGGACGGCCGGGTGGGGCGTAAGGCTACGGACGCGGAAATCCAGCTGGCTTGCGACCGCTTGGAGCCTGGCCCTGCGCGCCCTCTGAGGCGATTTCCCATTATACCCCAAACTGTGCTAGAAAGGCCCCAGTAGTTCGACAGGCACACGGAATTGCCTTCTTGCCGGGAGACCGCTGCGTTCGGATTCCTGGCTGAGTGCCTTCGTTATCGCGATAAACGCAAAACCATAGGCTAATGATGTCAAGCACCCCAAGTGCACGCAGCCGCGCGCAAAGTCACTTCAAATCGCCACAGCAACGCGACGATGCCGTGCGCGATCAAATTGAGAAGGAGCGTGCGGTGGTCGATGCCAAGACGGCACGCTTGAAGGCCTTGCGCATGGCGAGGCAGGCCGAGGAAAAGATCGAGGCGGATCGGTTGGTCGCGCAGAAAGATGCGGAAAAGACTCGCTCCGCCGCCGCAAAGGCGGCCGCCAGGGCACTCAAGAACCAAGGCTGACGAGGGGCGGATTGAATCTTTGCCCAAAATGGGCTATGTAGACTGAACGCGACGGTGATCCGTCTGATGAGCGCGCCTTTTGTTCGCATCCTGCCCGCCTAATCCGCGCGCCCGGACGAGACAGTCGGAAACTCCAGAAAATCAGCGTCAGAGCGTCCGCGTGAACATGTTGTCCGCGCGGAACCCGATGCTTCAAGGACCTACAAATGACCATCGGAACGGTTAAATTCTTTAATACAACCAAAGGCTTCGGCTTCATCGCGCCAGATGGCGGCGGCAAAGACGTGTTCGTTCACGCCACCGCCGTGGAAGCAGCCGGCATGCGCACCCTTAACGAAGGCCAGCGCGTTGAGTTTGACATCCAGCCGGATGCGCGCGGCTCGAAGGCTGCCAACCTCAAGGCTGCCTAAGTCCGAGGACTAGAACGAAGGCGGTGAAGCCTGCTTCACCGCCTTTTTGTTTGCCACACCCCCTCGACATTTGTCGCGCACAGACTGCCGGCGCCCCTGGGCCTCCACTGCCAGGTTCTGGCTGGCCCCATCGGCCGATCTCTGCCCCCGCACCGTCGCGCACCACAACCTCAGTCCTGATGCTGCCCCGACGACGGAGCACTACCCTCCGCGCCCATCGACGAGGCGGGAGTTTCAAATCTGGCGGCGCCCCCTCAAGGCTGGTTCTATACGCGCCCCTCTGCCGAGTGTTGCTCCGGGATTGGGCTTACGCCCCAGGGCTTAAGTCCCTTTGCCCCCAGTTCACGACGGGGTCTTCCCAGCCCGCCCGGCATCGTCTAATTTCCCCTTAAGGCTCTTCGCACAATTCCAGGCGCGCTTCGTTTAGTCACACAGACGGATGGGGCTGCCCTTACAGCTTCACAAAATTTGAACCGACCGCAGCTTGGATCGACATCGGATGGCGCCATCGTGAAGCACCTCGCACCTCGCACCCGGGCGCGCATCTTAAGGTGCCATTCGCTCATCGCCCGTTCGACAGTGCTGTCACGGCTTTACCTCACACTTTGCCGGCATCTGCCTCCACTACGCCTGCCGGCGCTCCGCCGTCGGGCCATCAATATAATTTCCATGATCAACTGGCCGGCTGCAGCCCTTAGCCCGCGATTGATCCACGTTGGCAGATCATCGGAGTTCTACCTGAAGCCCCACAATCACGAGTTCGACATCGAAGCGGTTCTGGGCGGACAATTGTCCTATGAGCCTGAGGTGTTTGCATTCTTAGACAAGGTCGCAACCTCCTACGACACCGTCATCGAAATCGGTGCAAATGTCGGGATCTTCACCGTCTATTTTTCCAAGCGACTGATGACAGAGAATCCTAATGCACGGATCTTCGCATTCGAGCCCAGCAACGAGGCGTACAAGCGACTACGCGAAAACCTTGAGCTAAATGGCGCAACCGAAAACGTTACCTCGTTCAACGCGGCGATTGGCGTTAATACCGGCTTTGCGCGCTTCTATGAACCACGCGGCAACCTTACCAACGGTTCACTCAAAATAAGCTTCGCTTCGTATTTTGACGAGCACCCGGTGTCGTACTGGATTGTGACCTTGGCCGGGTCCTCTCTTCTTGAACTCCTTTCAGGGGCCAAGCGCGTCCTTCTCAAGATCGACGTGGAAGGATTTGAAGCAGAAGTTCTGCGCTCGCTGGAGCCCGTCATCGCACAGTTGCGCCCTGATATCCTGATCGAAGTCCTGCCTGGATTTGAAGACGCAATAAGCGCCGCAATTGACTTTGCGGCTTTTGGATACCGCTTTTATGGTCTGACCCCGGATGGGCTCCGGGCAATCGACCACCTCAGAGCGGTTGACGGGCGTGACTGCTTTCTTACGACAGCAAAAGATGCGGTTGCGAAGAACCCCTATCCCGACATAGCCGGGCCCTGAACCGCAACATCAGTGTCCATATGGCAAACAGGAGACAGCATGGGACCGCCCACCGCGTCCGTTGCATCTCAATCATACCCCTCAGTTTTTGATCACCCAACCGCCGTTCTCGACGGATACCCACTATACATCGGGACGTTTGTGCCAGAACCTGAAAGAAGGAGAATACTGTGTGCCGCCCGAGCTCGGCTGCCGAGTTGGGTCTCTGGCAAAGTTCGCCAGCATCTAATTTCGCGATAGCTTGAGCTGCACCCCATCCTGCTTGGCCTTACTGGCCCGCATTGCCCAAAGCCCCCACCGCATTACCCTGGAACGGGATTGCCCACGAAAGCTAAAAGGCTAGTGCATGTTGAGCTCCCGAGGTAGGCCGCCACAGCAACCCAACCTGAGACAACCTGGTGACTGATACCTCCCTCTCGCTGTCCGGGATTTAGCGAAACTGCTGCCCCCTATTCGTGAAATACGCAGTCGCCTGGGCTGCTTCGTACCGAATTCAATCTGCGATCGTCCAACCGCGAAAGAGTGATGTGGATTCCGCCACTCAGTCCGAAGATTGCCTTGGTCCGTTAAGTGCCATTCGACCGCCTCCGGACGTCACCATAGTACCGCGGGCGATCCACTTGGCACCCTCCCTTGCATCCACCTCCTCTTTCAATAAGCAAGTCTAACCGCGTTCATTCGCCCTGTGGCACCCCAGGCAACAAGTTTTCAAGGCTACCTCAAAAGTGCGCCGCCACACGAACGCCAATAATGCGCTGCGCGTCAGCCGGCATGATCTGCGAGTAGCTGCCGGCCAAGAAGGAGTTGGCAAAAATAATGCTAGCAAAATGCTGATCAAGGAGGTTCTTGGCGAACAGAGACAGCGAGTAATGCCCATTTTCGGTTTCAACGCCAACCGAGAAATTGAGGATGCCGTAGGCGGGTTGAATTGTATGCGGATCCTGATTGTTACTGAATTGAATCTTGCTGGTATGGTAATAGGATGCGTAAACAAAACCCAGCTTATTGATCCGTGGAATTTCGAAGTCATAATTGGCAGAGAGGTTGAACGTCATTTTCGGTGCATTAGCGAGAACGGCGCCCGCGAGATTCTGACGTGCAGGCGCTCCCGCGCAGCCTAAGGCGGCCGTCTGACCCGGATAGCAGCTTGAAATGTAGTTAAGGAATGTCGCTTCGGTATACGAGGCGTTCGAGGACAGTGTAAGACCGGAAATCGGATGTAGCGCTAGATCGGCTTCAACCCCACGGGTGCGTAGCGCACCAGCATTGGCAAGAACAAAGCTTGCCGTAGCCGGATCATAAGACTGTGATTGAAAATTGGAATAATGAGTCCAGAAGCCGGTGAGATTGATTGTAGCCCGCCGGTCCCAGAATTGTGAGCGCATACCCACTTCATAGTCGGTTGAAGTTTCCGGCTTGAGAACGGCGGTGCCCGAAGCAATCTCTCCAGCAGTCAGATTGTTCAGGAGGTTTATGGCCGCACCCTTAAACCCGCTCGCGACCGTCGCATAGAGCATGACGTTCTTGACAACATTATATTTCAGGCCGGTTTTGTAGCTAAGATTGTTGTCTGATGCCTTGATTGGCGTTTGTGCCAGCGGTGGCTGCCCGGGAAATCCGGCAACAGTGCCCGGAGTGTTGATGCGCGCGAACTCAGCGTCCATGCTATCGTGGGTCCAACGAAATCCACCGATAACTCGCAGATGTGTGATGAGATCATAGCTTGCTTGGCCAAAGAATGCGTAGTTGGTCGTGCTGATGCTGCGATTGACGTTGCTGCCTAGGTTGTAGGGTGTACCGAACGACCCACTTTGCTGTGTAAATGATGCGACACGCTGCTGGAACAGGAATGCTCCTAGCGTATAGCGTAACTTTGTGCCGTCAGGTGACGCAATACGTAGTTCCTGAGTGAATTGGTGCTGGTTCTGCAGACCGCTGTTTACAGCCAGTAACGGCAGAGGTGAAAGATCACCGTCGTCGTTATTGTCATGATCGTGAAATCCGCGATAAGCAGTAATTGATGTAAGAGATGCAAATCCCAGATTGACATCAGTTTCGAGCGCGACCCCCCAACTCGTTTGTTTTTCGAATGTGGGCGTATTGTAATTCGCGTTACGCTGTTGAGGCCCAGCCTTGAGGGGGGCGATAATAGCCGCATAGAGTGGGGAGGCAATTAGCGGCGTTGCAACACAGCAATTGTTGTTGATACGTGCATAGTCCACCGTGAGCAAGAACTTTACCATCCTTGACGGCCGGTAGAGCAGGCGGCCGCGCAAACCCCACTCATTGTCATTGTTGAAGGATTGGCCGGTATGGATATTGGTCCCGGTTCCGTCCCGGGTGACGGAATACCCGGTGATCAGTGCGTCGAGATTGTGAGCCAATGCGACGTTGGCCGATGCCTGGGCTTTGACCTCATTCAGCGAGGCATAGCTGAGCTGGGCATCCAAACTGTTTCTATTGCTTGGTTGTTTAGTGATGATATTGACGACACCCGCGGAAGCATTCTTACCGAACAACGTTCCTTGCGGTCCACGCAGCACCTCAATGCGCTTGATCCCCATCAAATCGAATACCGACATCGCCTGACGACCCAGTACAACGCCGTCTACTACAGTGCTGACCGACGGCTCTACGCCATCACTAAAGTTCTGGGTGCCGATGCCACGAATGTTGATGCCCTGTCCACGTGCGTTTGGCCCATCTGAAAAGGTGATGCTGGGAGCAAGTTGCTGCAATTCCGAAATGCTGTTGATGTCGCTGCGCTTCATTTGCAGGTTGCTGATGACCGATACCGAAGCTGGCACCGTCTGCAGGTTCTGGCTACGCTTTTCAGCCGTCACAATAATCGTTTCGATTTTGGCCGAGGCAGGCGCGATGGCGTAGGCCGATATGGCAATGGAAGCCAACAGAACCGCCTGAACCGGGCGGCGAAATTCACGCAATGACATAAAGCGCCTCCTCGGGGACTTGCATGCGCCGTGTCGGCCCGCCAGATCCCGCTTAGCTACGATGGGCGTAATCGGTGTGAAAAAAGGGCCCGCCTAGGGCTGCAACCTCCCGTGCAAATTGCACGCTTGGTGGTAGCAAATCCCCGTGGTGTCCGGCTGTACGTCACGCCCCTCCCCACGACCAATCACTAATTAGACTGATCAGTCTATGTTTAGGATACACGCCGTCGAGGTGCATGCAAGAGGGGCGAAACGCGAACACGGATGAGCTCGCATGACAAAGCAGACAGTGGCCTGGACAGGAAATTGGCGCCGAGTCTAGCCCTGGCGCGCTCGGCGCTCCAAGACGCGGTTGAGTCTGGCATGGAGCCTCCGATCAATCGGATAGCAAAGCACAAAGATACCGGAAATAAGCGCGCAGATGGCTGGAACCACAAGCAGAACAAGCTTGATGTCGTGCAAGGTTACCGCTGTCTGGGGCTGATTGGCCTTGTATCCCGCTGCCTCCAGCAACTCTCCTAGAATGCCAGCTGCAAGACCGAGCGCGGACTTTTCAATTAACAGCACAAGGCCGAAGATCGCGCCTTCCGCCCTGATCCCGCTTTTGAAGGCGCCATATTCCACGGTATCGGGGATCGTTGACCAAAAGCCCAGAAATGACGCCCCGGCCCCAAATCCACCAGGAGCGATAGCAAGGAGCCATAGTTCACCACGCGCCGGCAGGAACCAAAGCACGGCATAAACCAACAGATTGATGGCTATACCGCACAGCCACATGGTGCGCTTCGATGTCTTGCGCATTACGTAGCGCCAAAATGGAATGGACAGGCCCACCCCCGCTGCGCCCACGGTCAATGCTGGGCCTATAAGATGGGATTGATGGAGGCTGTACTTCAGAAAGTAGGGCAACGTTTTGTTAAAAATCGTGCTTCCGGCTGCGCCCACGAGGGTAGCGGCTGCTACCAGCCAAAAGGCGCGATTGGCTCTTAGCATGCGCAAAATATCACCCGCGCCCAGAGGCTTATTGTGGCTAGGCAAGGCACGTTGTGGCTCACGAGTTGTCAAGAAGACGACTAGGTAGATGAGAGTAGCTATGCCGCTGTAAATCACTGCCGTTTGCAGAAACCCGCCCTGCCGACCGCCAAACGCCTCCACCAGCTTCAGTGTCGCAAAGGCGGCCGCGAGTCCGCACAAGGCAGCAAAGATCATGCGCATTGCCGCGATCTGACCACGTTCATCACTGCTACGGGTAAGGACGGCATTCATTGCCTGATAGGGCGTGCCTACTACGGCGTAGCAGGTACGGAACAGCATATGGGCGACGAGGGCGAAGAGCAGTAGCTGGGGACCCTTAAGTCCGGTAGGTACAAATATCAGGATCCAGCTTAGGGCCAGAGGGACGGCGCCAAACAACAGGTACGGACGATAGCGGCCCCACACGGAGCTGGTCCGGTTGGCTAAATAGCCCATAAAGGGATCAAAAATCGCGTCCCAGATCAACGCAACTGCGAACACCCAGCCACCTTCGGCCGGCGTCAGACCAAGGTAATCGGTATAATAATAAAGAAGAAAGAAGCTTGCCGTCGTGAAGTAAAGATTGTTGGCAAAGTCACCAAATGCAAAGCTTAATCTGCGCCAGTATGGCAGTTCATAGACCTCACCATCCGGGCCTGTGATCGACGGCAAGTGACTTCTCCGGGAGGTGACGAGGCTTAAAGGACGATCGAGGTTTCAATCAGCTGCTGCGACGAGCCTCCAGCCATAATCCGGTAACAGCCATGTTCGAAACGCCAGCTATGTCGCGCGGGATCACGCCAGCGCAGGGTATCCAGAGAAATGCGCACGCGTACGACCCGCACTTGTCCTGGCTGAAGGCTGACGCGGCTGAAGCCGCGCAATACCTTGATCGGCCGTTCCAGCGCGCCAGGAGGAAATCCGACGTAAAACTGCGCAACCTCAGCGGCGCCCCGTTCACCTACATTGTGCACAGCAACACTGACTTCAATGTCGGTTCCTAGCCGCCGCGCACGAAGGGCGCGATAGGTAAACTTCGTGTAGGACAAGCCATGGCCAAAGCCGTACCGCGGCGCAATAGCGTCACGATCAAACTTGGCATAGCCATGCCAGTAGTCATATTCGATTTCGTCAGCCTCGCGGTCGAAGAAAGGATAGTGATCGGCATGACATGCGACGGTGAAAGGTAGCTTGCCTGAGGGACTAACGTCACCGAAGAGAAGACGGGCGAGGGCCGTACCGCCCTCCATTCCCGCATAAAAGGTTTGCAGAATCGCAGCAACTTTGCCGCGCCAGCTCTCCACCAGGACCGCCGATCCAGCCACGATCACCACGATGACCGGCTTTCCTGTTGCGGCCACTACCTCGATCAGTTGTTGCTGTTCGTAGGGAAGCTCAAGCAGCGTGCGATCACCACCCAGTGGGGCGTTACGTACAGGAGTTGACGCTCTGGGCACCTGCGTAACGACATCTGCTGGAATATACTCGCCTTCGTCTTCATAGGTATAGCCGGCGACAACGACAACCGCATCTGCAGCAAGAGCCGCCCGGCGAGCACCGTCCAAATCATCCTCGGCGGCCGTGAGGATTGCGTCCTCTCCGAGGTAGCATTGAAGACCAGAGAGAGGGGTTATGCAGTAAGGAGCATGAACCCGGCTCGATCCATTGTCGCCGGTATTCTTGCAATCGGCCAGCCGACCCAGAACGGCAAGCTTCTTAACGCTATCACGGGTCAGCGGTAAAATGCCATCGTTCTCCAGAAGAACTGCAGATTTTTCTGCCGCCTCACAGGCAAGCGCACAGTGCTCCGGACTTGCTACCAATGATAATGGGTAGTCTACGAGCGGATCCTCCGCTGCCGCGTAGCGATATTGCGTGAGCAGAATGCGTCTGCACGCCCGATCTATGACCTCCGGCTCAATCGTGCCGGCCTCTACAGCAGACAGAAGCTTCGGGCCAAATACCATCGGCTCGGGATTTTCGATATCAAGTCCCGCGGCAGCACCATAAGGCTGATAGACGCCACGAATCCAGTCTGAATGCACGAAGCCATCGAAGCCCCACTCCGCCCGCAGAACATCACTGAGTAGATACCGGTTCTGTCCGCAATACTCACCATTGACCTTGTTATAGGCACTCATCACGCTGGCCACACCCGCATCCAGCACGTACTTGAAGTGTGGTAGGTAGATTTCATGCAGCACACGCTCATCGATCCGAACATTGACCCTGAAGCGGGCATTTTCCATGGAATTTAGTGCAAAGTGTTTGACCGTGGCGATAACATTATGAACCTGAATACCTGTGCCGAGGGCAGCACCCATCACGCCCAGATGCCAGCTGTCTTCCCCATAGGTTTCCTGCGCGCGCCCCCAGGCTGGATGACGCAGAAGGTTGATGCACACCGCCCCCGAAAGATTGCAACCCTGCGCCCGGGCCTCGATGCCCATGACCTGACCAATGCGGTATTCAAGGTCCGGATCAAAGCTGGCTCCGCGCGCCATTGTGCAGGGAAAGCACGTTGATTGCCCCCGTGCCACTCCACGCGGCCCATCCGTGAAGTAAAGTGGCGGCACACTAAACCGCTCAACGCCACTGCCGGCTGGATAAGGATGAGCGCCCCAAACGCCTCCCCCCTCACGATAGAGCTCGAAGAAACCCTTGCCCGACATCATGGCGACCTTTTCGGCGAGGGTGGCTCGAGCGATCACTGCGGCCACAAAGGCGACAATTTCGCTTTCACTGGCACCTTTTCGCGGTGGCGACAAATCGGTCATCAAAGCCCTCTGGTTGTATAAGACGTCACGGGATCAGTCCTGCAAGTGGGCAAGCAAATTTCTTAGCTTGGCGAAGACGGGTGGAATTTCCTTGGATTTAAGGGGAGCAAATTCCGCCTTTGCACGCTTCATTCTGGCGCGCATATCGGCGAGGACATCTGGGAAGTCCGCACCAACATTGTAATTTTCTCCTGGGTCAGCGCTCAAATCGTAAAGCTGGTCATATCCCATTCGCGCCAGCGGCATGCGAATACCGCGGTAATATGAGGTATCGATGTATTTCCATCGCTGCGTACGAATGCCAACGACTATTTCATTGTCGAAGAGGAGTACTTCGTCATGCGGCGAGGCTGTCCCTGAAAGCAGAACTTCGGTTATGTCGCGACCATCGAGCCGAGTCGCGGGTACCGGCTTACCGGCAAGCCTGCAGAAGGTCGGCAGCAGATCAATAGCCATGGCGATAGAAGTGACGGCAACGCCTTGTGGCAGGTGACCTGGCATCTGGGCCACAAACGGTACGTGATAGCCACCATCGTAGCCGGCCCCCCCTTTGCGATCACGCAGGCGTCCGGCACTACCTTCGAACCAGGGGCCGTTGTCCGAAGTAAAGATGACCAGGGTATCGTCTTCAAGACTAAGAGCACGCAGCTTCGCAATAAGCCGGCCAACGATGTCATCGATCTCTCGTACGACATCACCATAGGCGCCGCGCCCGGAGCTATGAGCATAATCGGGCAAGGGATGATTTGGTAGGTGTGGAGCGCTTAGAGACAGCAGCACAAAAAAGGGTTGGTTACGGTGCTCCTCAATGAAGCGCTCAGCATGTTCATAAAATTCCTGCTGTAGCCTTGGGTAGTCGACCTCCGTGGTTTTGACCTCGTCGCTGCCAGCTTCGGCCTCGCAGAGCGCAAGTGGCATCATGTCGTGACTGTAGGGAATTCCGAAAAAGCGATCAAAGCCGTGCCGGGTTGGAGGCCAGAATGGCCCGCGATGACCGAGATGCCATTTACCGAACAGACCGGTTGCATATTCCGGCTTTAAGGCTCGGGCAATGGTGATTTCCGATAGCGGCAGGCCACGATCATCATCCTGCATGATGACCTCATAGCCCAGCCCGGTGCGGATCGGATAGCGGCCTGTCAATAGACCCGCCCGCGAAGGCGTGCAAATGTTAGCGGCAGCGTAAAAATTTGACAGCACGACACCTCTACGGGCCATCGCCTCCAGGGCAGGCGTGATGATGTCCTTTTCGCCATAGAGACTAACATCGCCAAAACCTAGATCGTCGCAGAACACCAGAACAAAATTGGGCCGCCGAGCCGGCGCCTCTGGCCGAGGTGAGGAGGGTTGCGTGCTGGCGTCCATGACACTTCCGCCTGATCGTAAATTAGACTTATCAGTCTAATTAAATGGTTGCTCCGAGGGAAGAGGGTGCGGTAAGAAAGCTATAAAAATTCCTCTATATGGATAAAGTCAGGCCGGTGCCTGCCACCTAGCCGTTAGACATCACCCTAATTGACAATAAGCCCTTTGTGCATAGCCCGATGAGACGACATGACTGATCGAAAGGTCACCAGGCCGAAGCCCCGTGCCAAAGGCCAGACGCAGCCGGCTAAACGCGGCCCGCAGAAGCGTAGCCATTCCACCCGCAAGAAAATTCTTGAAGCTGCAATCGCCAGCCTTGCCGAACTGGGATATGCTGCAACCAGTTCTTCGGTCGTACAGGATCGCGCCAAGGTCAGCCGTGGCTCTCTCTTCCATCAATTCCCCAGCAAAGTCGAACTTATGCTGGGTGTGGTCGATTACGTCTACGAGCAGGATGTCGTCTTCTACGAGCAGGCGCTTACAGGTCTTTCACGAGACGCGCGCGCGGTCGCGCTTGTCCAGGCCGCCTGGCAAGCATTTTCCAGCCCGGGCGGCATGGCGGTTCTGCAGGTACTGATCGGCAGTATCGGAGATACTGAACTTCGCGCCAAACTTCCGTCCGCCTTTTCACGTGTAACCTCGCGTTCACTGCAGCAGATGAGCAAGTCCGGTATATCGCGCGGCGGCGAGCGCTCATTATCTCCAGACCCGGAATTTCTTCTGGTACGTGCCGCCCTGCGTGGCCTCGCCCTGGAAGCGGCCATCGCACCCTCGCGGGAATTAATTGATGACGCAGTATCCCTCCTTGCCGAGCACCACGAGTACTATCTGAAGCGCATGGAAGAAGCCCCCAGGTCGACGAAAAGCCGACGGACCCGCCCAAGCTCACGCGCCTAGACGCTCCTTCTGCGTCGCATGTCCATGAGCGGCGCAGTACTGCACCAATCCTCGCCGCCGGATCCAATTGGTTAGGCTACTGCAGAGCCGCGCCCCTAAAAGCAAATGGTCCATAGCAGGACCGTAATGCCGTCACTGGCATTATGCGCGATGATGGGGGCGATGATACTTTCAGACTTCTCGAGCCAGTAGGCATATAGCACTCCAAGGGTAAAGGCGTGGCCCTGTTGCACCAGCGCATCCACCCAGTGTTCAAGCCAGAAGCTCTCGATAGGCGCGAGCGCAAACAGCAGGGCAATGATGATACCCGCCCAGCTCATATTGAAGCGACCGAGCCGCAGTTTGCCGGGCATGGTGGCCGCCAGATTAGGTCACCAGAAGGGCACGGAAAGGAATTTCCTCGGTTGGTCCGACATAGAGGCCCTCAAAGGTAGCCCAGCCCCACACCGTTCTATGGGTATAGGTGATGTCCGATGTCGCCTGGCTGACGTGCAGGATGCTATCGAGCCAGCTATTGCCGGCATTCACGGCAATCGCCAAACCAAGACCCCACAACAGTGCAGGCAGGATGTAACTTTTGCCCCGCGGCCAACGCAGACCGTAATCTGCCGGCACCAGCCAGAATTTCAGAACGGCGATCGCAATCAGCGCCAGGTGAAGCTGAAAGCCATGCTGGACAAAGAGAAAAAGGAGTATCGACTGCTTGAATTTCCGTAGATGAAGAAGTCGCAAAACAAGTGCCGCAGCTTCCGCCGAACCAATGGTAAGAACAAGACCGAGGAGCACGGTCACAAGCAGGGGGATGGGTTTCAGCCGGAGGCCTTGCGAGGTTGTCACGTTTTTCATGAACCAAAGCTAGCCACGGCAACGACACGCCGTCTTGAACACAGTTGACTCTGGTGTTGGCACCTGCGGCCAAGCTTCATCCTGCAGCCACAGCACGAGGCGGCGCTGCGGCAGGTCCGCCCGGCCAAAGTCTACCTAAAAGATGCCCAGCGCCCAAAACAGCACGGTGATGCCATCACCGACATTGTGCGCGATGATAGGCGCCACGATGCTTTCTGATTTTTCCAGCCAGTAGGCACAAAGAACACCCCAGGCGAAGGCATAGCCCTGCTGGACAAGCGCATCGACCCAGCTTTCCAGCCAGAAGCTGCCAATGTGGGCGAGCGCAAAGAGCAGCGCCACGATGATGCCGGCCCAGTTCATGTTGAAGCGCCCGAGACGCAGTTTGCCGGGCATGGTGGCGGCCAGATAGGTTACCAGAAGGGCACGGAAAGGAATTTCCTCCGTTGGCCC
>JAJZDZ010000058.1 GCA_021851325.1 Pseudomonadota bacterium | reverse complement strand
CGGAGCAACGGGCGTTGCAAATCAGCGTAGAGGAGTCTCCTCATTTTGGTCTCTGGTCTTCCCCAGAGCTATTCGCGTTGCAACGCGCCTTGAGCATACAAAAAAACACTCCTGCGTTCAAGCCTCCGGCAAGCTGCCGTTGCTTGCGGACGTGGTTGTCTGTCCGACATTTTCGCAGTGACTGGAGGGTGCGGTTTTCTTTGAGGTAGCCATGGAGAGAGGGTAAGATTGTTCTTGCGTTTTGCCAATTCATATGTAATTTTATTAGCAATGGCCACTAATATCACTCCGCCTCTTTTTACGTGCGAGACCGATCCCGAGGTGATCGTCTCAGACCTGGAGCCTTTGCTGGGCGCTGTTTACGAGGCCTTTGAGGTCGCCACACCCCACATCGAGCAGCTCATCGAACGGGAAGGCTTCGAGCGGACGCCGGCTCTGTTCAGCCACCTGGTCCGGTGCAAGGCTAAGGCGCATCTGCGCGCTTTCGACTGCCGGGACGAGGAACAACCTCAGATCGAGCGGGTGATGCTCGACGGCCTGGCGCTCGAATACCGCGGACTTCGTTTCCGTATCCTGAAGGGCTCCGAGCTACCCGCCGCCCAAAGCAGCCAGCGTCAACGCTTCTATCAGCAGGAACTGCTGATCTGGACGCCGGACATGCCCGCGCCCGCTCTCCGGTCGCTCGTGATCCTCTGGGACACCGACAGCACCTGGCAGTTCAGCCATTTGTACCTTGTAGCACCGAAGACGGGCGACGAACGGACGGCGGAGGCATACTGGCAGATCGAAATCGACCATCCAGCCGAGGGCATCGCCTCTCAGCTGGGATCCGCGGGTCCGGACTCTGGCGACCTTGACAACGTGCGGCCGCGGTCAGCACCGTTGGTAGTGGGCAAGGGTGAATGATCTTCGGGGAAAGAGTGAAACAGGCGCGTGAGCTTCGCGGCTTCACGCAGACAAAACTGGCGGAACTGCTCAAAGTCACACAGGGGCGGATCGCGCAGATCGAAGGGGAATTCCGGGATGTAGCCGATTCGCTCATCGCGGAGATCGCCTACCATACGGATCTTCCCCTCTCTTATTTCAGCAAGGCGCCCGTGAACCGGTTGTCCGCCGGTTCGCTGCTCTTTCGGGCGCGGACTTCCATCAGCAAGCGGGAAGTGACGCAGTCGCTGCGCGACGCCGAGCATGTCTTCGGCCTGGCCGAGTCGATGGCGCGGGATCTGTATATCCCCGTTTCCATGAGGACGCTCGAGGGAGACCCGCGCGAGGCCGCGCGGAAGACTCGGGCGCTGCTTGGACTTCCAGCCGCGGAACCGGTGCGTGGCCTCATCCGCACTCTTGAAGGCGCGGGCGTGTGGGTGCTGGCCATTCCAGCTCTCAAGGGCCGCGACGCTTTCTGCTGCTGGGCCCAGGTGGAGGGCCGCGATATCCCCGTCATCGCGATCTCGCCCGGCTGTTCCGGCGACCGCCTGGCCATGAACGTGGCCCACGAGCTGGGGCACCTGGTTATGCACAAAAACTCGCTCGGCCGGATATCGGCGGAACTTGAGAAGGAAGCTTTTGCCTACGGCGCGGAGTTTCTTATGCCGGAAGCCGGAATCCGGCCTGACCTGCAGCCCCCGGTTTCGCTGACGCGGATCTCTCGGCTGAAGCCGAAATGGGGCGTATCCATTCAGGCGCTGGTCCGCCGCGCCTATGACCTGGGCGTGATTTCGGAGCGGCAATACCGGTACCTGTTCATGCAGATCTCCTCGAAGGGCTGGCGCACGGAAGAACCCATTCAGATCGCTCCTGAAAAACCGCGCCTGCTGAAAAAAATGGCTGAAGTGCTCTACGGCTCTTCCCTTCCCCTGGACCGTATTGCGGCCGCCGCCGACATGCTGCCGGCCGAGGTGTCGCGCATTCTTGATCTGTACGCGGACACGGAACGGCCGTCGCCGCGCGCGAAATCACGGATTGTTTCGTTCCCTGCTCCATCGCGCGTACCGAAATAGGTGATGGTTGGACTAGACCGGATGCCTGCGGGCGCTTCTCGGAGCCTTTCCGCTTGACCCAGCACGATCCTAATCGTCAGGCTCAAAAGCGAGACCGACCCATCCTTAGACAGGCAGCTTTTGTTTTTGTTCTTGCGCGGGTGGGTGCGGGAGGGCGCTAGCGCCTCCCGCTGTATGCGGACGTAGTCCGCTGATCGACCGAAGGGAGAACTGTTTACCGCGTAGCGGCATACTGCTTCGGATTTCTTCACAGTTTCGGGTGGAGCAACTACTATTCGAATCTATTTTCTCTATCTATTAAAAGGGGGACCGTTTCACCCTGCTTTTTCGCTTAAAAGGGGGACCGTTTCACCGTGGGCGGGGGGACCGTTTCACCGTGGATAACTCAGACTATCCTACGGATATGCACAGTCGCATGGGGACCGTTTCACCGTGAAAAAGTCTTCTGTTTCTTTGGGTTTAGCTCAGCGATTTTGGGGCTACAGCAAGCCGTTTTGCGTGGACCGTAAAGCCTCCGGTTGCCTGTCCGATGGTCAACCCCGGATAGACGTTCTGAATCTTCCGTAAGGCGCTCTTGGCCTTTTTTTTGAAGTCGTCCACGTCTTTGTAATCCGCTCCTAGCTGCTTCATCAAAGACGTCCATGGAGTGAACTGCGGAGTTTGCTTTTGCTGGTATATGACGAACGCGCGATAGCACACCCAGGCGTAGAGATCGAGCGCCAGGGGAGACCGCTTCAAGGCCCTGAGCGCCCGCATATCGACGGGCACTGGCATTGCAATGAGGGCCTCATAAAATTCCAATCCCAAGCGTATCCAGCTGTTCCATAGCGTCCCTTGTTCGGGCTGTCTCACATCCCACCAAAGCTCGCTTTCCGGTGCTACCTCCATGTTTCTTGTCCGCCGGCCTTTTGCGGTTTCAACCGTGGCCACTTCCTGAAAGCTAATGCGGGAATTAAACAGGCGGTCCATTTGTTGATGGAGCCGCTTGCCGTCGCCGCGCTTCCCTCCCCCGGTGTACGGATTTAAGCCCACGGCACGCATAAAGTCGTTTAGGCTACGCCCCAACTGAAGCGTCCGCTTTCCCTCTGTGGTCATGTCGGTGCGGTTCTTGGTGTGCTGGACCTCGGTCGTTATCCAGAACAGAATCAAACGCGGAATCACGCCATAGGGGTAACCGAACGAAATATCTCTATCTCCATCCCATCCCGGCTGAATGACCAGCGATTGATTTCCTGTCTTACGGAGCCAACGCGGACTGTCGCCAGGGTCTGTATGTGGCAAGGTGCAAAGCACGAGCTGCCGAGCCATGAAAGCTCTCTCGACAGCTTCCGGGTGCATGCGAATAGCGGTAGCGGCCTCAACGAAAGCCTCCTGCGCTCTCGTTGGCTTCGGGTACTTCTTAACGAGCTGCTGCACTATGGGCAACTGCCCTATGGGTGTTAGCTCGCCGTTGCCGCGTTTCGCCATTCTCTTCCCTGCTCCAGCTAGAAATATAGGAATATAGCCGTATAGGTCTAATCTTCCTCGCCGTAAGGCTGCGGCTTTCCATACTTGGCGCAAAGATCGTTGATCGCTTCGCCGAGCAGGGGCTTTAACTTCTTGCCGCTCTCCGCCTCGACGAGTTTCAAGGCGCGGCGCACTTGCGGCGAGTAATGCGCTCCAATAAGAACCGTGCCAGGGGTCGATTTGCTCCCGGTCGCCCGCACTACCGGTGCGCTGCTCGGCACGGTTAATTGCTGGCTGCTCGCAGCGGCTTTAAGCCCTGCGGCTAATGCGCTTTTCTTCATCGCGGCTCCTTTCCTTTAGGGCTATAGAGATATAGGAATATAGGCTTGCCATTTCCTGCGCCGCCTTTCCCTTCGGATCGTACTCGGTGGCGGCTTTGCCGATGTTCCCGGCGTCGCCATGTGCAGCGCGGGCGAAGATCACAACAGGGCAAACCTCGAACCCTTGAGCTGCAGCGGCTTCTTGCGTTTCACTGTGACGCTGCCCCTGGATCGGCGCACGGTTGACCAACACGGCGGCTGCGGGCCTCCCCGCCAGCATGAGAACGTCTTTGAGACTGTCGAGCGTTTCAATGTCGTAAAGCTGCGGCTGGATGGGCATCAGCACGAAATCAGCTGCCTTAGCTGCCGCGATTAGGGCGTCTGTGCTGTGGCCCGGCGTATCGATCACTGCAAGGTCTGCGCCGCCCTTTGCCGCCACGTCGAGAATCTGGGGGAGCCGCGATACTTGGCAGGACACGACGGCAGGCGTCTCGGTGCCGCGCCGGTCGCTCCATTTCGCAGCGGTGGCCTGTGGGTCAAGATCGACCACGGCCACGGATCGCCCGGCTAGATCCGCTTCGACGGCCAAGCCCAGGGCAATCGTACTTTTCCCGTTCCCGCCTTTTTGACCGATAACCGCCAAAACCTGCACGTGAAGCACCTTCGCAGCTAGGACTATAGGAATATAGCCCTAGCTAAATATATGGCAATTCGCCAGGGAAGGGAAGTGCCGTCTGTGGTTCAGAGAAAAAGCTGCGGCCGTTGGTGGCTGGCGCAAGCAAGGCAGGCAATTGAGTTGTCTGCCTCATGGGGCAACTGGTCCTGCATGGATCACTAGTTCAATGTTTTCTTAATGAGAACTATTTTGGATACACAAAAGTGTATCCAAGTGATACTTTGTCAATGATGGCCGCCAAGGATTCGGGAATTCGAATACGGGTGGAGAAGGACCTCCGGCAATCCTTTGTGCAGGCTTGCCGTCGGCAAGGATTGGTGGCGTCATCTGTACTGAGAGATTTCATGCGGCGGTATGCGGATCGAAATTGGAACGGATTTCAAGGGAATCTGTTCCAAGTCAGCGATGCGAACGCCAACACTAGGAAACGCGAAGCATCGCGCTGAACACACGCAATCACCTACAGGATTGTATGCCCGATTTTTATGAATTCTTCGCTGGCGGCGGCATGGCACGGCTAGGCTTGGGAGAAGCTTGGCGCTGCACCTTCGCGAATGACAACGATGAGAAGAAAGCGGCTTCATACACTCGCCGCTTTGGAAAGGGCGATCTTCTCATTGGAGACGTAAAGCAGGTAAAGACAGGCAATCTCCCAGGCTGTGCGGATTTAGCGTGGGCATCGTTCCCCTGCCAGGATCTATCGCTGGCCGGTAATGGAGAAGGGCTCCAAGGGGAGCGTAGCGGCACGTTCTGGATGTTTTGGGATCTAATACGAGGACTCCGGAAAGAGAACCGAGCTCCGCGGCTCATAGTTCTGGAGAATGTCCGCGGCGCCATTACCTCCAACAATGGGAATGACTTCGCCGCCATCGCACGCGCCCTCGCTGGCTCCGATTACAGGTTCGGCCCCCTGGTTATGGATGCCGTGCACTTCCTCCCACAATCACGCCCTCGCCTGTTCATTGTCGCTGTCGCGTCCGGAGTGGCTATTCCGGACGAGCTAATGCGACTCGACCCTGGCGCACTCTGGCACCCTCGCAGTCTTGTTGACGTTAAATTCACGCTGTCTAAGAAGGCTCAGGATAGCTGGATTTGGTGGAATATTCCCGCTCCACCGCAACGAACGACTGTTTTCTCTGACCTAATCGAAGAAGACCCCATTGGCGTCCAGTGGAATACTTCTAAGCAGACGCAGGCTCTTCTGGAAATGATGTCGCCGGTCAACCGGGAAAAGGTGCGCTCGGCTCAGAAGGCAGGCGAGTTGCGGGTTGGCGCGCTTTATAAGCGTACGCGCAAAGGAATTCAGAGGGCCGAAGTTCGCTTCGATGATGTCGCTGGCTGTCTACGAACCCCGCGAGGAGGATCGAGCCGGCAAACCATCATTGTCGTTCGCGGAAGGTCGGTTCGCACTCGTTTGTTATCCCCACGAGAAGCTGCTCGCCTTATGGGCCTGCCCGATGACTATGCGCTTCCTTCCAACTACAACGACGCATACCACTTGGCGGGAGATGGTCTGGCTGTTCCTGTCGTATCGCATCTTGCCAGTCACCTACTGACACCGGTCGCCAGAGCGATTGCAGAACAGACCAACGCGGCCGCGGCGTAATGAAAGAACAGCGAATATGCCGACAACTCCGATAAATACTTTCGCCCCACCGTTCGAGACAATCGAATTGCGGCGGCAACTATCAGCCTTCCTTGATCAGTTGGTTGCCGACCCCCACACTGGCAACCAGGTTCCAGTTGGGAATTACAAGTTCGGCGTCTACGCCTTCTTTGATTACGATGGAGAACCAATCTACGTAGGACAGACCAACGAGAGGTTGAGAACCAGAATTCGCCGGCATCTAACGAACCAACGCACTGATGCGGTTGCGATGAAGGTGCTTGATCCTTTCGAAGTTTATGAAATCGAAGTCTGGCCTTTGCCCCAATATGAAGCTCTCTCTACGTCAGCGACGGAAGCGAAGAAGCATCTTAATTGGCTTGAGTTGAACGTCTTCAAAACGCTCATCGACAAGTCGCACTTTCACGCCATCTTGAACGAAAAAGATCCGTTTGAAGTACCTGATAACGGCTACTCGGTCCCACAGAGTTGGCGAGGCAGAGTCGTCAGTGACGAAGTGTTCGAAATCCGACAGCACCCTGATACTAGAATCGCTCGACGAGCTGAAACATTATCTTTGCTGGCAAAGGTGATCAGCGAGCGGCAAGTGCAGAGGGGCCTACGGCGTACACTCCTGACGCAAGCAAAGCGTCTAGCTTGGCTGGCAGAGAGGCGACTTGATGCGCTCGCTAGCTTACCTGAGGGTTCAGAAATTAATGATGAGCAATGACAGAGACTTCTGAGCAACGCAGCCGCGTTATGCGAGCTGTGCGCTCTCGCGACACCGGTCCAGAATTGGCGATCCGCCACCTGCTTTGGAATCTAGGCTTCCGAGGCTACCGAACTCATCGCCAAGAAATCCCCGGCAAGCCCGATATTGCGTTTATTGGCCCCAAAAAGGCGATCTTTGTTCACGGCTGCTTCTGGCATGGCCACGCCTGCCAGCACGGGGCAAACGCTCCCAAATCGAATCAGTGTTACTGGACACCTAAGATCGCACGGAACAAGGCGCGCGACGAAGCGAACGGCGCCAAGCTGGCTTTGCTGGGCTGGTCTGTTTTAACGGTATGGGAATGCGAACTGCAAAGATCTGACTTGGCAGAAACGCTTACGGCGTTCATGAGGACTGGCTCGAAGGCCCGCGCAGGGCGGGGAACTAGGGTTGTAAAACAGGAACGGTAATCAAAACCTCAGTACATGACCCCGGTTTGACCCGGGCCCGTCCAGCCAGGCATGTGAAAGCGCCTCTATTAAGAGGTGTGCTTTTCTGGGCGTAGTTTATAGTCGAAAGCCGCGAATATTCGGCGGCGTAGGCACCATCCGGAGTCGCTCGATGATCATCAATCCACGTAAATAATTGAAAATAAACGAATACCAGTAAATAAATGGCTCATAAAAATAAAATGGCTTTTTCATTTAAATGGCTCTTGACGGAAGAGCCTAGCCATGCGAACATAATTTTAGCCCGCTCACCTTGCAGGGTGAAGCGGGCTAGTTGAAAGCGGGCAGAGCCCGACAATCGGTATTACTTACCACTTCCGATTATCCAACGATGTCCGCCGAAACGCAATTCAAATTCGAAGGGACACATCGATGAGCACGGAAGTTATGACCAGTACCGCAGCCTACCTTGGCAGTGAGCCCACACCTCTCGCCACTGCCTTCGCCTCAACCAGCTTGAATGAAGACGACAGCATGGAGAAGAAGAAGATGCGCGGACGTCCTCCCAAGAACACTTACAAGGCACCAAATCGTGTGGAGCGCCAGGAACTGCTCCGCGCGAGGATCCTGAAGCTGAAGGATGAACTGGAGGAGGCGGGGTTCGGCGCGCTGCTGGCGCCGCCCTCCGCGATCGCTCCGATCGCTCCGCCTGTGCCGGATCCTAAAACCGGCGGGCAGATCGCGCACGTACAGGAGCCCTTGGGTACCTATATCCAGCGGGTGTCGGTGCAGGACAACTTCGCGCAGCGGCAGCCCTTCGATCATCTGAAGGATCCGATCTACATGCGCCTTATCCGCGATTTCATCGAGCATGCGGCGATGCCCGAGGCCAAGGTCGCGGCGCTGTCCACCTCGGTTAAGGGTGGTCGGGCGCAATCCTTGACTCAGCCCGATATCCGCTATTCGGTGATCGACGGGCTGCAGCGCCTGTACTGCTACGTGATCGCGATTCTGCTCGTCTTCCGGCGTGAAAAGCTCGTCGAGGACCGGTGCGTTCTGAAGGAATCCTGGGATTACTTCAGGGACGCGGTCGAGTCGACGGGCGACGTGCAGGCGGCCACGCAAGAGATCCTGAAGAGGGAGATCCGGTATGAGATCTTCTTCCAAATTGATCTCGAGGGCCTGCTGCATTACATGGTCACCTACAACACCGGCCAGCGGCGCATGAGCCTGGACGTGCAGCTGGAGATAATGCAGCGCCCGCTGATTGACGAGCTGGCACTCAACGCCAACATTCCCATCTGGCACGAAACGCAGACTGTGCCCGGAAAATCCAAGCCCAAGGAGCAGTTCAGCGCGTCCGACCTGATCATTTCCGCCCGCGCGTTCATCACCGCGAACCCGCAGGTGAAAAAGCAGGACCAGACGGAGGAGCTGCTCGAGGAGGAGGATTACCTCGAGCTCAACAGCAAGTTCGATATCGGGGACATCAATGATGTCGTGCAGACGCTCAGGAAGATCACGACGGACGTGCACAAGCGGATTATGACCGCGTACGCGGATAATCCGACGCACAAGTACATTCTCTCGAACGGAGGGATGTTCCTGCTGAGCTTCGCGGCCGCGTGCGGAAAACTGCGCAGCGATGCCAACATGGGCCAGCTCGAGGCCGCGTTGTTGCGCCTCTACAACCTGATCGACAACGGCGGCGATGATCCACTGAACCTGGATGAATATCAGCGCACCGTGGCGGGCATCAAGTCATCGCGCGGCAAAGCCGTTCGCCGTCTGGTCTATGACACGTTCCGCCGTTTCTTCAACGGAACGACCAGCCGCTTGGAATGGGCTGATACGTACCGCGGTCTCACCCTCTAACCATGTCCGCATGGGCGATTCATCAGGAATCGTCCATGCGGACTGATACACGGAACGATATGGCGAAGAAGCGAGTATTTCTTGATGAATGCTGCGGCGAGGACGACCTTCGAAGTTGCTTCCCGCCAAAAGCCCATGTGTACGTGGCCGCTGATTTTGGCGTGCGTGGCAAGGAGGATCCCACCGTCATCGATCAGGCGATTAAGCGCGGCTGCCTCATCATCACCGTGAATAAGGACTTTGTTGACTACTACCGGAACCACGCTCGGCGCAAGGGCAAGAATGGGATGTATTTCTATGGATTGGTGTTTCTGAAGCCCAGCAAGATCATGACCAGGCGCGAGCAACTTCAGAGAGCGCTCAAAGAGATCGCCTGGGAAGAGACCAGAGACCACGATGATCTGGTTATTGTCTCCGCAGCGGGGAAAACGCGTCATGCGCGCTTGTGCCATCCCCCATGCGCCGCCGAGTTTCCGGCTGACCAAACTGAGTGGGGATGACCAAGGGTACCGGCGAAGAGTGCTACTCTAGTGCTACTCTCTTATCTGGCCGGTTCTGGAGAGAAGCTTCCGGGCTTTTCTCCAGAGGTGGCTGAGTGGTTTAAGGCAACGGATTGATAATCCGTCGTACCTTCGGGTACCGTGGGTCCGAATCCCATCCTCTCCGCCAAGGGCTTCCAAGATCGGCACTGCGAGTGCTGTTCCTGGAAGCCTTTGGCGGTTTTGGAGCCACCGTTACCATTCCTCGGGGGCGCCAAAATCCGTCGGCTCAAACTCGGGCAAATCTTCGGGCTCGCCGCGGTACCGCCGCTTCACCCTACCAGCAAATTCCGTGTACCCGTATTCCCCGTTGGCATACGCCGAAAGCAGGTCTTTATAGGCATCGAACGCGGTTCGAGCGCGTGGAAGCACGCTTGGAATGCTGCTTTGAAAGAAGGCGTCCAGCCGGGCGTGGGTCTTCGCGGCATCCTGGGCATCGATCATACGAATGTCGTGAAAGCCGAGCAGATCCTTGTCCCGCAGTTGAGGGACGAGGGCGCGGGCCGAATTCGGGTAGAGCTGGTTAAACGTCTGATGGAGGATGACGCCGCACGGGTTGAGCACGCTAAATGTCGAATAGTGAATGCGCCTGGCGATCAGGACCGGGACGATATCGAGCGCACAGCACTTGAGCAACAGCTCGCGGATTTCCTCACGGTCGGGATAGAACCACTGACGAACGTTCTTGGCCTCGACGCCCGCGTAGCCTCCGTCAGAGCGATGCAGTAGAAAATCGAGTCTCCGCCTGCCCGGGATCCGCCTGCCACTTAAGGATGCCGGCGGTTCCTCTTTGCTGTATTGGATGGAATCATCATGATCGTCCAGGTCGGGAAAGTCTCCCATGAAATCGCATTCAGCCTGGGACTTCAGTGATCGAAGGATGGCGATCTCCAGAGTCTGGCCGACCAAAGCGGAGAGATGTTGGGCGGCATCGTGAATGGCGGACAGTTCAGCAAAGCGCGCATCGACAATATCCGGCCTAGTAACGGCCAGATGATACCAGGGCATTCCACCTGTCCCGGGCCTGGAGACGATGGTGCCGCGTTGCATGAGCGCAATGCGGGCCTCGGTGAGAATGTGGGGGTCCACACGCTGAGGCCCCGGACCGGCATCCGATATCTTCTGCTCAAGGATGCGATCATTGGCGATGCCATGAGACGAGAGGATGTTGCGGAGACGGCGAGCCGCAATCTCATGCCTATTTCCCCAGACGTTTCTCGCCACGGGCCCAGGGCACCCCCTCTCTTCTTATATGTATTTAGTAGTATTGTCCCTTTTCGTTTTCGAGCAAATTCGGCCCAGTGTGGAACTGGTCATAGCCCGGTTGGATCCGGGTGCTTCAGAGGGAGAGTTTATCGGGCAGGCACCGGCCGTTCCGGAAGCGGGCCGGTATCGAGAAACTTCACGTAACATAAAGGACGTTATGTTGTATCGATGAAGAGGTGCCATGCATTTTGAACTGAAAGACGTAATCACGATCGCTATCGCGGTAGTAGGCGCGGTTCTGGGCATCATTAATACCTGGCAGGTG